>NZ_JBYSYL010000012.1:0-181399 GCF_058783235.1 Achromobacter sp. FW305-C-28 | reverse complement strand
CTCCGGACCGCAATCGTGGGCGCCCACTCCGCATGCCGCCGCCGCAAGGGGCGACCTACGAAGAACTGACCAACGCAAGCCACCAAAACGAGACCCAACCTACGAAGAACACCCACACGCAAGATACGAACACCAACAACCTGGCCTAGAATATTCCCCCAGAGAACCCCCAAAAAAGAACCACAACAGAACTCAGCAAGAACCATGTCCCAAGCCACTCAAACCAGCGCCATCGCCTACGGCCTAGCCACTATTGCCGCCGACGGCACCGTTCTTGATACTTGGTATCCGCGCCCTTCCCTGGCCGACAACTCGCCTGCCGGCGGCACTCGCCACCTGACGCCTGAAGAAGCGCGCGCCGCCCTTGGCGAACATGTGCCGACGTCTCTTGGCCGCGATACGCGTCGTAAAGTGGACATCGTTGCCGTGCGCACCGCCATCGCTTCGCTCGATGCGCCGCCCGCCGATGCCCATGATGCCTATCTGCGCCTGCATCTGCTCAGTCATCGGCTCATTCGGCCGCACGGCGCCAATCTGGATGGTTTGTTCAATGTGTTGGCCAATGTCGCCTGGACGTCGGTCGGGCCTTGCGCCGTCGATCAGGTCGACGCCCTGCGTTGGCAACTGCGCGCCACCGGGCAAGTACTGGAGATTCGCGGCGTCGACAAGATTCCGCGCATGACCGACTACGTCGTGCCGGCCGGTGTGCGCATTGCCGATACCGCGCGCGTGCGGCTCGGTGCGCATCTGGCCGCGGGCACCACCGTGCTGCACGAAGGGTTCTGCAACTTCAATGCTGGCACCCTGGGAGCTTCCATGGTCGAAGGCCGCATCAGTGCTGGCGTCATCGTCGATGATGGCACCGACGTCGGCGGCGGTGCGTCCATCATGGGCACTATGTCTGGTGGCGGCAAACAGGTTGTTGCCATCGGCAAGCGCTGCCTGCTCGGCGCCAACTCGGGCATCGGCATCTCGTTGGGCGATGACTGCGTCGTCGAAGCGGGTTGCTATGTCACCGCCGGCACGCGCGTACTGACGCCCGAAGGGGCCGTGGTCAAGGCCGTCGAACTGGCCGGCCAGCATGGACTGCTGTTCCGCCGCAACTCGCAGACCGGCGCGGTCGAAACACTGGTGCGCACTGCGGCATGGGGCACGCTCAACCCGGCCCTGCATACGGGCCATTGAGCCGCGCGGCGAACACCGCACCCCCACGACACAAGGGCCGCTTTCGCGGCCCTTGATGCTTCGGGGCTTGCGCCATGCGCCTGGCGTGTGACGCCAGAGGCGGCCAGGCCGTCAGGCCGATGCCGCTTGCGCCGTTTCACCCAGGCGGTCGTAGACCAGGTTCACGAACAGGTCCGAACTGAGGATGCGCGCCGCGGGGCACGAGAACACCGTGGCGCCGTCGTCGGTGCGCAGGCTGACCGTTTCCGTCCAGTCGTTCAGGTCGATGCGTTGCAGCGATTCGTAGGGCCAGGTATCGGCGCCGATGTGCAGGCCTTCAGCCGACAGGGCCAGTTCGCGCGTGGTCAGGTCGGGGAAATCGCCGCCATCCAGCGTGCGGAACGCCACCTTCGCGCCGTCGGCCAGGCGCGCTTCGAGCACCGGCAGGCGCTGGTCGACCAGGCGCGAGCGGAAGGCATCCATGAAGCGGGGGAATTCGGCAATGTCGCCGGGTACCAGGGTCCAGCCGGGTTCGGCGCGGCTGCGGTAGGCAAAGCGGTCGATGCCGTCGGGGCCGGCTTGCGGGCCAGGGGCAGACAAGTACAGGTCGGAGATGTCGGCGAAGGCGGTGTAGTAGCGTTCGCCGTCTTGCTGGCGGACGATGCCGCGCTCGTGCAATTCAAAGCAATCCGGGGTGCTCCCCGTGTCTACAAACACCGCCAATGCATCAGGAGCCTGCGGGGTTCTGTCATCAGTCATGCAACTTCCTTATTGGAATCAGGGTGCTTTCGCGGCCCAGGAACGTCGCAAAGTCATGCGATACGCATTCTCCCCCATATCGGCAAAGCGTGCTTGATGACCCCGTTTTAGCGGCCCGATGCGGCAATAACGGGGTCAGGCGCGTATCAGCCGTTGCATCGCCTGCGGCGATTGGCCGAATGCGCGCAGGAAGGCCTTGCGCATTCGGTCGCGGTCGCCAAAGCCCGTTTCGCGCGCAACCACCTCGGCCGGATGGCGGCCGGACTGCATCATGCCCTGCGCGGCCTCCAGCCGCAGGTGTTCCACCGCCTTGGCGGGCGATTGGCCGGTTTCCAGGCGGAAGACGCGGCTGAATTGGCGCGGGCTCAGGTGCGCGGCGCGGGCCAGTTCGTCGACCGACAGTTCGGCCTTCAGGTTGGCGCGGGCGTAAGCCAGCGCCGTCTGCACCCGGTCGGACTTGGCATCCAGTTCCAGCAACGCGGAATACTGCGACTGGCCGCCCGCGCGGCGCTGCGTCAGCACCAGCTTGCGCGCCACCATGCGAGCCACATCCGCGCCCAGATCGGCTTCCACCATGGCCAGCGCCATATCCACGCCCGCGCTCATGCCCGCCGATGTCCAGATCGGACCGTCGGCCACATAGATGCGGTCTTCGTCCACCTGCACGCCGGGGTACTCGCGCTGCAAGCGTCGCGCGAAATGCCAGTGCGTGGTGACGCGGCGCCCTTGCAGCAGGCCGGCCTGCGCCAGGACGAAAGCGCCGGTGCACATGGCGGCGCAGCGGCGCACGCGCTTGCTGGCGGCCTGCAAGGCGCGCAGCAGGCCTTCGGACGCCCCCGCGCCGGTGTTGTCGCCGGCCACGATCAGCGTATCGAACGTGCGGCGGCCCAGCTTGGTGGAATCCACCGAAAAGCCCTGTGAACTGGGCACCGGACCGCCGTGCTCGGATACCAGCGTCACCCGGTACTGCACGGACCCCAGGTGCATGTTGACTGTTTCGAAGACGGAACTGGCGGCCAGGCTCAGGACCTGGAAACCGGGGTGCAGCACGATCGCGATCGTTTTCATGAAGAGGCGCGCCAACAGAAGAAAAGGCCTGGCTCAGGCCGGGGTTCGCGTCCTGATCCGACCGATTTCGTCGGATGTCCTAAAAAGACGTTTCTATGTCATTGAGGATATTTCCTGCCAATTCTACTCTGCATGGGTACCGGCGGCATCCACCGCCTTCCCCTAGGAGCCAGCATGAGCAATACCCCCCTGAATCACACCCCCGGCCGCGCCCTGGTCACCGGCGCCTCGACCGGTATCGGCGCACGCTACGCGCATCACCTGGCCCGCCGCGGCCATGACCTGACGCTGGTGGCGCGCAACGCCGCCCGGCTGGAAGCATTGGCGGCGCGCCTGCGCACCGAAACCGGCCGCGACGTACGCGTGCTGCCGGCCGACCTGGCCGATGCCGACGGCCTGGCCCGGGTGGCGCGTGAGCTGCGTGAAGACGAGTCGCTGACCGTGCTGGTGAACAACGCCGGGATCGGCTCGGTGGCGCCGCTGCTGCAATCGGACCCCGAACAGATGCAGGCGATGATCGACCTGAACGTCAGTGCGCTGACACGCCTGACCATGGCGGCGGTGCCGGGATTCGTCGCGCGTGGCAATGGCACGCTGATCAACATTGCGTCGGTCGTGGCGCTGCATCCGGAACTGCTCAATGGCGTCTACGGCGCCAGCAAGGCGTATGTGCTGGCGTACTCGCAATCGCTGCGCCACGAGCTGGCCGACAAGGGCGTGCGCATCCAGGCCGTGCTGCCGGGCGCCACGGGCACCGACTTCTGGGACCTGGCGGGGAAACCGGCCAGCGAATTGCCCGCCGCCATCGTGATGACCGCCGATGACATGGTGCAGGCCGCGCTGGCCGGCCTGGACCAGGGCGAATTCGTGACCATTCCCGCATTGGGCGAAGCGGCCCTGTGGCAGCGCCTGGAAGACGCGCGCCAGGCGCTGGGCCCGGAACTGTCTCGCAATGCGCCCGCGGCCCGCTACGGCGTTCAGGCGCCCGGCGCCACCGGCACGAACGGGTAATGCTCCACCCGGCCGTGCGCCGCGATGATGGCGGTGGCCTCGGGCACTTCTTCCCAGGCCCCCGGCATCTCGGTCAACGGCTCGGACAGCAGCAGGAAGGCGTTGTCGTCCAGCGCCGCGATCTGCGGATCGTCGGGGTACAGCTGGCGCAGGTGGTGCACGCAGGTGTTGTGAAACAGCGTGCGCGATTCGCGTTCGCTGGAATAGCGCACCGCGATCAGCCGTTCACCGTCCAGCGCGCAGACCGTCATGTTGATGGGCTGCGCCACGCCATGACGCCGGCCGGTCTCTTCGACCGCGCCGACCATGCGCGCCAGCGCGGGCAGCGCGTCTTCTTCCAGGCCGAACGTCAGCGCCAGCAGGAACATCACCTCGGAATCGGTCGACCCTTCCAGTGACCCGAAATAGCTCGGCGCGATCATCAGCATCAGGTCGCGCCGAAGCAGCGGATAGTCGCGGATAACGCCGTTATGCACGAACAGCCAGTTGCCGTGGCGAAACGGGTGGCAGTTGGTTTCCTGGGCCGGCGTGTCAGTAGCGGCACGGATGTGTGCCACGAACAGCGGCGCATGGATGGCGCGCGCCGCTTCGCGCAGGTTGCGGTCGTTCCAGGCCGGATGCACGCTGCGGTAGCGGAATGGCGGCTCTTGGGGCGGGCTTGCCTGGGGTTGGCCATCCGCGGGCTGGCCATTCGGGTGCCGGCCGCCTCGCGGCGGGCTGTACCAGCCCAGGCCGAAGCCGTCGCCATTGGTGGTGGTGACACTCATGCGTGCGTGCAGGCTCTGGTCGATCAGAGAGTGCTTGGCCTTGAACAGCACGCTCTCCATTTGCAGGGGACTACCGGTGTAAGCGAGCCAGCGGCACATGATGCGCTCCTTCAAGACAGGCCCGGCGCAGGGCCTTGGCGATACGTCCCAGTGTAAGCGGCGTGCAATTTTCTACAAGCCCGCCTGCCGCCGGGTTGGCATAGTGGGCATTCGCCCTATCCGCCAGAGAGCCTTGCCTTGGACACTTCCCCCCCGTTTTCCCCACAGCTGGGTTTTTCCAGCGACAACATCGCCGGCGCCAGCCCACAAGTCCTGGAGGCGCTGCTGCGCGCCAATGAGGGACAGGCCCAACCCTATGGCGCCGACGACGCCAGCCAGCGCGTGGCGCGGCAATTGGCCGAGATTTTCGAACACGAGGTCGACGTGCTGCTGGTGCCGACCGGCACCGCGGCCAATTCGCTGGCGCTGTCCGTGCTGACGCCGCCGTGGGGCAGCGTGCTTTGCCACGCGCAAAGCCATATCGCCAACGACGAATGCGGCGCGCCGCAGTTCTACACCAGCGGCGCCCGCCTGACGTTGCTGGACGGCGACGCCGCCAAGATCGACCCGGCGCAACTTGCCGTCGAAGTGCGCCGCAAGGTCGGCGACGTGCATTCCATGCAGCCTGCCTGCGTCAGCATCACTCAGGCGACTGAAACCGGCAGCATCTACACGCTGGCTGAAATCGCCGCGATCAGCGAGATCTGCCAGGGCGCCGGCCTGCCGCTGCACATGGACGGCGCACGCTTTGCCAACGCGCTGGTCAGCCTGGGCTGCACCCCCGCCGAGATGACCTGGAAGGCGGGCGTCAAGGCGCTGTCGTTCGGCGCCACCAAGAACGGCGTGCTGGGCGCGGAAGCCATCGTGCTGTTCGAGCCGGGCCTGGCCACCGAACTGGCCTACCGGCGCAAGCGCGGCGGTCACCTGTTCTCCAAGATGCGCCTGCTGTCGGCCCAGATGGAAGCCTATCTGGACGACGGCCTGTGGCTGCGCAACGCGCGCCAGGCCAACGCCATGGCGGCCCGCCTGGCCGCCGGCATGGCCGACCTGCCGGGCGTGGAAACGCAAGGGCCGGTACAGGCCAACATTCTGTTCTGCCGCCTGCCGGCCGCGGCCATCGAAGGCCTGCTCGCCCAGGGCTTTCGCTTCTATCACGATCGCTGGGGCCCCGGCGTGGTGCGCCTGGTCACCTCGTTCGCCACGCGTGAGCAGGACGTGGACCATTTCCTGGCGGCGCTGCGCGAACAGTGCCGGTAGGGCTTCGTATCGAGGCTACGCTGCGCGCCGAAACGCCGACGGCGCCACGCCGTAGGCCGAGCGAAACGCGCGGTTGAAGTGGCTTTGATCGTAGAAGCCCACGTCGGCCGCGACCTGCGCGATCGACGCCTGCGCGCGCGCCAGCACCGCGCAGGCCCGCTCCAGGCGCAGCCGCGTCAGCCAGGCATGCGGGGTCAGGCCGACCGATAGCGCGAAACGCCGCAGGAACTGGTAGCGGCTCAGGCCGCACAGCCGCGCCAGGTCTTGCAGGCTGATCTTGTCGGCCAGGTGGGCCTGGCAGTAGTCCAGCACCCGGCGCGTATGCACGGCCGACAGGCCGCCGCGGATATCCTGCGGCGCCACGGCGCCGGTGCGGGCGAACAAGGCGCCCATCAGCGCCAACGATACGGATTCATGCGCCAGCGGGCCGGCGGCGGCGCCATCCATCCACGAGGCGTGCAATGCCATGAAGCGGGCCGCCAGCCGCGCATCTTCGACCAGCGTGCCCATGAAGCGCTCGTCAGGCCCCGCCCCCGAAACCTCGGCGATGAAACCGCGCATCAGGTCCGGCGCGATGCGGAAGGTCTTCAGCGTATAGCTGTGGCCGTAGTCGTCCACGCCGGTGCCGTCATGAATCTCGCCCGGCGGCATCAGCGCCACCGCGCCCGGCCCCAGCAGGATGCTCTGGCCGCCGAAGGTCTGGCGCTGGACGCCCTGGGTCACCAGGCCGATGTGGTAATCCATGTGGTAATGCCGGTCGAACTGGAATTCGGACAGGCGCGCCACGCCCAGCACCAGGCCCGGCGTGCCCGCCACCGGTTGATATCGAACGTCGTCCTTCATGGATAGCGCCATGGTGCAAAGCGGCAGGTATAGCCCCTGGAACCGCCCTCCGTCATGTAATTTATTGCGGCGCTACTTCTTGAGCAACGCCTTGAGCATGGCCATGCGCTCTTTGGGATTCATGGCGGCCGTGGTTTCGTCTTCCTGCACGGTCGGATCATCCAGCCCCATTTCCTCGATGAAGCGCGACGGCTCGCGCACCACGTCTTCGCGCGCCCGGCGGCGACGCTTGCACCAACTGAGGTTCAGGCTGCGCTGCGCCCGCGTGATGCCCACGTACATCAGGCGGCGTTCTTCCTGGATGCGGGTGGCCAGGTTCTCGGCGGCGCGTGCCGGATCGCCGTCTTCGTCGTCCTTGCCCAGGTGGGGCAGCAGGCCTTCCTCGACGCCAGCCAGGTACACGTGCGGATACTCCAGCCCCTTGGACGCGTGCAGGGTCGACATCTTGACCGCGTCCGGCTCTTCTTCTTCGCCGCGTTCCAGCATGGTGACCAGCGCCACGTGCTGCACCAGGTCGAACAGCGACATGTTGTCTTCTTCGGCCTTGCGCTTGAGCCAGCCGGTCAGTTCCAACACGTTCTGCCAACGCGTCTGCGCGGGCCGTTCGTCGAACAGTTCGAACAGGTGGCGTTCATACTGGATCGCCTGCACCAGGTCGTCCAGGATGACGCCAGCCGGTTCGGCCGGTGCGGCGTCCTTGCCCGACGTGGCACCGCGGCCGGCGCGCCACTGCATGCGGCGGATGAATTCGGTAAAGGTGCGCAGGGGTTCCAGCTGACGCGGGGCCAGCTGGCTTTCCAGGCCGGTCTCTTCCACTGCCGCCAACATCGAGAGCTCGCGGCTGGCGGCGTACTGGCCCAGTGTCTGCAGCGTGGCCTGGCCGATGCCGCGCTTGGGCGTGGTGGCGGCCCGGATGAAGGCCGGGTCGTCGTCGTCGTTGGCCAGCAGGCGCAGGTACGACAGCACGTCGCGCACTTCGGCCTTGTCGAAGAAGCTCTGCCCACCCGAAATCGTGTACGGAATCTTCAGGTTGCGCAGCGCCTGCTCCAGGATGCGCGACTGGTGGTTGCCGCGATACAGGATAGCGAAGTCCTTCCACTGGGCCTGGCGCTCGAAGCGCGAGGCCGAGATCTTCATGGCGATGGACTCGGCTTCCTGCTCTTCGCCGTCCATCGGCGACACCAGGATCGGCTCGCCCACGCCCAGGTCCGACCACAGCTTCTTGTCGAACAGCTTGGGATTCTTTTCGATCACCTGGTTGGCCGCTGCCAGGATGCGCTGCACCGACCGGTAGTTCTGTTCCAGCTTGATGAGCTTGAGGTTCGGGTAGTCGGTCGTGAGCTTGGCCAGGTTCTCGATGGTGGCGCCGCGCCAGGCATAGATGGCCTGGTCGTCGTCGCCCACCGCCGTGAACATGGCGCGCGGGCCGGTCAGCAGTTGCACCAGGCGGTACTGGCACACGTTGGTGTCCTGGTATTCGTCCACCAGCAGATAGCGCACGCGGTTCTGCCAGCGGGTGCGCACTTCTTCGTTGTTGGCCAGCAGCATCGCCGGAATGCGGATCAGGTCGTCGAAGTCCACTGCCTGGTAGGCGGCCAGCGTCGCGGCGTAGCTGCGATACACATTGGCGGCCTCGACGTCGCCCGGCGTGATGGCTTCGCGCGCGGCATCGTCCGGCTCCATCAGCGCGTTCTTCCACAGCGAGATGATGCCCTGCACGTGGCGCAGCCGGCCCTTGTCGGTGGTGGCCAGCAGTTCCTGGATGATCGCCATGGCGTCATCGGCATCCAGGATGGAAAACGTGGGTTTCAGGCCGGCATTGCGGGCCTCTTCGCGCAGCATCTTCACGCCCAGCGAGTGAAAGGTGCTGATGGTCAGGCCCTTGCCCAGCTTGCGGTCGACCAGCGTCTTGACGCGCTCGTCCATCTCGCGCGCGGCCTTGTTGGTGAAGGTCAGCGCCACCACGTTGCGGCCCATGTAACCGCATTCGCGCAGCAGGTAGGCGATCTTCTGGGTGATCACGCGCGTCTTGCCGCTGCCGGCGCCGGCCAGCACCAGGCAGGGGCCGTCCAGGTACAGCACCGCTTCTTTCTGCGCGGGGTTCAGGCCGTGGCCAATGGGTTCGCTTGCGGACATGGTGACTCGAAGAAGGGAGAACGATCATAGAGCAATCAGGGTGGCGGCGCCGAGGCCGCCGCCGTCAGATTTCCAGCGGATCAACCTCCAGTTGCCAGCGCACGCGGGCCTCGTTGGCCAGATAGGGCAGATGGTGCGACCACGATGCCAGGAACGCCTGCAACGCCGGACGGCTGGTGCTTTCGACCAGCAATTGCGCGCGCTCGACGTTGGCCACCCGCACCACCCGCAGCGGCACCGGGTCGTACAGCATGATGGCGTCCAGCCCCGGAAAATCGGCGGCCCATTCGCCCTCGGGCAAGGCCCGCGCCTGTTGCAGGAAAGCCTGCGCCACCGCCAGCTCGCGCGCCTCGGCCGTCAGCAGCGCCTGGTAGGCAAACGGCGGCAGGCCGGTGCTCTCGCGCTCGTGCAGCGCATGCCGGGCAAAGCCCGCATAATCGTGGCGCAGCAGGGCCTGGTACACGGGCTGCTCGGGGTAACCGGTCTGGATGATGACCTGGCCGTTGCCCTGGTGCCGCCCGGCCCGCCCCGCCACCTGCATCAACTGGGCGAACAGGCGTTCGGGCGCGCGGAAATCATGTGCGAACAGGGCAGAGTCCGGGTTCAATACCCCCACCAGCCCCAGCCGCGCGAAATCGTGGCCCTTGGCTACCATCTGGGTGCCCACCAGGATGTCGACCTCGCCGGCATGCACCGACGCGAACAGGGCCTCGGCACTGCCCTTCTTGCGCGTGCTGTCGGCATCGATGCGCAGGATGCGCGCTTCGGGAAACAGCTCGGCCAGGTGTTCTTCCACGCGTTGGGTGCCGCGTCCCATGGGCGCCAGATCCTGGTCGCCGCATTCTGGGCAGGCATGCGGCACTGGCGCCTGGTAGCCGCAATGATGGCATTGCAGGCGGTGGCCGCGCCCGGCGCGGTGCAGCACGGTAAAGGCCGTGCAGCGCGGGCAGTTGCTGACCCAGCCGCAAGACTGGCAATGCAGCACCGGGGCAAAGCCGCGCCGGTTCAGGAAGATGAGCGACTGTTCTTTGTTGGCCAGGCGTTCGCCGATGGCCTCGAGCAATTGCGGCGACATCCCATGCTTCATCTGCAAGCGGCGGGTATCCACCAGCTTCATCGACGGCAAGGTGCTGGACCGCGCGCGGCCCGGCAAGGCCAGCCGCAGGTAGCGCCCGCGTTCGGCGTGCTGCCAGGTTTCCAGCGACGGCGTGGCCGACCCCAGCACCACCGGGATATCCAGGTCGTGCGCGCGCCACACCGCCAGGTCGCGCGCGGAATAGCGCAGGCCATCCTGCTGCTTGTAGGACGCATCGTGCTCTTCGTCGACCACGATCAGGCCCAGCTCGCTCATGGGCGCGAAGATCGACATTCGCGTGCCCAGCAGCATCCGCGCCTGGCCGCGTTGCGCCCGCGACCACGCCAGCAGGCGTTCGCCATCGGACAAGCCGCTATGCATCACCGCCAGGCCGTCCGGGCCCACCAGGCTTTCCAGCCGGGCCCGCAGCGCGCCTTCAAGCTGCGGCGTCAGGTTGATTTCCGGCACCATCAGCAGCACCTGGCGGCCGGCCGCCAGCACCTTCTCAGCGGCGCGCAGGTAGACCTCGGTCTTGCCGCTGCCGGTCACGCCGTACAGCAGCACCGGCTTGAAACGCGTCAGCCCGGCAATGGTATCCACCGCGGTCTGCTGCGCGTCGTTCAGGTCGGGCGGCTGGTCGGCCGTGGCGGCGGCGCGCGCCGTCTTGCGCTTGCGCGCGTCCAAACGAGCCACCGGGCCGCCTGCCGACCGCTTGCCCTGATACGCGGTGGGCTTGCGCAGCGGCGGCGGCAGCGTGGGCAGCATCACCTCGCCCAGGGGCCGTTGGTAGTATTCGGCGGCAAACCGGGCCAGGCGCAGCCAGCCGTCGTCAAACGGCGGCAGGTCATCCAGCACCACTTCGATGGGCTTGATCTGCTTGGGCTCGAATGACGGCTCGGCCGGATTGTCCACCACTACACCGATCAGCTTGCGCCGGCCGAACGGCACGATCACCCGCAGGCCCGCCGTAATGGGGACAGTGTGGCGATAGTCGAACGGACCGGGCAGCGGCACGTCCAGCGCGACGCGCACCCAGCAGGTCGCCGCCGGCTCGACCGGCGTGGATTCGACCAGCGCGAAGACTTCAGACATGGGCTACGGAACGGAACATGGACTGGGCGGACCCGAAACGGCTCCGATCCCTACCTGTGGATAACTTTGGGGAAAAGGCTGGAGCAACGTTAGAAATTGGAATAAGGCAAGATTGCATCAAGTCTTGCAAATCTGTTGAAAACCTATTTTATTTCAACAAAAACAATAACTTATGCAGACTTCCAAGATTGTAAACAAGCTTCTAGAGGGTTTTCCCCAGGCGTGATCTTGCTGTGCACAAGTATCCGCCGGGGGCCTCCAAGTTCGGCCCTGCGGGCCGAAGCGTTCACTCACTTACCCTCTGAGCGAACGGCTGTGTTGGTGGACTTCGTCGACCAATTCGGCTACCGCTTCGGGCGGGGTGAAGCGCGAAATGCCATGGCCCAAGTTGAACACATGGCCGCCCTTGCCTACCGGCCCGAACGCGTCCAGCACCCGGCGCGCCTCGGTGCGAATGGCGGGGCCGCCGCCAAACAGCGCCATGGGATCCAGGTTGCCCTGGAAGGCGACCGAATCGCCGGTACGGCGGCGCGCCGCGGACAGGTCCACGGTCCAGTCCAGGCCCACGGCATCGCAGCCGCAAGCGGCGATGGCTTCCAGCCACTGGCCCCCGCCCTTGGTGAAGACAATGGCCGGCACGCGGCGCCCTTCGTGTTCGCGGGTCAGGCCCGCCACGACCTTGCGGGTATAGGCCAGCGAAAACTGCTGGAACAGGCCGTCGGCCAGCACGCCACCCCAGCTGTCGAACAGCATCACGGCCTGCGCACCTGCCGCGATCTGCGCGTTCAGGTACTGCAGCGTGGCCTCGGCATTGATTTCCAGGATGCGGTGCAGCAGATCGGGACGCGAATACAGCATGGTCTTGATCAGACGGTAGTCGTCGCTGCCCTGCCCTTCGACCATGTAGCAGGCAATCGTCCACGGGCTGCCGGCAAAGCCGATCAGCGGCACCTTGCCGTCCAGGTCGCGCCGAATGGTGGACACCGCGTCGAACACATAGCGCAGCTTGTCCATGTCGGGCACGGCCAGGCGCGCCACGTCATCTTCCGTGCGCACCGGGCGGGCAAAGCGCGGGCCTTCGCCTTCGGCGAAGTCCAGGCCCAGGCCCATGGCGTGCGGCACGGTCAGGATGTCGGAAAACAGGATGGCCGCGTCCAGGTCGAAACGCTCGAGCGGCTGCAATGTGACTTCCGAGGCGTAGTCCGGGTTCTGAGCCAGGCCCATGAAGGAACCGGCCCGGGCCCGCGTCTGACGGTATTCGGGCAGGTAGCGACCCGCCTGGCGCATGAGCCAGATGGGGGTGTAGGGCACGGGCTCGCGCAAGAGCGAGCGCAAGAACACATCGTTCTTCAAGACGGCAGCGGACACGACTATCCTCGATGATCGGAAGCCGTGATTTTACTGCCCCAAGCTGACAGGGCATGACTGCCGCCTGCTGACGCCTTGCCGGCGCGCAAAGCCGGACGCTTTTCGCTTGGGTTCCAGCGCCGGCGCCTGGCAACATCCGAAGGCGCTGTGCCAGTTTGCACGCAGCGGGCCGGCCGGGTTACCGGACAATGGCCGTCAAACGTCGCCGCGTTCGGCCCGGCGCCGGTAGGGCGCGGCGTCGATGCCGTGCTTGCGCATCAGCGCCCAGAACGCCCGCCGGTGCTTGCTCGATGCCCGGGCCGCCCGCGCCACATTGCCCTGGTGGCGCGACAGCGCCAGGCGGATGTAGTCGGACTCAAAGCCGTCCACCACCCGCGCCTTGGCCTGGCGGAAGGGCTCGTGAACGCCTGGGGTTGCCTGGTGATGCAGGCCCGCCAGGCCTTGCTGCAGCACCTGCGGCGCCAGCAGCGGGCGCACGGACGGCGGCGTCTGCCTGGCCGGCGACGGCCTGGTGTCAAACGTGGCGCCGGGCCGGCCCCTGCCCGACGCCGGCGCCGGATACACCGCCCCGGTTTCTTCCAGCTGACCGGATGGCGCCCACGGCCCACGCCGCGCCAGGCGCCCCAGCCGCACCCGCAGGCTTTCCAGGCAGTACGGCGCCGTCATGAAATCGGCAGCCCCCAGCTGCAGCAGGTCTTCGATGGCCGGTGCGGTCATGTCGTGCACGAACAGCAGCACGGGCGTGACCAGCGCATCGCCCGCCTGCTGCAACGCCATGCGGGTCCAGGCCAGCGAAGCGGGCGCGACAGGCAGGATGCAATGGTCGTGCCGCCGCAGGCCTAGTGCCAGCCGGGCCAGCGCGTGGATGTCCGGACTGTCGTCCGTGGAAGCCGCTGCGTTTCGCAGTGGCACCAGGTGCAGCCGCACCCGCGCCAGCCGAGGCTGGTCGCGCGCGACCCACTCGCGCATGGCGGTTTCGTGGCCAGGGGTGAGCAACACCCCGCAATCCGTGGTTTCTCGCACGCTTTCTTCCTCAGGCGGCTTGCCTAAAGTTGAAGGCTACGGGTGGGCCACCCCGCTCGCCATTCGTAGCGAACGCAAAATCCCTCACGGTTTGCCGAGGCCGTGGCCCCCGCTACAGGCATGAAAAAAGCGGCCCGAGGGCCGCTTTTTTCAAGTCCGGGGCGAACCCCGGCGGACAGCTGTCGCCTAGTGCGAACGGCCGCCCTGGCGCAGCTTGCGCGCCGCGATGGCTTGCGCAGCCAGCATGGCGAGTTCAGCTTCGACAACCGCGATGTCGGCCTTGTCCTTGGCGTTGGCCAGGGCCTCTTCGGCGCGCTTGCGCGCTTCCAGGGCACGGGCTTCGTCCAGGTCCGCGGCACGGATGGCGGTGTCGGCCAGGACCGTCACGCTGCCCGGCTGCACTTCCAGAATGCCCCCGGCGACGAAGATGTTTTCCTCGCCTTGGTCGGCACGAACGATCTTGACCGTCCCGGGGCGTATGCGCGAAATCAGCGGGGTGTGACCGGGCAAGATGCCCAGCTCACCCGCCTCGCCAGGCAGCACCACGAACTTCGCCTCACCGGAGAAGATCGCTTCCTCTGCGCTGACGACATCCACATGCAGGGTAGCCATATCGGTTCCTTATTGCAGTTTCTTGGCCTTCTCGAAGGCCTCGTCGATCGAACCGACCATGTAGAAGGCCTGTTCCGGCAGGGAATCGCACTCGCCGTTCACGATCATCTTGAAACCACGGATGGTTTCAGCCAGCGGAACGTACTTGCCGGGCGAGCCGGTGAACACTTCAGCCACGTGGAACGGCTGCGACAGGAAGCGCTGGATCTTGCGCGCGCGGGCCACGGCCTGCTTGTCTTCCGGCGACAGTTCGTCCATGCCCAGAATCGCGATGATGTCGCGCAGTTCCTTGTAGCGCTGCAGCGTCTGCTGCACGCCACGGGCCACGGCATAGTGCTCTTCGCCGACGACTTGCGGGTCGAGCTGGCGGCTGGACGAATCCAGCGGGTCCACGGCGGGGTAGATACCCAGCGAGGCGATGTCACGCGACAGCACGACGGTCGAGTCCAAATGCTGGAAGGTCGTGGCAGGCGACGGGTCGGTCAAGTCGTCCGCAGGGACGTACACGGCCTGGATCGAGGTGATCGAGCCGGTCTTGGTCGACGTGATGCGCTCTTGCAGCTTGCCCATTTCTTCGGCCAGCGTGGGCTGGTAGCCCACGGCCGACGGCATACGGCCCAGCAGTGCGGACACTTCGGTACCGGCCAGGGTGTAGCGGTAGATGTTGTCGACGAAGAACAGGATGTCACGGCCTTCGTCGCGGAACTTCTCGGCCATCGTCAGGCCGGTCAGTGCCACGCGCAGACGGTTGCCCGGGGGTTCGTTCATCTGACCGAACACCATGGCGACCTTGTCCAGAACGTTCGACTCTTCCATTTCGTGGTAGAAGTCGTTGCCTTCGCGGGTACGTTCACCCACGCCGGCAAACACCGACAAACCGCTATGCTGCTTGGCGATGTTGTTGATCAGTTCCATCATGTTGACGGTCTTGCCCACGCCGGCGCCGCCGAACAGGCCGACCTTGCCGCCCTTGGCGAACGGGCACACCAGGTCAATAACCTTGATGCCGGTTTCCAGCAGTTCCACCGACGGCGACAGTTCGTCGAAACGGGGAGCCGATTGGTGGATGCCACGCTTTTCTTCGTGCTGGATCGGGCCGGCTTCGTCGATGGGACGACCCAGCACGTCCATGATGCGGCCCAGCGTGCCGGTGCCGACCGGCACCGAGATCGGGGCGCCCGTGCCGTTGACCTTCATGCCGCGGCGCAGGCCGTCGCTGGAGCCCAGCGCAATGGTACGCACCACGCCGTCGCCCAGCTGTTGCTGCACTTCCAGCGTCAGGCCCTTTTCGGCGAACGAGGAGGACTCGTCGTCGGCCAGGGTAAGCGCTTCATAGATCTTGGGCATGTGATCGCGGGGGAACTGAATATCCACCACGGCGCCGATGCACTGAACGATGGTTCCGTTGCTCATGTCGATTCCTTGCTTGATAGCTTTAGATGGGAGCTGCCTGCCTTAAACGGCGGCAGCGCCCCCTACGATTTCCGAAATTTCTTTGGTGATCGCGGCCTGACGGGTCTTGTTGTAGACCAGTTGCAGCTCTCCGATGACCTTCTTGGCGTTGTCCGACGCCGCCTTCATGGCGACCATCCGGGCCGACTGCTCCGAAGCCATGTTCTCGGCCACGGCTTGGTACAGCAGGCCTTCAACGTAACGCTGCAGCAGGTCGTCGATCACGCTACGGGCGTCGGGTTCGTAGATGTAATCCCAGCTGTAGTCCGACTTCACTTCCGACGTCTTCGCCAGGTTCTCGGCACCCGTCTGGTACGGATCTTCCAAACCACTGGCCAACGGCAGCAGGCGCAAGAACAGCGGCTCCTGCTTCATCGTGTTGACGAAGCGGGTCGAAGCCACGTACAGCGCGTCGATGCGACCTTCCAGGTAGGCGTCCAGCTGCACCTTGATCGCGCCCAGCAGGCGGTCCAGTTGCGGTTTGTCGCCCAGTTGCACTTCCTGGGACACCAGCTTGGCGCCGATACGGGTCAACACACCCACGCCCTTGTTGCCGAAAGCGGTCGCTTGCACGGCGATGCCGTTTTTCTCGAACTCTTTCAGCTTGCCCAACGTCACGCGAGTGATGTTGGTGTTCAAGCCGCCGCACAAACCCTTGTCGGTCGTCACCATGACCACGCCGACCGCCTTGATTTCGCGTTCGACCAGGTACGGGTGGCTGTACTCGGGGTTGGCCTGCATCAGGTGCGCAGCAATCTCGCGCACCTTGGTGGCGTACGGACGACCAGCACGCATCCGTTCCTGCGCCTTGCGCATCTTGGATGCGGCGACCATTTCCATCGCCTTGGTGATCTTGCGCGTGTTTTGCACGCTCTTGATCTTGGTTCGGATTTCCTTAATTCCGGGCATTGCGCTTTCCTGTGAAGACTGGCCGATGGGTTCCGCTCACGCCTCAACCATCCGGTAAGGATGGGTGAGGCGTTGCAGACGCCTAACCCATCACTTTCTTAAAAAGCACCGTGCTTCTTGAATTCCTGAACGGCGGTGGCCAGTTCGGCCTCGTCGTCCTTGGACAGTTCCTTGGTGTCTTCGATGCGCTGGATCAGGGCCGCATGCTTGGCCTTGAGTTGATCCTTCAGCGACTTCTCGAACGACAGCACTTGGGCCACGTCCACGTCATCCAGGTAGCCGTTGTTGACCGTGTACAGCGTGACGGCCAGTTCCCACACTTGCAGCGGCTGGTATTGCGGCTGCTTGAGCAGTTCGACCACGCGCTTGCCGCGTTCCAGCTGGCGACGGGTGGCGTCGTCCAGGTCGGAAGCGAACTGCGCGAAGGCGGCCAGTTCACGGTACTGCGCCAGGTCGGTACGGATACCGCCGGACAGCTTCTTGACGACCTTGGTCTGCGCAGCGCCACCCACACGCGACACCGAGATACCGGCGTTGATAGCGGGGCGGACACCGGCGTTGAACAGGTCGGTTTCCAGGAAGATCTGGCCGTCCGTGATCGAGATCACGTTGGTCGGAACGAAAGCGGACACGTCGCCAGCTTGGGTTTCGATGATCGGCAGTGCGGTCAGCGAGCCGGTCTTGCCCTTGACGGCGCCATTGGTGAACTTCTCGACGTAGTCTTCGTTCACGCGGGCAGCGCGTTCCAGCAGGCGCGAGTGCAGGTAGAACACGTCGCCCGGGTAGGCTTCGCGGCCCGGCGGACGGCGCAGCAGCAGCGACACCTGGCGGTAGGCCCAGGCTTGCTTGGTCAGGTCGTCATAGACGATCAGGGCGTCTTCGCCGCGATCGCGGAAGTATTCGCCCATCGTGCAGCCGGCGTAGGCAGCCAGGTACTGCATGGCGGCCGAGTCGGAAGCCGAAGCGGCCACGACGATGGTGTATTCCATCGCGCCGTGCTCTTCCAGCTTGCGCACCACGTTGTTGATCGTGGAAGCCTTCTGGCCGATAGCGACGTACACGCAGGTGACGCCCTTGCCCTTCTGGCTGATGATGGTGTCGACGGCCACGGCGGTCTTGCCGGTCTGGCGGTCGCCAATGATCAGTTCGCGCTGGCCACGGCCGATGGGAACCATCGAGTCGATAGCCTTGACGCCGGTTTGCAGCGGCTGCGACACCGAGCGGCGGGCGATAACGCCAGGCGCCACTTTTTCGATGATGTCGGTGGCCTTGGCATTGACCGGGCCCTTACCGTCGATCGGCTCACCCAGCGTGTTGACCACGCGGCCTTTCAGTTCGGGACCGACCGGAACTTCCAGAATGCGGCCGGTCGTCTTGACCTGGTCGCCTTCGGAGATGCCGGTGTAGTCACCGAGAATAACGGCGCCGACGGAATCGCGCTCGAGGTTGAGCGCCAGACCGAAAACGTTGTTGGGGAATTCGAGCATTTCGCCCTGCATCACGTCGGACAAGCCGTGGATGCGGGTAATACCGTCGGTCACGGACACGACGGTGCCCTGAGTACGGACATCAGCCGAAGCGCCCAGGCCCTCGATGCGGCTCTTGAGCAGTTCGCTGATCTCGGAGGGATTGAGTTGCATATTGACTCCTGGAATCCTGTTAGTTGCCTTAAGCGGCGAGCGTATCGCGCATGCGGGCCAATTGGGCTTGTACGGACGTATCGAGCACCTGGTCCCCGACGGCCACGCGCACGCCGCCAATCAACGACGGGTCGACGGTGACGCTGGGCTTGAGCTTGAGGCCGAATTTGTGTTCAAGGGCGGTGACCAGTTCTTTGACTTGGGCATCGCTCAGCTCGAACGCGCTGGTGATTTCCGCCTGCGCCGTGCCATCGTGACGATTCCGCAGCACCACGAATTGCGTGGCGATGTCGGGCAGCAGCAGCAGCCGGTCGTTTTCAACCAGCAGCTCGATGAAATTGCGGGCGGCTTGCGGCAAATCGGCCTTGATCAGGCCGGTAAACAGGTCGACGCGCTGCTTGTCACCCAGACGCGGGTCGGCCATGGCCTCGCGCACGTCGGGGTTGGATGCGACCTGGGCCAGCTCGCTGACCAGGTCGGCCCAGACCTGCAGACCGGCCTTGTCGTCGCGCGCGGCGGCGAACAAGGCTTCGGCGTAGGGCCTGGCAACAGTGGAAAGTTCAGCCATGACGGTCCCGGATTAAAGCTGCGCGCGAAGCTGGTTCAGCAGCTCGGCGTGCGCGCGGGCGTCAACCTCGCGCTTGAGGATCTGTTCAGCACCCTTGACAGCCAGCGCGGCAACGTCGTCGCGCAGCGAATCACGGGCGCGCTGCACTTCCTGCGCGGCATCCTGTGCAGCTTGCGCCACGATGCGGGCACGCTCGGCTTCCGCTTCGCGGCGGGCCTGCTCGATCAGGGAGGCGGCTTGCTTCTCGGCCTCGATGATGCGGGCGTGGTTTTCGGACTTGGCAGAAGCCTCGATCAGACTGACGCGCGCCTGGGCCTGGGCCAGATCGGCCTTGCCCTTCTCGGCGGCGGCTAGGCCGTCGGCGATTTTTTGGCGGCGCTCGTCCATCGCCTTCGTCAGAGGAGGCCACACGAATTTCATCGTGAACCAGCCCAGAACGAAGAACACGAGCATCTGGAAAATGATCGTCGCGTTCAGATTCACGGTCGTTCCTTTAACACCTTGCGGCTCCGACGGCACCCGGGAGGGGCAACGCGGAGCACTCGATACTTTGCTGACCGGCGACGGGGCTTATGCCCACATCGCCGCCAGCGTCATGACCCGCCTTTTCGCCGGCGGGCGTGCCTTAGCCGACGAACGGGTTGGCGAAGGCGAACAGCATGGCGATACCCACGCCGATCAGGAATGCCGCGTCGATCAGGCCAGCCAGCAGGAACATCTTCGTTTGCAGAGCGTTCATCAGTTCAGGCTGACGAGCCGAGGCTTCCAGATATTTGCCGCCCATCAGTGCGATGCCGATGCAAGCGCCGATAGCGCCCAGACCGATGATAAGACCGCAAGCGAGAGCAACGAAAGCGACGTTGGTCATGACAACTCCTTGGTTAGAAATCTGAAGTCAAAAATAAAAAAATGAGGGTACTGCTCAATGCAAGAGGATCTTGCTATCCAGCGCCGGCCGGGTGGCCGACGCCGGAAATTCGGGGGGATCAGTGGCCTTCGTGGGCCTGGCCGAGATACACCAGGGTCAGCATCATGAAGATGAAGGCCTGGAGCAGCACGATCAGGATGTGGAAGATTGCCCAGATCGAGCCGGCCAGCACGTGGCCGATTCCCAAGCCGATGCTTGCACCGTTGAAGCCGGTCCAGGCGCCGCCCAGGAGGGCGATCAGCATGAAAATCAGTTCGCCGGCAAACATGTTGCCGAACAACCGCATGCCCAGCGATACGGACTTGGCGGCGTATTCGATCAGGTTCAGCAGCAGGTTGAACGGTGCCAGCACGACGGCGCCGATGCCGTGCGCGTGGAACGGCGCGGTGAAGAGTTCTTTGATGAAGCCGCCCGGGTGCTTGATCTTGATGCCGTAATAGAACATCAGCAGTAGCACACCCAGCGACATGCCCATGGGCACGTTCAGGTCAGCGGTGGGCAGCACGCGGTGGTAGTAGAGGGGGTCGCCGTGGTGCGCGCCCAGGCCGGTCCAGCGCCAGATCGAGGGCAGCAGGTCGACGGGCAGCAAGTCCAGCGCGTTCATCAGGATGATCCAGAGGAACACGGTGAGCGCGAGCGGAGCGATGAAGAGACGGCTCTTGGCGTTGTGGACAATGCCCTTGGCCTGATCGTCGACCATGTCGACGATCATTTCCACGAAGGCCTGGAAGCGGCCCGGAACGCCGGCGGTCGCACGGCTGGCGGCGCGCCACAGGAAGAAGATGACGATCAGACCCGTCAGGCCGGACCAGAACAACGAGTCGTAATTGATGATGTCGAACTGAGCAATTGCGCTCTGTTTCTCGCCCGTATTGTTCAGATGCACCAGGTGATGCTGAATATACGCGGACTGAGGCGACACGTCGCTGGCAGCAGCCATTTGAATCCTACCCTATTTGCTGTATGCCCAGCCCTTGCGAGCTGGACGATTCCACGATTCGGTTTGCCGTAAATTTCCCGGCGCGCTATGACAACTTGCGGAACATCAAAAGCAGGAGATATCCCTTCAAGGTGAGAATCAGACCGAGCAGTGCGGCAGGCCAGACCAGCGTGTCCTGCGCCACATGCGAAAGCAGCCACAACAGCAATGCCGTTGCGAACAACTTGATCAACTCACCAGAGAGAAAGGTAAAGGGACTGGCTTTACCGGCCCGAACACTGACAGCCAGGCGCAATGCGAACAACGCATTGGGTATGAAATACGCTCCTGCCCCCGCCAGCGCCGACCAACCTGCCGCCGCCCCTCCTACAACCCCCGCTATTACTGCTGCTGCGAGCCCCATGGCGCCTTGCGCCACCAGCGCCAACAAGAGTCCGCGGCCCGCTTGAGCATTCAGCGCCGCGCGGTCCGCGTCGCTAAGCACCAGCACCCGGTCCACCGAGTCCTGATTCGCCAGAACCTGGCGCACTTCGCCCTGTTGCGACAGTTGCCGTGGTTGCGTTGGCAACCCCATCTGCCGCGCAGGTTCGTGCCGCACTGTGTTCTGCTGCATCAAACTTCCCCGCGTAAATTCCGGCCTGGCTACCTGCTTGGCTGGAACCCCGAAAGCGCTCTTGAAATCTGCTCAAGTAGCCCCACGTAGTTCCTGACCTTGCTAAGCCTGGCTTTTCGGCTTAGCTCTCCGGCCCGGCTTTTCAGCCTGGCCGCATAGCCCTGCCCCTCTGTACTGCTCTCTTGTTTCGCTACGAAGACCAGTGCTGTCGGCACCTTTGTCCTTATCCCGCAAGCGTCAAACCCGCAGAGTATAGCGTGATTCTTTTTACCCGAGCAAATGAACTTTCGGGGGTTTGTAAGGTGACAACAAGGGGCTGAAGCCTCGCGGCTGCCGAGAGAAATTGGGGACGCGAATGCCCCTCGCCGCCGGGCTCCCTCCATCCCGTCGACACAACACGATTGCGCAAAAAGAAAGCGGCCCCACCGGGGCCGCTTTGTCGTTGGAGGACGCCGCCATCATGGCGGCGCCGCTTTCCGCGCCAGGTCAGTCGCGCTTGACCGGCGGCGGCGCCCACAGGCCGTCCAGCGCCGTGTCCTGCGGCCAGTACAGACGCATGCTCAGCAGGAACTGGCCTTCGTTGGCCGGCGTGGCCAGCCAGTTCGAGCGCTTGCGTTCGCCCGGATCGCGGCGCTGGATGTAGATGTCCAGCGAACCGTCGGCGTTGTACTTCAGGCCGTCGGTACTGCGCAGGGCATAACGGTTGGCCGGGTTGTCGGCAAAGCCGTGCTTGTCGTTATAGACATGCAGTGACCAGAACGCGTTGGCCGGTGGCAATTGGCCCTTGTCGAAGTGCAGCACATAGTCTTCGTTCGACGACAACGCGCGGCCCTTGGAGTCCGACACCGTGACCGGATACAGCACGTCTTCCGGCGTGGGCGCACCCAGGCCCGCATAGGCAATGGCGGCGCGGCGCGTGTAGTCGGTGCCATACGTGCCGATGCCGGTCAGCACGGTGTTCCAGCCGTTGATCGGGGTGGCCAGGCGCGAGACGCCATCCGCGATGCGGCGGCCGGCCAGGGGCTGCGCGTCAGCCAGGGCCTGCTGCACGGTGGGGCTCAAGCGGCCATACGAGAACGGCTGGCGAGCATCGAGCCCGATGCGGCGCATGCGGTCCAGGATGGGCGTGTCGTTGGCGTGCGGCGGGTTGTTGCGCAGCACGTCGAAGAACAGCGTGAAGAACGAGGCGGCGTCCATCGCGGCCGCCTGTTCGGCGGGCGTGCCTTCGACCACGGTAACGGGCATCGGCATGGGCACGTCGCTACCGATCGGTGCGGTGCCGACGCCAGGACCGGTCTGCGGATAGGGCGATGCCGCGCCGCGGGCACGGCCCGGTACCGGCACGACCGGTGCAATCAACGGGCTGGCCGACATGTTGGCCTGGATCTGATTCACATTGGCGTAGTCCTGCGGACCGCCGGTCTGGGTCCAGCCGATCAGCCAGCCGGTGGACGTGGGGCTGTGGATCACGTCCACGCCAGGCGGCAGCGTGCCTTGCCAGTTGGGGCCGACGATGGCGAAGGACTGCGCGCCGGGGCCGTTGGTGCGGGTGCCGCGCGAGGCGAACACGTCGCTCCACATGTCCAGCGCGGACAGCACGCTATAGCGGTTGCCGGTATCGGGCAGGCGCACGATCAAGGGCGCGCGCGACACGTCGAACCACAGGCTGGAATACAGCGCGTCGGCGCTGGGCCACGGCGTATCGGCGGCGCGCGGGTCGGGGAACGCGGCCTTGTGGCCGAACTGGTTCACCGGCGCCTTGCCGTCCAGCGGCGACTGCACGGCAGTGGCCTTGCGGCGCGCCAATTCCATCAACACCATCGGGTACGCGTAGACGTAGGCGTCGATGGCGGTCTCGCGCAGTTCCTGCGCGCTCATCTGCGGCGCGGGCGCAGCAGCGGCCGGGTATGGCGTCTCGGACACCAGCCGCATCGACGGCCGCGGCGATTGGGCTTGCGTAGCGGTCACGAAGCAGACGCCCAGGGCGCCCGCGAGCACGGCGGCGGACCACCGGCGATTAAAAGGGGAAGTACGCATGCAAGGCTCCTTGTTGCTATTGTTTGCAGGCGAGCCGCCGCGCGTAGGCTTACCAGTTCGGGCAAGCCTCTCTGGCGCGGCACCTCTTAGTGATGACGCCCGTTCAGGATATGACCGATCACTGCAACAAGGTGCTGCCCAAAGGTTTCAAGGCGCAACGTTCCCGGGATGCCGACGCCGCACATGAAAACGCGCCCTTGCGGGGCGCGTGGGTCTTGCCTGGCGCATCCGGCCTGCCGGCACGGACGTAACAAGGTTTAACGGTGTTTAAAGTCCGGTTTGCGCTTTTCGGTGAAGGCGGCCATGCCTTCCTTCTGGTCTTCGGTGGCAAACAGCGAATGGAACACGCGGCGTTCGAACAGCAGGCCTTCGTTGAGCGACCCCTCGAAGGCACGGTTGACGCATTCCTTGGCCATCATGACCGAAGGCAGCGACATCGAGGCGATGACGGTGGCCGCGTCCATGGCTTCTTCCATGAGCTTGTCGGCCGGCACGACACGCGACACCAGGCCGGCGCGCTCGGCTTCTTCGGCGCCCATCATGCGGGCGGTCAGTGCCATGTCCATGGCCTTGGCCTTGCCCACCGCGCGCGGCAGGCGCTGCGTGCCGCCGGCGCCGGGGATGACGCCCAGCTTGATTTCGGGCTGACCGAACTTGGCGCTGTCGGCGGCGATGATGATGTCGCACATCATGGCCAGTTCGCAGCCACCGCCCAGCGCGTAGCCGGCCACCGCCGCGATCACGGGCTTCTTGATGCGCTTGAGGGTTTCCCAGTTGCGCGTGATGTATTCGCTGCCGTAGACATCCATGTACGACCAGTCTTTCATGGCGCCGATGTCGGCCCCGGCGGCGAAGGCTTTTTCGCTGCCGGTGATGACCACGGCGCCGATGCCGGCGTCGGCTTCAAAGGCCAGCAGCGCCGCCCCGAGCTCGTCCATCAGTTGATCGTTGAGCGCGTTGAGCGCCTTGGGGCGGTTCAGCGTCAGCAGACCGACGCGGCCGCGGGTTTCGACCAGCACAAACGACTCGCTCATTGAATGTCTCCAGGGGAAGGATGAAATAAGATATACGCATGGATAAAACCGATGCTTTCCCCGTACTTTACCGCCTCGCGCCCCATGACCCCGCCGGACACCGCTACCGGATAACCCTAACCGTCCAGGCCCCCTCGCCGGACGGCCAGCGGCTGTCGTTGCCGGCCTGGATTCCGGGCAGCTACCTGATCCGTGATTTCTCGCGCCAGATCGAGTCGCTGACGGCCTATTCGGGCAATCGGCGCGTGGTTGTCGACAAAATAGACAATCACACCTGGCAGGCCGCGCCTTGCGACGGACCGCTGCGGGTGGAATATGCGGTGTACGCCTGGGACCTGTCGGTGCGCGGCGCCCACCTGGACGAAACGCACGGCTTTTTCAACGGCACCAGCGTGTTCCTGCGGGTGCACGGGCAAGACCACCTGCCCTGCCTGGTGGACCTGGCGCCGCCGCGCGGCATCGACGGCTGGAAGGTCTACACCAGCCTGCCGGAAGCCCGCGGCCACCAGGGCGCGGCGCGCCGTCACGGGTTCGGGCGTTATCTGGCGCCGGACTACGACGCGCTGATCGACCACCCGGTGGAAATGGGCACGCCGCAGGTAGCGAGCTTCACGGCGCATGGCGCCGAGCACGAACTGGTGTTCACGGGCGTGGCGCCCAACCTGGACCTGGCGCGCATCACGGACGACGTTCGCAAGATCTGCGAAACCCAGATCGCGTTTTTCGAACCGCGCACGAAGCGCGCGCCGTTTCTGGACAGCGCCGATCGTTATGTGTTCATGACGATGGTGACGGGCGACGGCTACGGCGGCCTGGAACATCGCGCAAGCACGGCGCTGATGACGGCGCGCAAGGATCTTCCGGTGCTGGGCCAGCAAGGCCAGGGCGACGGCTACCGGGGCTTTCTGGGCCTGGTGAGCCACGAGTACTTTCACACCTGGAACGTGAAGCGGATCAAGCCGCAGGCGTTCGTGCCGTACGACCTGTCGCAGCCGGATCTGTCGCGGCTGCTGTGGGTGTTCGAGGGGTTCACGTCTTACTACGACGATCTGCTGCTGTTGCGTTCGACTGCGATCACGCAAAGCGATTATCTGCGGCTGCTGGCCAAGACGATCACGAGCGTGGCCCGCACGCCGGGGCGGCACAAGCAGTCGGTGGCGGAAAGCTCGTTCGATGCCTGGACGCGCTATTACAAGCAGGATGAAAACTCACCGAATGCGCTGGTGAGCTATTACACGAAGGGTGCGCTGGTGGCACTGGGGCTGGATCTGTTGATCCGCCAGGAATCCGCCGGGGCGTATTCGCTGGACGATGTAATGCGGCTGCTGTGGCAGCGCTATGGGCGGGATTTCTATCAGGGCAAGCCGCAAGGGTTGCCGGAAGATGGGCTGCCTGGGTTGATCAAGGAAGCGACCGGGGTGGATGCGCGGCGCTTCATCGCCCGCTATGCCTATGGCGTGGCGGATGTGCCGCTGGCCGAACTGCTGGCGCCGCATGGGGTGAAGGTGCAGTGGAAGGTGTCGGCGAATCTGCCTTCGCTGGATGTGCGTACGCGCAAGCAAGGGGACTCACTGGTGCTGGCTACCGTGTTGGAAGGCGGGGCGGGGCATAAGGGGGGCTTGTCGGCGGGGGATTTGTTGGTGGCTATTGATGGGTTGAAGGTTGAGGGGGCTGCGGGGGTTGAGGTGTTGCTCGGGCAGTATCGGGTGGGAGATCGGGTTCAGGTGCATGTTTTTCGGCGGGACGAATTGAGAGTGTTCACGGTCAAGTTGGCTGCGCCTGAGGCGTTGGATTGTGTGCTGACGTTTGGGTGAGGTTTTTTGATGGTTATTTAAGGGCTCTTCTTTGGAAGGGCCCTTTGCTTTTGGAGGGTGGGGTTCTTTAGCCGCGCGTGACGGGGCAGGCGCTCTTGATGTGCCTTACTGGTGGGCGCTGGGGCGAGCTTCTTGCTTGGCGTGGTGGCCGCCATCAGTTTGGGTTTGGAGCGGTTTGCGGGGCCCGCCTCGTGCCGGCCGCGCGGGCGGCCTTGCGAGGCTTACGCGGTGTCTTGCGTCGGCGGATGACGCTGCGCGCTTGCGGCGGGGGTGCTGTGATTTCGGCGGGGGTTGTTGGTGACTTGTCGTTGCGTTGCTCAGTTCAGTTTTGCGCCTGAGACTTCTACCGCGTTTTTCCAGGTGGTGAGTTCTTTTTCTATGTGGTCGGCGAAGGCTTGGGGGGTGGAGCCTACGGTTTCGTAGCCGTAGCTGTTCAGTTGGGCCTTCAGGTCGGGGGTCTGGATCGCGGTGGCGATGGCGGTGCTCAGCGTGTCCAGGATGCGGGGTGGGGTGTTGGCGGGGGCCAGGATGCCGTACCAGCCGTTGACGACGAAGCCGGGGACGGATTCGGCGACGGTGGGGACGTTGGGGAGCAAGGGGGAGCGGTGGTCGCCGGTGACGGCCAGGGCCTTGAGTTTGCCGGATTGGACTTGGGGGAGCGAGGTGGAGATGCTGTCGAACATCAGGGAGACTTCGCCGCCCAGCAGGGCGACGACGGCGGGGCCGCTGCCTTTGTAGGGGACGTGCATCATGTCGGTGCCGGTGCGGGCCTTGAACATTTCGGCGGCAAGGTGGCTGGTGTTGCCGTTGCCGGCGGAGGCGAAGCTGAGTTTGCCGGGGTGGGACTTGGCGTAGGCAATGAGGTCGGGGATGTTGTCGGCGGGAGTGGCGAGCGGGGCCGAGACGAGCATGGGCAAGGTGGCGACGAGGGAGACCGGGGCGAAGTCGCGGCGGGTGTCGTAGGGTAGCGAGGGGTAGAGGCTGGGGTTGATGGCGTGGGCGGCCAGGACCATGAGCAGGGTGTAGCCGTCGGGTTTGGCGCGGGCCAGTTGCGAGGAAGCGATGGCGCCGCCTGCGCCGGGCTTGTATTCCAGGACGACGGGCTGGCCCCACTTCTTTTGCAGGGCGGCGCCCAGCGGGCGGGCGAGGATGTCGGCGCTGCCGCCCGGCGGGTAAGGGATCAGCAGGGTGATGGGCTTGTCGGGGTAAGGGCCGGCGGCTTGTGCCGGGACGCCGGCCAGCAGGCTGGCGGCAGTGACGTATGCGACGACGAGAGAACGGAACATGTCGGAGCTCCTGAGTGGGCGAACGAGAAGCGGCGGGCGGAAACGATGGCCTCTTCCCGTCGATGCGACGGGTGCAGCCTGCAAGTGCAATCAGCCGTAGCGCGGCGTGCCGGCGGGGTCGAGCTGGATGGTGCGCAGCGGGTCGGGGAACTGCAACGGGGCTTCGGTGACGGACTGCAGGAAGTCAGGGCTGATGCCTTGCAGCACGGCGTGGACGCGCAGGCCGCTGAGGGTGACGTCAATGACGGCCAGGTCGGTGTAGATGCGGGTGACGACGCCGGCGCCGGTGAGCGGATAGCGGCATCGGCGCAGGATCTTGGGTGCGCCGTCGCGGTCGCGATGTTCCATGATGGCCAGGACCTGCTTGGCGCCGACGGCCAGATCCATGGCGCCGCCGACCGCGGGGATGGCATCGGCGGCGTCGGTTTTCCAGTTGGCGAGGTCGCCGCTTTCGGAGACCTGGAAGGCACCGAGCACGGCGTAATCGAGGTGGCCGCCGCGCATCATGGCGAACGAGATGGTGTGCTCGGTAACGGACGCGCCGGGCAAGAGCGTGATGGGCAGGCGGCTGGCGTTGATGAGGTCGGGGTCGATGGCGTCGCCCACGGCGGCAGGGCCCATGCCGAGGATGCCGTTTTCGCTTTGCAGCAGGATGTCCTTGTCGGGCGGCAGGTAGTCGCCGACCAGGGTGGGCATGCCGATGCCGAGATTGACGATGGCGCCGTCGGGGATGTCGTTGGCGAGCAGTTGCGCGATCTGTTGGCGGGTCAGGGGGGTCTGCATGTCAGGTCTCCACCCGGACGACGGCTTTGACGAAAAGGCCTTGGGTCATGATCTGCTCCGGCACGAAGGTGCCCAGCGGCACGACGTCGTCGACCTGGGCGATGGCGTGGCCGGCGGCCATGCACATGACGGGGTTGAAGTTGCGGGCAGCGTGGCGATACATGAGGTTGCCCCAGCGATCCCCCTGGTGGGCGCGGATCAGGGCGTAGTCGCCGCGCAGCGGCTGTTCGAGCACGTAGCCGACGCCGTCGATGACTTCCTGGTGGCGGCCCTGGGCCAGTTCGGTGCCGTAGCCGGTGGGGGTGTAGAACGGCCCCAGGCCGGCGCCGGCCGCGCGCAGGCGTTCGGCCAGCGTGCCTTGGGGCACGCACTCCAGTTCGACTTCGCCGGCTCGAAAGGCGCGCGCGAAAGCTTCGGAGTTGGGGGGCCGCGGGTGCGAGCAAATGATTTTCCTGACCAGCTTGCGGTTGAGCAGCGCGGCAATGCCGCGGTCCCAGGTGCCGGCGTTGTTGGCGATCACGGTGAGGTCGCGGCGACCGAGTTCGGCCAGGCAGTGCAACAGTTCGAAGGGCACGCCGGCTTCGCCGAAGCCGCCGACCAGCACGGAAGCGCCGTCGGGAATGATGGCCACGGCCTCGGCCATGGATGCCTGAATCTTGTCGATCACTTATTGCTCCTGCGCGATGCCCGCGGCGGCCACGATCTGTTGCCAGCGCGCGCGTTCCTGGTCGATGAAGGCAGCGAACTCGGCCGGCGTGTCGCCGCCGGCCTGTCCACCCATGGCGCGGAACCGTGCGCTGATGTCCGGGCTGCGGACCACGTCGCGAGTGGCGGCATAGAGGGTGTCGATGATCGGGCGCGGCGTGCCGGCGGGCGCGACCAGGCCGAACCAGGCAGTGACGACCATGTTCTTGACGCCGGCCTCGGCCATGGTGGGCACGTCGGGCAGTTCCGCCAGGCGCTGGTCGCTGGTGACGGCCAGCGCGCGCAGCTTGCCGGACTGGATGTACGGCATGGAACTGGGCAGGTTGTCGATCATGAAGGTGAACTGCTGGCCCAGCAGCGCGGCCACGGCAGGGCCGGCGCCCTTGTAGGGCACGTGGGTGCCCTGGATGCCGGCGCGCTGCTTGAAGAGTTCGGCGGACAAGTGCGGTGACTGGCCGGACCCGGAACTGCCGAACGAGATGCTGCCCGGCTCGCGCCGCGCGTCGGCCAGCAGGTCAGCGACGTTGCGCACGGGCGACGCGGCGTTGACGACCAGCACGTTGGGCACCGAGATGACGCGGGTGACAGGTGCGAAGTCGGCGGCCTGGTAGGGCAGCGTCCTGTAGAGCGCGTAGTTGATGGCGTTGGGGCCGATGTTGCCCATCAGCAGCGTGTAGCCGTCGGGCTTGGCGCGCGCCAGGGCCTGGGCGCCGATGATGCCGGCCGCGCCGGCGCGGTTTTCCACAATGACCTGCTGGCCCAGCCTGGCGGCCAGTTTGTCCGCGATGAGGCGTGCGGCGATGTCGGTGGTGCCGCCGGGCGAGGCCGGGATGATGAGGGTGATGGGTCGCTCGGGCCAGGCCGCCTGCGCGGAGCCTGCCAGGGCGATCGCCAGCGCGCTGGCGGCCAGCCAGCGTTGCGGGTGCAACATGCTTGTCTCCCTACGTGATCATCGAACGGATCAACTTGTGCGGGAGAGTGTGTGCGCGGCAGGCGCAAATGCCTATTCCGGAATGTGGAGGAGCGGCTTCGCCTGTGCCGAAGAGCCGCCGTTGCGGCGCGTCGCGAAGACGTCGGCGCGGACATCCGCGCGGATTCAAGACGGCGTCGAAACCGCGCCGCCGGATAACGCCCGGTCGGCGCCCGGTCAGCGCCCCGGCCGCGCCGCCATCTTGCCGGCCGTCTGCAGAAAGGCCTGCAAGGCACGGTTGCGGCCCAGGCGCCGGGTGACGGCGTAGACGGTGCCGCGCGACAGTTCGGCGGGCAGCGCGCAGACCACGATGCGGTCGCCGAAATGGCCGCAGGCGGATTGGGGCACCAGTGCGACGCCCAAGCCGGCCGCCACCAACGCCAATTGAGCGGGCACTTCGGCCACGCGCTGGGTCACGGTGTGCGCGATGCCGGCGCGGGCGCAGGCGTCGGCCAGGCCGCGGGCAAAGCCCGAGGTGTCCGGGCGCAGCATCACGAAGGCATCCTGCGCCAGGTCGGCCAGCGCCAGGCGCTTCCTGGCGGCCAGCCGATGGCCGGCGGGCAAGGCCGCCACGACGGGGTCGGGCCATAGCGCCAACGATTGCAGTTCGTCGTCGTCCACCGCGGTGCGCGAGATGCTGACGTCGATGCGTTGCCCGCGCAGCGCGTCCAGCTGCGCGGCCGGGTTCATTTCGTTGAGCAGCACGGACACCTGCGGATGGGTGGCGGCATGGCGCGCGATCAGCGCCGGCACCGGGCCCAGGAAGTGCGATCCGGACAGGCCGATCTCGATGCGCCCCGCCCTGCCCTGGTCGACTTCGCGGGCTCGCACGGTAGCGTCCTTCAGGCCGGCCAGCGTGGCGCGCACGTCGTTCAGGAAGGCCGCGCCGGCCTCGGTCAGCATCACCCGGCGGTTGTTGCGGTCGAACAGCTTGACGTCGAGCTCGCGTTCAAGCTGCGCGATCTGCAGGCTGAGCGGCGGCTGCGAAATATGCAGCCTGCTAGCCGCGCGGGTGAAGTTCAGTTCTTCCGCCAGCACGGCGAAATAGCGAAGTTGGCGGAGTTCCATGGCGGCCAATGATTTGCGAAAGATATGAAACCAGACAAAAACTATATTGGAAACTATCGTTCGCGGCGAGCAGAATTGTTTGGCGCCGATCGGGCGCAGCCATTTCTCCCGGAGGCCCCGCCATGACCACGCCGCCCCGCGCCCTGCGCATCGGACAGATCGTCCCCAGTTCCAACACCACCATGGAAACGGAGATCCCGGCCATGCTGCGGCTGCGCGAGACCATCGCGCCCGAGCGCTTCACCTTCCATTCCAGCCGCATGCGCATGAAGCAGGTGACGGCGGCCGAGCTGGCCTCGATGGACCGCGAGTCCGACCGTTGCGCGCAAGAGCTGTCCGACGCTCGCGTGGACGTGCTGGGCTACGCCTGCCTGGTGGCCATCATGGCGCAAGGCCTGGGCTACCACCGTGTATCGCAGGAGCGGCTGCACCAGGCGACCGTCGACAACGGCGCGCCGGCACCCGTCATTTCCAGCGCGGGCGCGCTGGTGGAAGGCCTGCACGCCATCGGCGCGCGCAAGGTCGCCATCCTGACGCCCTACATGAAGCCGCTGACCAAGATGGTGGTGGACTACATCGAAAACGAAGGCATCGAGGTGCACGACAGCCTGTCGCTGGAAATCGCCGACAACCTGAAGGTGGGCGCACAGGACCCGCTGGCGCCGGCCAGCCACGTCAACCGCCTGGACACGCGCGGCGTGGATGCAGTGGTGCTGTCGGCCTGCGTGCAGATGCCGTCGCTGGCGTCGATTCAGCCGGTGCAGGACCGCCTGGGCCTGCCGGTGGTGACCGCGGCCGCGGCCACCGTGTACCGCATGCTCAAGGTGCTGGGCCTGGAAACGCGCGTGCCCGATGCCGGCGCGTTGCTGACCGGCAAGTATTGAGCGCTATTTGCCGAACGACAGGACCTCGTTGGCGTTGACGATGGCGGCGGCGATTTCTTCGGTGGTGACCCGCTTGTTCATCGCCTGCTCGCGGATCAGGTCGTAGGCCTGCCCTTCCGTCACGTTGCGCGTACGCATCAGGATACTCTTGGCTTCCGAGATGCGGCGCGCGCCCAGCAGCTTGCCTTCGAGCTTGCGCAGGCGCCGCGCGTGCGACTTGATGTCGTCGCAGACCTGCCGCGCCACCACCAGGGTCGACAACAGGCCGAACGAACGCACCGGCGACGGCAGCACCGCCTTGGCGCCGATGCGCAACACGGCTTCGACGATGGTCGGATTCTCGTAGGTGACGATGGCGATGACCATCGGCGCGTCTTCGCTCTTGGCCCATTCGAAGCCCAGGTCGATGAAGTCTGGTCGCACCGCCAGGAAAACCGCATCCAGCCCCTGCGGCAGCGTTGGCGCGGGCGGCCAGAAGGTCTCGACCTGGCAGCCTATGCGCTGCAACTGCTGCGTCAACTGCCGGCCATCGGCATCATCGGGATGGTAGACCGCAATGCGCAGCGTGCGCAGGTCCTTGAGCAGCGTAGGCGTCGCACGCATGACGCGCAGGCGGCTGGCCGACTCCACGGTCAAACCTCCAGCGAACTCAGGGTCGCCGTCCAGTCGCCCAGCGAATGGGTGACCAGGTACGGATCGGGGTGCACCGGCCGCGTGGCTTCTCGCACGATGGTGAACTGCCCCTTGCCGTTGACCCGTCCCACCCGCGGATACAGGCAGGTGTGGTGGTTGGTAGGGTTGATGCGCACGCGTCCCTGCGGCGCGTCGAACTCGCTTTGCAGCACGCGGGGCAGTATCTGCGCGATCTCGTCCGTGCCGGTGTCGCGATAGGCGTTGGCGAAGATATGCATCTGGAAATAGGCGGCTTCCCAGCACAGGTTGGGCACGCAGTCCGGGCCGAAGCGCCGCCGCAGTCGTTCCAGGCAGCGATGATTGACCTCGGAATCGATCGACTGGAAATACGGCGCCGAGGTGAAATGCCCCGCGGCCACCTCGGGTTCCATCTGCGAGATCTCGGCCTCTGACGTGGTCAGGCTGGCGATCGGCATGGTCTTGGGATCGAAACCGGCATCGGCGTAGGCGCGGTAAAGGCAGGCCGTGGAATTTCCCACCACCGTCGAGAAGATGAAGTCCGGACGCTTGTTGCGGATGTCGTCGAGAATTTCACGGTAGTCGCGTTCGGTCGCCGTCAGCGGCACGTAGCGCTCTCCCAGCTTGGCGCTGTCCTGGCGTTGCAGCACCAGCTCGCGCATGATGCGATTGGACTCGTACGGATAGATGTAGTCCGAACCGATCAGGTAGACGCGGGCGCCGAAGTTGGCGGTCATGAATTCGGCCAGCTGCACGCTGTTCTGGTTGGGAGCGGCCCCCGTGTAGATGATGTTGTTGGAGAACTCGAAGCCTTCGTACAGCGTCGGGTAGAACAGCAGCCGATTCCATTTCTCGACCACCGGCAGCACGGCCTTGCGGCTGCTCGACATATAGCAGCCGAAAATGACGTTGACGCGGTCTTCGGTGATCAGCTTTTCGGCCAGGACGCTGTAGATGGCGGGATCCGAGCACGGGTCGTAGCGCACCGGCACAACCTCGCGTCCATCGACGCCGCCAGCCTCGTTGATCTCGTCGATGGCCAGCAGCGTGCCTTGCAGCTGCGAGCGACCGATCGTAGATGTGGCCCCGGTTTCAGAGAACAACACGCCCACACGGATAGGATCTTTGTTTGCCATGGTCTGAGGAGTCGAAGCACAGAGTTCAATCGGTCCAGGTGATCAGTTTCAACATAGGCACGGGCCGCGTCAACACGTGGATTCCTGGGGGTCTCAGCCAAGCGTGGCGCGGCTATAGCCGTGGGCGAGCGCAGCCGGCAGCGCTGCCGCGTTCAGCACGATCCGATACCCGCGGAATCCGAACATCGCCCGCAGCTGGGGTTCAGCGCGGCCATCCAGCGCCACGCATTGCACCCGCAGCCCGCCCCGGCGCAGTGCCAGAACCGCTTCGCGCGCATCGTCCACCAGGTAGCGCGGATCGTGCACGTCGATGTCTGACGGCGCTCCATCGGTGACGACGATGAGGGCACGCCGCTCGCCGGACAGCCGCAGCGCCAGCTCGCCGGCATGGCGCAGCGCCGCGCCCAGGCGTGTCGAATAGCGGGCGCGTGCCGCCGCGATGCGGCCCAGCGCCGCGTCCGCAGGCGTCGCGCCCGCGTCCAACAGGCGGTAATAGTGCACCGCGGCACGCGTGTCGGAACAGAAGCCGTGCACCGCGATGCGGTCACCGCTTCCAGCGACCGCGCCCACCAGCAGCGCCGCGGCGCGCTTTTCCAGGTCAAGCACGGTGGCGCCGTCCTGCGCGGGGTCATTGGCCGAGGCGGACAGGTCCAGCAGCACCAGCGTGCTGCAAACGCCGGGCTGGCTTCCCGGCCGCTGGAAAAAGCGCGCGTCCGGCGCCAGATCCAGGCGACGGTCGATCATGACTTCGATGGCGGCATTCAGGTCGATGTCATCCCCCTCCCATTGGCGCCGCAGCCGCCGCGCCCGGTCCAGGCGACGCGAACGCGGCAGTGCCAGCCGGGGCTGGCGCTGCCCCGCCAACAGCGGCGCTTCGCCACGCCAACCCGGCAGGCGTTCGATCACGGTGCACCAGTCCGGCCGGCTGCGCGCCAGCCGGTAGTCCCATTCGGGATAGTCGTAGCGGCCCAGTTCGGTGTCCTCGTCCGACGCCGCCTGGGCATCGCCCGGCGCGGCCTCGCGCGATTGCGGCGCCGCGCCCTGGCTTCCCAGGGCCAGCGCGGGCGGCGGCTCGGCGGCATCGCCGTAATCCCACAGATAGCTGTTGTCGTCGCGATAGCCCACCGGCACCACGTACTGCAGGGGATTGAAGCGCACCCGCATCTGGCCCAGGTCATTGGCCAGCAACGAACCCAGCCGACGGAACGCGGCAATATCGGCCAGGTCGGTGGCCGCCTGCGCTTCGAATAGATCGCGCCCCTTGTTGACCCAGTGGTTGTCATCGCGCAGCGCAGGATCCATCAACAGGCGGCACAGGCGTTGCATCAGCGCGGAAAAACTGAGGTCGGCCGGATCGGGCAGTGACGGCACGAATGGACGAAACCAGCGGCGCACGCCGGGATAACTGGCCGCCAGCACCCGCTCCACCCGCGCATCCTCGATGGCGGACACCACCGCCAGGCCCATCGGCTTGAGACTGGCGACGGGCTGGGCGGCGGGCGAATACAGCAGGTGGGCCGCGGCGTGAGCGACGGCGGCGTGATCCTTTGCGGCGACGCCGGGCGCGGCGCCCTCCCTGGCGGCGTTGTCCGGCAACAGCAGGTGCGTCAACGTCAGCACCGGTCGCGTCGGGCCGTCGGCCGCCTCGGAATCTGACGGCTCCACCGTCATGTCACGCCCGGACAGACCGCATAGCAACCACGAGAGGCCTGGCCGGGCCCTGTCCGACGCCTGCGTGCGCACGCGTGCAGCAGCGCCTTCCGCGGTTCCGAACGTCGCAAGCGCGCGCATCGTCATTCCAGGTTGGCGTCGATCAGCGCCCGTAACGCCGTCGCCATGTCGGGATCGTCGGTCAAGGCGCGCGTCATGGTCATGTCGCAGCTCTCGGCCGGGCTGACGCCGTCGCGGATCAGCACGCCGGCATAGATCAGCATGCGCGTCGACACGCCTTCGTCCAGGCCATGATGCTTGAGCTCGCGCGAACCCTGCGCGATACGCACCAGCCGGCGCGCCAGGCTGGCGTCGATGCCGGCTTCGTGCGCAACGATCGACGCTTCATGATCGGCGTCGGGATAGTCGAAATCCAGCGCCACGAAACGCTGGCGCGTCGATGGCTTGAGATCCTTGGCGCTGCTCTGGTAGCCGGGGTTGTACGACACCACCAGCTGGAAGTCTGGATGCGCGTGGACCACCTCGCCCTTCTTGTCCAGCGGCAGGATGCGGCGTGCGTCGGTCAACGGGTGGATCACCACGGTGGTGTCCTGGCGCGCCTCGACCACCTCATCCAGGTAGCAGATGCCGCCGTGGCGCACCGCCAGCGTCAGCGGACCGTCGTGCCAGGCCGTCCCGTCGGCGTCCAGCAGATAGCGGCCGACCAGGTCGGACGCGGTCATGTCTTCGTTGCAGGCCAAGGTCACCAACGGCCGGCCAAGCTTCCACGCCATATATTCCACGAAGCGCGTCTTGCCGCAGCCCGTGGGGCCTTTCAGGATGAGCGGCAGCCGGTGCGCATAGGCATGCGCGTACAGTTCGGCCTCACGGCCGCTGGGACGGTAATACGGTTCATGCGCAATCCGGTAGGCGTCGAGCAGAGCGGCCACGATGCAGATCCTTTGCAGCGGTCCGGCCAGCACCTGGCCGGACCTGGCGAACGGGAAGGGACTAGCGGTGTTGCGGCGCCTCGTTGGGAATGCCTTCGATCGGGCATTCCGGCGTGCCCACGGTCGAGCGCGTGAACGATTCGACCTGTTTGCGGGTGCCTTCCGGATCGTTGATCCAGTTCGCGTAGAAGTTGTAGGGGCATGCCGCGACGCCGCTGGCGTCCTCGCCCGAGTTGATCTTGCCGGTGTAGCCGCGATGCACCAGCTTGAACAGGTGGTTCTGCGACTGCATGTTCTTGCGCGCGTCGCGGATCAGGCTGGTCGACAGTTCGGCGTACTGGATGCCCATTTCTTCTTCGCCGCATTCGCCCAGGGTGCGTCCGTCGAAACCGATGATGGCGGAATGGCCGAAATAGGAATAGACGCCGTCGAAACCCGCCGCGTTGGCCACCGCCACATAGACGTTGTTCATCCAGGCCATGGCCTTCGATACCATCACCTGCTGATCCTTGGCGGGGTACATGTAGCCCTGGCATCGCACGATCAGCTCGGCGCCGCGCATGGCGCAGTCGCGCCAGATCTCGGGGTAGTTGCCATCGTCGCAGATGATCAGGCTGATCTTCAAGCCCTTCGGGCCTTCCGACACGTAGGTGCAATCGCCCGGATACCAGCCCTCGATCGGCACCCATGGCATGATCTTGCGGTACTTCTGCACGATCTCGCCCTGGTTGTTCATCAGGATCAGCGTGTTGTAGGGCGCCTTGTTGGGATGTTCTTCGTGGCGCTCGCCGGTCAGCGAGAAAACGCCCCAGACGTTGGCCTTGCGGCAGGCCTCGGCGAACACCGCAGTTTCCTCGCCCGGAATGGCCGCGGCGGTGTCGTACATTTCCTTGGCGTCGTACATGATGCCGTGGGTCGAGTACTCGGGGAAAATGACCAGGTCCATGCCAGGCAGGCCGCGCTTCATTCCCACCACCATGTCGGCGATCTTGCGGGCGTTGTCCATCACCTCGGCCTTGGTATGCAGGCGCGGCATCTTGTAGTTCACGACGGCCACGCCCACGCAATCGTTGCTGCTGGAGATATCTCCATGTCTCATGACAATGCTCCTCAAAGGTTGACGGTCATACCGTCAGGAAAGACCTGATCTTGTCCTGGTCCAGGCCGGCCCGGTCCGCCTCGTGCACGATGCGGCCGCGATCGATGACCAGGAAGCGGTCGGCAAGGTCGAGCGCAAAACTCAGCATCTGTTCGGACACGACGATGGCGAAGCCCTGTTCCTCGCGCAATGCATTCAGCGCCCGCGCGATGTCCTTGATGATCGACGGCTGGATGCCCTCGGTCGGCTCGTCCAGGATCAGTACCCGCGGGTTGGAAATCAGCGCGCGAGCGATCGCCAGTTGCTGCTGCTGTCCGCCCGACAGATTGCCGCCCTTGCGTCGACGCATCTCTTGCAGCACGGGAAAGAAGCGATACAGGTAGTCCGGCACTGCTTTGATCCGGCTGTGCTCGGCGCCGGTCAGGATGTTCTGCTCGACCGTCAGGAACGGGAAGATCATGCGCCCCTGCGGCACGAAGGCCAGCCCATTGCGCACCCGCTGGTAGCTGGCCAGCCCGGACAGCTCGGTGTCGCCCAGCCGGATACTGCCGGAACCGGAACGCAGCATGCCGATCAGCGCCTTGAGCAAGGTGGTCTTGCCCATGCCGTTGCGGCCCATGATGGCCACCGATTCGCCCGCCGCCACCTCGAAACTCACGTCGCGAATGACGTGCGATTCGCCGTAGCTCACATTCAACCCGTCGATGCGAAACAAGGATGTCTCCCTTTCAATGACCCAGGTACACGTCGAGCACGCGCGGGTCGGCTTGCACCTCGGCCACGCTGCCCTCGCTCAACAGCCGCCCCTGGTGCAGCACCGTGACCTTGTGGGCGATGCGTTTGACGAAGTCCATGTCGTGCTCGATCACCACCACCGACTTGCCGCGCGCAATGCGCACCAACAGCTCGGCGGTCTGTTCCCGTTCGCGCGGGCTCATACCCGCCACCGGTTCATCCAGCAGCAACAGGCGCGGCTCCTGCATCAACAACATGCCGATCTCCAGCCATTGCTTCTGGCCGTGGCTGAGACGCCCGGCCTTTTCGGCCAGCCGGTCGGCCAAGAAGACCTGCGAGGCCATCGCCTGGATGCGCTCGCGCACCTCGGCCGTGCGACGAAAGCGCAGCGAACGGATCACGCCGTGCACATTCGGCAGCGATATCTCGAAGTTCTCCAGCACCGTCAGGTCTTCGTACACCGACGGCGTCTGGAACTTGCGGCCGACCCCTGCCCGCACGATGTCGAACTCCGCCAGCCGCACCAGGTCGCGGCCCTCGAACATCACGCGCCCCGCCGACGGTCGGGTCTTGCCGCAGATGATGTCCAGCAAGGTGGTCTTGCCCGCGCCGTTGGGACCGATGATGACGCGCAGTTCGTCCTGCGCCACGCTCAGGCTCAGGCCGTCGACTGCGCGAAAGCCGTCGAACGACACGGTCAGGTCCTCGACGCTCAGGATGACGCCCGCGCTGGGGCGGTCAATGCGCATGTCCATGGCGGGTGACTCGGACAGGTCCAGTGCAGTGGTCATCGCGCGCTCCCGACAGTGCGGCGTGCCTGCAACTGGCTGACCACGCCGGCCAGGCCGTTGGGCATTGCCACCACCACCACGATGAAGATCGCGCCCAGGAAATACAGCCAGATCTCGGGAAAGGTCTCGGACAGATACGATTTGAGAAAGCCAATCAGCAACGCGCCCACCACCGCACCGGGAATCGACAGCCGGCCGCCGACCGCAGCGTAGATCACCATCTCGATCGACGCCACGACGCCGATTGCCCCCGGCGAGATCAACCCCACCTGCAGGGTGAAGAACGCGCCGCCAATGGACGACAGGATGGCCGCGACGCAAAACACACAAGCCTTCACATGCGCGGTGTCATAGCCCGAGAAGCGCACGCGGTCTTCGCGATCGCGGATGGCAATGAGGATCTTGCCGAGCCGGCTGCGCACAATGAACAATGCCGCCACCATGGCCAGCGTCAGCACGGCCGCCTCGACCAGATACAGCACCTGCTTGCCATCGTCGCCGACGATGTCCCAGCCGAGCAGCGTGCGGAAATCGGTGATGCCGTTGGCGCCGCCGGTGTCGCCTTGCTGGCCGATGATCAGGACGGTCAGCGTCATCGCCAGTGCCAGCGTCACGATGGCGAAATACACGCCGCCGACCCGCTTGCGAAAGATCGCCAGGGAAAACAGATACGCCGCCGCGCCCGGTAGCGCCACGATCAGCAAAAGCGTCCATCCCAGGGAATGGAACGGCAGCCACCACACGGGCAGGCTGTCGACGCTGCTCCACACCATGAAGTCGGGCAGCTCGGGAGCGGACGCCTCCAGCTTCAGGAACATGGCCATCATGTAGCCGCCCAATCCAAAGAAGATGCCCTGCCCCAGGCTCAACACGCCGCAGTAGCCCCAGGTCAGCACGATGCCGATCGCCACGAAGGCGAACGCCATGTATTTGCCAAGCAGGTTGAGCCGGAACGGGTCCAGCGATAGCGGCATCACGGCCAGGATCAGCAGCGCCACCAACGCCAGCGCGATTTCCTCGGTTCTGCGGTGCAAGGTCTTCATCGTGTCATCCTCGCGTCTTGGCCGCGAACAGCCCGTTGGGGCGGAAGTACAGCACCACGATCACCAGGACCAGGATCGTGACCTTGGCCATCGAGCCGCTCATCAGGTACTCCAGCGTGGTCTGTGATTGCGCGATCGCCAGCCCCGAGAAGGCAGTACCCAGCAGGCTTTGCACCCCGCCGAACACCACCACGATGAACGAGTCGACGATATACAGCTGGCCCGTTCCCGGATTGGTGGAACCGATCATGGTGAATACGCAGCCGGCGATGCCTGCCAGGCCAGAGCCCAGCGCGAACGTCAGGGCATCGACTCTCCGCGTGTTGATGCCCACGGCGCCCGCCATGGCGCGGTTCTGGGTCACCGCCCTCACCCGCAGTCCCCATGCGCTGCGGTACAGCAGCAGGTAGACGCCCAGCGCCACCAGCAGCGTCAACCCCAGGATGAAGATGCGGTTCAACGGAAATTGCAGATCGGGCGTCGGCTCCCAGGCGCCGCTCAACCATGAGGCCAGCGGCACGCTGACTTCCTGTGCGCCGAAGATCGAGCGATAGGTCTGCTGCAGGATCAGGCTCAGGCCCCAGGTCGCCAGCAGCGTGTCCAGCGGCCGGTTGTAGAACCAGCGGATGAAACCACGTTCGAGCAAGTAGCCAAACGCCGACGTCGCCAGGAACGCCAGGGGGATCGCCACGAACAGATAGACGTCCATCCACCCGGGCGCCCAGCGCTGGAACGCCACCGACACCAGATAGGTGGTGTAGGCGCCCATGGCCATCAGCTCGCCATGGGCCATATTGATGACGCCCATCAGGCCGAACACCACGGCCAGGCCGATCGCCATCAGCAGCAGAATGCTGAACAGGCTGATCCCGTTGAAAAACTGCATCGCGGCGATATCGATGTTCATGATCGCGTTCCATGCGCCGACGACGGCGCCCTCGGCGGTTGGCAGGCCCGTTTACAGCTTGGGGAAGGGATTGGGTTCGATCAGGTCGGCCGATTCCCAGACCACGTCGAACTGGCCGTCGGGCCGAGCACGGCCTACGCGCACTTTCTTCCACACGTGATGGTTCTTCTCGTGCACCCGCACCGTGCCTTCCGGCGCCTCCAGCGTCAGGCCGGCCGAGGCCGCGATGACCTTGTCGGGGTCGAACGAGCCGGCCTTCTCGGCGCCCAGCTTCCATAGATAGACGCTGTTGTAGGCCACTTCCATCGGGTCGCCGATGACGCGATCCTGTCCATACTTGGCTTTGAATGCCTTGACGAACTTCTCGTTGGCCGGATTGCGCAGGCTCTGGAAATAGCCCATGCAGGCGTAGTAGCCCGCCGCGTTGTCCTTGCCGATGCCCTCGATCTCGTTCTCGGACACCACGGTCGACAGCAACACCACCCGCGTGCCGTCCAGCCCGGCGGCGCGCAACTGCTTGTAGAACGCCACGTTCGATCCGCCCACCACCGTGCTGTAGATGCACTCCGGCTTGGCGGCCTTGATCTTGTTGATGATGGACGAGAATTCGGTGTGCCCGAGCGGTGCGTATTCCTCGCCCACCACCTTGGCGCCCATGTGGGCAATCGCCGGCTTGGCGATCTTGTTGCAGGTACGCGGATAGATGTAGTCCGAGCCAACCAGGAAGAAGGTCTTGCCCTTTTCGCGCGCCATCCATTCCACCGCTGCGATCACCGACTGCGTCGCTTCCTGCGACGGATAGAACACGCGCGCATCCTGCTCCTGCCCTTCGTAGTACGTGGGGTAATACAACAGGCCCTTGCTGCGCGCCAGCACGGGCAGCAGCGCTTTTCGCGAGGCCGAGGTGTAGCAGCCGATGATGGCCGCGACCTTGTCGCGATCCAGCAGTTTTCGGGCCTTTTCGGCAAACACGGCGTTCTCGCTGGCGCCGTCCTCGACGATCGGATCGATCATGCGGCCCATCACGCCGCCTGCGGCGTTGATCTCTTCGATGGCCAGTTTCTCGGCATCCACCAGCGACGCCTCGGCGATGGCGATGGTGCCAGACAGGGAATGCAGCAAGCCCAGCTTCACGGTTTCCTGCGCGAACGCGCGGCGGGGCAAGGCGGCCACCCCCGACGCGGCACCCAACAGGACCATGGAGCCACTGTGCTGCAGAAAGCGGCGGCGGTTGTATGCGCTCATCGATACGCTCCTGTGCGTTTCCGAAGGCAAGCCTGTAGCCAGGCCGCCCGGGATTGGGCGGCCGCCCCAGGCAGCCACATCACGACGACAACCATCCATCCGCCATGCATGCGTTTCTTCAGGCAAAGCTGCGCCCACGGCGCGTCATGGCGCCATCCGGAAGAAGACGATTTGCAAACGGAAAACGAAAAGGCCCGAGCCGGAAAATCCGGCTCGGGCCTTTTTGCCCCACGCCTGACTGGCAACACTGGCAGTCGGCGAAAATTGGAAGACGATCTAGCGTCTGGAAGGCATTCTGAAGAAGCGCACGGTCTCGTGCCATGCGTATTTTCCCTTACCAGGCGCGGCCTGGCGGGGTGGCTACGGCAAACGGCGGATCACGCTGTTGGCGTACATCGGCCCCTGCACGTGGTGGCCCGTCATGACGTTGGTCTGGTAGCGCTGCACCACGCCGTCGAGCGATGCGGGGTCGAGCAACGCCCGCATCGTGGCAAAGCCGGCCGAGTCCACGCGTTCGGGCGCGCGGCCCTTGGGATACAGGCGCCGCTTGCCCTCGTCGATCGGCGCCTGCAGCACGCCGCCGCTGGCCGTCAGGTCCAGCACGAGCTTGCCGTCGCGCAAGCGCGCCGATCCATACGCGCCCAGTTCGGCGTCGTCCAGCAGCAGGCTTCCGGTCAGCGCATAGTCGCCCGACGGCAGCGGCTGCACGTACAGGCGCAGGGTATAGGGCGGCTCGCCGTTTCGATCATCGACCGTCCAGCGGTATTCGCCGGCCGCCCAGGAGGATGACGGCGCGGCCGTGGCGCTGGCGGCCGGCGCCGCAGGCGTGACGGCCTGGGCGGCGGTGCCGGTGCAGAGCGCAGCGCTCAGCAATGCGGCGCGTAGCGATCGCGTCAGGAAGGGTTGCATGGTGTTCTCCTTGGTGTTGCGTTCAGGGGGTGTACGGGAAGCGCGTCCGGGAAGGCTGGGCCGCGCCCGCTTCAATACTTGACCCGCAGGTTCAGCATGGCGCTGCGCGGTTCGCCATAGGCGTTGCCCATGTCCGCGTTGCCCAGCCGCTGGTAATAGACCTTGTCGAACAGGTTGTTCACGTTCAGGCCCAGCGACACGTGGTCGCTGACGCGATAGCCGATGCGGGCATTCCAGAGGGCGTAGCCGGCCTGTGACACGCGCACCGAACTGCCGCTGACCGGGCCCTGCACGGCGCTTTCGGTATAGATACCGCTCTTGATGTTGACGCCGCCGCCCACGCTCCAGCGGTTCCATTGGCCCGGCAGCTGATAGGTCGTCCACAGCTGGAAGATATGCTTGGGCGTGAAGGTCCTGAAGGCCGCGCCGCCATTGGTGTTGTCTTTCAGGTAGCGGGTGGTGTTGAACGTATAGCCGCCCGCGACTTCCCAGCCCGGCGCGATGCGGCCCGAGACCTCGGCTTCCAGGCCCTGGCTGCGCACCTGGCCGCTGGCGTCATAGCAGCAGTCGCCTACGTCGGGATAGGCCGGGTCGCGTTGGGCGCGGTTGCGTTCGGTGATGCGAAACAGCGCGAAAGACGTGTTCAGCTTGCCATCGAGCCACTCGCTTTTCAGGCCGGCTTCGTAGTTGGACCCCACCACCGGCGGCAGCGAGCCGCCGTCGGCCGTGCGCAAATCGCTCTGCACGCGGAAAATGTCGGCATAGCTCGCGTACGCGGTCCAGTGGCTGTCGATGTCGAAGACCAGGCCCGCGTACGGCGTCATGCGGCCTTGCTCGCTGACCGCCGGATCGCTGCGGCCGTTGATGAGATTCTTGCTCTGCGTGCGCCACCAGCTCATGCGCGATCCCAGCACCAGCGTCAAGGGATCCGCCAGTTTCAGCCGCGCCATCGCATACACGCCGGACTGGCGGGTCTTGACGTCGCTCTTGCTGCCCCATTGGGGGTCGGCCGGCTCGGGGTAATCGTTGACGTCGTAGTGAAAGACATCCACTGGCCGCGCCGAAAAGCCCGGCAAGGAATACGCGTTGTAGGCCCGCGCGCTGCGGTCGTACCAATTGCCGCCGAACACCAGTTCATGACGGCGGCCCAGGGCTTCGAATGCGCCCGTCACCATCAGGTCCACGCCCAGCTGCTGGTTGCGGTATTGGTTACCGCCGCCATAAAGCCGCGGCCCCAGGCCGGTCTGGCGGTCCACCGCGCCGCGCACGTAGGCGTATTTGAGCTTGCTGGTTTCGTCGGCCTGGTTGACGTTGAGGCGGACGGTCCAGTCGGACGAGAACTGGTGGACCAGTTCGGCGAACACCTGCGTGTTCTCGAAATCCCAGCGGTTCCAGTCGGCACCCAGGTAAGTGCCGCGCGTCAGGCCAAGATCGCCGCCGTCCTTGTAGCGCGGCAGCTGCATCATGTAGGGCAGCCAGTCGCGCTTCTGGTAGCTGCCGCCCAGGGTCAGCAGCGTGCGCTCGCCCAGGTCGGCCTCGACGATGCCGTAGTAGGCCTGCTTCTGCGAGTTGGCCACGTCATAGAAATACTTGCGGTCTTCCTGCGCCGTGGCGATGCGGCCACGCACCGAACCGGATGCGTTCAGCGGCGTGGACAGGTCCAGTTCGCCGCGGTAGTTGTCCCACGACCCGGCGCTGGCCGAACCGGAAAACTGCAATTCGCGCGTGGGGCGCTTGCGCACCAGGTTGATGACGCCGCCGGGCTGTCCCGCGCCGTTGAACAGGCCGGCCGCGCCGCGCAACAGTTCGACGTGGTCGAACATGAATAGATCGGGCTGCGCCCACGATGCCCCCCCCGTCTGCATCGGCACGCCGTCGTACTGGAAGTATTCGATCTGGAAGCCGCGCGAATAGAACTGCGGAATCGCGGCGGTGGCGGCCAGGTCGATGGTGATGCCCGGAGTCTGCGCCATGGCGTCTTCCAGCGACGCCAGGTTCTGGTCTTCGATGCGTTGCCGCGTGATGACGGACACCGACTGCGGGATTTCACGCAGCGACAACGGCAGCTTGCCGCCGACGGTGACGCTGGGCGCCGTGTAAGACGCGCTACCTTCGGTGATGCCGGTCTGCTCGCCCTGCACCGTGACCGGCGCCAGGATGGCGGTGCCCGGCTCGGCCGACTGCGCCCCCGCGCTGCCCGCCCCCGCGGCCAGCCCGACCGCCACGGCGCCGCGCCGCAACCACTGCGCGGCGGCTGCCGCGCTCGCGTGGGATGAATGTTTGCGCCGCGCCAACCGACGCGCCCCACGTGTCTTGATACCCACGATTTCCTCCGCTTCCTGCCCGTTTCAATAAGATTGATAATCATCTTCAACGGGCGGGCGGCGGGCAATCGGAAAGGCTTTCGAATTCCGGATTAAGGCTTTCGCTTTTTCACCGGCGACACGGCCTGGCGGATGGCCGGCGCCTGTTCACGCAAGGCCTGCCACAAGTGCGTCATCACCGGCCCCTGCGGCCGATCGCGGCGCCGCGCGGCCGCCAGCGTCTCGGTACTGCCGGGCAAGTGGCGGTTGGCGAACGACAGCAGGCGGCCATCCTGCAGTTCGTCTTCGATCAGAAAACGCGGCATGTGGCCCCAGCCCAGGCCTTGCAGCAGGATCTCTTTCTTCATCAGCGGGTCGGCGACCGTGCACTGGCGCGCGCCCTCGACCATGAAGTAGTTCCGCGCGGGCGTATGGCGGGCGGTGTCGCGCATGACGCACTGGGTGTAGTCGCGCAGCTGCTCGGGCTTGATGGCGCGCGGTGCGGGCTCGCCCAGGTAGCCGGGCGCGGCCACCGGCACGAACGGCACGCTGCCCAGGTCCAGCCATTCGACCTGCGGCTCGCCGGGTTCGACGCGATGCAGAATCAGGTCGGCATCGCCATCCATCAGCCGTTCCCAGGGGCCGGTGACCGCCTCGAAATGCAGGTTCAGCCGCGTGGCCGGCCACCCCGCGAAGAACTCGCCCAGCATGCCCAGCAGCAAGGGCCGCGGGCAGAAATCACCGATCACCACGTTCAATTCGGTTTCCTGGCCCATCGCCAACTGTGCGGCATGGGCCCGCAGGCCGGCCAGTTCGCGCAACAGGGCCTGAGCGCGCAGGTGAAACGACTGTCCGGCTGGCGTGGGCTTGACGCGGTAACCGGCGCGATCCAGCAGTACCAGGCCCAGCTGGCGCTCCAGCTTGGCCACCGCGGCGAACACGGCCGGGTGGGACCGGTGCAGCAGCGTGGCGGCGGCCTGGAAGCCGCCTGCCCGCACCACCGCGTCGAAGCATTGCAGGTCGTGCAGCGTGAATTCGCTCATGTCTGTTTTTCCGACAATCTCTGTGCGATCTTTGTAATATCTTCCAAAACGGCCCGCAACTACGATCTGCCTCATCGACTCTTCTTTCAGGAAGGCCCATCATGCAGACCGATTCCTTCATCACCACGGGCGACGGCGCCCGCATTGCCTACCGCTGGGATGGCGACGCCGCCCTGCCCGTGCTGGCGCTGTCCAACTCCATCGGCACCACGCTGCACATGTGGGACGACCTGGTGCCGGCGCTGGCGCGGCATTTCCGCGTGCTGCGGTTCGACACCCGCGGGCATGGCGCTTCCAGCGTGCCGTCGGGCCCGTATTCACTGGACCGGCTGGGCCGCGACGTACTGGAATTGTTCGATGCCCTGGGCGTGCCACGCGCGCACTTCCTGGGACTGTCGCTGGGCGGCATCATCGGTCAATGGCTGGGCGTGCAGGCGCCTGACCGCATCGACCGGCTGATCCTCGCCAATACCTCGCCCTATCTCGGTCCCGCGCCGCAGTGGGACGAGCGCATCGCCGCCACGCTGCGGGCGCCCGACATGGCGGAAACCGCCGAGACCTTTCTGGCGAACTGGTTTCCCACTGCGATGCTGCAGGCCGGCGGCCCGGTCATCGACACGTTCCGCGGCATGCTGCTGGCGACCGACAGGCACGGCCTGGCGGGCGCCTTCGCCGCGGTGCGGGACACGGACCTGCGCCGCACCATCGCGTTGATTCCGCGCCCCACGCTGGTCATCGCCGGGCGCGACGACACCGTGACCGCGGCCAGCCATGGCGAGCAGATCGCGCAGACGGTGCCGGGTGCGAAGCTGCTGGCGTTGCCGGCGGTGCATCTGTCCAACATCGAGCAGCCAGAGGCTTTCCGCGAGGCGGTGCTGGGCTTCCTGCGCAGTTAACGCAGCTCGCTGGGGCGCACGCCGAAGCGACGGCGAAACGCCACCGAGAAGTGCGCGGGGGCATAACCCACGTGCCAGGCGGCCTCGGACACGCTCAGGCCGCCGCTCAGGATCAATTCGCGTCCATGGGTCAGGCGCGCCTCTTGCAGATAGCGGGCCATGCTGACACCGAAGGCGCGCTTGAAGGCCGCTTCCAGCTTGCGGGTGTGCAGGCCCAAGTCACGCGCAAGCGCCGAAGAGGACGGCGCGCCGCGCAGGTCCGCAGCCAGGCGGCGGCGCGCTTCGTGGGCGGCATCCAGGCCGCGCACGGTGGCCGACGGCGCCGCCGCGCGTTCATCCGGCAACGGCGCCTGCCCGGCCTGGGCCAGGGCAATCGCCGCCAGTTCCAGGCCCTTGGCGGCCAGGTACAGGCCGCGCGCCGGCCCTTCGTAGCGGCACACACGCACCTGGTCCGCGATGCGGCGCGCCTCGCGGCCCGCCGCGCCGTGCCAGATGACGGGGTGGCCGTACCCCGGATGGCCCCGCCCCAAGTCGCGCAGGAAATCGGGATCCACGCCCAGTTCCTGCCACAGCGCCGCCGCCGGCAGGGTGACCACGGTGTAGCGCTGGTCCACGCCGGCCTCGAAGGCATCGGCGCCCTGGGCCTGCCCCGGGTTCCAGGCCAGGCACAACGCCGGCCCGCGCAACGCGAGCGGCGCGCGGTCTTCGACGCGGCTGCGCACCTGCCCGTCGAGCAAGATGACCTTCAGGCCGGGATACAGGGATTCTTCGCGCCACTCGGTGACGCTGCGGCGGAACACGCCGGCGCGCAGCGAGCAGCCATGGACCAGGTCAAGCGCCGCGTCGACGCGGTGGTGTTCGGCAGCGGGGGCCGCGGCGCGGGCGCGCAGGAAAGGCATGGGATCGGACCGGATGCACCGGTCAGCAGGCTTATTTGAGAATAATTATTATTACCCAAGTTCCTTGCCGGCTCAATCAGGCGCCCCCACCCCGCTGACCCTGTGGTGTCATTCGCCCGCCCGCTCCCAGCGCCGCTGGATCGCCTTGGCGGCCACCACGCCGTCCGCCATCGACGTGACCACGCAGGGGTGCATGCGGTGCGCCACTTCGCCGATGGCATAGATGTCGGGCACGCTGGTTTCGGCGGTGGCGACATCGGTGCGGATGTAGCCACGCTCGTCGCGCGCCAGTTGCAGGCCATCGGCAAACGATGCCTGCGGTTCCCAGCCATAGAACACCAGGATCAGGTCATAGCGCCGGCCGTCCACGCTGCGGTTGGCCGGGTCGACCTGGTACGGGCCGATGCGCACGCCTTCCTTGCCGGCGCGCTGCACCCATTGCTGCTGGGCCCGCACGCTGCGCGCGTACAGGTGCACCGTGGCGGCGCCGCGGTTACGCACATAGACATAGTTTTCGAAGGCGTTGTCGCCGCCGCCCAGCACGGCGACGGACAGGCCGGAGTAATCCTGCGCCACGATGGGCGAGCCCGGGCCGATCAGCACGCCGGGCCAGCGCGATCCGGGGGGATGTTCCGGAAAGCCCTTGGCGCGCACGCCGGAGGCGATCACCAGGGTGCGGCCCCGCACCTGCGATACGCCCCCATTTTCATCGGACAAGCTGGCCTCGATGCCGCCCTTGCAGGGCCGCACCGCCGTCACCCGGGCGCCCAGCCGCAACGGCACGCCGGCCGCGCGCACGCTGGTGTCGATATTGGCGGCCACCTGTTGGCCCGTCACGCCGGGCAGCACGGCGATCCAGTCGTCCGTGAAGGGGTTGTCGCTGCTCAGCCCACCCAGGCGGTCGCCCGCCTCGACCAGCAGCGGCGCCAGGCCCAGCCTGGCCAGCCACAGGGCGCAGGAGGCGCCGGCCGGGCCGCCCCCTACAATGACCGAATCGTGCATCTGTTGCATTTCACCCCTTGTTTGCCATTGCCGGCCCCTCACGGGCGCCCGGACATGGCCGAATTGTAGCCAGCGCGCCACCCCCGGCCCGGCATCGCCTTACAATTCCGCCTATTCCACCCAGGTTTTCATCATGCCCACACGCCGCATCATCCTTTCCGGGCTCGCGCTCGACGCCCGCATCGGCATTCTCGAACACGAGCGCCGTGCCACCCAGCCCCTGCATGTCGACGCCGAATTCGACGTGGACATCCAGCGCACGGTCGACGACCACGATATCCACAGCGTGCTGGACTACCGCCGCCTGCGCGAAGCCATCGTCGAAGAGTGCACGCAGGCGCATGTGAACCTGATCGAAACCCTGTCCGAACAAGTCGCCGCACGCCTGTTGGCCGACTTCCAGGAAATCCGCTCGCTGCGCCTGCGCATCAGCAAACCCATGGCCTTTTCCGACTGTGCGGCGGTAGGCGTGGAAATCCAGCTCTCGCGTTGACCATGAACGATATCGCTCCCCCCGGCATCCGCTTTCGCACTGAAGCTGAAGAGAAAGCCCGCCACGAAGGCAACAAACTGACCAAGCGCCTGGCGCGTGAAACCACGCGCGCGCTGTCCGACTACAACATGATCGAGGCGGGCGACCGCGTGATGGTCTGTCTGTCCGGCGGCAAGGATTCCTACGCCATGCTGGACATCCTGCTCCAGCTGCAAAAGCGCGCCCCGTTTCCGTTCGAGCTGATCGCCGTCAACCTGGACCAGAAGCAGCCCGGTTTTCCCGCCGACATCCTGCCGCGCTACCTGACCGAACTGGGCGTGCCGTTTCACATCGAAACGCAGGACACCTACTCGATCGTCACGCGCGTGCTCGAAGAGGGCAAGACCATGTGCTCGCTCTGTTCACGCTTGCGCCGGGGCATCCTGTACCGCGTGGCGTCCGAGCTGGGCGCGACCAAGATTGCGCTGGGCCACCACCGCGACGACATCCTGGGCACGTTCTTCCTGAACCTGTTCTACGGCGGCAAGGCCAAGGGCATGCCGCCCAAGCTGGTGTCCGACGACGGCCGCCACACGGTGATCCGCCCGCTGGCCTATGTGCCCGAGACCGACCTGATCGCCTACGCCGAACTCAAGCAGTTCCCGATCATTCCCTGCAACCTGTGCGGCTCGCAGGAAAACCTGAAGCGCAAGGAAGTCGGCCGCATGATCAAGGAATGGGACAAGCAGCACCCGGGCCGCTCGTGGAACGTGTTCAACGCGCTGTCGCGCGTGGTGCCGTCGCACCTGATGGACCGCGACCTGTTCGATTTCGTCGGCCTCAAGCCGACGGGTGTGCCGGATGCCAACGGCGACACGGCATTCGACTCCGTGGACCCAACCGACGGCGAAAATGATGAAGCCTGCGGCGACACCGCGGCCACCCCCGCGCAGACGCCAGACGGCATCGTTGAAAAGAAAGTGATGTTCACGCGCGGCTGAATGCCGCGAAGGCGGGCCAAGGCCACACGGGCCCCGGACGGAATGCATCACACCACGCGTGCCGGCGCTCGACCGGTACGCCTGCCTTGAGCGCCGGCCTGGCGCTCAAGGCACACAGGCCCGCTACGCGTTCAACACCCGCACCGGCGTCCCGGCCTGCCAGGCCTTCACGGCCTCCAGCGCATTGCGATAGAACGCCTCGAAATTCTCGCGGCTGACATAGCCCAGGTGCGGCGTCAGGATGACGTTGTCCAGGTCGCGCAGATTGTCGGTGGGCGACAACGGCTCTTCGTCATACACATCCAGCCCGGCGCCCGCGATGCGGAACTTCACCAGCGCATCCATCAGGGCTTCCTGGTCCACCAGCCCCGCCCGCGACGTGTTCACCAGATAGGCAGACGGCTTCATGGCGGCCAGCGCGGCCGCGTCGACGATGTGGCGGCTGCGATCGGACAGGATCAAGTGCAGGCTGACGACGTCGGACGTGGAGAACAGCTCGTGCTTGTCCACCCGCTTGACGCCGGCCTCGGCCGCGCGCTCGTCGGTCAGGTTGGGGCTCCAGGCCACCACGTCCATGCCGAAGGCCAGGCCCACCTTGGCCACGGCCGCGCCCAGCTTGCCCAGGCCCAGCACGCCCAGCCGCTTGCCGGCCAGGGGCTCGGGCATACCCGTCTGCCACATGCCGCGGCGCATCGCCGCGTCTTCGGCGGTCAGGTGCTTGAACAGGCCCAGGATGTGCGCCCAGGCCAGTTCGGCGGTGGCGGTGTTGGCGTCGGCGCTGCCGGGTGCGCCGCTGACGACGATGCCCTGCGCGGTGCAGGCCGGCATGTCGATGGCGTTGTTGCGCATGCCGGTGGTGACCAGCAGGCGCAGGCGCGGCAGCGCGCGGATGCGCTCGGCCGGGAACGGCGTGCGTTCCCGCATGGCGATGATCACGTCGAAGGGTTCGAGGGTGGCCTCGACCTGTTCGTCGGGAATGAAGTTGTTGAAGATCTGCACCTCGGCATCGCCGCCCAGGGAACCCCAGTCGGCGTAGCGTTTGGCGACATCGTGGTAATCGTCGAGGATTGCGATTTTCAAGTCTTGTCTCCGGGTGGCGTGGCGCGCATCGCGCCAGCCGCCCGGCCAGCGCGTTGCGCGCCGGTCAGTTCAGTCGTGCCTTGAGCTGGTCCAGCGGCAGCGCGCCGCTGATGCGCGAGCCGTCAGGGAAGAACAGGGTCGGGGTGCCGCGCACCATCAGCTGCTTGCCCAGCGCCAGCAGCTTGTCTTCAGGCACGCCGCAATTGGCGGTGGCCGGCTTCTGGCCACGCAGCATCCAGTCGTCCCAGGCCTTGCCCGGGTCTTTCGAACACCAGACGTCGCGCACCTTCACATTGGAGTCGGGCGACAGGATGGGATACAGGAAGGTGTAGACGGTGATGTTGTCCACGTCTTCCATGGTCTTGCGCAGCTGCTTGCAATAGCCGCAGTTGGGGTCTTCGAAAATCGCGACCTTGCGCGAGCCGTCGCCCTTGACCTGCTTGATGGCGAGGTCCAGCGGCAGCTGGTCGAACGGAATGGTGCCCAGCTTTTCCTGCGCTTCGCGCGTCACGTCGCGGCGAGTCATGGCGTCGATCAACGGACCTTCCATGACCCAGGTGACTTTTTCGTCCGTGTAGATCAGGTCCATGCCCAGCTGCACTTCGAACAGGCCATAGGGCGTGCGGCGCACCGCGGTGACGTCCATGCCGGTGAAGCGCTGCTTGAAGCGGTCCTTGACGGCGTCCGCCACGGGGTCCGCTGGCGCCACCTGGGTGGTGGAATAGCTCTTGTCGCCTTTGGCCGGCTGCCCCACCGTGCTGGTGGAAACGGACTTGTCGCCCTTGGCCGGCGCCTGCGCCTGGGCGCCTGCGGACAAGCCCAGGCCCGCGGCCATGAAGCAGGCAGCCAGCGCGGCGGGAAAACGGAAATTCATGGGCACTCCTGTAATTATCGTGACGTATCGCATACGTAGGCGGAAAGCGTAACCGATCCGGTGTGACGCGGCGCCGGGCAATGCCGGGGCCTGGCGCCAGGGCCATGGGAATCAGACAGTTCGGGACCCGTACGGGTTCCTCAATGCGCCGATTCCGGCGGCCGCCCACAGGCGATACGAAAAACGGGGCCTGGGCCCCTTCAATTCGTGGAGGCGCCCGCGATCAGCCGCCGCTTGATCAGCGGGGCCCGCTCGACCCAGTGCATGCCCGCGTTGCGCAGCCAGACCAGCGGGGTGGCGTGCGACCCGAACAGCTTGTGCAGGCCATCGGTGGCCAGCCGCAAGGCCAGCACCGGCTCGGCGCGCGCGCGCTGGTAGCGATGCAGCACCCGCAGGTCGCCTGCCTGGCGGTAAGGCTCGCGACCGGCCACGGTGCGGGCCAGGGCCTCGACGTCGCCCAGGCCCAGATTCAGGCCCTGGCCGGCCAGCGGGTGCAAGCGATGCGCGGCGTCGCCGGCCAGCGCGATGCCGGGTGCGACCATCTGGGCGCGTTCCAGTGTCAGCGGAAAGCCGTGCAGCTTGCTGCGCACTTTCAGGCGGCCCAGCCGGCCTTGGGCGGCGTGTTGCAGCAGGGATTCCAGCCGGGCGGCCTGCTCGTCGGCCGGCAAGGCCAGCAGTTCGGCGGCGCGCTCGCTGCGCATGGACCAGACCATGGACACCTGCGGGCCGTCGGCGGTATCGGGCAGCGGCAAGAGCGCCAGCACGCCGTCGTCGCGGAACCATTGGAAGGCCGTGCCCTGGTGGGCGTGTTCGGCATCCAGGTTCACGACCAGGCCGGTGTCGTTGTACGACACCGCGTCGTGCTTCAGGCCGGCGGCAGTGCGCAGCGGCGAGGCGGCGCCGTCGGCGCCCACGAACAGTTCCGCCTGCAGCCGGGCGCCGCTTTCGGTGTCGACCGCGCCGGCCTGGTAGCCGGTGCAGCGGTCTTCGATCCAGGGAATGCCGAACATGCGCACGGCCTGGATCAGCACCCGTTCGATTTCGCCGGACTCGACGATCCAGGCCAGTTGCGGCAAGGCGGCCTGCCAGGCGTTCAGGTGCACCAGTCCGTCGGCATCGCCATGGATTTCCATGGCCTGCACCGGGGTCAGGCGGGCGGACGGCATGGCGTCCCAGACGCCCAGCTCGGCCAGGAAACGCTGGCTGGCGGGCGAAATGGCATAGACGCGCGCATGGTAGTGGTTGGGGTCAGCCGGCGGCACGGTGGTGCGCGGCGCCAGCAGCGCCACGCGCTGGCCGCGGCGGGCCAGGGCCAGCGCGGACGACAGACCGACGATGCCGGCCCCGCAAACGACGATCTGGTGGGTCATCTTGCGCTGGGCTCCCCGGCTTGCTTGGGCCACAGCAGCCACATCTGGCCACGCTGCTTCATGCGGCCTGCCTGTTGGCCGGCCTCTTCGCCGTAGCCCCAGTAGAAGTCGGCGCGGGCCGCCCCGCGGATGGCGGTGCCGGTATCTTGCGCGAACACCAGGCGTTGCAACGGCCGGTCAGAGGCCGGGTAGGTGGTGGCCAGGAACACGGGCGTGCCCAGCGGCACGAAGCCGGCGTCCACCGCAATGGCGCGGCGCGGGGCCAGGTTGACGCCGTAGGCGCCCTTGGGGCCCAGTTCGGGGTCGATCACCGGTTCTTCGCGGAAGAACACCACGGCCGGGTTGGCATTGAGCATCTCGGGCACGCGCTTGGGGTTGCGCTGCGCCCAGGCACGGATGTTCTGCATGGACGCCTGATCGGCCGACAGCTCGCCGCGGTCCGCCAGCCAGCGGCCGATGGATACGTAGGGCTGGCCGTTGTGGTCGGCATAGGCCACGCGGATGGTCTTGCCAGTATCGGGGCCGTCGGTCAGCTGCACCCGGCCCGAGCCCTGCACCTGCAGGAAGAAGTTGTCGACGGGGTCGTCGACCCAGACCACCACCGGCGGGCGGCGGCCCGACGATTCGATCGCGGCGCGGGTGTCGTAGGGCACCACGCGCTTGCCTTCGAGCTTGCCGCGCACGCGCTTGCCGGCCAGATCGGGGTAGACCGAACCCAGGTCGATGGTCAGCAGATCGGCCGGCACCGCGTACAACGGCCATTGATAGTTGCCGCCCTGGCGGCGCGAGCCGCGCACCAGGGGTTCGTAGTAGCCGGTGACGGTGTTGGCCGCCGGCTTGCCGTCAGGCGCGTTCAGGCGCCAGGGTTGCAGGTAGGCCTGCAAGAAGCGGCGCACACCTTCGATGTCGGTGGCGGCGGGCGCGCGGGCCGGATCGGCCGCGGCAGCGCAGACCGGCTGCCAGGCGCGCGGCGCGGCGCGGGCCGGCGCGGCCAGGTTGCCGCTGGTCGGGCGCATCAGCCCCTTGCAGTTGCGCAGGAACAATGGCCAGAACTGCGCCAGATCATCGTTGGACCAGCCCGGCATCTCGGCCCACGAGGCCGCCTTGAACTTGCCCGCCAAGGCGCGCGGCGGCGTATCGGGCAGGGCCGACAGCGCCGGCACCACCAGGGGACCGTCGACGGACGAGGCGCGCGGGCCGGACGGGCCCGGCTGGCCGGAATCGGGGGGGACCTCGGAGGTCGTGCTGCATGCCGCCAGCAGGACTGACAGCACGGACAGGCTAAGAATGCGCTTCATGAGCAGATGGAAAACCGTACAACGTGTGGCCGCGCCCCGGTCAATGCAGGGTACGCGGCATGGCCAGGACGAATTCGGAGATCGGCACTTCGAACGGAATGCCGTTCTCGCCGACGCAATGGTAGGTGCCGCGCATCGTGCCGACCGGGGTGGGCAGGGGACAGCCGCTGGTGTATTCGAAGGTCTCGCCGGGCGCCAGCAGCGGTTGCTGCCCCACGACCCCCAGCCCGCGCACTTCCTGCACGCGCTGGTTGCCATCGGTGATAATCCAGTGGCGGCTGATCACCTGGGCCGGATGCTCACCGGTATTGGTGATGCGAACGGTATAGGCGAACACGAACTGCTGCTCGCCAGGATCGGACTGTTCTGGCACGAAGCGCGGAGAGACGGAGACGCTAAGGTCGTAAGGTTTCACAGCCCTTCCCTGTGTGACACGCTCAAACTGCAATAATGGCACATTATGCCTTCCCCAACCCCGAACATCATGTCTACGTCCTCTACCCGCATTACCCCCAGCATCCTGTCCGCCGACTTCGCCCGCCTGGGCGAGGAAGTCCGCAACGTCGTGGCCGCCGGCGCCGACTGGATCCACGTCGACGTGATGGACAACCACTATGTGCCCAACCTGACCATCGGCCCGATGGTCTGTGCGGCGATCCGTCCCCATGTGTCCGTGCCGATCGACGTGCACCTGATGGTCGAGCCCGTGGACGCGCTGGTGCCCATGTTCGCCAGCGCCGGCGCCAACTACATCAGCTTCCACCCGGACGCCAGCCGCCACGTCGACCGCACGCTGTCCCTGATCCGCGAAAGCGGCTGCAAGGCCGGCCTGGTGTTCAACCCGGCCACGCCGCTGTCCTATATGGACTACGTGATGGACAAGATCGATCTGGTGCTGATCATGTCGGTCAACCCCGGCTTTGGCGGCCAGAGCTTCATTCCCGCCACCCTGACCAAGCTGCGCGAGGCCCGCGCCAGGATCGACGCCTGGATGCAGGCCGGCGGCCAGGAAATCATGCTGCAAGTGGACGGTGGCGTGAAAATCGACAACATCGCTGAAATCCGCCGAGCCGGCGCCGACACCTTCGTGGCCGGCTCGGCCATTTTCGGCAAGCCCGACTACGCCGGCATCATCACGGCCATGCGCGAACAGATCGCCATCGGCGAAACCACCGCCATCTGAGGAACGCCATGACCGCCTTTCGCGCCGCGCTGCTGGATCTTGACGGCACCCTGCTCGACTCCATCCCCGACCTGGCCTTCGCGGCCAACGCCATGCGCGTGGAACTGGGCATGATCTCGCTGCGCGAGGACGTCGTGGCCACCTTCGTGGGCAAGGGCGTGGACAACCTGGTGCGCCGCAGCCTGGCGGGCAGCCTGGACGCCGCCGACCCCTCGCCGGAAGATTTCGAGCGCGCCCGCGAGGCCTTCTACCGCCATTACCACCTGGTCAACGGCGAGCGCGCGCGGGTCTACCCGGGCGTCATCGAAGGCCTCAAGCACATGCGCGACCAGGGCCTGAAGCTGGCGGTCGTCACCAACAAGCCCACCGAATTCACGCTGCCGCTGTTGCAGCGCACGGGCCTGGCGGGCTTTTTCGACGCCGTGGTGTGCGGCGACACCTGCCCGCGCCGCAAGCCGGACCCGGACCAGGTGCTGCACGCCTGCGAACTGCTGGGCGTGACGGTGGACGAAGCCGTCACCATCGGCGATTCCATCAACGATGCCCAGGCGGGCCGCAGCGCCGGCACCCAGGTGCTGGTGGTGCCTTACGGTTACAACGAAGGCCGTGACGTGCGCGAGCTGGATGTCGATGGTATAGTTGACACGCTTGTCAACGCCGCCCAGTGGGTGGCGCTCTGGAATCAAAACCAGAACGCCGCGAAAACCGCGGTCTGATTGCACTCGAAAGCGTGCCTCGAAGTCACCCCGAATATCGACCTGACCTGATGAACGTTTCCATCCAGAACCAAATGCTCAGCGCCTCGTGGCGCTGGTGGCGTTTGTCTTCCGGGTGGCGATGATTCCCTTCCCGGCCCTGGACGCGTACACCACCGCCTAGCGCCGATACTGTGCAGAACACAGAGCCAAGCCCGGAACCAGATACCTGGACCGGGCTTTTTGTTGCGCGCCCGGTCCCCAAGCAGACACCCATTGCCCACGAGACCCGACATGACCGAAATCGAATTCAAAGCCCTCGCCGCGCAAGGCTACAACCGCATCCCCCTGGTGGCCGAGACCTACGCCGACCTGGACACCCCCCTGGGCATCTACCTGAAGCTGGCCCACGCCGGCCCGCAGGCCGGCCGCATGACCTGCCTGATGGAATCGGTGGTGGGCGGCGAGCGCTTCGGCCGCTATTCATTCATCGGCCTGCCGGCCCGCACGGTGATCCGCGCCAGCGGCACCCGCACCGAGGTGCTGCAGGACGGCAAGGTCGCTGAAACCCACGACGGCGATCCCCTGGCCTTCATCGAGCAGTACCAGAGCCGCTTCAAGGTCGCCCTGCGCCCCGGCATGCCGCGCTTCTGCGGCGGCCTGGCCGGTTATTTCGGCTACGACACCGTGCGCCACATCGAGCCTTGCCTGGGCCCGGCCGTCAAGCCCTTCCCGGCCGGCATGGAAGGCGGCACGCCCGACCTGATGCTGATGCACGTGGACGAACTGGTCATCGTCGACAACCTGGCCGGCCGCATCTACCTGATGGTCTACGCCGACCCGGCCCAGCCCGAAAGCTACAGCCGCGCCCAGCAGCGCCTGCACGACCTGCGCGCCCGCCTGCGACGTCCGGTGGAAATTCCGTACAGCCACGCCAGCATGCAGACCGAAGAGCGGCGTGACTTCAAGAAAGAAGACTATCTGGCGGCCGTGCACCGCGCCAAGGAACACATCGCCGCTGGCGACCTGATGCAGGTGCAGATCGGCCAGGTCATCGCCAAGCCCTTCCGCGATTCCCCGCTGTCTCTCTACCGTGCCCTGCGGTCGCTCAATCCCTCCCCCTACATGTACTTCTGGAACTTCGGCGACTTCCAGGTGGTGGGCGCGTCGCCCGAGATCCTGGTGCGCCAGGAACGCGCCGTGGTCGACGGCACGCCGAAGTCGCAGATCACCATCCGCCCGCTGGCCGGCACCCGCAAGCGCGGCGCCACGCCCGCGGAAGATGCCGCGCTGGCCGCCGAGCTGCGCGCCGACCCCAAGGAAGTGGCCGAGCACGTGATGCTGATCGACCTGGCCCGCAACGATGTCGGCCGCGTGGCCGAGGTGGGCTCGGTGAAGGTCAGCGACACCATGGTCATCGAACGCTACTCGCACGTGATGCACCTGGTGTCCAACGTCACCGGCAACCTGAACCCCGGCATGAGCAGCATGGACGTGCTGCGGGCCTCGTTCCCGGCCGGCACGCTGACCGGCGCGCCCAAGGTCGAGGCCATGAAGATCATCGACGAACTGGAACCCGTGCGCCGCGGCATTTACGGCGGCGCGGCCGGCTACCTGTCGTACGGTGGCGAAATGGATGTAGCCATCGCCATCCGCACCGGCGTCATCAAGGACGGCACGCTGTACGTGCAGGCCGCCGCCGGCATCGTCGCCGACTCCAACCCCGAAGCCGAATGGGCCGAGACCGAAGCCAAGGCCCGCGCCGTGCTGCGCGCCGCCGAGCAGGTGCAGCACGGCCTGGACGAACCCATCTGAGGCCCCGCCCCCTACCCGCCCCGAGCCGCGCGACGGCCCGCCTGGAGAGAAAAAATGCTGTTGATGATTGATAACTACGATTCGTTTACCTACAACCTGGTGCAGTACTTCGGCGAATTGGGCGAAGACGTGCGCGTCGCGCGCAACGACCAGATCACGCTGGAAGAGATCACCGCGCTGAATCCGGACCGCATCTGCGTGTCGCCCGGCCCCTGCTCGCCGGCCGAGGCGGGCATCTCGGTGCCCGTGATCCAGACCTTCGCCGGCAAGAAGCCGATCCTGGGCGTGTGCCTGGGCCACCAGGCCATCGGCGCGGCCTATGGCGGCGACATCGTCCGCGCGCAGAAAATCATGCACGGCAAGACGGTGCAGATCTCGCACACCGGCACCGACCTCTTCACCGGCCTGCCGACGCCGTACACTGTCATTCGCTACAACTCGCTGACCATCGACCCGGCGACGCTACCCGACTGCCTGGCCGTGACCGCCACCGCGCCGGACGGCGACATCATGGGCGTGCGCCACAAGACGCTGCCCCTGTACGGGGTACAGTTCCACCCCGAATCCGTGCTCAGCGAACACGGCCACGCCCTGCTGCGCAATTTCCTGAACCTCGCCTAAGAAGGACGCACCGTGACCATCTCCCCCGCAGAAGCGCTGACGCGCTGCATCGAACACCGCGAAATTTTCCACGACGAAATGCTGCACCTGATGCGCTTGCTGATGCGCGGCGAAATGTCGCCGCAGATCGCCAGCGCACTGCTGATGGGCCTGCGCGTGAAAAAGGAAACCGTCGGTGAAATCACGGCGGCCGCGCAAGTCATGCGTGAATTCGCCACGCCCGTGGTCACACCCAACCCCGAAGACCTGCTGGACATGTGCGGCACCGGCGGCGACGGCAGCCATACCTTCAACATTTCCACCACCGCCATGTTCGTGGCGGCGGCGGCCGGCGTGCCCATCGCCAAGCACGGCAACCGCAGCGCCTCGTCGTCCAGCGGCAGCGCCGACGTGCTCGAAGCGCTGGGCGCCAACCTGGTGCTGACGCCCGAACAAGTGGCCGAGTGCATCCAGGCCACCGGCATCGGCTTCATGTTCGCCCCCGCGCACCACGGCGCCATGAAGAACGTGGCGGCCGTCCGCAAGGAACTGGCCGTGCGCACCATCTTCAACATCCTGGGCCCGCTGACCAACCCGGCCGGCGCCGCCAATCAGCTGATGGGCGTGTTCCACCCCGACCTGGTGGGCATCCAGGTGCGCGTGCTGGAACGCCTGGGTTCGCGCCACGTGCTGGTGGTGCACGGCAAGGACGGCATGGACGAAGCCTCGCTGGGCGGCGCCACCATGGTGGGCGAGCTCAAGGACGGCAAGGTCAGCGAGTACGAAATCCACCCCGAAGACTACGGGCTATCCATGATGTCCAATCGCAGCATCAAGGTGTCCAATCGCGAACAGTCGCGCGAACTTGTCATAGAGGCGCTGGACAATGTCGAGGGCACCGCCCGTGACATCGTCGCGCTGAATGCGGGTCTCGCCATCTACGCAGGCAATAAAGCCGATTCCATTCCCGCAGCCTTAGCGCTAGCATTCGAACTGATATCCACCGGCGCGGCACGAGCCAAGCTGGAAGATTTCTGCGCATATACCCGGAAATTCCAGAAATGAACGATATTCTCGCGAAGATCCTCGCCGTCAAGGTCGAGGAAGTCGCCGCCGCTCGCCAGATGCGCAGCGAAGCCGAAGTCCTGCGCGAAGCGCAGGCCCGCCAGGACGTGCGCGGCTTTGCCCAGGCCATCGAAGACAAGATCTCGCAGGGCAAGGCCGGCGTCATCGCCGAAATCAAGAAAGCCTCGCCGTCCAAGGGCATCCTGCGCGAAACCTTTCAGCCCGCTGAAATCGCAGCCTCGTACGCCGTGCATGGCGCGGCCTGCCTGTCGGTGCTGACCGACGTGCAGTTCTTCCAGGGCTCGCACGACCACCTGCGCCAGGCGCGCGCGGCCTGCTCGCTGCCGGTGCTGCGCAAGGATTTCGTGATCGATCCCTACCAGATCATCGTGGCCCGCGCGATGGGCGCGGACTGCGTGCTGCTGATCGTGGCGGCGCTGACGCCCACGCAGCTGCGCGACTACGAAACGCTGGCCATGGAACTGGGCATGGACGTGCTGGTGGAAGTGCATGACGCCCAGGAGCTGGACGTGGCGCTAACGCTGAAGACGCCCCTGCTCGGCATCAACAACCGCAATCTGCGTACGTTCGAGACCAGCCTGCAGAACACGCTGGACCTGTTGCCGCGCATTCCCGCCGGCAAGCGCGTCGTGACCGAAAGCGGCATTCTCAAGCCTGAAGACGTCAAGCTGATGCGCCAGCACAAGGTCGACGCCTTCCTGGTGGGCGAAGCCTTCATGCGCGCCAAGGACCCGGGCGCCGAACTGGCCCGCCTGGTCGCCTAGGCCCGACCCAACGCCGCCACCCGCCGGTACAAGGTGCTACGGTGCACGCCCAGCGCGCGCGCCGCGGCGCTGACGTTGCCTGCGTGCGCGGCGAGCGCCGCGCGGATGGCATCGTCGGCAATCGCCTGCAGGCTGGCGGCCGCGGCCGCCGTGGGCGCAGCGGCGACAGTTTCGCCGCGAACCTCGGCCGGCAGCATCTCGCGATCCACCACGCCCGACGCACCCGCCAGCACATGCAAGGTGCGCAGCACGGCGGCCAGCTGGCGGTAATTGCCTGGCCAGGCGTACTGCGCCAGCGTGTCTTCGATATCGGTGGGCAGCACCGGGCCCGCACCCTGCGCGGCCCATAGCGCACGCAAGAGTTCGCGCAGGTCGGCGCGCGTGCGCAGCGGCGCAAGCGTCACGGTGTATTCGGCAATACGGAAATACAGGTCGGGGCGCACCGGCGCATCCGGGCCGTCGTGCGCCAGCGCGCGGTGGGTGGCGCACACCAGCGTGAAGTCCACAGCCACCGGCCGCGCCGCACCCAGCGGCGAGACTTCGCGTGACTGCAGCACGCGCAACAGGCGCGACTGCAGGGTCAGCGGCATATCGCCGATTTCATCCAGGAACAGCACGCCGCCGTGGGCCTGCCGCAGCAGCCCCTTGCTGCCCTGGCGGCGCGCGCCGGTGAAGGCGCCGTCTTCGTAGCCGAACAGTTCGGATTCGATCAGGCTTTCGGGCAGCGCCGCGCAATTGACGGCCACGAACGGGCCCGCCGCGCGTTGGCTGCGCGCGTGCAGCTGGCGCGCGAACACTTCCTTGCCCACGCCCGTTTCACCTTGCAGCAGGATCGACACACCCGCATCGGACAGATGCACGGCGCGTGCCAGCGCGCCCAGCGTGGCCGCGTCGAAACTGGCGATGCCGGCGCGCGCATCGGACGCGGGTGTCACAACGGGCGTCGGCAGGCGCAGAGACGGCGCCGGGGTTGCCGGCACACGGCTGCGCGGCAGGCGCAGCCGCGCGTGATAGATCGCGCCGGACCGCGCGTGCACGCGTCCCGCGGCATCGGGGCTGTGTTCCAGGTCGCCCTCGAACAGGTCCGCGTAGCGATACACGCCCAGGGCGGTGGCGGCCAGGCCCAGCGCCAGCATCGCGCGGCGGTTGGCGCCCACCAGGAGGTCGCCCTGGAAGGCCAGCAGGGCCTCGCCCGGCGTGCCCAGGCCAGAACGGTCGCGATGCAGGCGCAGCACGGCGCAGGGTTCGTGCGCCGCGTCAAAGAGCTGATGTTCGATCAGGTCGACCGCGGCGCGCACCAGTGCCAGCACGTCGGGGCGCGTGTCGTGCGCCGGGCTGGACAGGTCCAGCACGCCCAGCATGCGGCCTTCGCTGTCGGTGATGGGCACGGCGGCGCAGGTCAGGATGCGGTTGGGTTCGAAATAATGTTCGGCGCCGTGCACCACGATAGGCCGGCCTTCGACCAGCGCGGTGCCGATGGCGTTGGTGCCCGCGGCGGCTTCGTCCCAGGGTGCGCCCGGCATCAGCGACACACGCGACGCGCGCTGGGCGAAATCCAGGTCACCGTCGCTGTCGAGCACCAGGCCCTGGGCATCGGACAGGATCACCAGGCCATCGCTGCCGCCTTCGCGGCGCAAGAGCGACATGGCGGGTTCGGACAGGCGGCGCAGCGCGTCGTTGCGCTGGCGCGCCTCGCGCAGTTCGCCGGCCGTCATGAGTTCGGCGCGGCGCGCGCCGCGCATGTCGAAGCCCAGGTCGGCGCAGCGGCGCCAGGACCGCAGGATGGGTTCGGCCACCAGCCCGGCCGGAACGGCGCCCTGCTGGTTGAACAGCTGGCGCGCTTGCGTCAGCGATTGCCGACGGGAATGAGTGGCCATGCATGTCTCCTTGGACGGCGTTCTGCGACACCTGTTCCGCGACAGTGTCGCGAAACGCGACACCTTGGGGCGGCTGACCGCCGCCCACGCCCTTTGCCGGCGCGTGGAAATCTACTTTCGCACGCGGCAGGCGCGCTTGTCCAGCGGGGAACCCCCGGGATGGCACACCGTTTGCTTGATACAGGACAGGCACCCGACTGCCGCCATCCCGACAATACGGAGACAAGCATGGACATCGCGACCCGCGTCACCCCCGAATCCTATGGCACCCGCCTGGACCTGAAGACCCAGTACGACAATTTCATCGACGGCAAATGGCAAAAGCCCGCCGACGGCGAGTACTTCGACAACGTCACGCCGGTCACCGGCCAGGTGCTGACCCGCAACGCCCGCTCGAAAGAGCGCGACATCGAACTGGCGCTGGACGCCGCGCACCGCGCCGCCCCCAAATGGGGTGCGACCCCGGCCGCCCAACGCGCGCAGATGCTGATGCAGATCGCGGACGTCATGGAGGCCAACCTGGAACGCCTGGCCACCGCCGAAACCTGGGACAACGGCAAGCCCATCCGCGAAGCCCGCGCCGCCGACATCCCGCTGGCAATCGACCACTTCCGCTACTTCGCCTCGTGCATCCGCAGCCAGGAAGGCGGCCTGTCCGAAATCGACAGCGACACCGTGGCGTATCACTTCAACGAGCCGCTGGGCGTGGTCGGCCAGATCATCCCCTGGAACTTCCCCATCCTGATGGCCGCCTGGAAGCTGGCGCCTGCCCTGGCCGCCGGCAATTGCGTGGTTCTCAAGCCCGCCGAACAGACGCCGCTGGGCATCCTGCTGCTGATGGAACTGATCGGCGACATCCTGCCCCCGGGCGTGGTCAACGTGGTGACCGGCTTCGGGCTGGAAGCGGGCAAACCGCTGGCCTCCAGCAAGCGCATCGCCAAGATCGCCTTCACCGGCGAAACCACCACCGGCCGCTTGATCATGCAGTACGCGTCGCAGAACATCATTCCCGTGACGCTGGAACTGGGCGGCAAGTCGCCCAATATCTTCTTTGCCGACGTGGCCGCGCAAGACGACGACTTCCTGGACAAGGCAGTCGAAGGCTTCGTGATGTTCGCGCTGAACCAGGGCGAAGTCTGCACCTGCCCCAGCCGTGCACTGATCCAGGAATCGCTCTACGACAAGTTCATGGAACGCGCGCTCAAGCGCGTGGGCGAGATCAAGCAGGGCAACCCGCTCGATGCCGACACCATGCTGGGCGCGCAGGCCTCGACCGAGCAGCTGGAAAAGATCCTGTCGTACCTGGACATCGGCAAGCAGGAAGGCGCCCAGGTGCTGGCCGGCGGCAGCCGTGCGCAGTTGCAGGGCGCGCTGGAAGGCGGCTATTACGTGCAGCCCACGGTGTTCAAGGGCCACAACAAGATGCGCGTGTTCCAGGAGGAAATCTTCGGGCCGGTGGTGGCGGTGACCACCTTCAAGGATGCTGACGACGCGCTGGCGCTGGCCAACGACACGCTGTACGGCCTGGGCGCGGGCGTGTGGTCGCGCGATGCCAACACGTGCTATCGGATGGGCCGCGCCATCAAGGCCGGCCGGGTCTGGACCAACTGCTATCACGCCTACCCGGCGCATGCGGCGTTTGGCGGCTACAAGCAGTCGGGCATCGGCCGCGAGAACCACAAGATGATGCTCAACCACTACCAGCAGACCAAGAACCTGCTGGTGAGCTATTCGCCCAAGAAGCTCGGTTTCTTCTGATCGCGACGCAAGGCGGCGCCGGGCCTGACGGCCCGGCGCGATTCACCCGAACAGCACCCTGCGGAGCCGCACCATGGCAGACCCCACCCCGCGCGTTGTCGCCACCGACGCGGCACGCGAACTCATCGATACCCTTCGCGCCAAGCATGGCCCGCTGATGTTCCACCAGTCCGGCGGCTGTTGCGACGGCAGCTCACCCATGTGCTACGCCCAGGGCGAATTCATGGTGGGCGGCTCGGACGTGCTGCTGGGCGACCTGGAGGGCTGCCCGTTCTACATGGGCGAAGACCAGTTCGCCTACTGGGAACACACCCAGCTCATCATCGATGCGGTGCCCGGACGCGGCGGCGCGTTTTCGCTGGACAGCGCCGAGGGCAAGCGCTTTCTGCTGCGCTCGCGGCTGTACTCCGATGAAGAATGGGCCAACGTGGCGGCGGTCACCAAGGGCTGATGCGCCACAGGGCCCGGCCGCCGCTACGCCTTACGCGCCTTGCGGCGTTCCGCCCTTGTCAGCGGTGGCCTCGCCGGCAACCTGCTTCCATTGAAACGACACGCGGCGGATGCGCGCGGCGCGAAACTGCGTGAACGAACGGCCACCGGGCATCGGTGCGCCGCGTAGGGGACTGCTGGCGTTTTTCATTGCGGATCAAGCATTGACGGGAAAATCTTGCGGGCGGTGCGCGGATCAGCCGGCGCTGGCCGCCCAGGCGCTGACGGGGGCCCGGCGGGTCCATTCTAGGGCGTCTTCCAGACGGTCGTTACCCCAGAACATCTCGCCATCCACGAAGAAGGTCGGCGCACCGAAGAGGCCCAGGTGACGCGCCTGGTCGACCTGGCGGCGCAGCGCTTCCTTGGCCGCTTCCGACTTGCCGCGCGCGATCAGCGCATCGGCATCCAGCGACAGTTCGGTCAGCAATTCATGCACGACGTCTTCGGCCTGGATGTCCTGGTCGCGCTGGAAATTGGCGCGGAACACGGCCACGCAGAAATCGCGGCCCCAGGGCTCGTCCTGGCCCAGCAGGGCAATGCGCGCCGGCAGCACGCTCATGCGCGGAAACAGCCGCGGCCGGTTGTAGGCCACGCCGTACTTTTCGGCCAGGCGGGCGATGTCGCGCATCATGTAGGCGCCCTTGCCCGGGAACAGGCGAAAAGGCGTGTCGTTCCAGCCCTGGGCCTGGAAGATCGGGCCCAGCAGGAAGGGACGCAGGTCCACCTGCACGTCCGCCTGCCTGGCGAGAGTATCGATGCGCTCGATCGCCAGATAGCTGTAGGGGCTGGCGAAATCGAACCACATTTCGATGCGGGGGGTGGCGGACAAAGGCGCATTCATCGCAAAAGCTCCGGCGGCAGGACGTGGAAAGAGCATAGTCCAGGCCGCCAATCAGCGGGAATCGCATTCCCGCGGTGCAACATGACTGAATCTTGGCGATCCCCGGCGACAGCGGCGACTTGCGGCCGCTTGGCGTGCGGATCAAGCCCTATTGGACGCCGCAGGCGTTATATTGCACAAGCAACTTTTCCGCCGCCTACGCATGAGTTTCAAGAATGTCATATCCGCTGGCCAAACTGCCTCCGCTTGACCTCGTCCGGGGCTTCGTTGCGGTGGGCCGCCGCATGAGCATCACGCTGGCGGCGCAAGACCTGCACGTGACGCAATCGGCCGTCAGCCGCCAGATCCGCGCACTGGAAGCGCACCTGGGCGTGCCGCTGCTGCTGCGGGGCTTTCGCAGCGTGTCGTTCACGTCCGAAGGCGCGCAACTGTTCCGCATGGCCGACACCTGGTTGAGCCAGCTGGGCGACCTGACCGAACAGCTGCGCGCGCCGGAACGCCGCACGCCGGTCACCGTCACCACCACCATCGGCGTCGCGTCGCTATGGCTGCTGCCCAGGCTGGGCGACTTCCAGGCCGCATATCCGAACATCGACGTGCGCGTGGCGGCCGACAATCGGGTCATCGACATCGACCGGGAAAGCGTGGACATCGCCATCCGCTACAGCCTGCGCGACACCGTGCCGGATGGCGCTGTCTGGCTGTTTGGCGAATCGGTGGTGCCGGTAGCCCATCCATCCCTGAAAGCGCGTGCCCTGGACGCGCGCGAATTGCAGCGCCACGTGCTGCTGGAGTTCGACGACCCCACCCGCCCCTGGCTGCAGTGGTCCGAATGGCTCAATGCGCGCGGCCTGGGGCGGGTGCGGCCCAAGGGCATGCTGCGGTTCAACCAGTACGACCAGATCGTGCACGCCGCGCTGGCCGGCCACGGCATTGCCTTGGGGCGGCTGGCGCTGATTGCGCCGATGCTGGCCGACCAGCGCCTGGCCACCGTGGGCGGGGCCGCCGCGGACGCCACCGAGCATGCCTATTGGCTGGTGCGCAATGCCCGCCGCAGCACGCCCGATGCCGACATCGTGACCCGCTGGCTGGTGCAGCAAGGCGCGGCCACCGCCCAGGCGCTGACGCCACCGTGAGGCAGGCCTGACGGGCGTCGTACAAGATCTATACAAACTTTCATACATTCCCGCCCGCACTCCTGTAGATTGCGGCCTGCGCAACGCGTACGGGCCCCCGACCCTGCCGACTGGCAATGGCATCCTGCCCCACCGCCGCCCCTGCGGGAGCCGGCCCGCGGGCCTGTCGTCGCCGCCTCCCGCTGCGCTTTCCCGCAATTCCCTCAAGGCGTAGATGACGCTCTTTCGATCCGCCAGCGCGTGGCAGAACTGGTTCCTGAATTTCCAGCGCTCTTTCCTGATCCTGCTGGCCCCATGGCTGGTGTCGGTACTGGCCCAGGGCGCCGGACGCGGCTACCTGCTGTATGCCTACGCACCGCCCAATACCTATACGGCACTGCCGCAGGACATCAGCCGCACCCTCGGCATCGGTCTGCTGTTCGACATCAAGGTGTCGGCCATCGCGTTTTCGGTGCTGCTGCTGATAGCCCTGCTGCTGCCCGCCCGCCCGACCTGGCAGGGCCGCTGGCTGCGCAGCCTGCCCTACGTCGGCGCGACGATGGCCATGCTGTTCGCCGCCAGCACCGTGATCAGCGTCTGCTACTTCGCCACCTTTTCGCGGTCGATCGACATCTTCGTGTTCGGCCTGATGGACGACGACACCCATGCCATCCTGCTGACCCTTTGGCACGGCTACCCGGTGCTGCGGGCGCTGGCGCTGCTGGCGGCCGTGCTGGGCATCACCTTCTGGCTGGCGCGCCGCTGGGGCGCCAGCGTGCTGCGCGCGCGGCTGGCGCAACGCCCCCTGATGCCCAGCGCATTGCGCCTGCTGCTGATCATCGGCATCACCGTGCTGGCGTGCCGCGGGTCCCTGGGCACCTTTCCGCTCAACAAGGACGACACCAGCATTTCGTCGCTGCGGCTTCTGAACGACATCGCGCCCAACGGCATCTCGGCGTTCTTCTGGGCGCTGGACGACCGCGGCAACGACAAACGCTTCACGCCCGTCTCGGACCAGGATGGCGCCGAACTATACCAGCGCTTCCTGGGCCGGCCCGGCCAAGGGCTGGCGCCCTTCATGGCCAGCACCGGCGCCAATCCGGCGGCCCAGACCCATCCGCCCCACGTGGTGCTGCAGGTCATGGAAAGCATGGGGCACCACATGAACCAGTACGACCGCCCCGGACGCGACCTGCTGGGCGCCCTGCGGCCGCATTGGAACGCGGATTGGCGCTTTGACCGCTTCCTGTCCGAGGGCAACGGCACCATCGATTCGCTCAGCCGCCTGCTGGTGCGCAGCCCCGTGCCCGCCATCAGCCAATCGTCGGCAGCCAGCGGCAATTTCGACAGCAACGCCTTCACGCCCTTCCTGGCGCGCGGCTACAAGGTGCTGTTCGTGACGTCAGGCGCGGCCACCTGGCGCAACCTGGGCAGCTTCGCCAGCCACCTGGGCGCGCGCGAATTCATCGACCAGCTGGCACTGAAACAGCGTTATCCCGAGGCGGAGGCCGGCGCCTGGGGCGTGCCCGATGAATACATGTTCCGCTACATCGCCGAGCGGCTGGCGCAGGCCGACCGTGACGGCCAGCCCCTGTTCATCGTGGCTCTGTCGACCACCCATCATCCGCCGTTCCTGGTGCCCGCGGGCGGCAAGCGGGGCGGCATCAATCTGGACGATGTGGAAAACCTGCCGTACTACGATTCGTGGACCGGCCTGGACGACGCGTTCGATACGCTGCGCTACGCCAACGACCAGCTGGGCCGTTTCCTCAGCGGCCTGAAGGCCTCGGCCAACGGCGCCAACACCATCGTTGCGGTCACCGGCGACCACAACATCCTGGGGGTGGACTACCAGGCCGACACCGACGCCGTGCTGGCACGCGCCGTGCCTTTCTACCTGTATGTGCCGCAGGCCTACCGCCGGCAGTCGACCTACGACCCGTCACGCCCCGGCAGCCACAAGGACATTCTGCCCACGCTGTACCACCTGAGCCTGCCCGACACGCCGTATTTCCGCAGCGGCTGCGACCTGCTGGCCGCCCAGCCCGATCCGCAATGGTGCTTTGGCTACAACAACCCGCGCCTGCTCATCACCCGCGATGGCGCCTACCGCAAGGACCGCCCGGGACGCATCATGCCCTGGGCCGGCGATGCCGGCGTGGCGCTGGCGCCCGAACAGGACGCCTCGCCCGCCCAGCGCGCCGAAGAAGCCCGGCTGCAAGCGTACGGGCCGCTGCTGAAATGGCAGATCAACTACCAGGTGCAGAACCAGGCGCCGCCACGGCGGGACCGGCCCTAGACCCGAGCGACGGGCGCGCCGCTTGGGGCCGGCCGCGCCCGCTTCAGTCCACCCGCACCAGCGCGTCGCCCGGCACCATTTCACCGACCACCGCGGCGTCCTCGAAGCCCTGGTGATGGAACAGATCCAGCACCGCCCCCGCCGTCTGCGGCGTGCAGGCCACCAGCAGGCCGCCCGAGGTCTGCGGATCGGTCAACAGAGCGCGCTCGACGTCCGTCACGTCAGCTCCCAGGCGCACGGACTCGCCATACGAGGCCCAATTGCGGCCCGACGCGCCCGTCACCACGCCATCGGCCGCGAAGGCCTGCACGCCAGGCAGCCACGGCAACGCATCGCGGCGCAACTGCGCCGTCAGCTTGGCGCCACGCGCCATTTCCAACGCATGTCCCAACAGCCCGAAGCCGGTCACATCGGTAATGGCATGCACACCGTCCAGCGCGGCCAGCGCGGCACCGGGCCGGTTCAGCCGGGTCGTCGTATCGATCATCACGCGATAACCGGCCGCATCCAGCCGGTTCTTCTTCAGCGCCGCCGACAGGATGCCTACGCCCAGGCCCTTGCCCAGGATCAGCACGTCGCCCGCGCGCGCGTCCGAATTGCGCTTGATGCGGCCCGGATGCACCAGGCCCATCGCCGCCAGGCCATAGATGGGTTCTACCGAGTCGATACTGTGGCCGCCCGCGACAGGAATGCCGGCATCCGCGCAGACCGATTCGCCGCCACGCAGGATGTCTGCGATGACGCTGTGCGGCAGCACATTGATCGGCATGCCCACGATCGCCAGCGCCATGATCGGCGTGCCGCCCATGGCGTACACATCCGACAGCGCATTGGTCGCCGCGATGCGGCCGAAATCGAATGGGTCGTCCACGATCGGCATGAAGAAGTCGGTCGTGGCGATCAGCGCCTGCTCATCGTTGAGCCGATACACCGCCGCATCATCGGCCGTCTCGGTGCCCACCAGCAGGCCCGGATAGCTGGCCGCGGGGCCGAAACGCGCCAGCAATTCCGACAGCACGCCGGGCGCGATCTTGCAGCCACAGCCGCCGCCATGGGACAGCGAAGTCAAGCGCGGCACCGCCGCCGATGCAGCATCCTGGGTCATGTCAGTCTCTCCGTAAGGGGTCTCGGAAAAGGATAGCATCGCCCCCCGGAATGGCCCTATCATCATTGCTGCAGCACGCAGCAACGGACGGCCCGCCCGCCACCGGGCGCACCGACAGCCAAACTTCACCGTGCGTGAGGGCTTTATGGATCGCCGACACTTCCTCCGTTTCTCGGGCGCCGTGTGCGCCACCCAGGCCGCCCTGCCGCTTGCGGCCCGCGCGCAGCAGGCCCCCGTCACCGCCGGCTGGCGTGCCTACGAACTGACCAGCAGCATCACCGTGAAAGACCCCGGCGCCCAGACCCGCCTCTGGATTCCGGTGCCCTACGCCACCGACACCGCCTACCAGCGCGGTGCACAAAGCACCTGGCAGGTCAGCGGCGGCGGCACTGCGCAGTTGGTGCAGGCCCCCGGCTACGACGTGCAGATGCTGGCCGTGCAATGGCCCGACGCCCAGGCGCCACGGCAAGTCACCGTCACCAGCCGCTTCCAGACCCGCAACCGCCGCGTCGACCTGACCCAGCCGCCGCCGGCCGGCGCCCCGCGCGAAAGCGCCGCCACCCTGCGCGAATTCCTCAAGCCCACCGCGCTCTTGCCCACCGACGGCATCGTCAAGACCACCGCCGACCAGATTACCCGCGGGCACCAGGGCACCCTGGCCCGCGCCCGCGCCATTTACGACTGGGTCGTCGAAAACACCTGCCGCACCGCGGCAACCCGCGGCTGTGGCGTAGGCGACGTGCGCTACATGCTCACCGCCAACGACCTGAACGGCAAATGCGCCGACATCAACGCGCTCTTCGTCGCCCTGGCCCGCGCATCCGGCATTGCGGCCCGCGACGCGTACGGCCTGCGCGTGGCCGACTCGCAGCTCGGCTACAAAAGCCTGGGCAAGGCCGGCGACGTCACCAAGGCGCAGCACTGCCGCGCCGAGTTCTACGCCGACGGCTACGGCTGGATCCCCGTCGATCCCGCCGACGTGCGCAAAGTCATGCTCGAAGAGCCCCCTGGCGACCTGCCCCTGACCAACGCCAAGGTGCGCGCCGCGCGCGTCATGCTGTTCGGCGCCTGGGAAATGAACTGGGTCGCCTACAACCACGGCCACGACGTCGCGCTGCCCGGCACCGTCCACGGCCCCGTCCCGTTCCTCATGTACCCCAACGGCGAAACCGCCGACGGCCGCCTGGACAGCCTGGACCCCGACAGCTTCAGCTACAAGCTCACCGCCAAGCCCCTGTCCACCTGACCCCCGCGCGCCATGATCAGCCGCCGCCAACTCCTGCAATCCGGCCTGTCGCTAGCCGCCCTGCCCCCCTGGGCCCGTGCCGCCAGCGACAGCGCCCTGAAGGCCGCCACCGGCCCCGACTGGGCCCCCTGGACCACCCCCACTCCCCCGTTGATCCTGCCCGACCTGTCCGGCCGCGAACAGAAACTCTCCGCCTGGCGCGGCAACGTCGTCATCGTCAGCTTCTGGGCCACCTGGTGCGACCCCTGCCGCGACGAAATCCCCCTCATGTCCGCCATGGCCCGCCGCCACCGCGAAGAAGGCCTGCGCCTGGTCGCCGTCAACGTAGGCGAAGCCCTGGGCAAGATCACCACCTTCCTGGCCAAATGGCCCGTCGCCGGCACCGTCCTGCACGACCGCAACAGCACCGCCTCCAAAAAATGGGACGCCGCCGGCCTCCCCGCCAACTACCTCATCGACCGCGGCGGCAGCGCCCGCTACTGGCACCTGGGCGCCCTGGACTGGAAAGCAGAAAACGTCACCAGCGTCGTCACCAAAATGCTGCGCGCCTGACCCATCAAAGCCAAACCCGGCGCCCAACAAAAAGGCGGCGCAAAGCGCCGCCCCCACCAAAATAAAAAACCTTCCGCCAACATCCCCCTGAGCACACAAGTCGCCAACGCAACGCGACAAACCAATACATCAAGAGCCGTGGCGTTGCCGGGCCTGGGGTGGCGGGCCGTTTAGATTGCGCCCGACGGAATCCGAAGGGAGCCGAAGGCGTACGAGGATGAGTAGGGGGAAGTCCGGAGCGAAGGCTCCGGACCGCGATCGGAGGCCCGCCACCCCAGGCCCGGCAACGCCACGGCGGCAGAAGAACTCAACCCATCGCCAGCAAAAACAGACATCCGCAAGAACGATGGCGGAAGGCAGCAGGAGTCGAACCTACCTGGGAACGTCTGACGCCCCCAACCGGGTTTGAAGCCCGGCCGTGCCACCGGACACGGATGCCTTCCGCAGTGACCCGCCTATGATACCCGCAGCACATGCGTATCCCGCACCCGCCGCGTCACCCCCGTCCGATCAAAAAACTCCAGAATCTGGATCGCCCGCTTGCGCCCCAACCCCGTCGCATCCCGGAACGCCGCCGCATTCAACCCCGCAGGCTTGCCCGCCAGTTCGACCGCCAGCGCCTCCAATTGCGCCACCCGCTCGCGCGCATAGAACAGATCCTTCACCACCTGCGCCACCTCACCGCGCCTGAGCAGCTTGCGCAGCACCAGCCGCACCCGCTCTTCCGGCTCGGCCAGCAGCCGCGCCATATCCCGTACCCATGGCGGATCGTAGGCCCCCGCCGACAGCAGCGGCAGCAGCCGTTGCGCCAATCGCGCCTCGCCTTCGGCCAGCACCGCCACATGATTCGGCAGATGCAGCCACGGCCCATTGCGCACCACCCGGCCATGCTGCTGCAGATGATCCAGCAACCCCTGCCACAGCGGTTCTGGCGCTGTCGGCAAGGCCATCCGGCGCAGCCGTGAACTGTCTGGCCCCGGCTCATCCGGCGCCCCCTGGTGAAAGGCCGCCAGCGCCGCTTCCACCCGATCACGCAATGCCTCCCAGTGCGACGACAGGATCAGCGTGCGCGCCCCTTGCGGCGTGCGCGGCGCAATCCAGCAGGCCCCGTGCGGCGCGGCCAGTTCGCTGACCGGCTGGCCCGTCAGGCGCTGCAATGCCGCTTCGTCCAGGCCCAGGGTCGCCTGTTCCAGCAACGGATGCAGCCCGCCGCCATCCAGCATCTCGGCCACCGCGCCCAGCCATTGCAGCCGCGATGCTGCGCGGCGCTTGCGGTCCGGCGCGTTCGGGTCCAGCACCCGGCCCCCGCCCACCGTGCGCGTCGCCTGCGCATTGCGCACGATGTAGCGGTCGCCCGGCATCGCGCACACCGGCTCGTCGAACACCAGCTGCACCCAGCCGGACTGCCCCGGCGCCAGCGATTCCGCCGACAGCGGAACGGCATGCGCCATATGGCGCGCGGCGCCGACATGCACATGCAGCGGCGTCCAGGCCCGCAGCGCCGCATCGGCCGAATCCAGCAACGTCAGCGCCACGTCCACGTGGCGCAACGGCAGGAAACAGCGCGCATCCGCGATCCAGTCGCCGCGCGCGATTGCCTGCTTGTCGATGCCCGCAAGGTTCAAGGCGCAGCGTTGCCCGGCCGAGCCCGTTGCGCTAGGTTGATTCTGCGCATGGATGCTGCGCACCCGCACCCGCGTGCCCGCCGGCATCAGGCGCAGATCAGCGTCATCGTCGCCCGCCCGCGCCTGGCCGCCGTGCGCCGTGCCCGTCACCACCGTGCCGTGGCCCGCCAGTGTGAACACCCGGTCCACCGCCAGTCGAAACAGGCCTTGGTGGCCGCGTGCGCCCAGCGCCTGCGCGGCCTCGTCCAGGTGGCGTTTCAGGTCGGCCGTGCCACCGTCATCCGGCTGCGCGGCGCAAACCTCGAACACGGGTGCGCCCTGCAAAAAGGTATCCGCCACCAGGGCCACGATCTCGGCGCGCACCGCCGCCAGCCGAGCCGCATCGGCGCGATCCGCCTTGGTCAGCGCCACCGCGCCGCGCGCCACGCCCAGCAGCGTCAGAATCGCCAGGTGCTCGCGCGTCTGCGGCATGACGCCGTCGTCGGCCGCCACCACCAGCAGGCCGAAGTCGATGCCGCTGGCGCCCGCGGCCATCGTGTGCACCAGTCTTTCATGGCCCGGCACGTCGATGAAGCCCAGCACATCACCATTGGCCAGCGGCGTATAGGCGTAGCCCAGTTCAATGGAAATGCCGCGCGCCTTCTCTTCCTTCAGGCGGTCGGTGTCCACCCCCGTCAGCGCCCGCACCAACGTGGTCTTGCCATGGTCGATATGGCCGGCGGTGCCGACGATCATGCCAGGGGCTCCGCCAGCTGCGCGGCGAAGTCGGCTTCGTCGCGGGCCTCCAGGCAGCGCAAATCGAGCCACAGCGCGTCGTCCGCGATGCGGCCGATCACGGGCACCGGCAGGCCCCGCAGCCGCGCTTCCAGGCGGTCCAGATGGCGCCCGGGACGTCCGCCGCCGGTGTAACGCACCGCCAGCCCGAAGCTGGGCAGTTGGTCCACCGGCAAGGCGCCGCTGCCAATCTGGCTGAACATCGGCACCGCCTGCACCTCGTAGTCCGCGCCCACGGCATGGGCCAGCGTGCCGCGCAGGCGCTCGGCCTGCGGCTGGATCTCGCGCTGCGGACGCGTGAGCAGCCGCAACGTGGTCAGGCGCTGCGCCAGGAATTCCGGTGCGCGATACAGCGCCAGCACCGGCTCCAGGGCGGCCAGCGTCAGCTTGCCCACGCGCAGCGCGCGCTTGAGCGGGTTTTTCTTGATCTTGCGGATCAGGTCGGCGCGACCCACCAGCAGGCCCGCCTGCGGTCCGCCCAGGAGCTTGTCGCCGCTGAACGTCACCAGGTCGGCGCCCGCCGCGATGGTCTCGCGCACCGTGTCTTCGCGCGGCAGGCCGAATTGCGTCAGGTCCACCAGCGTGCCGCTGCCCAGGTCCACCGTGGCGGGCAGCCCGCGTGCATGCGCCAGCGCTGCCACCTCGGCCACGCTGACGCTCTTGGTGAAACCGGTGACCGCATAGTTGCTGCAATGCACCTTCATCAGCATCGCGGTGCGCGGGCCGATGGCGGTCTCGTAGTCGGCCGCATGGGTGCGGTTGGTGGTGCCTACCTCGACCAACTTGGCGCCGGCCCGCTTCATGATGTCCGGAATGCGGAAGGCGCCGCCGATCTCGACCAGCTCGCCGCGCGACACGACCACCTCGCGGCGGTCGGCCAGCGCATTCAGCATCAGCAGCACGGCGGCCGCGTTGTTGTTGACCACGGTGGCAGCTTCGGCCCCGGTCAGTTCACACAGCAGGTCGTCGATCAGGTCATCACGGTCGCCGCGCCCGCCCGTGTCCAGGTCGAATTCCAGGTTGGCCGGCGAACGCAGCGCACGCAGCACCGAATCGACGGCCTCGTCGGGCAGCAGTGCGCGCCCCAGGTTGGTGTGCAGGACCGTGCCCGTCAGGTTGTACACGGCCCGCAGGCGCGGCGCCGCGGCAGCCGCCAGCGCGGCCGACACTGCCGACGCAACCGTGGCCTCGGCCAGGTCCGCGCGCGGCAGCTCGCCCGCCAAAGCCCGCTGGCGCAGCAAGTCCAGGTGGCGGCGCAACGCCGCCACGACCTGCGTGCGACCGTGGGTTTCCAACGCGCCCGCCAGGCCGGGCGCGTTCAGCAGGCGGTCCAGCGCCGGAATGTCGGCGGCGGCGGCGAGATCGGCCATGGCTATTCCTCGTCGGCGCCGTGCCACAGCAGCGGATTGCCGCTGGCCCGTGAATAGCCAGCCTCGCCCACCAGCACGTCCAGCATCAGGCTGGCCAGGTCGTCGGCCACCGGTTCGACGTGCAGGTCCTTGTCTTGATAGAAGATCTTGCGATAGGCGTGGCAACGGTCGCAGGTTTCGGCCTTGATGGCGGGCGAACGGCCGTCGATGGCCTGGTAGGCCACCGATTCCACGTCTTCGCAGTGCGTGCACTTGACGCGCACCATGTGCCATTGGGTCGCGCAGAGGCTGCAGCACAGGTAACGGTAGCCTTCGAACTGGCCGCCGACCCGCACCACGCTGGCCACCGGCAGGCTGGCGCACACCGGACACACGCCGAAGGGCGAGGCCACGGGCAACTGCTTTTCGTCAAAGCGGCTGGCCAGGTCGGTCCAGTAGACCTGCAGCGCAGCCATCACGAACGGGGCGGCAGCGCCGTCCACGCCGTGGTGCTGTTCAGACAGCACGGCCTCGGCCAGGTCTTCGAGCGATTCGGTGTCTTCGTCCAGCGCACGGCGCAGCGACGCACAGACCTCGACGGCCTCGGCCGGCACGTCGGGGCCGGCGGCGACATCGTCGACCAGCTGGCGCAGGATGTCCCGCCACAGCGGGTCGCGCGGCCAGCCCACGGCTTGCAGCGGCGGCATGCCGTGGGTCTGGGCCAGTTCGATGCGCTCTTGCGAGGCGGGCGGCGCGGCGCAGCCCTTCAGCGCACGATGCTGGGCGTCGACCAACCGGGCCATCAACAGCAGATAGTCGGCCACCGGACTGTCCGCGGCCAGTTGCCGCAAGCGGGCCGCGCGGGTCGCGAAAACCGACTCGCGCGCCGGCAACTGGACGCGGGGAATGGTGTTGTGGTCTAGCGCTTCGATCTCGCCGCGCGGAAGAATTCGCTGCAATTCGCGTCTCCAGATAAACAAACACGGCTGCCGCCCCGGCAAAGGGGAGGCAGCCGTGCGGTCAGACCCGTGAAATCGGCCAGGCGGATTACTTGCTCTTGCCCACCTGTTCCCGGAACCAGGCGCGATGGTGCTTCCACGCCCAGCCCGCGGTCACATAGCCCCGCAGCATTGCCGTCAGGGAACCCTTGACCCAGATCGCCGCATAAATATGCACAATGATCGCGCAAATCAGCACCAATGCACAAACGGCATGCAGCACCGACGCCGCGCGGACGACCCAGATCGGGAAATAGAAGGCGAAGAACTCGCGCCAGATGACGATGCCGCTGACGAACAACCCCAGCATGCACAGGATCAGCACGTAGAACAGCAGCTTCTGGCCGGCGTTGTACTTGCCGACTTCGGGCAACTTTTCTTCGCGGTTGTCCAGCACGTCGTCCAGCTGCCGCAGCCACTGGCGGTCGGCGCGCGTCAGCAGGTTGTAGCGCCACATGTGGCCGGCGAACACGACGAAGCAGACGAACATGACCAAACCGATGAACGGATGCAGGATGCGCGTCCAGGGGCCGCCGCCGAACAGATTGGTCAGCCAGAACATCGACGGGTGAAACAGCGCCAGCCCGGACAGCGCCAGCATGATGAACGTCAGGGCGATGATCCAGTGGTTGGTGCGCTCGCCCGGCGAGTAACGCTTGATGCGGCGGTGACGGTGGTCTTCACTCATGGCGCACCTCCTCTTCGGCGCGGCGTTCGTCTTCCTCGCTGACCTCGTTGCGGCCAACGCGGGCGTAGTGGAAGAAGCCCGCCAGCGCCGTCAGCGCCATGACGGCCACGCCGAGCGGTTTGGTGATGCCCTTCCACAGCGACACCATCGGGCTGATGTGCGGGTCCTTCGGCAACCCGTGGTACAGCCCGGGCTGGTCGGCGTGATGCAGCACGTACATGACGTGGGTGCCGCCCACCCCTTGCGGGTCGTACAGGCCGGCCTGGTCGAAGCCCCGCGACTTCAGGTCTTCGATGCGCTCGGCCGCGTGCTGCTTCATGTCGTCCTTGGTGCCGAACACGATGGCGCCGGTGGGACAGGCCTTGACGCAGGCCGGTTCCTGGCCGACGGCCACGCGGTCGGAACACAGGGTGCACTTGTATGCCTTGTGGTCCTTCTTGGAGATGCGCGGCACGTTGAACGGACAGCCGGTGATGCAGTAGCCGCAACCGATGCAGTTCTCTTCGTGGAAATCGACGATGCCGTTGTTGTACTGGATGATGGCGCCCGGCGACGGACAGGCCTTCAGGCAGCCCGGGTCCTCGCAGTGCATGCAGCCGTCCTTGCGGATCAGCCATTCCAGGTCGCCCTGCGGATTCTCGTATTCCGAGAAGCGCATGACGGTCCAGGAATGCTCGGTCAGGTCGGCCGGATTGTCGTACACGCCGACGTTGGTGCCGATCTCGTCGCGCAGGTCGTTCCATTCCATGCAGGCGCTTTGGCACGCCTTGCAGCCGATGCACTTGGACACGTCGATCAGCTTGGCCACCGAGCCCGTGATGGGCTCGCGGATGCCCGGCGGCGGCGTGGTGGTGGCGGAGCGCCGCTTGATGTCTAGGGATTGCATGGACATGTCGGTCTCCTAAGCTTTCTCGACCTGCACCAGGAACGACTTGAATTCCGGAGTCTGGGAATTGCCGTCGCCCACGAATGGCGTCAGGGTGTTGGTGAGGAAGCCCGGCTTGGCCAGGCCCACGAAGCCCCAATGGATCGGGATGCCCACGTGGTGCACGGTCTTGCCTTCGATGGTCAGCGGCCGCAAGCGCTTGGTGACCAGCGCCACCGCCTTGATGTAGCCGCGGTTGGACGACACCTTGACGCGCGAACCGTTGGCGATGCCCAGTTCCTTGGCCATGACTTCGCCGATCTCGACGAACTGCTCGGGCTGCAGGATCGCGTTGATGCGGACGTTCTTGGTCCAGTAGTGGAAGTGCTCGGTCAGGCGGTAGGTGGTGGCCACGTACGGGAACTTGTCCACCGTGCCCATGGCCGCCAGGTCGTCCTTGAACACGCGCGCCGCCGGATTGCTGGTGACGCCCTTGGCCTTCGGATACAGCGGGTTGTAGCCCAGCGGGTTCTCGAACGGCTCGTAATGTTCGGGGAACGGCCCTTCGGCCATGCCCGCCCGTGCGAAGAAGCGCGCCACGCCCTCGGGGTTCATGATGAACGGGCCCATGCCGCCGTCGGGGTTTTCATCGCCCTTGAAGTCAGGGATGTCGGCCCCGACCCACGCCTTGCCATTCCAGGAAATCAGGTTGCGGCGCGGGTTGAACGGCTTGCCGGACACGTCGCACGAGGCCCGGTTGTACAGGATGCGGCGGTTGGCCGGCCACGCCCAGGCCCAGTTCAAGGTCTGGCCGATGCCGGTGGGGTCGCTGTTGTCGCGGCGCGCCATCAGGTTGCCGCCGGGGCCCCAGGCGCCGGCGAAGATCCAACAGCCGCTGGCCGTCGAACCATCGTCGCGCAACTCGGCGAAACCGGCCAGCTGCTCGCCGCCCTTGCGGGTGATCTTGGTCGCGTCCTTGGGGTCGGCGAGGTCCACCAGCGCCTTGCCCGAGTATTCCTTGGCCAGCTCTTCCGCGGTGGGACTTTGCGGGTTGGAATACGGCCACGAGAGGTTGACGATGGGGTCGGGATACTTGCCGCCTTCGTCCTGGTACATCTTGCGCAGGCGCGTGAAGATCAGCGACATGATCTCGATGTCGCTCTTGGCCTCGCCCGGAGGCTCGGCGCCCTTCCAGTGCCATTGCAGCCAGCGCCCGGAATTGACCAGCGCACCGTCTTCTTCGGCGAAACAGGTCGTGGGCAGACGGAACACTTCGGTCTGGATCTGCGAGGGATCGACGTCGTTGGCCTCGCCCGCGTTGCGCCAGAATTCCGAGGTCTCGGTGACCAGCGGGTCCATGATGACCAGGAACTTCAGCTTGGCGAAACCCGCGTTCAGCTTGGCCTTGTTGGGCGCGGCCGCCAGCGGGTTGAAGCCCTGCGCCAGGTAGCCGTTCATCTTGCCCTGCACCATCAGCTCATAGACTTGGAGCATGTCGTAGAGCTTGTCCAGCTTGGGCAGGTAGTCGAACGCCCAGTTGTTCTCGGCCGTGGCAGCCTTGCCCCACCAGGCCTTCATCAGGCTCACGTGGAACTTGCTGTAGTTCTGCCAGTAGCTGAGCTGGTTGGGCCGCAGGGGCTTGAGCGCGCGCGACTCGATGTACTTGCCATAGTCCTGTTCAGGCTCGTTGGGCAGGGTCATGTAGCCGGGCAGCAGGTTCGACATCAGGCCCAGGTCAGTCAGGCCCTGGATGTTCGAGTGCCCGCGCAGCGCATTCATGCCGCCGCCGGCAATACCGATGTTGCCCAACAGCAGCTGCACCATGGCGCCGGTGCGGATGATCTGCGAACCGATCGAATGCTGCGTCCAGCCCAGCGCGTACAGGATGGTGGCGGCGCGGTCGGTGGTGGCGGTGGACGCCAACATGTCACACACCTTCAGGAACTTGTCCTTGGGCGTGCCGCAGACGCGTTCGACCATCTCTTCGGTGTAGCGCGAATAGTGCTTCTTCAAGAGCTGGTAGACCGTGCGCGGATGCTGCAGCGACGGGTCCGTCTTGACGAAGCCGTCGTCGCCGCGCTCATAATCCCAGCTGGCCTTGTCGTAGCTGCGCTTGTCGGCGTTGTAGCCCGAGTACAGGCCCGCGTCGAACGTGAAGTCCTCGCGCACGATGTACGAAAAGTCGGTGTAGTTGCGCACGTACTCGTGCTGGATCTTGTCGTGATCCAACAGGTACTTGATGACGCCGCCCAGGAAAATGATGTCGGTGCCGGTGCGTATGGGCGCGTAGAAGTCCGCCACGGATGCCGAGCGCGTGAAGCGCGGATCCACGACGATCAGCTTGGCCTTGTTATGGGCTTTCGCTTCCGTGACCCATTTGAACCCGCACGGGTGGGCCTCGGCGGCATTGCCGCCCATGATCAGTACTACGTCCGCGTTCTTGATGTCGACCCAATGGTTCGTCATCGCTCCACGGCCAAACGTCGGGGCAAGACCTGCCACCGTCGGGCCATGTCAGACACGGGCTTGATTGTCGAACGCCAACATCCCCATGCTGCGCACGGTCTTGTGCGTGATGTAGCCCACCTCGTTGCTGCTTGCCGAGGCGGCCAGCATGCCGGTGGTCAGCCACCGGTTGACTGTCTTGCCGTCCGCGGTCTTCTCGACGAAGTTCGCGTCGCGGTCGGCTTTCATGAGCTTGGTGATGCGCGTCAGGGCGTCGTCCCACGACATCCGCACCCACTTGTCCGAACCGGGCGCCCGGTATTCCGGGAATTTCAGGCGGTTGGGGCTGTGGATGAAGTCGATCAGACCGGCGCCCTTGGGACAGAGGGTCCCGCGGTTCACGGGGTGGTCGGGGTCGCCTTCGATGTGCATGATGCTGGCGCGGGCATTCTTGGCGCCGTCGCCCAGGCCATACATCAAGAGACCACAGGCGACCGAACAGTAGGGACAGGTGTTGCGCGTTTCCGTCATGCGCGCAAGCTTGTACTGGCGGACTTCAGCCATTGCCGTGCCGGGGGCTACCCCCAGCAAGGCCAGGCTCGAGCCCGCCAGCGTCGTACCGGTCACCTTGAAGAACTGGCGGCGGTTCATGTTGACCATGAAACACTCCTCTCCGGGTGAAAGGGGGAACTCTCGGACCGATCCGAAGAAAAGCCCTACAAGTTCCAAGGATATGCAAGCAAGTATAGGCGCAGTGCGCGCCGGGCGCCATCGGCCATGGGGGACGGGCTTTCCCGATGGATTTGGCGGCCAAACCGGGGGTTTTCGCAGATTTTGGATGATCCCGAGGCTGCTACCATTGCCGGCGGCGGGTTCCGGCCCGCCTTTTCCGCCTGATCCCCGCACGCCTGTTGGAGCGCCGATGCGCCGCTTTGCCCCCCTGACCCTGTCGCTGTCGGCGCTGTCCCGCATGGCTTTGCCCCGGACGGCCCTGCTCCACGCCGCCCTTTCCCTGACGACCCTGAGCCTGGGCGCCGCCCCCGTCCTGGCCGCGCCCACGCTGTCGCCGGCCGCTGCCGCCACCGAGGCCGCCCACGACGCGGCGATGGAAGGCTATCTGTACTTCTATCCGCTGGTCACCATGGACCTGACGCGGCGCCAGTTCACCCATCCGTCGCAAGGTGCCCAGGGCGCGCCCGCCAACGCCCTCCTGCACCAGCGCGCCCTGCCCCGGCCGGGCGCCGCCACGCCATGGGCCAACCCGGACATGCTGCGCAGCACCGCCTGGCTGGACCTGACGGCCGGCCCCGTGGTGCTGTCCGCCCCCGACACACATGGCCGGCTCTACACCCTGACCCTGCTCGACATGTGGAACGAGGCCTTTGCCACGCTGGGCAAGCGCAGCACCGGCACGGCGCGCGGTAACACCGCCCTCGTGCCGCCAGGCTGGACCGGCACGCTGCCGTCCGGCATGCCGCGCATCGATGCGCCCACGGCCTATGTGTGGGCCAAGAACCTGATCCAGGCCGATGGCCCCGCCGACTATCCGGCCGTCAACGCCTTGCAGGACGGGTTTACCGTGACGCCGCTGGCCCAGTGGAACCTGCCGCCGCAGTCGCAGCGAGTCAAGGCGGACCCTTCCCTGGACATGAAGATCCCGGTGCGCGAGCAGGTCGAGTCGATGCCGACCGATGCCTTCTTCACCTACGCCGCCGAGCTGCTGCGCAAGAACCCGCCGCACGCCACCGACCAGCCGGTGCTGGCCAAGCTGCGCCGGGTCGGCTTGATACCCGGCCGGCCGTTCGATTTCGACAAGCAGGACCACCCGGTCAAGCAGGGCCTGCGCCGCGGCCTGCGCGCCGCGCGCGACCGCATGCAGGCCGCCGCGGGCGTCACGCTGGGCAGCATCAACGGCTGGCAGCGCGAAACCGCCAGCACCGGCGTCTACGGCAACGCCTATCTGCGGCGCGCCCTGTCGGCCCAGGCGCAGCCGGGCGCAGGCCTGCCCGAAGACCTGGCCGTGCTGCTGCTGGCCGCCGACAGCCAGGGTCGGCCGCTGGAAGGCGCGCACCGCTACACCCTGCATTTCGCCAGCGGACAGTTGCCGCCCGCCGGCGCGCTGTGGTCACTGGCCGCGTACGACGGCCAGGGCATGCCGGTCGCCAATCCGCTGGACCGCTACGCGCTGGGCGACCGCGATCCGCTGCAGTACAACGCCGATGGCTCCCTGGATGTGGTGATCAGCCATGCCGCGCCCGAGCCCGGCGTACAGGCCAACTGGCTGCCGGTGGCGGCCACGGGGCCGGTGACCGTGCTGCTACGGGCCTATGCCCCCGGCCCGGCGCTGCTGGACGGCCTGTGGGCGCCGCCCGCGGCCGTACGCGACGAACCCGTGCCGGAACCCCTGGTGGAAGCGGAACCGGCTCCGGCGACGCCCGCCGCCGCGCCGGCACCCGCGGCCTCGGCGGCACCTGCGGCGCCCCCCGCCTCCGGGAGGACGCCGGCCGCCGGGAAGGCGCCCGCCGCCGTGAAGAAACCCTAGCAAACGCCGTGAAGACGGCGATATGACAGGCTTTCGCCACTACCATAGGCGTTTTATCGTTGAGTAGAACGCCCGCCATGGACGACGCCTTTAGCCACCAACTGTCGATGACCATCCTGATGACGCCTGACATGGCGAATTTCTCAGGCAATGTGCACGGCGGCACCATTCTCAAATACCTGGACCAGGTGGCCTACGCCTGTGCCAGCCGCTACGCCGGCCAGTACGTCGTGACGCTGTCGGTCGACCAGGTCGTGTTCCGCGAACCAATCCACGTCGGCGAGCTGGTGACCTTTCTGGCGGCAGTGAACTACACCGGCCGCACCTCGATGGAAATCGGCATCAAGGTGGTCACGGAAGACATCCGCAAGAAGCTGGTGCGCCACACCAACAGCTGCTATTTCACGATGGTGGCGGTGGACGATGCGGGCGCGCCGACGGCGGTGCCACCGCTGGAGCCGCGCAATCTGGAGGAAAAGCAACGCTTCGAAGCCGCCCGCCTGCGCCGCGAACTGCGCCAGGAAATGGAACGGCGCCACGACGAGATCAAGCGGGAAACCACCGGCTGAGACCCGCCCGGCACATCGCGCGGCGGGCCGGGTTGTACCGTCCTGTTGCGGTAACGCCTGCGCCAAGAGCCACCTGAGCACGCATGAAAAAACCGGGCCTTTGCCCGGTTTTTTCGTGTCATGACATCTGCCACGACCCGCCTGGCGCCGACGGCGCCTTACGCGCCCTCGGTCGCCCCCGGCGGGCGCGGCGGGGCGGTGACAGCCGGCTCGCGGTCGCGGCCCACCATGCGTTTCAACCCCAACCACTGCTGCGCCCAGAAGCCGCGGCCGTAGTCGCGGCCGCCCAGTTCGGGTTGCTGGTCATGAATGCCCGTGGGGCCGTAGCCCACGCCAAAGCGTGCCGAGCGGAACAACACGTCCCAGATGGGAAACAGCGCGGCAAAGTTGTAGCCGCCCGCCGGCCCCGGCGTGGACGCGTCATAGGCGATGGAGTGATGGTGACGGTGAAAGCGCGGGCTGACCAGCAGGCGCTCGCCGATGGCGCCGAAGTGCATGCGCAGGTTGGCGTGCGAGAAGCTTTGCGCCAGCTGCGTGATGGCCACGATCGCCACGAACTGCGCGGGCGGCACGCCCACCAGTTGTGACACGAACACCACCAGCACGTCGCGCAGCATGTCGTCGAGCAGGTGGTTGCGGTCGTCGCTCCAGATGGTCATCTGGCGTTGGCTGTGGTGCACGGCGTGCAGCGCCCAAAGCCAGCTGTAGCGGTGTTGCGCGCGGTGATACAGATAGTCGACCAGGTCGAACAGCAGCAGGTAGATGACCAGGCTGACCCAGGCGTTGTCGGTGACGCCGGGCCAATACTGATCCAGCTGGAACGGCGCAAAGCCCCAGATGTGCAGCTGCCCGAAGACGCTGTCCCAGAACGGGTCGATGGTGAAGAACAGCGCCAGGCGGAACACGCCCAGGCGGTGGATCAACGTGTAGAGCACGTCGATGCCGATCTGCTGGCGGTCGGTGACGGCTTCAACCGGGCGCAGGCGTTGCAGCGGACCGAAGATCAGCAGCAGCACGGCCACCTGCACCAGGCCGACCAGCAGCCACATGGTGGCGTCGTAGCCGTCTTCGATGAAATTGCTCAGGCCCAGGTGGAACAGCGCCGGCTGCACCAGGGTTTCGAACAGCCATTGCTGGCAGTTCCCGAACCATTGACTAAGCGTATCCATGATCAGTGATGCGTAGCGATCCAGTCGCGGTAAGCGGGATGCGTATCCAAAGTAGCAAAACAATAGCCCTTGCGCTGCAGGCCTTCAATCAGCGGTTCGAGCACGGCGGGGGCCCAGGGGTCCTGGCGCGACCAGATACCCAGGTGCGCCAGCAGGATGTCGCCAGGCTTGATGGTGCGCAGCGCCTGGTCCAGCAGCTTGGCGTTGGGATACTTGTCGCTGGGCAGTTCGTCGCCCAGGAAGCCCGCCGGGGCCCAGCCCACGTGCTCGTAGCCGCAGGCCTTGGCGGCGCGCAGCAGGGCCGGCGAGGTCTTGCCGCCCGGCGCGCGGTACAGCGGCAGCATGGTCTTGCCCGTCATCTGTTTGAAACGAGCGGCCGACCGGGTGATTTCGGCGCAGTATTGCTCGGCCGTCCAGGTCTGGCGCTTGCCCGTGTCGGGGCCGGCGCTGGGTTTGACGCGGAACTTGCCGTCCGGCAGGTCGCCCTGCCAGTAGACGTGGTCGTAGGTATGCGAGCCGAACACATGGCCTTCGGCGGCGCGCGCCTTCCACCAGGGCGCCCACTGATCGTCCAGGCTGCTGCCGTCGGTCAGCGTGCGCTCGTTAGCCAGGAAGAACGTAACCTTGACGTGGTGGCGCGCCAGCACGTCGGCGATCAGCGGGGCCACGCCCATGTGGCCGGTGTCGAAGGTCAGGTAGACGGGCTTTTCGCACACCGCCGGGGCCGCCGTGGCGGCCGAGGCCGTCATGGCCAGGCAGACGGCGGCGGCAAGGCGTTTAGCGGGTCGGCGCATGGTTCAGCGTCCAGACCCCGTGCGGCGACTTGCCCACGTTGACCTGCTTGACGACCTTTTTCTGGTCCAGGTCGACGACGGTGAGCTTGCGCGCCCAGCGCGAGGTGACCAGCAGCGTCTTGCCGTCGGCCAGCACGTCCATGCAGTCCGGGCCGCCCGGCACCGGGAAGGTGTCGACCACGGCCAGCGTCTGCAGGTCGATGCGGCTGATGGAGTTGGCGGTGCGGTTGCTGACGAACAGGTGGCGCTTGTCGCCCTGCGCGCGGAAGGCGTGCGCGCCGGCGGCGGTCTTGATGCGGGAAATCAGCTTGGCCGGGCCGTTGCTGACGTCGTAGGCCTCGACGTAGGAATCACCGGTCAGCGCCACCAGCAGCGTCTTCTGGTCGGGCGTGAGGAACACGTCGGCCGGCGTCTTGCCGGTGGAGACGGTCCATTTGGGCGTTTGCGTGGCCAGGTCGATGGCGATGAGCTGGTCGCTGTCCTGCAGCGTGACGTACGCCGTGGTGCTCTTGGCGTCGATCATGATGTGGCTGGGCGTCTTGCCCGCGGGGATGCGCTTGACCAGTTTCAGGTCAAAGCCCTTTTCCAGCGGCTTCCAGGCGTAGATGTCGATGTGGTCCAGGCGATTGGCGGCCGTGACGAACCACTTCATGTCCGGCGAGAACTGCAGCTGGTAGGGATCGACGATGCCGGTCAGGGTGCGCTGCACCTCGCCGGTGTTCGGGTCCATCAGCGTGATCGAGTCGCCAGTGGCGTTGGCCACCATCAGCGACTTCTTGTCAGGCGTGAGATACAGGTGATGCGGTTCCTTGCCCGTGGGCACGCGCCGCACTTCCGTGTAGGTGGCGGGATCGACGATGCTGACGTTGGCGTCCAGGGAATTCAGGACAAAGATGGGGGCAGACACCGCCGCGGCGCTGAGCGCCATCCCTGCGCCGAAAATGGCGCAGCGGACAAAATGCAAGGGATTCAATTTCCAGGTCCGACAAGAGGGGATCGGGAGCCGATCCCAATGCCCGCCATTTTGGCATAGCCGCCTGTCAAAAAACCGTAAGCCAAAACGCAATCCGGCCCGCTCCGGGCAAAGGCCAAGCCGTGTTGCGACCCCGCAACAATGGTGGCCCCGCCCCGCCTGCAACAATCGGAAAAATCATTTGGCGCCAACGGGTTGCGGGCTGGCGTCAATCCAGTTTCCGAACGACACATCGCTGCCCTGGAGCCGCGGCGCGCGGCTGCCGGTACTGGCCCCCAGGTCGGCCTCGCGCACCCCGCCCTGGGCGCCGATGACGAAGCTGCCGATGCCGGTCTGGCCGTAGCGGGCGGGCCAGGCGATGATCCAGTAGCCGTCGCCGCCGCGCGCCGGCAGCACCTTGTAGCGATAGCCGTCGTAGGCGTCGGCCGCCGGCACGTCCGGGCCCATCGCCAGCGCGTCCGGGCCGAAGGCCTGGGGCGGGTAGCCGGGCAGTTCCGGCCAATACAGGCCGTCGGTGGTACCGGGGCGGCTGACCAGCCGGTCGGCATAGCGGCCCTGGCCCACGCCATCGCGGTAGCGCGCCTGGGCGGCTTGCAGCGCCTGCAGGGTGTCGATGGTGCTCAGTTCATTGCGGCCGATGGTGCGGCGGCGAATTTCGGCTTTGCCAGCCACGGGATCGAACCGCCAGCCCTGCGCCACGCGCACGATCGGCACCGCCATGGTCCAGCCTGAATCCCCCACGCCCACCCAGGCGCGTCGGTCGCCATCGGCGATCACCTCGTGCTTGCGGGCCCAGGCGGCCAGGAAACGGTAGATATCGTCCTGGGCCACGCCTCCCGGCACGATCTGCCGGTAATCCGGCCCCAGCACCTTGGCCATGGCCTCGCGGTCGCTGGTGGCCAGGGCCTCGCCAAACGCGTCGGCCGCCGCCTGCGGCGTGGGATACGACTGCTGGGCCACGGCGGCCGTTGCCAGGGCAGCCAGGGCCAGCAGCGCGGCGGCGCCGGCCTGGCGGATGCTGCGGCGGGTGTGACGGGCAAGCGCATTCATCATGGAGACTCCGCTGTTCATGGTGCCTACCTCCGGCCGCCGAAATGACCGCCGCCACCGCCGAGATGCCCGCCGCCCCCCGCGCCGCCGGCGCGTCCGCCCCCGCCGGCACGCACCCCCTCGCCGCCCCGAGGCGCAGCCTGGGCGCGGTCGGTGCGCTGGGCCTGCTGGCGCATGCGGTCGCCGTTGCCGGCATCGCGTAGCGCGTTGCTGCCGTTGTTGGCGCGGGAACGGTCCCGCGCCGCCGCGGCATCCGTCCGTTGACGCTGGGCCGCCGCCTGGCGATCGGCCGAGGACGAACGATGGTCAGCGGAAGGCGTCCGCCGGTCCGCCCCCGGGTCGCGGGTGGCACCCGGCGTACGGGTGCCGGCGCCGCCCTGCCCCAGGCGGTCGCCGCCACGCGGTTCGGCGTGGCCGGGAATGGACTGGCCGGTGCGGCCCTGGAATGATTGCGCGGCGCGGTCGCGGGCGGCTTCGCGCGAGCCGGGTGCGGGCGCCGCACGCCCCTGGGCCCGATTCTGCAAGCCGGCCTGGCGCTGGCTGTCAAAGCGCTGGCGGCTGCCCGCATCGGCGTAAGGCACATTGCCGCGATGGTCCGGGTTGTGCTGCCAATTCGCGCGGTTGCCGTTCGCCGTGTTGATGCGCTGGTTCACGTTGATGTTGTTGTACCGGTTGACGTTGATGTCGACGTCGTTATGGCCCCAGTTGAAGCCGCCCCACATCGAATCCACCGCCGCCACGCCCAGCCCGAAGCCGATGCCGGCCACCAGCGACGTGGCGAACACGGAGCCTGGCGGTGGCGGGTAGTAGGCGGGGGGGTAGGCAGGGTAAGGCCAGGTGCCGTAGACCACGGTCGGGTTGTAACTGGGCACGTAGACCACCTGCGGATCGGCCGGCTCGATCACCACGACGGTCTTGCCGCCCGTATCGCTGGACGTGACCTTCTGCTGCGGCGTGCTCTTGAGGTTGCCGGCCTGGCGGGCCTGAACCCGCAGCCGCTGCACGGAATCCATGACGTCGTCCGGCTGCGCCAGGAAGGCATCGCCCACCGATTTCACCCAGGCGGGCTGGCGGCCCATCAGGTCCATCACCGATGGAAAGGCGACCAGCGACTTGACGCTGGGGTCCCAGGATTCGGGTTCGACGGCCTTGGCGGCGGCGTCGCCCGACAGATTGGTGTGGGCGGCGGACCATTGCGCGGCCGCGGCGATGTCGTCGGGGTAGGTGGCCCCCATCAGCACTTGCGATAAAAGGGCATCGGGATACAGCGCCACCGGCGCCAGCAGCTGGTCAAGCTGCCCCTTGTCGAGCTTGGCCTGCGCCATGGCGGGCAGGCAGACGGCGAAACCCAGGCACAGGCAGCCGATGAACCACGCTTGCAGTCGACGCATTTCCCGTTCTCCATGATCGCAACGCAACTGCTACAAACAGGGTGGAACCGCCGGATACCGCGAAGACAATATATCCCGAAACCGGCGCCGGGCAAGCGCCAATTTCGGGGTCAGGCATCAAAGCCCGGGCACGACAGGCCCGGCGTTACAGCTTGGCGACCGAAACTTCGGTGGCCTTGACGAAGGCCAGCACCTCGGTGCCCACCTGCAGGTCCAGCTCCTTGACCGAGCGGGTGGTGATGACCGACGTGACGATGCCGGCGGGCGTGTCCACGTCGACTTCCGAGACCACCGGGCCCAGGATGATTTCCTTGATCTTGCCGCGGAACTGGTTGCGGGCGTTGATGGATTGAATGCTCATGGTCCTGCTCCTAAGTAATGGAAAAAACCGGTGACAGGCGCCTGCGCGTTATCGGCGCCGGCACATGGAACCGCGGTAGCGGCCCGGGCGTGACGGCGCTATACCGCCAGCCGCAGGTGCCGGATCTGTATGACTGGCGCGAGAGGCCTGTCCCCCTGCGCCGCCGTTTCTTGCCCTGTTTCCTGCTCTGTTTTCTGCTCTATCCCCTGCTTCATCACGACGCGCAGCACCCGTGCTTCCAGCGCTGCGAAGGCGGCCGAACCGCGCGCGCGGGGCCGCGCCAGCGTCACGCGTTCGTCCAGCGCCACGCGGCCGTCCTCGATCACCAGGATGCGGTCGGCCAGCGCCACGGCTTCGCCAACGTCGTGCGTCACCAGCACCGCGGTAAAGCCGTCGCGCCGCCAGATGTCTTCGATCAGTTGTTGCATGCCGATGCGCGTCAGCGCGTCCAGCGCGCCCAACGGCTCGTCCAGCAGCAACAGGCCGGGCCGATGCACCAGCGCGCGGGCCAGCGCCACGCGTTGGCGCTGGCCGCCCGACAACTGCGCCGGCCAGTCGCCGCCACGGTCGCCCAGGCCCACCTGGCGCAGCACGGCAGCGGCCTGCGCCCGGGCTTGTCCGGGCAGGCCCAGCGCCACGTTCTGCAGCACGCTCTTCCAGGGCAACAGGCGCGCGTCCTGGAACATCATGCGCACCCGGCTATCGGCCGACCACTGCGGAAAGTTGTCGAACAGCACGGGCGAACGGGCAGGCAGGCCGCCCTGCTCGCCGCTGGCGGTCTCCAGCCCCGCCAACAGGCGCAGCAGCGTGCTCTTGCCGCAGCCGCTTTGCCCCACCACTGCCACGAATTCGCCGGGCGCGAATTCCAGGTCCAGGCCGTTGAGCACCACGCGTTCGCCATAGCGCTTGGCCAGCTTGCGCAAGGTCACGCGCAGCGCGGGACGGGTGGCGGGCTCGTCGTCCTGCACGGCATCCGGCTCGATTCGCCCCGGCACGTCCAGGTGCTGCAGCAGCTCGAACTCGTTGGGGTTGATGAACATGGCCGCAACCTCCCGTGGCGTGCGCTGCGCCCTAGCGGGTCGCGGCGAGCTTCTGTTGGTAGTCGGTCTTGACGAAGCCGGCGAACGACTTTTCGGTCACGGCCAGGAACTCGGGCGAGGCATAGGCCGCGGCGATGTCCTTGACATACGGCTTGTCCAGGTCGGCCGTGCGCACGGCCACCAGATTCTGGTAGGTGGGCGTGGTCTTTTCCAGCGCCAGCGCTTCGGTCAACTTCAGGCCCGAGGCCAGCGCGAAATTGCCGTTCACGAAGGAATAGTCGGTGTCTTCCAGCGACCGCGGCAGTTGCGCGGCTTCCAGCGGAATCAGCTTGATCTTCTTGCTGTTCACGGCCACGTCCTTCTCGGACACCTGCAAGGGGTCGTAGCCTTCGCGCAGCTTGATCCAGCCCAGTTCCTGCAGCACCACCAGCGCACGCGCCTGGTTGGTGGGATCGTTGGGCACGGCCACGCTCACGCCTTCAGGGGCCGCGTCCACGCTCTTGTATTTGCGGCTGTAGATGGCGATGGGCGCGGTCGGCACCTTGACCAGCTCGGACAGTTCCAGCTTGTTCTTGGACGCGAAGTTCTTCAGGTACACGATGTGCTGGAACGCGTTGGCGTCCAGCGCGCCCTGGGCCAGCGCGAAATTGGGCTGCACGTAGTCGTTGAATTCGACGATGCGCACGGTGTAGCCCTGTTTTTCCAGAATGGGCTTGATGCCCAGCTTGATCTGGTCGCTGTAGGGGCCGGCGGTGGCGCCGAACACGATTTCCTTCTTGGCGGGGTCGGCGGCCTGCGCGCCGGCGGACAGCGACAGCGCGGCGGCGGTCAGCGCCAGGGTCAGGAGATTGCGGGTCATGGACATGGTCTTGCCTCTGGAATCAGCGTTTGTCGATACGTCGCGCGACGGTATTGCCGGCGAACTGGATGATCTGCACCAGCACGACGAGCAGCGCCACGGTGAGCACCATCACGTCGGTCTGGAAGCGGTAGTAGCCATAGCGGATGGCCAGGTCGCCGATGCCGCCGCCGCCCACCACGCCCGCCACCGCGGAATAGGACAGGAAGCTGACGGCCAGCACGGTCAGCGCCAGCACCAGGCCCGAACGCGCCTCCACCAGCAGCACGCGGCGCACGATCTGCAATTCCGACGCGCCGGCCGCATGCGCGGCCTCGATGACGCCGCGCGGCACCTCGCGCAGGCACTGTTCGACCAGGCGGGCGAAATACGGAATGGCGGCGAACGACAGCGGCACCGCGGCGGCGACCGGCCCGATGGACGTGCCGGCGATGACCCGCGTGAACGGCACCAGCGCCACCAGCAGGATGATGAAAGGGAACGAGCGCACGGTATTGACCGTCCAGCTCAGCAGCCGGTGCGCCACCGGGCGGTCCAGCGACTGCCCCGGCCCCGTCAGGAACACCAGCACGCCCAGCGGCCCGCCCAGCAGGATCGACGCCGCCAACGCGATGCCCAGCATCAGGAAGGTCTGGCCGACGGCCACGCCCAGCTCGGGCAGCAATTGCAAAAAGGTATCCAGCATTACGCGACCTCTTCATAGGGGTGGGTGGCTTCGCGGATGAGCTCGCGGCCCAGCGCCGACGACAGGTGCACCCCGGCGCCCGAGATCTCGGCCTGCTCCAGCACCTGGCCGTTTTCCATCACCGCGACGTGGCGGCACAGCGCGCGCACCACGGCCAGTTCGTGCGTGACGATCACGATAGTCACGCCCAGGCGCTTGTTGATGTCTCGCAGCACGCTCAGCACGGAGCGGGTGGTTTCGGGGTCCAGCGCCGAGGTCGGTTCGTCGCACAGCAGCACGGCCGGCTCGCTGGCCAGGGCGCGAGCGATGGCCACGCGCTGCTTCTGGCCGCCCGACAATTGCGCTGGATAGCTGGTCGTCTTGTCGGTCAGGCCGACGATATCCAGGCAGTCGCGCACGCGCGCCGAAATCTGTTCGCGGCTGCGTCCGCCGTGCACGCGCAAGGGGAAGGCCACGTTCTCGAACACGGTCTCGTTCTGCAGCAGGTTGAACTGCTGGAAGATCATGCCGATGTTCTGGCGCGCGGCCCGCAGGTCACGCTTGGCCAGCGCCGTCAGTTCGGTGCCGCCGACCCGCACCGCACCCGCGTCGGGGCGCTCCAGCAGGTTGATCAGGCGCAGCAGGGTGGACTTGCCCGCGCCGCTCTTGCCGATGATGCCGAAGGTGTCGCCCGCGCGGATCGACAGCGACACGTCGCGCACGGCATCAAAGCGCCCGGCGCGCGTGGCGAAGGCCTTGCTCACGCCGTCCAGGCGGATGAGCGGCTGCGTCGCGGCGGCAACGTCGGAAAGGGAAGCAATATCGGTCATCGGATCAGGAAAGGGGAAGTCATGCGTGTCAGGAATACGCGGTGGGTTCGGGAATCTGGTCCAGCAATGCGTAGCGGCCCAGGTCGCGGATCTTGTAGGCCACGGGATCGTGCAGCGTGTGCACGCGGGCGTTGCGCCAGAAACGGTCATAGCCATGGCGTGCCGCGGTGGACGAGGCGCCGGTCACGTCGAACAGGCCAGTGCCGACATCCAGCGCCGCGCGGTGCGCCAGCACCTTGGCCTGGGCGCCGGCCACAGCCACTTCGCCGCGCTCGTCGGCGGTCAGCGACGGCCCGCGCGCCAGCGCGGTGTCCAGCTGCTGCCCCGCCAGGTCGGCCAACGCCTGCGCGGCCTGCACCCGCAGCCAGAATTCGCCGAAGCGTTCCTGCACATAGGGGTCGTCGGCATGGCGCTGCACGTCCGACGCGAACCAGGGCCGTGCGTGGTCGCGCACATAGCGGCGCGCTTCCTGGAAGGCGCCGCGCGCGATGCCCAGGTACAGATTGGTCATGATCAGTTGCGCCACCTGCGAACGCAGCGTGGCGCGCGGCGTGGGCGCCACACCCGGCGCTTGCAACACCTGGATCGGTTCCAGCCGCACATGATCGAAGCGCACGGTGCCGCTGTCGGTCTGGCGCTGGCCGAAGGCATCCCAGTCGGGGTTGACGGTGATGCCGTCCGTGCGCGTCGGCAAGGCGGCGATCAGGGCCGTGCCGGAGGTCTTGTGCCAGGCCGAAAACGTCAGCAGGTCAGAGCCCACCGAACCCGAACTGAAATTCTTGACGCCGTCGATGCGATAGCCGTCCAGCTCGGCGCGCGCCACCACCCGCCGGTCCAGCGGATTGAGCGCATTGCCCCAGAACAGATGACGTTCGACCGTAGGCCGCAGGAAATACTCGTGCTGCTCGGTCGTGCCGTACAGCAGCACGCCCGCCACTTGCAGATGGTGAAAGCCGAACACATGCGCCAGCGCGCTGTCGGCCTCGGCCAACGTGCGCACGGCGTCCAGCACCGTCGACCACTTGGCGCCCGCGCCGCCATACTGCGTGGGGACAGACAGGCGCAACAGGCCGCTGGCGCGGATCAGTTCACGCTCGGCGGCGGCATGGCCGCCCGCGCGGTCGCGTTCGACGGCGGTGGCGGCCAGTTGCGCTGCCAGGGCCTGGACGGCGCGAGCCGCATCGGCGCCGCGTGCCGGCGCGGCGCCGCCATGGGGCACCCGGTTCGCATCTTGGTCTGTGGAAGTCTTGGCCATGGAATCTCGTTGCAAGGAATGGGCGCTCAGGCCGGCCGATAGGCCGGATTCCAGCGCAACAGGCGCCGTTCCAGCGCCCGCGCCAGCGTATCGGCCACCTTGCCCAGCAAGGCATAGAGCAGGATGCCGAGCAACACCACGTCGGTCTGCAGGAATTCGCGCGCGTTCATGGTCATGTAGCCGATGCCGGATTGCGCCGAGATGGTTTCGGTGACGATCAGAATCACCCACACCAGCCCCAGCGCGAAGCGCAGGCCGACCAGGATCGACGGCAACGCACCCGGCAGGATCACGTCGCGATACAGGCGCCAGCCGGTCAGGCCGTACGAGCGCCCCATTTCGATCAGCGCCGGGTCCACCGAGCGAATGCCGTGAAAGGTATTCAGGTAGACGGGAAAGAACACCCCCAGCGACAGCAGCACCAACTTGGCGGTTTCCTCGATGCCGAACCACAGGATGATCAGCGGAATCAGCGCCAGCACCGGGATGTTGCGGATCATCTGCAAGGTGGTGTCCAGCAAGGTCTCGGCAGTGCGAGACGAACCGTTCAGCAAGCCCAGCGCCAGGCCCAGCCCACCGCCCAGCAGCAAGCCCCACAGCGCCCGCAAGGCGCTGATGCGCACGTGCTGCCAGAGCTCGCCCGACACCGCCAGCGACCAGGCGGCCGCTGCCACCTTCGAGGGCGCAGGCAGAATCCGCGACGACAGCCAGCCGGCCTGCGCGGCCAACTGCCACGCAAGCAAAATCAGGGCGGGGACCAGCCACGGCATCAACGCCGCGCGCCAGCCGCCGGGCTTCTGGGCGGCGTTCATCAACTGGCCGATTCCCTGGGCACCAGTTCGGTGGCCATGACTTCGCCGAACGGGCCGGTCAGCACGGTGTTTCCGACCTTGTTGCCGCCCTTGCCGGGCAGCAGCGGAAACACCAGTTCGGCAAAGCGGTACGACTCTTCCAGGTGCGGATAGCCCGAGAAAATGAAGGTCTCGATGCCCAGGTCGGCGTATTCCTGGATGCGCGCGGCCACGGTCTCGGGGTCCCCCACCAGGGCCGTGCCGGCCCCGCCGCGCACCAACCCGACGCCTGCCCACAGGTTGGGCGAGATTTCCAGGTGCTTGCGCCCGCCCTGCTCGTCGTTGAGCTTGCCGCCGTGCAGCGCCGCCATGCGGCGCTGGCCTTCCGAATCCATTTTCGAGAATGCGGCTTGCGCCGCGCGCACCGAGTCTTCGCTGAGATGGCTGATCAGTTCGTCGGCCGCCGCCCAGGCCGCGTCTTCCGTCTCGCGCACGATGACATGCAGGCGGATGCCAAAGCGCACCGTACGGCCATGCTTGGCCGCGCGGGCGCGCACGTCGGCGATCTTGGCCGCCACGGCGTCGGGCGCTTCGCCCCAGGTCAGGTACACGTCCAGCTGCTCGGCCGCCAGTTCGTGCGCGGCCTCGGACGAGCCGCCGAAGTACAACGGCGGATAGGGCTTCTGCACCGGCGGGTAGATCACCTTGCCGCCCTTGGACACCAGTTGTTCGCCTTCGAAGCTGTAGCCCTCGGCGTCGTGGCTGTTTTCCAGGATGCCGCGCCAGATGCGCAGGTAATCGGCCGTGATGGCGTAGCGCTGGTCGTGGCTGACGAACACGCCGTCGCCTTCCAGCTCGCCGGGATCGCCGCCGGTCACCACATTGACCAGCAGCCGCCCTTCGGACAGACGGTCAAACGTGGCGGCCATGCGCGCCGAGAACTGCGGCGAACTGACCCCCGGCCGGATGGCCACCAGGAACTTCAGGCGGCGCGTGGCGCCGATGAGGCTGGAGGCCACCACCCAGGCGTCTTCGCACGACCGGCCGGTGGGCAGCAGCACGCCGTCATAACCCAGCGTGTCGGCCGCCACCGCGACCTGGCGGAAGTAGTCGTAGCTGGCCGCGCGCGCGCCCTGGCTGGTGCCGAGATAGCGCGAATCGCCGTGGGTGGGGATGAACCAGAAGACGTCCATGGGTAGGCCTGCCCTTGTCTATTTCAGATCCGACGGCGCAGCGTCGAACACGTTGAGGGGTTGGGGAATGAGCTTGAGCGCGTGGAACGCGTCCGCCACCTGCTGCTGTTCCTGCAGCACTTCCCGCGTGATCGGCTGCACGCCGTAAGCCAGCCGGTCGGCCGCCAGTTCGACCACGGCCTTGTCCAGTCCCAGCACCGGCTGCAACAGCGCCACGGCTTCCACGCGATGGTCGCGCGCCCACAGGTCGCCCTTGCGCACTTCGTCCAGCACCGTCCGGATCACGTCCGGACGCGCTTTTTCGTAGGCCCGCGCGGCCAGGAAGAATTGATAGTTCTTCACCACGCCGGTGCCGTCCGCCAGCACCCGTGCGCCCAACTGCTTTTCGGCGGCAGCCTGGAACGGGTCCCAGATGACCCACGCATCGACCGACCCACGCTCGAACGCGGCACGCGCATCGGCCGGCGTCAGGTAGACCACGTTGACGTCGCCATAGGCCACGCCTGCGCGCTCCAGCAGCTTGACCAGCAGGTAGTGCACGTTGGACCCTTTGTTCAGCGCAACTTTCTTGCCCTTCAGGTCGGCCACGCTCTTGATCGCAGAATCCTTGGGCACCAGGATGGCCTCGCTGGTGGGCGATGGCGGTTCGTTGCCCACGTACACCAACGCCGCACCCGCGGCCTGCGCGAACACGGGCGGCGCTTCACCCACGGTGCCGAAGTCGATGGAACCGACGTTCAAGCCTTCCAGCAACTGCGGGCCGGCGGGAAACTCGGTCCACTTCACCGTGATGCCCTGCGCGGCCAGGCGCTTGTCCAGGTCCCCCAGCGCCCGCACGATGGTCAGGGTGCCGTACTTCTGAAAGCCGATACGCAACGTCTTGGCATCCTGCGCCTGTGCCGTGGGCCACAGCAGCGCTGCGCACAGCAACGCCGCCAACCAGCGGAACACGGAAAGACGGGACACCCAGATCACGCTGCGCATGGAAAACCTCCGTTTCAGACGCTGAAGCCGCCCGCAAGCGCGAGCCGGCCCAGGTCAAATGCTTCGTTGACAACCGCACCCCGCGGCGCCACCTGTTCGGCCAGCCGCTCGACCGAATCCTCCAGCCGCGCCAGCACGTCCGCATCGATCTGGCTGGCGCCCGCATCGTCGATGCTCACCTGCTTGTCGGTGGCATAGACCCCGGCAAGAATGTGCCGCGCGCCCAGCGCGGACAGCACGGGCTTCAAGCCATACTCCAGCGCCAGCAGATGCGCCGGACTGCCGCCGGTGGCAATCGGCAGCACCACCTTGCCCGCCAACGCCTTTTCGTCCAACAGATCCAGCACGGCCTTCAACCCGCCCGAAAACGAGGCCTTGTAGACAGGCGTGGAAATCAGCACGGCATCGGCCGTAGCCACCCGCGCCCGCAAGGCATTGGCGGCAGCCCCGGTGTAGTGCCCTTCAACCAGGTCTTCGGCAGGAATGTCGCGCAGCCCCAATTCGATGATGCCCAACCCCCGCGCCCGCAACAGCTGCGCGGCATGGCGCAGCAAGGCGGAAGAACGGGAGCGCTGCGACGGACTGCCCGCCAGGGTAAGAATGCTCATGTCAGATGGCCGGTGTAGCGTTGAAGAATCCTGCGCGGCGCCAGGCCGTTTCAGAAGGCGGGAATCAGCGAACCCTTGAATTCGCTTTCGATGAAGGCCCGCACTTCGGGCGACTGATAGGCCGACACCAGTTTCTTGACCCAGGGCTGGTCCCGGTCTTTGGTGCGCACGGCAATGACATTGGCATAAGGCCCATCCGCCGCTTCGCGCCCGATGGCATCACGCGCCGGCACCAGGCCCGCCTGCGTGGCGTAGTCGTTGTTGATGGAAGCAGCAGTCAGGTCATCCAGCGAACGCGGCAACTGGGCCGCATCCAGCGCCACCAGCTTGAGCTTGCGCGGATTGGAGACGACATCAAGCGGCGTGGCATTGTTCTTCTGCTCGGCCTCGGGCTTGAGAGTAATGAGCTTATAAGCGGCGAGCAGGCGCAACGCCCGGTTGCCGTTGGAAGGATCGTTCTGAATGCCGACGGATGCACCTTCGGGCAAATCATTGAGCGACTTGATCTTGCGCGAATAGAACCCCAGCGGCGCGGTAACGGTCAGCCCCACGGGCACGATGTCAAAGCCTCGCGCCTTGATCTGGTTATCCAGGAAAGGCTTGTGCTGAAACGCATTGGCATCCAGATCACCCGCATTGAGCGCCGCGTTGGGCAGCTGGTAATCATTGAATTTGACGAGCTTGATCTCAAGACCTTGACGGGCAGCGACTTGTTTGACGACGTCAAAGATCTTCTCGGTCGTGCCGACGGAGATGCCGACGGTGATGGTCTTTTTATCTTGCGTATCAGCGTGGGCAGCAGGCGCGATCGCAAAGGCGATTGCCGTGATGGCTAGCAGGTTCTTGGCGAACGACATCGTGTTTTTTCCGGGTATGCAGAGAATCGATGGTTGATTCTGGCATCGTGGGGCGGGGCGGAAAAATACTTAGTCGGTATGAAGTTATGTGACGAAGATTGGTTTCGGTCGGAATGGCTGATTTTTGGAAATATGACGATATTTCTGGGGGTTTTTTGGGGTTTGGTTGTGCGTGGGGTTGGGTTCTTAAGTCGCGCTTGGCGGTGTCGGTTAGGATCATTCACGGACGCTGGGACGGGCGGTGTGCTTGGCGTTTTTTTCACGGTCAGTGGGGGTGGGCGGGGTGGGACGGTGCCCGCTTCGTGCCGGCCGCGCGGGCGGCCTTACGAAGCTTACGCGGCGTCTTGCGTGCGCCGATGCCGCTCCCGCGTGTAGGTGAGGATGTTGTTTTCTAGCGGCGCGGATGCCGTGGCGTTCCACATCAGTGTGCAGCGCCTGATGGGCGGCGCGCGAGACAGTCAGCATGCGCAATCAGGCGCCTGCCGCGCCGCCCATCACCGCCCCTCCCCCCACGATGTGCGACCCAATAGAAAACCAATCTCCAACAGCGCGAAGCGCATCCGCAACACTGTCAGCAACACGAATGCCAAACGTGGCCGCCCGCGCGGCCGCGGCTTGGCGACCCTGCAGATCTCATGCCCTGACCACAGGTCTAACAGCGCGACGAACCCAGACGCGCGTAGTCCCTCGCGGCGGTGGCATGCGGGGCGGGCAACCTCGATGCGCCCGAGGGAATCGGAAGGGAGCCGAAGGCGGACGACGATGACGACGGGGACGTCCGGAGCGAAGGCTCCGGACCGCAATCGTGGGCGCCCGCCCCGCATGCCACCGCCGCGAGGGACGACCTACGAAGCACAGAGCAACCTAAGAACCCGAAGCATCAAACAATCACCCCCCGGAAGTCCCCCGCCACATGCTCCAAAGGCAACCGACTCCGCCCCACCCCAAAAAGCTTCTCCCGAAGCGTCCCCTCGACATAAGAACTCTTAAAAACCCCACGTTCCTGCAACTCAGGCACCACCAGATCGATAAAGTCCGAATAGCACTCAGGCGTCACCGTCCGCGCCAGATTGAAGCCATCGATATCTGTTTCTTCCACCCAGGAGGCCAGTTCCTCTGCCACCTGCGACCCGCTGCCCACCAGCGCCGGATAACGGCCGCCCAGCGCCATGTCCGCCAGCAGGTCGTTCACGGTGCGGTCCGTCCTGGCCACCGTCAGATTCTTCACTGCGGACTCGATCGCGTTGTTCTTCACATAGCGTATCGGCTCGTCGTTCCTGTATTGCGAAAAGTCTATCCCCGTTGAACTCGCATAGTGTGCCAGGCCGGCCTCTGGACTCGCGTAGCGCAGATATTCCGCGTGCTTCTCCCTGGCCTCGGCCTCCGTCTTGCCCACCACCGCTGTCACGCCCATGAAGAACTTGATGTCGCGCGGGTCGCGGCCTTCCTTGGCGACCGACTCACGTACGCTTGCCACCAGCTTGCGCAGGCCTTCCTTGGTTTGGCTCGACACGAACACGCATTCCGCGTGGCGCGCCGCGAACGCCTGGCCGCGGCCGGACGAGCCGGCCTGGTACAGCACCGGCGTGCGTTGGCGTGACGGTTCCGACAGGTGATAGCCCTGCACCTTGTAGTACTTGCCCTCGTGGTCTATCCGGCGCACCGCCTCCGGGTCCGCATAGACTCGGGCCGCGCGATCCGCGCGCACCGCCTTGTCGTCCCAGCTGCCTTCCCACAGTTTGTAGGCCACTTCCAGGAACTCGTCCGCGCGGTCGTAGCGTTCGTCGTGCGCGATCTGCTCCGACAGCCCCATCGCCCGCGCCGCGCTCTCCAGGTAGCCCGTCACGATGTTCCAGCCGATGCGGCCGTTCGTCAGGTGGTCCAGCGTCGAAAAGCGCCGGGCCAGCAGGTAGGGGGCCTCGTACGTCAGGTTCACCGTCACCCCGAAACCCAGGTGACGCGTCGCGGCGGCCATTGCCGACACCGTCAGCAGCGGGTCGTTCACCGGCAGCTGGATCGACTCGCGCAGCGTCAGGTCCGCCGAGTCCTGGTACACGTCGTACACCCCCACGATATCAGCCAGGAACAGGCCGTCGAACAGGCCGCGTTCCAGCAGGCGCGCCAGGTCCGTCCAGTAGTCCAGCGTCTTGTATTGCGTCGACGTGTCGCGCGGGTGCGTCCACAGGCCGTGGTTGATGTGGCCCACGCAATTCATGTTGAACGCGTTCAGGAGGATTTGCTTCTTCGCCATGGCGTGCCGCTTTCCTAAGTGTCAGGTGGTGCCGACCCGGCCGGGGACCGCGTCGTTCAGGTAGTAGTTGCCCACCGCATGACGCTTCCAGCGCACCGGGTCGTGCAGCGTGTGGGTGCGCGCGTTGCGCCAGTGGCGGTCCAGGTTCAGGTGGTCCAGCGTGGCCTGCGTGCCGGCCAGCTCGAACAACTTCGTGCCCGCCGCCAGCGCCGATTCCGTCGTCAGCGCGCGGGCCTCGGCCACCGCAATGGCGGCGGCTGCCACCAGGCGCGGTTGCGGGTCTGCGGTTGCCACGTCCAGGATGCGGCCAGCACGGGCCACCAGCGCCCTTGCCGCATCCAGACGGATCGACAGGCGGCCGAATTCGCTGAGCGTCAGCGGGTCGTCGGCTGCGCGCTCCACGCCCGCATCGATCCACGGGCGCGAGCGATTGCGCACGAACTCCAGCGCGTCCGCCAGCGCCGCCTGGCCGATGCCCAGGTCGATCGCGGCGTGGATGATCTGCGCCAGCGGCTTGATCGTGTTGGGCGGCGCAGTGGGGTCGGCCAGCACCATCACGTTCTCAGCTGGCACCGCCACGTCCTTGAACAGCACCGTGCCGCTGCCCGTCACGCGCTGGCCGAAACCCGACCAGTCGTCGATCACCTCCACCCCGGGACTGTCGCGGCGCACGAACGCCAGGCGCTGGATCGCGTCATCGCCCACCGTGGCGGTGGGAATCCACTGCGCGTAGAGGGCGCCCGTGCAATAGAACTTGCTGCCGTTGATGTGCCAGCCGCCCTCGCCGTCCGGCGACAGGCGGGTGCGGCGTTCCGCCGCGGTGCGCGTGCCGACCTCGGCCAGGGCGTTGCCGAAGCGTTCCCCGGCCAGGGCGCGGGCGTAGAAGCGGCGCTTCTGGTCGGCGCTGCCGTTCACGCGCAGCACTTCCAGCGCGTAATAGTGGTTTTGCGGAATCTGGCCCAGCGAGCCGTCGGCGGCCGAGATGATCGCGGTCACTTCGGCCAGCGTCACCCGCGAGACCCCCGCCCCGCCGTATTCTCGCGGCACGGTGATGCCCCACAGACCTGATTGCGAATAGCGCTCCAGTTCCGGCAGCGGCAGGCGCCGTTCGCGGTCGCGCTGGGCGGCCTCCAGGGCGAAGTCGGCCGCCAGCGCGCGCGCAACGTCCAGCGCCTGGGCATCGCTGGCGATGATGGCGGCGCGCTGCGGCGCCAGGGTCGAAATGGGCGTGTCGCTCATGGCTCAGATCCAGGAATGGCGGTTGGGGCGGCGGCCGTTCAGCAGATAATTGCCCACGGCGTGGTACTTCCAGCGCACCGGGTCATGCAGCGTGTGGGTGCGGGCATTGCGCCAATGGCGATCCAGGTTGAATTCCGCCAGCGATGAACGCGAGCCGGACAGCTCGAACAGCGTTTCGCTGGCGGCCAGCGCGATCTCGGTGGTCAGCGCCTTGGCGCGCGCCACGGCGATGGATGCAGCGGCCACGTCGTCGGCGTCCAGCGTGCGCGGGGTGGCGTCGTCCAGGTGTGCGGCGGCTTCCAGCAGCACGGCCTGCGCGGCGTGCAGGTCGATGAACAGGCGGCCTACGTCGCCGATCACATAGGGGTCTTGCGTGGCGCGCTCGACGCCGGCCTCGGCCCACGGGCGGGCGCGTTCGCGCAGGAATTTGACGGTGTCGTTCAGCGCGGCCTCGGCAATGCCGGCGTCGATGGCGGCCTGCATCAATTGGGCGAACGGGCCTTGCAGCGCGGGCTTTTCCTGCACCGCCCAGGCCGGCAGCACGGCGTCAGGTTCGACCCGCACGTTGTCCAGCAGCACCGTGCCGCTGGCGGTGGTGCGCTGGCCGAAGCTGGACCAATCGTCCACCACCGTCAGGCCCGGCGCGCCGCGATCCAGCAGCACCGTCACCAGGCGGCCTTCGGTGTCCAGCGCCTTGGTGGGTATCCAGTGCGCGTACAGCGCACCGGTGGAATAGTATTTGCGCCCCGACAGCCGGTAGCCATTGCCCTCGGCCACCAGCCGCGCCTGCACGTCGCGCGCATGGCGGGTGTGGCGTTCGGGGCCGGCGTTGCCCAGGCGACGGCCGGCCAGCACGCCTTCGTAGTAGTACTGCTTCTGCTGCGGCGTGCCCACCTGGCGCAGCAGGTTGAGCGAGCCGAAATGATTCTGGGGAATCTGCCCCAGCGACGGGTCGGCCGCGCTGATGATGCGAAACACCTCGGCCAGCGTCACGTGCGACACCTGGGCGCCACCGTATTCGCGCGGCACCGTGATGCCGCCCAGGCCGCTGGCGGAATAGCGTTCGATCTCGCGCCACGGCAGGCTGCGGTCCCGATCGCGCTGCGCCGCGCCCTGTGCGAAGTCGGCGGCCAGCGCATGCGCGGCGTCGAGTGCCTCTGCATCGCTGCGCAGCCGGGCGGCCGGCACCACGCGAGGGGCCTCGTCGTTGTCCTGCGGAAAGGGGGAAGCTGCGGCTTGCGGCATGAGACGGGGCGCCAGGGGTGAAAACATGCAGCCTATCGGCGCGGCCCGGCGCGCGGAAGGACGGATTTCTCATGCGGATATTTGAAATCGGTATATGCCGCGCCGTGCCCCACGCTACCTGTTAGCAGGCGTCGCGGCGGCATAACGAAATCACCAAAGAGTGTTTGCGGCCGGCTTTCGCGCTTGCTTAGAGTCAAGCTTTTCCGAGCCCTGCGCCTTGCCGCCCGCCTTCATGCCCGAACTGGATCTGCCTATTGCCCTGGACTACGACGGCGCGCTGGAAGCGCGGCTGTTCGACGACATCCGCGTTGTCGTGGCGCCCAATATTCCGGCCGCACGCATCGAACCGCCACGCGACCTGGCCAATGCGGACGAGCGCCGGGCAGCCGGCGAATACGCCATCTGGAACACCGTGCACGACCTGTTCATCACGCAGGTGGCGGCGCATGCCATTGCCGGCTTGTTCCGCGACGACACCGAGTTCCAGTTCGCCCTGGCACGCCAGTTGGGCGACGACGCAGCCCATGCGGAATTTTCGCGCGGCCGCGCCGCCGTGCTGCTGGGCCGCGACCCCTTGCCCGAGGTCGAGCAAGGCGTGCGCGATGCCTGGGACCTGATTGGCGGTTTTGCGCTGCGCAATTGGCAGAACTTCCTGGCCTGGCAATTCCATTACGAACACTACATCCTGGCGCGCCTGTTCGTGAACCGCCGCACCGCCCGCGTGCTGGACTTCGGCCATCGCGAATTCGGCGAAAACCGCATCCTGCCCGACGAAGAAGCGCACCGTATCCGCATCACGCAATGGTGGCTGCGCAAGCTGGCGAACGCCAGCGAGGCCCAGCGCCACGACTGGACCGAAAGCCTGATCCAGGCCGATGAAGACGTGCAACGCATTCTTGCGCCCTACCTGCGCGATTCCTGGCAACTGAACCTGCACGCCACCGGCCTGGATACCCGCGGCCACGTCGCGCTGTACGACGCCTGGCGGCGCGAGCTGCTGGCCACGCTGCTGCGCGTGGCCCCCGACGACCTGCCCCCCTTGACCAGCCTGGCCGCCTGACCCGGCGACGCCCATCACGACCGAAGGAACCCGCATGACCCAGCCCTTGCCCCCGGCGTTCGACATCGACGCGCCGCAGGACACCGTCAACCCCCTGCGCCGCTGGCTACTCAGCGCCGGTGCGCTGATGGGCACCGGCGCGCTGTTTCCCAACGTGATCTTCGCGCCGGCCCATGCCGACACGCAGAGCCTGCCGAACACGCTGCAAGGCGCCACCCCGGGTGGCGTGCTGAACGCCGTGGTGCACCCCGAGCCGCCGACGCTGGCCTTCTATCTGAACTCGTCGACGCCCACGGGCGCCGTGGCCAGCAAGATCTTCGACGGCCTGGTGGAATACGGCCCCGACCTGAAACCGCGGCCCGTGCTGGCCGAAAGCTGGACCGTGTCGGAAGACGGCAAGACCATCACCTTTGCATTGCGCCAGGGCGTGCTGTGGCACGACGGCAAGCCGTTCACCGCGGCCGACGTGAAGTGGTCCGCCGAAGAGGTCTGGCTGAAGCACGCGCCCAGCGCGCGCCGCGTGTTCCAGTACCTGAAGCAGGTGGAAACGCCTGACGACCACACCGTGGTGCTACACCTGTCGCAGCCCACGCCGGTGGCGCTGAACGCCATCGACTCGCTGGGCGCGCCGATTCTGCCGCGCCACCTTTTCGAAGGCACCGACATCCAGAACAACCCATACAACAACAAGCCGGTGGGCACGGGGCCGTTCGTCTTCAAGGAATGGAATCGCGGCAACTACATCGTGCTCGAACGCAACGCGCACTATTGGCAGCCCGAACGCCCCTTCCTGGACCGCATCGTCTGGAAGATCGTGCCCGACGTGTCCGGCCGCGCCACCGCGCTGGAAACTGGCGCGGTCTCGTATGGCGAGCGCAATCCGGTGGCCTTCACCGACGCCACCCGCCTGTCCAAGCTGCCCAAGCTGGCGGTGGACACGTCCGGCTACAACGGCTTTGCCGCGTGGCTATGGCTGGAAGCCAACTTGCGCGACCCCATCCTGTCGAACCTGAAGGTGCGCCAGGCCATCGCCCATGCGGTCAACAAGCAGGCGCTGGTCAAGACTGTCTGGAACGGCTATGCCGAGCCCTTTGTCAGCCCGGTGCCGTCGCTGGTCAAGCCGTACCACAACCCCAACGTGCAGCAGTACGCCTACGACCCCGCGCTGGCCGAAAAGCTGCTGGACGAGGCCGGCTATCCGCGCGGCGCCGGCGGCTGGCGCTTTGCGCTGACCCACGACTACATTCCGTTCGGCGACGATTACCGCCGCACGGGCGAATTCGTGCGGCAGGCGCTGCGCAAGATCGGCATCGACGTCACCCTGCGCGGCCTGGACCTGGCCACCTGGACCCGCAACGTCTTCACCGACTACAACTTCCAGCTGATCAGCTCGTGGGGCACGGTGCTGATCGACCCGCAACTGGGGGTCGAAACCCGCTACTGGAGCCGCGCTGAAGCCCGCGGTACGCCCTGGTACAACGCGTCCGGCTACAACAACCCCGACATGGACCGCGCCATCGAGGCCGCCCAGGTCGAGACCGACCCGAAAAAGCGCATCGAACAGTACAACGAGGTGCAACGGCTGGCGCAGCGCGACCTGCCGCTGATCGGCCTGTTCGAATTCCGCTGGTTCGGCGTCTGGGACAAGCAGCTGCGCAACGTGACCGACGCGTCGTCCCACTCGCGCAACAACTTCGCCAACGTCTGGCTCGGCAAGGCCTGAGCGCCGCGGGACCCACCAGCCATGTTCGCGCGCCTGCCCCGCCCCGTCCGCTACCTGCTGCAGATCCTGTTCGTGGTGGGCGCCACGGCGGTGGCGAATTTCTTCCTGCTCAAGCTGGTGCCCGGCGACCTGGTGGACGTGATCGCCGCGGAAAACAGCGGCATCACCCCGGCCCACGTGGCCGAGCTGCGGCTGGCCTACGGGCTGGACCAGAGCGTGCTGGCGCAACTGGGCTATTACCTGAAAAGCCTGGCGTCGCTGGACCTGGGCTATTCGTTTCGCTATGGCGAGCCGGTGGCGACGCTGATCTTTGGCCGGCTGCCCGCCACGCTGGCACTTATCGGCACGGGGCTGGCGCTGTCAGTGGTGTTGGGGGTGCTGCTGGGCGTGCTGGCGGCCCGGCGGCCACATGGCCTCTTGGACACGCTGCTGTCGGCCCTGGCCACGGCGGGCTATTCGGCGCCGATGTTCTGGACCGCGCTGATGCTCATCGTGGGATTCGGCGTGCATCTGGATTGGCTGCCGGTCGGCGGCATCCGCGACGTGGGCGCGGCCTACCAGGGCTGGGCGCTGTGGCTGGACTATGCGCGGCATCTGGCGCTGCCGGTGGCCACGGTGGCGATCTACTACGTGGCCATCTACGCGCGGCTGTCGCGCGCGTCCATGATCGAAACGCTGCAGGAAGACTATATCCGCACCGCGCGCGCTCGCGGCAATGGCGAGGCCCGGGTGATCTGGCGCCATGCGCTGCGCAACGCCATCCTGCCCGTCGTCACCATGCTGGGCCTGCAGAGCAGCGCGCTGCTGGGCGGCAGCATCGTGGTGGAAACCGTGTTCGCCTGGCCCGGCCTGGGCCAGCTGTCATTCGAGGCCATCGCCAGCCGCGACGTCAACCTGCTGCTGGGCATCCTGCTGATGAGCGCGGCGCTGGTGGCGGTGATGAACATTGCCGTCGACGCCACCTACGGATGGCTGGATCCCCGTGTGAGAAAAGCATGACGCTGCGTATCGGCTCGCTTGCCACGCTGCGCCTGTTGCGCGCGCCGTCCGCCGCCATTGGCGCGGCCATCCTGGTGCTGCTGCTGGGCGCTGCCGCCACCGCCGGCTGGCTGTACCCCGGCGACCCGCTGGAGATGGTGGGTGCGCCCTTCACCTGGCCGGGCAGCGACGCCGAGTTTCCCGCCGGCACCGACCTGATGGGCCGCGACATCCTGGCCGGCCTGTTCCACGGCGCGCGCGTGTCGCTGCTGGTGGGCGGCGCATCCGCCGCCATTGCACTGGGTATCGGTCTGCTGGTGGGCGCCTTTGCCGGGTACGCCGGCCCGCGTACCGACGCGGTGTTGATGCGCGTGACCGAGCTGTTCCAGACCGTGCCGTCGTTTCTGCTGGCGATCGTGCTGGTGGCGATCCTGGGGCCGTCGCTGTCCACCATCATCTTCGCGCTGGGCGTCACGTCCTGGACCGGCATCGCGCGCCTGACGCGCGGCGAATTCATCGCGCTGCGCGAACGCGAATTCGTGCGCGCCGCCCAGGCGCTGGGCGCGGGACACGCCCGCATCATCTTCCGCGAAATTCTTCCCAACGCCCTGCCGCCCATCATCGTCACCACCGCCGTGCTGGTGGCCAACGCCATCCTGTCGGAAGCCGGGCTGTCGTTCCTGGGCCTGGGCGACCCCAACGTGGTCAGCTGGGGCAGCATGGTGGGCGCCGGCCGCGAGGCCCTGCGCACCGCCTGGTACATGACCGCCCTGCCCGGCCTGACCATCATGGCCGCCGTGCTGGCGCTGAACCTGCTCAGCGACGCCATCAACGACGCGCTCAACCCCAAGCTGCGGCGCCGCACGGCCACGGCGCCCGCCCCCGCGCGCTGACCCGCCTGGGGCTTGTCCACACGAACGCCATGACCACACTGATCGACATCCAAGGGCTGAACGTGGCCTTTCCCGGCCACCAGGCCGTCAGCGGACTGGACCTGCAGATCCGCGCCGGCGAAACACTGGCGCTGGTGGGCGAGTCCGGCTGCGGCAAGTCCACCACCGCGCTGGCGTTGCTGGGCCTGTTGCCGCGCCACGCCCGTGCCAGCGGCCGCATCCTGTTCGAAGGCCGCGACCTGCTGGCCCTGCCGGAACGTCAGCGGTGTGCGCTGCGCGGCGACCGCATCGCGATGATCTTCCAGGAACCCATGACCAGCCTGAACCCGGTGCTGACGCTGGGCGAACAGATCGGCGAGGCCCTGCGCCTGCATCGCGGCGCCACGGCCCGCGCCGCACGCCAGCGCGCCATTGAGTTGCTGGACCTGGTGCGGGTGCCGGAGCCGCAGCGCCGGGTCGACGATTATCCCCACCTGTTGTCGGGCGGCCAGCGTCAGCGCGCCATGATCGCCGCCGCCATCGCCTGCGAGCCTGCCCTGCTGGTGGCCGACGAGCCCACCACGGCGCTGGACGTCACCGTGCAGGCGCAGATCCTGCGGTTGCTGGACGACCTGCGCGCCGACCTGGGCATGGGCTTGCTGCTGATCACGCACGACTTGGCCGTGGTGGGCGACTGGGCAGACCGCGTCGCCGTGATGGTGGCCGGCGAGAAGGTCGAGGAAGGCCTGGCGTCGGCGTTGCTGTCGCAACCGCGCCATCCGTACACCCGTGGCCTGCTGGGCGCCTCGCTGCGGCTGGACGACGCCACCCACTACCGCCTGCGCCGCCTGCCGGAAATCCGCACGCGGCTGGATCCGGCATCCGGGCGGCCCGTCTTCGGGCTGGTCACCCCGCCCCGCGTCGCCGCCGCCAACGACCCCGCCGTGCCCGATGCCGTGCCGCTGTTGCAGGTGCGCGACCTGCGGGTGGACTACGCGACCCGCCAGGGCGCCAAGGCCGCCGTGGACGGCGTGTCGTTCCAGATCGAGCGGGGCGAGACGCTGGGCCTGGTGGGCGAATCCGGTTGCGGCAAATCGACGCTTTCTCGCACCCTGGTGCGCCTGCTGGCCCCCGCCGGCGGCCACATCCTGCTGCGTGGCCAGGACACCACCCACCTTGGCAAACGCGACCTGGCCGCCTACCGCCAGAGCGTGCAGATGATCTTCCAGGACCCCTACGCCTCGCTCAACCCGCGCCATACGGTGGCCGACATCCTGGAAGCCGCGCTGCGCATCCACCACGTCACCGACCGCCATGAGCGCCGCCGCCGCATCACCCACATGCTAGATGCCGTGGGCCTGCCGCAGGCCGCGCTGGCCCGCTACCCCAGCGAATTCTCGGGCGGCCAGCGCCAGCGCATCGGCATCGCCCGCGCGCTGGTGCTGCGGCCGGCGCTGGTGATCTGCGACGAACCCGTGTCGGCGCTGGACGTGTCGGTGCAGGCGCAGATCCTGAACCTGCTGGTGGACCTGAAGGCAGAATTCGGCCTGTCGTACCTGTTCATCTCGCACGACCTGTCGGTGGTGCACTACCTGGCCGACCGGGTGCTGGTCATGAATGCGGGCCGGATCGTCGAAGAAGGGCCCAACGCCACCCTCTGGCGCGACGCCCGGCATCCGTACACGCGCAGCCTGATCGAGGCGCTGCCGCGCGGGCTGGCCGGAGACGGCGAGACGCTGCGCCGCATCGCATAGCGGGCGCCCCCCTCCTCCCAACGCACTACTGGATTGCGGCCAGACGCAGGCCTATACTGAATTCACCCGTTGCTGGACCTTCCTTTTCTCAAAGGAGACGCAACATGTACAGGCATCTGCTCATCGCCGTGGACGGCTCTCTCACGTCCGAATCGGCCTTCAAGCAAGCACTCGTTTTCGCCAAGGAAATGGGGGCCTCGATCACGATCCTGCGTGCCATTCCGGAAGACCACCTGCTGGTCTACCAGGCCGAAATGCTGGGCGCGCACCAGGCCCCGCCCACCGACCAGGCCCGCAAGAACGCCGCCGCGTATCTCGATGGCCTGGAAATGGAGGCGCGCCACGCCCTGGTGCCCTGCAGCACCGCGGTCGCCGTCAACGACCATCCCCACGAAGCCATCGTCGAAGCGTCGCTGCAGCATCATTGCGACCTGATCGTGATGGGTTCGCACGGGCGCCACGGCATGACGGGCTTCCTGTTGGGCAGCGAAACCCAACGGGTGCTGGCGCGCACGAAGCTGCCGGTACTGGTGTTCCGGCAAGACCGTCCGAAGGCCGCGTGAAGGATTGAAGGCTCAGGGGGTGGCGGCCGCCACCGCCGCATGCTGGAACGTGAAGCTGTCGGCATACACATGGTCCAGGCTGGCGCCGCGCGCGGCCAGCAGCGTCGTGGCTTCGCTGACCATGGCCGGGGCGCCGCACAGGTAGATGGCGTGTTCCGACAGGTCGGCATGGTCTTGCAGCACCGCCTGCTGGACATGGCCGCGGCGGCCCTGCCAGTCCGCCCCCGCGCGCGACAGTACGGGCACGAAGTTGAACTCGTACAGGCGCCCCGCCCAGCTTTCGATCTCGTTGCGCAAGTACAGGTCGGCTTCGGTGCGCATGCCCCAGTACAGACTCACCGGCGGGCAATCGTCGTTGTCCAGCAGCGATTCCAGGATGGCCTTGATCGGGGCGATGCCCGTGCCCGTCGCCAGCATGATCATCGGCCGCCAGTCTTCCTCGTGGTAGCTGAAGACGCCCAGCGGCGCCTCGATCTCCAGCGGCGCGCCGGCCTGCGCCTGGCCCAGCCAGTGGTCGGTATAGCGGCCGCCGGGAATGCGGCGCACATGAAAATCGACCAGATTGCCGGCCGGGGCCGACGCCATAGAGAAACTGCGGGTTTCGCCGTCCGGCAGCAGCACATTCATGTACTGGCCCGGCGCGTAGTCCAGCGGTGTATCCGGCGGCAGCGCCAGCGTCAGGTGTATCACGTCGTCGCACAGCCGCGCGATGCGATGCACCTGGGCGGGCAGGCGCCGCGGCTCGGCAAACGCGCGCCGGTCGGGCACGCTCAGGCTCAGGTCGCTTTGGGGCCGCGCCTGGCAGGCCAGCGCGTAGCCCTGGGCCGCTTCTTCCGGCGTCAGCGCCATGGGGAACTCGTCGTAGGTCACCGTCCCCGCCTCCAGCTTCACGCGGCAGGTGCCGCAGCCGCCGAAGGTGCATTCGTGCGGCAGCTTCACCGCGGCGCGGGTGGCGGCATCCAGCACGGATTCGCCTTCCTCCACCAGAAAGGTCTGCTCGGTTTCCAGGATATGCACGCGGTATGCCATGAGGTCACCAGCCGGCTGTCGGTTATTTCTTGATGTCCGCCTGCACCAGCACTTTCAGGCCGTGCGGCTCCAGCAGTTCGGCCAGCGCCGTCAACGCGGCCAGGCCGGCCTGGGTGTCCTGCTCGCCGTTGCCGCCGCTCAGGCCCACCCCGCCGATCACCTCGTCGTTGACCACGATGGGAAAGCCGCCCACGAAGGCGGCGAACTTGCCCTCGAAGCTCCATTGGATGCCGAAGGCCTCGTTGCCCGGCAACGCGGGGCCGTTGGGCGGCGTGGTGAACAGGTGGGTCGAGCGCTTGTGGCCCGCGGCGGTAAAGGCCTTGTTCCAGGCGATCTGCGGGCCGGTGATGCGGGCGCCGTTCATGCGCTCCAGCGCTATCGGGTAGCCGCCGTCGTCGACGATGCATACCGATTCCAGCACGCCGATCTGCTCCGATCGGGCGATGGCCGCGCGCACCATGGCGCGCGCTTCTTCCAGTTCCAGGCGATAGATCTGCTTCATGTCAGGGATTCCCAGGTTGGCCGTCAGCCGGCGCGGTAGACGGTCTTGATCTGCGTGTAGAACTCCAGCCCGACGCGGCCCGACTCGCGGAACGTCGACGTACTGGAACTTTTCAGGCCGCCGAACGGCGCATTGATGAGGTTGCCGGTGGTAGTGCGGTTGATTTTCACCGTGCCGGCCTGGATGTCGCGGGCGAAGCGATGCGCATAGCGCGCATCGGTCGTGGCGATGGCGGCCGACAGGCCGTATTCCGTATCGTTGGCGCAGGCGATGGCCTCGTCATAGCCGTCCACCGCAATCAGGGCCAGCACCGGGCCGAAGATTTCCTCGCGGGCGATCCGCATCTGCTGTGTCACATCGGTAAACAGGGCCGGCGTGACGTAATAGCCGCGATCAAAGCCCTCGCCGGTCAGACGATCGCCGCCCAGCAGATGGGTGGCTTCCTGCTTACCCACCGACACGTAGCTCAGCACGGTATCCAGCTGCTTCTGCGTGGCCAGCGGGCCCAGGTCGAAATTGCCATCCAGGCCATTGCCGATGGTCAGCGCCTTCATCCTTGCCAGCAGCTTGTCGGTAAAGGCCGGCAACACCTTTCGATCGACCAGCAGCCGGCTGGTGCCGGTGCAGGCCTGGCCCGACAGCGAAAAGCCGCCTTTCACGGCCAGATCCACCGCGCGGTCCAGGTCGGCATCGGCCAGCACGATCAGCGGGTTCTTGCCGCCCAGTTCCATCTGCGTGCGCGTGGTCAGGCCCGCGCCGCGGTGGATCTGCTCGCCCGCGGCGGTCGACCCGGTGAACGAAATCGCACGCACGGCGGGCGCCGTGGTGATGGACGCCCCCACTTTGGACGCCGGCCCGATAACCAGGTTCAGCACGCCGGCAGGCAGCCCGGCCTGCACGAAGGCTTCGGCCAGCCGGTAGCCCGACAGCGGCGCGTCCGACGACGGCTTGAAGACCACTGTATTGCCGCTGATCAGTGCCGGGGCGATCTTGCGCGCCGGAATCGATATCGGGAAGTTCCACGGCGAAATCACCGTCACCACGCCCAGCGGCTCGCGCTGGCTGTAGACCACCATGTCGGGATCGTCGTTGACGAAGGTCTCGCCGGTGAACGACTGCCCTTCCACCGCGTAGAAGCGGATGGTCTGGGCCGACCGCAGCACTTCGTCGCGCGCCAGCGCCAGGCCCTTGCCCTCTTCGCGGGTCAGTTCCCGCGCCACGCTGTCGGCGTGGTCTTCCAGGTATTGGGCGGCGCGAAACAGGATGGCTGCGCGCTTGGAGATCGGCGTGTCGCGCCACGCGGCAAACGCTGCCTGCGCGGCGGCCACCGCCCGGGCGCCGTCGGTCGCGTCCGACAGCGGAAACCGCCCCACCACGTCCGTCGTGTCGGCGGGATTGAGGTTGGGGGCCGTGGCGCCCGAGGCGCAAGGCGCCCACTCGCCGCCAATATGGTTCTGGAATTCCTGCTGCGAGAGATCGTCCACGGGGGGCCTTCCTTTGCCGGGCTGGCCTGATTGCCCGGAAATGGGCCGTCTGAGGTAATTTCTGAACATTGTATACTTTAATCCAAGCTATTCGATCCGCGTAAACCCGAAGACGGCCGCCCCCGGGTAGCCGTTAACGCTCACTGCCAGATCAGGACGGCGCAGATGGTGGACACGAACAGCGCCAACAGCACCGGTACAAGCAGCGCCCGCACCAGCGACAGCACGTGAACCCGTGCAAAGCCGGCCACGGCAATCAATGAAGACCAGGCGATCAGCGTGCCGCCGCCCGTCCAGACCGCGCCCATCTGGCCCACCGCGGCCAGCGTGGCTGCGTCCACCCCCACCACCGGGCCCAACGCGCCCGATAGCGTGCCGGTCAGCGGCAGGCCGGCGAAACCCGAGCCGTCGATGCCGGTGATCATGCCCACCAGCAGCACGCCGAAGGCGACCAAGAAGTGGTTTTCGGGAATCAGGTGCTGGCCCGCCGAGATCACTTCGAACAGCAGGCCCGGCGCCTGCGCCTGGGGCATGCCCAGGATCTGCGCCGCGGTCTCATTGGCGCCCACGAAGAAGAAGCCGGCAATCGGCAACACCGAGCCCATGGCCTTGAAGGCGAACACAAAGCCATCGGTGACGTGCTCGGGGCACACGTCCAGCATCTTGCGCGGGCCTTCGGCGGCCAGCGTCACGAACATCATCACGACGAAGGCCACGCCGCCCACCAGCGCCGCCGCGTCGCCGCCGCGCAGGGCCGGCAGGCCGGAAACCAGCCGCGGCACGACCATTACGGCGATCACGCCCAGGAACGCCAGCGGCGTCACCACCGCGAACACGCGCGACCAGCGAACACGGCGTCGTTCGGCCTCGTCCAGCCCGGGGCCACGCGGCAGCGTGGGGTTGGCGCCCATGGTGCCGCGAGCCAGCTCAGCCTTGTCGAACGAGCCCGAGTGCTCGATCTCGGCCAGGCTGCCGTCCTGCGCCCGCGCCTGCCAGGCCGGCAACAGCGCCGGGTCGGCCGCCACGATGTGCTTGCGGATCAGCAGGTAGGCGGCCGTCAGCGCCACCGCGCCGGTGATCAACGACAGCACCAGCGCGCGGTCTGCCACGACCGCCGCGCTGACCGCCGCGCCCGCCGCCTTGGCGCTGATGCCCGGCGCCACGCCGATGACGTAGTCCGACGACAGCGCCATGCCCTGCCCGGCAATGGCGATCGCCATCGCACCCGCCAGGGGCGGCAGGCCCGCCGCAATGGCCGCGGGCAGCAGGATCGCCGACACCAGCGGCACCGCCGGCGTAGGCCAGAAGAACAGCGAAATCACATAGGTACAGAGCGCCAGGATGATGAACGACGAATGCCCGCCCCGCATCACCCGCCGGAACGGCTGCACCATGCGCACATCCGCCTGCAGCGTCTTGAGCGCATTGAGCAGCGCCGTCATGAAGGTGATGACCAGAAAGATGTTGAAAAGCTCTTTGGCCGCTACGAAGCTGGCGGAAAAAATGCCGATCAGCCCGCTGATCGGGTTGCCCGTGATGGCCAGCACCACCAGGAAAGTGCCGATCACCGACGGCACCACCACATTGGCCCGCAGGATCATCGTCAGGATGATGGCGGCCACACTGGCCAGATACACCCAGTGAGCGGCGTTGAGCACGACGTCCGATTGCATGCGTGATTCCCCTTGTCGACGTGGCTGTTAAGTCGCCACGTCGGTATACTATATTTAGTTTGAAGGCATACCCATCGAAATATGCAGTGCCTAGGGAAACCGATAATTCTGAAATTTTCTTGAATATCCCAGGGAAATCAGGGTACTAACTGGTGCATCGTGCCCGGTCATGGTGCATAGGAAGAAATCTCTTGGACTACCGTATACATAAAGGCGCAATGGCATGACCGCTTTCATTCCCGATGCCTGGCACTACACGGCCATGGCGGTCGTGGTGTTCGGCGCCGCGCTGGCCCAGGGGGTGGGCGGCATCGGCTTCGCCATGTTCGCCGCGCCGGTCGCCGCACTGTGCTTCCCCCAGCTGGCGCCCGGCCCATTGCTGACATTGGGCGGCTTCATTTCCTTGCTGACCGCCCTGCGCGAGCGCGCCGCGATCGACTGGCCCGCGGTGGGCTACGCCCTGACGGGCCGGGCCGCGGGCACGCTGATCGCCATCTATGCCATGGCCCGCTTTTCGGCCCAGGCGCTGGGCCTGTTGTTCGCGGTGATGATCCTGGCTGCTGTCGCGCTCAGCCTGGCCGGCCTGCGCTTTGCCGCCACGCCAGGCCGCGTGTCCGGCGCCGGCGTAGCCTCGGGCATCATGGGCACCATGACCTCGGTAGGCGCCCCGCCGATCGCCATCGTGCTGCAGCACGCCGAGCCCGCGCGGCTACGCGCCACGCTGGGCATGGTCTTGTTCCTGGGTTCCATCTTCTCGCTGGCCATGCTGGCGCTGGCCAATCGCTATACCGGTTACCACGCCGGGCTGGCCCTCAGCCTGGCGCCCTTCCTGCTGGCCGGCTTTGCCGTTTCCAGCCGCCTGCGCAGGCTGCTGCCCCCGCGCGCCGTGCGCGGCGTGCTGCTGGGCGCCTGCGCCCTGGGCGCGGTGGGCGTCATCGCCAAGGCCCTGTGGACGGGTTGACGCCGCCGACCCGCATCACCGCCACACCGCCCGCGGATACAACCCGGTAATACAATGAAGACTGTATCCATTCCACCCACCCCGCTCGCCATGACCACCATGCCCGTCAGCCCGCAAGCCGTAGACACGCAGCCTTCTGCCCCGCTGAAGATCGGCGAGCAGCATCCGCAGTTGTTCGCGGTCATCCGCGACAAGCTGCGCGAGCGCATTCTCAGCGGCGAATTCACGCCGGGCGACCGCCTGGTCGAAGGCCGCCTGTCCGAAGAAATGGGGGTGTCGCGCATCCCGGTGCGCGAAGCGCTGCGGGCGCTGGCCGCCGAAGGCCTGGTCACCATCGAGCCGCGCCGCGGAGCGTCGGTGTCGGTGCTATCCGACGCGGTGGCCTACGACATGGTCGAAGTGCGCGCCACGCTCGAAGGCCTGAACGCCAAGCTGGCGGCGCAGCGCCGCGACGACAAAACCGTGGAACGCTTGCAGGCCTTCCTGCGCGAGGGCACCGAGGCCGCGCGCAGCGAACAGCTGGACAAGTTCCTGGCGCTGAATTCGCAGTTTCACGAAATGCTGGCCACCATCGGCGGCAACGTGGTGCTGACCGACCTGATGAGATCCTTGCGCGACCGCACCGCGCTGCTGTTCGCGCCCAGCAACATGCACCGGGCCAAGCAGAACTGGGACGAACACTCGCAGATCCTGAACGCCGTCATCGCCGGCAACGGCGACCTGGCCGCCCTGCTGGCCAGCCAGCACGTGCACAACGCCGCCAAGGCCTACACCGAAACGCGCCAGGCGCACTCGTCGGCCGCCTGAGCGGCCGGCGCGTCATTCCGCGTTCACGAGTCCGCCTGCGCGGCGGGTTCCGCGGCAGCAGACGCGCTGGCCGCGGCCTGCACCACGCCCTTGCCGTTCTGCACCACCCACGACACGGCCACGTCGCCCAGCACGAAGGTCTGGCACGCCATGCGGTAGCCGGCCTCGAAATCCTCGGGCCGCAGATGCTTGCGTTCCTTGGGCTTGATGGCGTCGGTGTTTTCCAGCCCCTGTTCGATGCGGCATTTGCAGGTGCCGCACAGGCCCCCGCCGCACTTGAACGGAATGCCGCCGCGCTCCTTGAGCGACACGCGCAGCAAATTGCTGTTTTCGGGTGCGGTGACGACCTTGCCGCCGTTCGAAAGAAAAGTGATGGTGACCATGCTGCTCAATGCTCCGCGGCGACGGGGTGGGCGCGTCGCGTCAAAGTGGTGTCGCTGCTGCCGAATCGCGTCAGGTGATCCAGCTCGCGGCGGGCGGCCTCGATCGAGGCGAAGTGATCCAGGAATTTGGACGGCACGCGGTTCACGACATACGGCGGCGTCTCTTCGGTGACGATCAGCCGGGTCGGCCCGGCCAGCCGTGCAATGCTGAACACCGCGCGCGTTCGGCCGCCGCAGGTGTAGTCATAGGTTTCGATGATCTCGGCGCCCTCGCCCGCTTCGGTGCGGAACACGCCGGGCTTGGTCGTCAGGATCACATAGGGCGCATCGCCTGGATTCATGCGGGCTTCCTGGTGGGGGTCGGTCGGGTCTGGGGCCACGGCGACAGGCGCTAGCCTTCCGTGTCCTGCGCCAGTTCGACGTCGTGGCCGATCCACAATTGGCAGACCAGCCGATAGCCGTCGTCGACACGATCGCCCAGCTGCTTTTTTTCTTTCCAGTTCACGGGCGGCAGGTGCTCGGCCCCGGACAGGACGCGGCAGGCGCATTTGGCGCACTTGCCCATGCCGCACTCGTAGCGCAGGTGCGGAAAGGGAAACTGCCGGATGCCGGCGCGCACGACCAGGTTTGTGTTGTCCTGCACCACGCCGGTGTAGGTCTGGCCGCCTTTGTGGAATACAACGGTGGGCATGGGTCGGGATATCCGTGTCAGCGGCCGCGGCAGCGCCCGCGCGGGTTGCGCAGGCGGCGCCACGGCCAGGGGCTCAGGCGGCCAGGCCCAGCTCGGGCAGCGCCACTTCCTGCTGCACGTAGTCGGTGTAGAGCGCCGTCGTGTACAGCAACCGCATCTGCGCGCCGATCTCGCAGATCTTCAGGCAGCGCTGTTGCAGGTCCACCGTGTTGGCGTGTTCCAGCACGATCTGGTAGCCGCGTTCGCCGTGGATTTCATCGGACACGATGTGCAGGTCGAAGAACTCGACCTCTTCGTCGGTAAAGCCGTATTTCTCGCGCAGGGTCGGCGTCTGCTTGCGGTAGATGGACGGCACCTGCGATTCCAGGCCCACCACCAGGCCGGCCACGGCCACGATGGGGTCTTCGCGCATGGCCACGGCGTAGCACCAACTTTGCAGCGCCCGCGTGGTGGGCGACATGTTGTCGGGGTTGGTCACGCGTTCGCGGGTGGTGCCGCAGGCTTCGGCAAAGCGGATCAGCAGGTCGGTGTGGCGGTCGCCGCCGATTTCCTCTTCGTACATGTTCGCCAGGAGGAAATCCTTGGCTTCCGTGTAGGTGTCCGGCGTGCGGGCATAAAGGTAGCCCAGGTAGTCGGCGAAGGGGCCGACATAGTGGTAGTGGTTTTCCGCCCAGCGCTGCAGATGCTGGCGGCTGAGCTTGCCTTCAGCCCAGGCAATGGAAAAGGGCGAAGCGTTGGCGCTCTTGCCCTTGATCGCGTTTTCCAACGCGCTACGAAATTCATCTCGGTTCATCAATTCTGCCATGACGCGCTCCAGGTCCTATGGGGGGAGAGGGGGGCCGGCCGGATGCTGCCCTTGGCCGATGATGAACATTGTATACCGTCTACCGTTTTAGTCGCCTAGGGTATTCCCGTCCGTTTTGGTCATATAAAGGGACCGACCCTCTGTTATCAAGGACTTGCAGCGCCGAGTCGGGTTTGATCAAAGCGTGCGCAGTGCGGTACAATGAATACACTTTCAATGCAATACGGAAATACCATGACGAACCGCCATCCCCTGGGAGACGCCCCGATTGGCCAGCAACTGCTGGCCCACTACGCCCGCCGCGACGCCGTACGCCACGCCACGCCCCTGCTGCCCAAGTCCTGGTCGGAATGCTTCGCGCCGCTGCGCAACGCACGGCTGCAGCCGCTGGCCGCATCCACGGGCCAGAAAAACAAAGGGCGCAATGACGCGCCGGTGGGGCAGGCGGGCTGAACCGCCTGACAGGCCGCGCCTGATGCGTGTGGTGAAACGCTTGGCGCAAAGCGCCTGGGATGAAGCGCGACAGCCGGCCCGTCCTGCACGAAGCAGGCAGGCCAGGCTGCCCCCCCTCAGGCGTGCGGTGCCGCTTGTCGCTGCCAGCGCCGCTTGATCCCGGCCAACATCAGCACCAGGAAGAACCCCAGTGTGTAAGCCAGCATGTCCCACCAGTCGGGCACGCTGCCCAGCACGATGCGCAGCACCGGCTGCTCGATCCGCCAGCCCAGGTAGCGGGCCAGGTACTGGCCGAACTCCACCGCATAGCCGGTCAGCAGCGCCGCCACCGCCAGCGGCAGCACGCCCGCGCGGATGAAGCTGCGATACACCAGGTACGCCCAGCCCACGGCCACCACATCCCCCACGAAACCGCGCAACAGCGGGTAGGGCTTGCCCAGGGTGGCGATCAGCGCTTCCAGCAGGGTTACGGCCAGCAGGGCGACAAAGGCGGATCGGTTGAAGGTCAGTAGTCTCATCATGTGGCCAGGGGCGGTTGCCTGCGCGGGCGGCGGGCAGGCCGGCGCTTGCTGGGGCATATCGTGCGAAAAACTCGGTTATTGGAACGGCGAACGTGACAATTCTGGTGCTGTTCACCCCGTTGTCAGCCCGTCAGGCGTAGCCTGATCCGACCGCGCCGCGAGGGGCAGGGTACTAGAAAACAACGAGGAGACAAGCATGAGCACATTCGATCCGGATGGGCGCCGGCGCTTCCTGCGTCAAGCCTGTACCGTGGGCGCCGCCGGCACGCTGGCCGGCCACGCCCTGACCAGCCTGGCCGCCCCGGCCACCGTCACGCTGCCGTTCGCCAACGGCGAGCGCGACCTGATCGCCTACCCCCAGAAGCGCCCCCTGATCCGCCAGACCTCGCGGCCGCCGCAACTGGAAACGCCGTTCGCGGTGTTCAACGACGGCGTCATCACGCCCAACGACGCGTTCTTCGTGCGCTACCACCTGGGCAACATCCCCACCGCCATCGACCCGGCCACCTACCGCCTGCGCGTCAGCGGCAAGGTCGGCACGCCGCTGGAACTGTCGCTGGCCGACTTGAAGCAGCAATTCGGCGCGCCGGTCGAACTGGTGGCCGTCACCCAGTGCTCCGGCAACAGCCGCGGCTTTTTCGAGCCTCGCGTGGGCGGCGGCCAGCTGGGCAACGGCGCCATGGGCAACGCCCGCTGGCTGGGCATTCCGCTCAAGCGCATCCTGGAAAAGGCCGGCATCCAGGCCGGCGCCCGCCAGGTCACTTTCGAAGGGCTGGACCGCCCCGTCTTGCCCGGCACGCCCGAATTCGTCAAGGCGCTGGACGCGGCTCACGCGCTGGACGGCGAGGTCATGCTGGCCTACGCCATGAACGGCGCCGACCTGCCCATGCTCAACGGCTTTCCGGTGCGCCTGGTGGTGCCGGGCTACTACGGCACCTACTGGGTCAAGCACCTGGCCGACATCAAGGTGCTGGACGCCGAATTCGACGGCTTCTGGATGCAGAAGGCCTACCGCATCCCGGACAACGACTGCGCCTGCACCCCCGCGGGCAAGGCGCCGGAGAAAACCCGCCCCATCGGCCGCTACAACGTGCGCAGCTTCATCACCAGCCTGGCCGACGGCGCCCGTGTGGCGCGCGGCCGGCCGGTACCGGTGCGCGGCATCGCCTTCGACGGCGGCCATGGCATCCGCGAGGTGCAGTTTTCGGCCGACGGCGGCAAGACCTGGCACGCCGCCAGACTGGGCCAGGACCTGGGGCGCTATTCCTTCCGCGAGTGGCACGCCGAGTTCACGCCCGACAAAGCCGGCGCCTATGCCCTGAAAGTGCGCGCCACCAACATGGCTGGAGAAACCCAGCCGCTGGACCCACTCTGGAACCCGTCCGGCTACATGCGCAATGGGGTCGAAACCGTGCACGTCGACGCCGCGTAAGGAGCCCGCCATGACCCGATCCCCCAACGCCGCTTGCCCCGTCCGCCTGGCTGGCCTGCTCCTGACGCTGGCCGCCGCCGGTGCTAGCGCGCCTGCCGTCGCCCTGGACATCCAGCTGCCCACCGAGACCGCCACGCTCCACCCCGGCACCGGCCCCGGCGCCCAAAGCGCCGCCCTGTGCCTGATGTGCCACTCGGTCGACTACCTGTCGTCGCAACCGCCCATGCCGATCGGCTTCTGGGAAGCCGAGGTCAAGAAGATGGTCGGCACCTACGGCGCCCCCATCCCGGCCGACCAGGTGCCGCTGATCGTGCAATACCTGAACCAGGCCTACCCGCCGCCGAAGGCGCCCGCCAAGCCCTGAACCGGCCCCCGCCGCCCCTCGCGGGCGGCGTCGCAATCCCTCACATTGCGGCCATTGCCTCGACTTAACCGGGACCCCTATTAGGCGTACCATTGGACGGCCCCGCCCGCCGTTCCCCGGGGTTCCCAGAGGCCTACATGCTCCAGCCCGTCTCGGCCAACACCGATCTGGCCGCCGCCCCGCCCGAGGCGGCCGCAGCCGCCCCCCAACCCGTCCTGCGGGTCAGCACGCTTTCCCCCTTTGCTTTTCCCGCGTTCCGCATCATCTGGATCGCCAACCTGTTCGCCAACCTGGGCACCTGGGCGCAATCCGTCGCCGCCGCCTGGGTCATCACCACCGAACAGAGCAGCCCGCTGATGGTGGCGATGATCCAGGTGGCCGCGGCCTTCCCGCTGGTGGCGCTGTCCATCCTGACCGGCGTGCTGGCCGACAACTACGACCGCCGCAAGGTCATGCTCACCGGCATGCTGCTGGAACTGGCTGGCGGCATCTTCATCACCATCCTGGCGTTCGCCGGCCTCTTGCACCCGGTCACCCTGATCATCTCGGTGTTCTGCATCGCCATCGGCAGCGCCGTCGTCACGCCCGCCTGGCAGGCCGCGGTGGGCGAACAGGTGCCGCGCGCCCACGTCGGCAGCGCGGTGCTGCTGAACAGCGTGAACTTCAACGTGGCGCGCGCCGTCGGCCCGGCCATCGGCGGCTTGCTGCTCGGCGCCACGGGCGCGCCCACCGTGTTCCTGCTGAACTGCGTCTGCTACGCCGGGCTGATCTGGGCCATCTGGCGCTGGCGCCGCGACATTCCCGAACGGCGCCTGCCGCCCGAACGGCTCTTCGAGGGCGTGATCGCCGCGCTGCGCTACACCCAGCATTCCACCGTGACGCGGCTGGTGATGCTGCGGGCCTTTGCCTTTGGCCTGTCGGCCAGCGCCCTGTGGGCGCTGCTGCCGCTGCTGGCCTATGGCCACGAAGACGGCAACGCGCTGCTGTACGGCTACATGCTGGGCGCGCTGGGCGTGGGCGCCATCCTGGGCAGCGCCGTGGTCCGCCGGCTGCAAGCCGCCTGGGGCGCCGGCGGGCTGGTCAGCGCCGCCGCGGGACTGCTCGCGGCCTGCCTGGTGGCGCTGGGCACGACCACCACCTTGTGGGTCGCTTTTCCCGCGCTGCTGCTGTCCGGCGGCTGCTGGATCGGCGTGCTGGCCACCTACAACACCACGGTGCAGATGCTGGTGCCAGACTGGGTCAAGGCGCGCTCGCTGGCGCTGTACCAGACCGCCATCTTCGGCGGGCTGGCGGCCGGCTCGTTCATGTGGGGCCACTTCGCCGGCACCATGGGCGTGTCCGGCGCCCTCTCGGCAGCCGGCATCATGCTGGGCATCACCGTGGCCCTGCTGTACCGCTCACGCCTGCCCGAACAGGTCGACACCCAATCGCTGGCGCGCGCCGACAGCACCGAACCGGCCCTGTCGGCCGCGGGCTTCAACACCCAGCACGGCGCGGTGCTGGTGGCGGTGGAATACCTGATTCCCAAGGAAAAACTATCCGAACTCATTGGCGCGGCTGGTCCGCTGCGCCAGCTGCGGCTGCGCAACGGCGCGCAGCAATGGCAGCTGTTTCGCGACCTGGAACGCGAAGGCGTCTGGCGCGAAGTCTTCCTGGTGGAAAGCTGGATGCAGTACCTGCGCATGCTCGACCGCCTGACGCTGGCCGACAAGATCGTGCTGGACCAGTTGCGGGCGCTGCACACGGGCGACAAGCCGCCGGTGGTGTCGCGCAACGTCAGCTACCTGGCCATGAACGAAGCCCAGGGCTTCTCGCTGCGCCGCGAACCCGAATCCCTCTGACCGACAAGGCCCGACCATGCTGACCTCTCTCTGGCGTAAATGGCGGGCGTCGGGCCATGGCGGGCCTGCCCTGGACGTGATCCTGGCCGGCGCCGACCCCGACGCTCCGCTGGCGCAGCGCAATCTGTGGATGGTGGACCTGTGCCGCTGGATCGACCGGCCAGGCCGTGCCCCGGCCGACGATGGCCGCCACCCGCAGCATGCACGCCTGCGCTACGTGCTGCAGGTGCTGGAGCACAACCCGGCGCTGGCCACGCCCGTCGCCGCCACGCTGCGCTCGCTGATCGCCGACAACGACCCCACCTCGCTGCTGTGCGACACCGGCGTGGCCTCACACCCCGGTTTCTGGGGCGAATTCTGGGAACGCGCGCAGGCCCGGCTGCTGCCGCCGCCGCCCAACCGCAGCGACATGTTCGGCCTGTTTTCGCTAATCTTCCGCAAGGCCCACGATGCCTCGTGGATCGAAGCGCTGGACGACGACACGCTGACGCGCATGCGCCTGCTGCTACGCCACGGCGACGGCGTGACACGCGCTGACCCCGCCGCCCCCGAACCGCCGCCCCGTCAACTCGAGGAAGCGCTCACCAGCAGCATCCAGGTGCTGGCCAGCCAGGTGCGCGCCACGGGCCTGAGCCAGGACATCCGCTCGCGCCTGCCCGGCCGCGTGCGGGAAAATCCCTTCTTTCCGCTGGCAACGGCCGCCGCCGAACTGTGCGACAGCGCGCCCGACACCCCGCGCGAGGTCTTCGGCCGGCGCCTGAACGTGTTCCGGGCGCTGCTCGACAGTTGCCGCGCGGCCTCGCAACAGGTCTATGCCGAACTGGAACAGAACGGCGTGTCGGTCGAAGTCGTCTTCCAGATCGAACGCATGAAGCTGCGCCTGGCGCGCATCGAATTGCTGCTGAGCGTATGGGTCGACCCCACCCAGCGCCACAAATACGTGCACCTGGCCGCCGAACTGATCCGTTCGACCCAGGCTCGCAGCAGCATCCGCCACCTGGCGGCCTCGTCGTTCGCGCAACTGGCCCGCCGCGTCATGGAACGCACCGCCGAAACCGGCGAACACTACATCGCGCGCGACCCGGCCGAATACCTGACGATGCTCAAGGCCTCGGCCGGCGGCGGCCTGGTGATGGTGCTGACGGTGTACCTGAAGTTCTTCATCGTCTCGCTGCACCTGGACAAGTTCATCGAAGGCCTGCTGGCCTCGCTGAACTACGCGGGCGGCTTTCTCGTCATCCACTTCGCCCACTTCACGCTGGCCACCAAGCAGCCCGCCATGACCGGCCCGGCGCTGGCCCACCGATTGGACGAAGCCAACACCCCCGAGGGCCGCGAGGCCTTCCTGGACGACACCCTGTCCATGATCCGCTCGAACGCGGCGGCTATTCTGGGCAACCTGGCGGTGGTGTTTCCGCTGGCCTGGGCGGTGCAATGGGTGGCGCAGAACGCGCTGAACCGACCCCTGATCGACGCGCAGAAAGCACAGACCACGCTCGACTCGTTTTCAGCCTGGGGCCCCACGCCTATCTACGCCGCCGCCACCGGCGTGCTGCTGTGGCTGTCCAGCCTGGTCGCCGGGTGGGCCGACAACTGGTTCGCCCTGCACCGCGTGCACGACGTGATGGCCTACGACCGGCGCGTGCGCCACCTGTTCGGCACGCGCGGCGCGGCCCGCTGGGCGGGATTCTGGCAGCGCAATATCTCCGGCATCGCCGGCAATGTCTCGTTGGGGCTGATGCTGGGCCTGGGGCCGGCCATCGTCAGCTTCTTCGGGCCGCACGTCGAAGTGCGCCATGTGACGCTTTCCGCCGGCCAGATCGGATCGGCCATCGGCGCGCTGGGCTGGGAAGTCGTGCACACGCACGCGTTCTGGATGGCGGTGGCCGGCACCGCCCTGACCGGCATCCTGAACGTGGGGGTGAGCTTCGCACTGGCCTTCAACGTGGCGCTGCGCTCGCGCAACCTGCGCCGCGGCGATCGCCAAGCGCTGGCCCTGGGCGTGCGCCGACGCATCTGGCAGCGGCCCGCCACGCTGTTCTGGCCAGTCAAGCCGCGGCCGGCGGCGCCGCAAGCCTGACCGGGGCCGCGCGCGTACGCCAGGCGGCGCCGCGCGCGTCGAAGATCGAACTCGACGCGGCGCTACGCGCCTGCCTCCGGCGCCCAGCCGCCCGCCACGCGCTGCATGCGTGGCGATTCGAATGCACAGGCCAGCGGAATCGGCGCGCCTTGGGCATCCACCAGCCGCGTGCGCCAGCGTTCGCCCTGGCACATGGCCACCACGATGCCGGCCACTTGTGCCTGGCAGCGCTGCAGCAACGTCAGGGCCGACGCCATCGTCTGGCCGGTGCTGACCGCATCGTCCACCACCAGCACGCGCCGCCCGCGCAGCATATCCGCGAGGTTCGGGTCCACGTACAGCAGCTTGCCGGCATCCGGCGTGGTCAACGAGCGCACCGGCACGGCCAGGCTTTCGTCATACCAATACTTGCGCGAATAGCCGAACGGCACGTAACGCGAAAAGCCCAGCCCGCGTGCCACCAGCGGCGCGAAGGCCAGCCCCAGCGTGGGCAGGCCCACCACGATCTCGGCGCCAAAGGCGCGCGCCCGTTCGGCCATGAAGCCGGCCAGTGTTTCCACCACCGCCAGGCTGGCGTGGTTGGCGATCAACGACGCCACGCAACGCTGCGGATCGGCCGGCACGGCGCGCAGCGGCAGCACCAGATAACGGCCGTCGGGCAGGCGCGCCGGATAGCCGCGCGAGTAGGGCGGTTCGGCAGAAATCGCCAGCGTGTCGGCGGCAACGATCTCCTGCCAGTAGCCGGTGGTGGCGTCGAACGTCAGGAAGTCAGGCTCAGGGGCGTGCTCGCCCTGGACATCATTAGCAGTCATGCGGTTCAGGAACAGGGCGGCCGGCGGCGCTCAGCGCACGCCGTCGGCCAGGAAGGCCTCGGCCAGCTTGACCCAGTAGCTGGCGGTGACCGGAAGAATGGCATCGTTGAAGTCGTAATCGGGGTTGTGCACCATGCAGCCGCCTTCGCCCTCGCCGTTGCCCACGATGAAATAGCTGCCCGGCACCGCTTCCAGCATGAAGGCGAAGTCGTCGCTGGCCTGCAGCGGTTCCAGGTCGGGAATCACCAGCGACTCGCCCAGCCAGTCGCGTGCCACGGCGGCCGCGAATTCGGTGGCGCCGGCATCGTTCACCACCGGCGGATAGCGCCAGCGGTAATCCACCGTCACGCTGGCCCGGTGCACCGCGGCCTGGGCCGTGGCAATCGCCGTGATGCGCTCGCGCAGCAGGGCCCGCGTCGTGGGCTTGCGGGCCCTGACGGTCAGTCGCAGCTCGACCTTCTTGGGAATCACGTTCGGCGCATCGCCGCCGTGAATAGCGCCGATGGTCACCACGGCCATGTCGTTGGGATCGATCTCGCGCGACACAATGGTCTGCAAGGCCAGCACGATGTGGGCCGCAGCCACCACCGGGTCCACCGCCACGTGCGGCATGGCGCCGTGGCCGCCAACGCCGCTGACCGTCAGCACCACCGTGTCCGACGAGCTGTACATGGCCCCGGCCCGAAAGCCGAAATGCCCGGCCGGATAACCCGGCTCGTTGTGAAAGCTGTACACGGCATCGCACGGAAAGCGCTCGAACAGGCCGTCGGCGATCATCTTCTGCGCGCCGCCATGGCCTTCCTCGGCCGGCTGGAAGATCAGGTGCAGCGTGCCATCAAACTGGCCGCGTTGCGCCAGCGCCTGCGCCGCGGCCAGCAGCGTGGCCGTGTGGCCGTCGTGGCCGCAGGCGTGCATCTTGCCCGGATGGGCGCTGGCGTAGGGCAGGCCAGTGGTTTCGTGGATGGGCAGGGCGTCCATGTCGGCGCGCAGACCCAGGCGGCGCGTGCCGGCGCCCCGCCGCAAAGTGCCCACCACGCCGGTCACGCCCAGGCCGCGGTGCACCTCGAAGCCCCAGGCCGCCAGGCACTCGGCCACCAGGTCGCCAGTGGCGACCTCTTCATAAGCCAGCTCAGGGTTGGCGTGGATGCGGTGGCGCAGCGCCACCATGTCGTCCTGGATCGCGCGGATCTCGGGCAGCACGGGGCCGGTGACGGCAAAACTCATGGCATCTACTCCTGCTGGATATTGGCGCTTTTGACGATGTGCGCGTATACGTCTTTCTCTTTCTTCAGGAACGCGGCGAAGGCCTCGGGCGAGCCCTGGCCGGCGATGGCGCCACCCTCGGCCAGGCGCTTTTGCACGTCGCTCATCTGCAGCACCGCGTTCAGTTCCTGGTTCAGGCGTTGCACCACCTCGGGCGGCGTACCCGCCGGCACGAAGACGCCGGTCCAGGTATTCAATTCAAAGCCCTTGAGTTCGGGCGTTTCGGCAAACGCCTGCACGTCCGGCAGCGTGGCGATGCGCGTGGCCGACGTCAGCCCCAGGGCGCGCAGCTTGTTCTGCTGCACCAGCGGCGTGGCGCTGGTGGTGACCAACAGGCCCAGGTCCACCTGACCGCCCATGACATCGTTGGTGATCTGTGCGCCGCCGCGATAGGGCACGTGCACCAGCTTGACCTTGGCCTGCTCCTGCATCACTTCCATCGCCAGGTGCAGCACGGTGCCCACGCCCGACGAGGCGTAGGTCAGCGTATCCGGCTTGCTGCGCGCCAGGGCGATCAGTTCCTGCATGTTGTTGGCCGGCAGGCCCGGACGGGCCAGCAGCACCACCGGCGCGGTGGTCACCAGCGCCACCGGCGCCAGGGCCGTTTCGGCGTCGTATTTCACGGCTGGGTTGATCAGCCGCGCCACGCTGACCGGGCCGTCAAAGCCCATCACCAGCGTGTAGCCGTCGGCCGCCGCATGCGTGGCCTTGGCCACGCCCAGCACGCCGCCCGCGCCTGCCACGTTGTCCACGATGATGGACTGCTTCAGGCGTTCGGACAGCTTCTGGGCCACCAGGCGGGCGGTGGTGTCCACGTTGCCGCCCGGGCTGACGGGCACGATCAGGGTCAGCGGCTTGGCCGCGGGCCAGGCGTCAGCGGCACAGGCGGCCGGGACGACACACAGCGCGGCCGCCACCGTGGCGACAGACAGGAACAGGCGTTTGAACATGATGACGTGAATCCGCAACGGGCAAGGCGCGTCGGCCGACCGGCGCGCGCAGAAGGCGAGGGCGCCATCGTACGCAGCATCGCGTCATAACTGAAATGGGTTATTTTTATAGATTCATCAGGTAAATCTATGACCAAGCTGCCCGATCGAGGCCCTGCCGCGCCCGCCCGCCAGCCCACGCTGCGCCAATTGCGCGGCTTCAAGGAAGTCGCCCGCCACGCCAGCTTCAGCCGAGCGGCCGAAGCCCTGGCCCTGAGCCAGCCCGCCCTGTCGTCCGCCATCCGTGAACTCGAAACCCTGATGGGCGTGACCCTGTTCGACCGCGGCACCCATCATGTGCGCCTGACGCCGGCCGGCCAGGCCGCGCGCGCGCAGATCGAATGGCTGCTCAACAGCTACACCCAGGGCGCCGAGGACCTGCGGCGCCTGCTGGACACCCAGGCCGCCACCGTCCGCATCGGCTGCATCCCGTCCACCATGCACCTGCTGGCGCCCGCCGTGGCGCAGTGGCGGCTACGCCACCCCGAGATCGTGCTGATCCTGTCCGACCACCTGAACGATGAGCTGATGGCCGCGCTGGCCAACGGCGAACTCGACATCGGCCTGGGACTGGATTTCGGGCTGGCGCCGGGCCTGGCGGCAGCCTTCGTGGCCGAAGACGACCTGGTCGCCGTGCTGTCCGACAGCCACCGCCTGTCGCGCCGCCGCCAGATCACCTGGCGGGACCTGAAGCGCGAACCCCTGGCCGTGCTGTCGCGCGGCAGTACCTACGAGATGATCGTGTCGGCCCTGCGCCAGCAAGGCGCCGACCTCGCCGCCACCGACACGCTGAACTACACCGACACGCTCTACAGCCTGGTGCGCGCCGGACTGCGGGTCGGCCTGATCTCGCGCCTGTACACGCAGGGGCAGCGTCCCGACGGCCTGGCGATCGTGCCGCTGCAGCATCCGCGGCTGACGCGCCGCATCAGCCTGATGACGCGCGCCCCCGAACAACAGGCCCGCGCCGCCGTGCAGCGCTGCTATACCGAACTGGCCAGCCTGCTGCGGACCCGCGCCGCCGCGGCGACGGCCGCCGCGGCAACGGCCGCCGCAGCGACGTGACGGCCCCCTGCCGCATCAGAACGTAATGGTGGCCGTGACCGTATCGCTGTAGTTGCCCGGCCGCGGCGTCGTCTGGACAGGCACCCGGCCGTATACCGTGAACTGCTGGTTGGCGCCCGTGCCCGTGCGAGCCAGCGCCGTGCCGCCCGTGACGCCATCGCCCCAGATCGTCGTGTAGCTGCTGTCCTGGTACAGCTGGTAGCTGACCGTATCTGCCGCGGTCTGGTGCTTCATCTTGCGCGCCGCCACGTTGTTGGCCACCGAACCGCCGCTGAGCGCCACCGAGAACGCGTTGTTGTTGGTGCATCGCACCGTGATCTGGCCATTGGCCGTCACCACCTGGTTCAACAGGCCTTGCGGCGGAAACGCCAGATTGGTGGCATTGATGGTGCAGTTCTTCTGCACCGTCGCCTGCACGTTCAGCGGGATACTCAGCGTCTGGGTCGGCGCGGCAATCGGGCAATTGATCAGCAGGGTGGCCAGCAAGCCGACGGAAATGTCGACGCGGGCCGTCGTGGAATAGGTCTCGCTGTAAAGCGTGTTGGCGTTACCGATGGTCGACACGCCCGATTGCCCGCCCGGCAGCTTGCCGTAGAACGAGAACGATGCCGACGCATTGCCGCCAAGCGCCGGGCCCGCCAGCAGCACCGAGGTCGGCGCGCTGGTCGTCGCCGTACCCCACACCTGGGTATGGCCGCTGTCCGTGTACAGGTTGTAGTTCATGCGGAAAGCGCCGGCCCCCAGCGCCCGCGCGGCCACCGACGGGCTGGTACTGCCCACGCCGGCGGAAAAACACAGGCGCGCCCCCAGCGCCAAGGCCGTGAAATTGCACGTCACCGTGACCGTGTTGCTGTCGGCGAACGTATCGGCGGGCAACAACGGATTGACCGTGCCGAAATTGACCGAACTGACCGTGCCGGCCCCGAGCGAACAAGTGGTCGCCTGTGCATCCACCGACCACCCCAGTCCCAGCATGGCCCCCACCAAGAACAACGCGGACTTCATTGACCCGGCTCCTTCAACGGCTGGCACACGAACGGCCCCAATGTCGGCAACGGCCGCGCGGGGTCATGCTGATACGGAAACTCCACCACGCAGGACACGCCGCCGCCCTTGATGCGCAGGTGGTTCTCCGGCTTCAGGTCTTCGACGAAGGCGATGCCGTCGTACCCCACCACCGACTGCTTGCCGCTTTCCACATGCGCCACCTGCACGCCCACCGGCATCGTGCTGCCATCCGGCAAGTGCAGCACCACCGAAGCCGCGGCGTAGCGTTGCAGCTGGAACTTGGCCAGCACGCCGGATCCGGCCTGCGGCACCACCACGACCTTGGTCGACTCCAGCTTCATGTCCACCGGCAGTTCGTCGGGGTCGATGGACAGGCGGTTGATCTGGTAGGAATTCAGGTCCGGCACAAGCAAGTGCCCGGCGCTGTTGGTGCGACCCAGCTTGCGGTTTTCGTGCAGCACCGCCACGTCCGGCGTGCCATCGGTGCTGACCAGCGCAAAGCCGTCGTTGATGCGGCGTGACGGCGTCAGGGACCCATCCATCAGCACCACCGCGCCCGACGCCTGCACCGCCGCCTGGCTCTTGCCCGCGTAGTCCTGGCCCAGCGCGGTCAGCTGGCCGTAGCGGCCCAGGAACTGCACCTTGCCCTGGTTGTACTGGCCGCCGCCACTGCGGCCATTTTCCACGCCCCAGCCCCAGCCGCCGTCGTAATCCACGTTGCGCTGCGCGCCGACGCTGTAGATGTTCTGCTCGCCCTGTTTGCCGGCCGACGCGTTGATCTGGGTGTTGTCGCCCAGCAGGATGGAAAAGGCCAGGTAGACGCCGTGCGAACCGGTCTGGGCGAAGTCGTTGTACGCGCTCACGTTCATCGACACGCGGCTGTGCAGATTGGCCGTATAGGACGCCGACCCGATCCTGGCGGCCGGCGACTGCGGCATGCGAAAACCGATGTAGCTGAACGCCATGCTCTGCGAGGTCGTGAGCGGCAGCGAAAACGTCACCCGGTCTGTCTGGCGCGGCACCGGCACGTCTTCGCGCGAGCCCAGGTCGCCGTAATCGCCCAGCGCGCGCACGGTCTGCAGTTCCACGCTGAAGGCGGGCTGCACATACTGATAGCCCAGGCTGACCTGCCCGCCGGCATGGTTGCCGGCACTGCCCGACAGCGCGCCATTGACCACGCCGGCCTGCCCCAGCCGCACCAATGCGCCCGCGCCCACGTTGTACACCCCCGCACTCATCTCCGAATGGCCTTCCAACGTCAACGCGTCGTCCAACCCATAGCGGCCAGACGCCGTGAACGCGGGCCGCTTGTCGTAATCGAACGACCGCACGCTGAACAGGCGCCGCGCAAAGCCCGCCTCGATCGAATAGCTGGACATCCCCGCCGCCAGCATGCGCGTGTCGATGTACAGGGGCACCGACGTGCTGACGCTGCGCCCCAGTGCGTCGCGCGTCACCAGCGTGGCCTGGCCCGACCCGGTAATGCCGGGAATCTGGTTCACCACGAACGGCCCGGCCGGCACGTTGCCCGAATACTGCTGCACCCCGTTCACGTACAGCGACACCGACGAGGGCACCACCGACGAGGCGCTCAAGGACGACACCGGAAAGGTCACCAGGTCTGGCCGCAACGCAAAGTTGCGCCCCCACTGGATGCCCGCCACCCGCACCGAGCGCGACCAGTTCAACGACGACGTGATCGTGTCGCCCACCCGCAGCGTGCGCAGCGTGTCCTGGTTCGACTGGGTCCAGTACGTGTCGTAGCGCACATAGCGGTCGGCGCGGCCGCCCAGATAGGCGGTGCCGGTGTTGTTGAACGTGCCGAGCGGATCGAAATAGCGCTGTTCGGTATACATCGACACCTTGTTGTAGGCGTCGGTCTGGGCATAGGCCTCGTAATTCAGGACCAGGCCGCGACCCGAGGTCGCCGGCGGCGTCTTGGGCAACCCGCGCGTGTCCACCTGGTAGGGCTGGCGCAGCGCGTCCGGCACCACCAGGTTCACCGACTGCATCGCGGCGTTATAGGTGTAGCGCAGACCGGCCACCTCATCGAGCCGGATCTCGCTGTCCTGCGGCGCGCCGAGCTTGCTGACGTCCACCCCCACCGATCCCAGCGCGCCAGGGCTGGCCGACAGCCGACCCTGCGCATCTCGAAAGCGCAGCAACTGGGTGGTGTTCACACCGTTGATACTCACCTCCAAATAGACGTCGCGCTCGGCGATATCGCCGAACGACACCAGTTGGATGGGCGCGTCCGCCGCAGCCGCCGACGCCCCGATCAAGAAGAGCGCGAACCGGCATGCGCAGCGCCCGCAAGCACGGATAGCGCGTACTGCCATGGGCTGCCTTCTCTTACCCCGCGGCCGCCGGCAAGGCAGGCACGCAGCGCAATCAGTCAGTCAACTCGCGGAGTCACGGTGACGGCGTTGCCGTTCACCAGAGCCTTGATTTTCAGCGGGCCGGCCGCGCCGTGTTTGACGGGTATCCGCCACTCGCGCTGCCGCTGGGCCAACGCGTAGCCCAGCAAACCATCCACTTTCGCCACCTGCGCATCCGCGCCAGTCAAGATCTGCAGCGACGCCACCTGGGCGTAGCGGGTGCCGGTGTTGTCCAGCCGCAGGACCCATTCCTTGTCCGCGCGCGTCACGCGCCAATCCAGTTCGGGCGTCGGCTCCGGCGTGGCGCCAGCAACAAACACAGGCACCGAATAACGCATGCGCAACACGACGCCGTTGACCAGCGGGGTGGAAGGGTCCGGAATCTCGTCGATCACCAGGCGGTAGCTTTTCTGTAGCGGCGCCAAGTCATTGCCCGCCCGCACCAGCCGCACCAGTTGCTCGCCCTTGGCCGCCACCTGGATGATGGGCGGGCTGGCCTGGATCTCGGTCGTGGGCGTCAGCACGTCGTCGCCCTGCGTCTGGTCCCAGGCGTATACGCGTACCTGGCCGTAGATGGGCGTGGTCCCAGGGTTGCGCAGCATGATGCCGGTGGCGGCCTGCTGCGGCGCCAGGTCCACCAGCACCGGGGATATCTGCAACGTCGCCGCTTGCGCAGGCAGGGCGCCTAGCCCGACGCTGGCGGCCAGCAGCACGCCCGCCAGCCACCGGATCACGCCGTCCCCGCCCGAATGATTTCCGATGGGGCGACCCACTAGAAGTACACCGTCGCGGTGACGGTGGACGAATACGTGTCGGGCGCCGGGGTCGCCTGCGCAGGCACCGTACCGGTGACCGTCAACGCTTGCGATGCCCCGCTACCCGTGCCACCGACGCGGTCTGCCGTGCCGGTGTCGCCCCACACCACCGTCTGGTTGGGTGCGGGCTGGTATAGCTGGTAGGCCACGGTCGAGGTCGTATTGCCCGTGGCCGTACCGTTCATGAGCCGGTTGGCCAGGGTGGACCCGGTGCCGGTGCCGGCGCTCAGGCCTACGGTATAGGGGGTGGTATTCGTGCAGGTCACGTTGACCGTGGTGGTATTGCTGAACGCGGTGTTCAGTACCCCGTGACTGCCGAAATTGAGATTATTCGCGGCGATGGTGCAGTTTGCCGTGATGGTCAGCGTCACCACCATATTGGCGGTGGTTTGCGCCTGGGCGGCAAGCGGCAATGCGCCTGCGGTCGCCAAGGCCAGAGTCGTCGCGCACAAAGACAAGCGTTTCATGAAATCACCCCCACGAAATACTGTTGCACTATCAGACTTGCATACGAAACATGGTACGTCGGATATAGCGGTGAAGCGCGATTCGGTTAATTTTCAAATGGGATTATTTACCCTTTCTAACCGATTCGATTAAAAAACCGCGGCGAGCGGACGCGGTTTCTCTATGAAAGCATGCTTCGGGCAGCATGGGATAAATTGTTGTAAATCAGCAAATTAGATAATTTCAGCTAGTAACAAAAACCGTTGAATCTGGCGCCATTGCCGCAGCGCACGATTATTCGGACGGATTATTCAGCCGACGCCATGGGTGACCGCCTGGTCGCATTATCTGGCGCGGCAGCAATATCCCCACCCCAGGCGTCGGGCCGGCCGCCCCTGGCTGACGAAGCGTTGAATCATCATGTCGCACTAGAATCGACGGACGATCCCCTCACTTCCGGTCGGCGCCCCCTGGCGCCGACGCCTTGCCGCGCGGCTCCTCATGCTCTCGTTCTCACGCAACACCATCTATCCGGCGGGCCAGGGCCTGCCGGCGTCCGAGCGCCTGGGCGCGCTCCTGGCCGTCATGCTGGCGGTCTGCATGGCCAGCCTGGACACCGCCATCGCCAACACCGCGCTGCCCACGATCGCGCGCGACCTGCAGGCCAGCGATGCCGGTTCCATCTGGGTCATCAGCGGCTACCAGCTGGCCATGGTGGCGGGCCTGCTGCCCGCGGCCGCGCTGGGCGAAATCATGGGGCATCGGCGGGTGTACATGGTGGGCATCGTGGTGTTCACGCTGTCGTCGCTCGCGTGTGGGCTGGCGCCATCGCTGCCGGTACTGGTGGCGGCGCGCATCCTGCAAGGACTGGGCGCGGCCGGCGTCATGAGCGTCAACGCCGCCCTGCTGCGTTTCATCTATCCCGCACCGGTGCTGGGCCGGGGCATGGGCATGAATGCGATGGTGGTGGGCCTGTCATTTGCCGCCGGCCCCACCGCGGCGTCCACCATCCTGCTGCTGGGGTCGTGGCACTGGTTGTTCCTGATCAACGTGCCCATCGGCCTGCTGGCCATGGTGCTGGGCCTGCGCGGCCTGCCCGAAACCACGCGGTCGACGCACGGCTTTGACGGCGTGGCCGCGGCCCTGTGCGCGACGACACTGGGCTTGTTCGTGTTGGGCTCCAACGAATTGGCGCACAGCGCGCCGTGGCCGCGCGTCACGCTGGAATGGGGCCTGGCGGCTGCCAGCCTGTGGCTGCTGATGCGCCGGCAGGCGGGCCATCCGGCCCCGATCCTGGCGGTGGACCTGTTGCGCCGGCCGCTGTTTGCACTGTCGGCCGCCACGGCCGTCTGCGCTTTCGCGGCGCAGGCGCTGGCCTTCGTGTCGCTGCCGTTCCTGTTCCAGACCGTGCTGGGCTATACCCAGGTGCACACCGGTTTCCTGATCACGCCGTGGCCGGTCGTGGTGGCCATCATGGCGCCCATCGCCGGGCGCCTGTCCGACCGCTACCCGGCGGGCATGCTGGGCGGCGTGGGCCTGGCGCTGCTGGCCTTGGGCATGGCATCGCTGGCGCTGTTGCCGGCCGCGCCGTCGGCCTGGGACATTTCCTGGCGCATGGCGCTGTGCGGCGCCGGCTTCGGTTTTTTCCAGTCGCCCAACCTGCGCGCCATCATGACGTCGGCGCCGCCGTCGCGCGCGGGCGGCGCCAGCGGCATGATCGGCACGGTGCGCCTGCTGGGCCAGGCCACCGGGGCGGCCCTGGTGGCCGCGTGCTTCAACGTGTCGACCACGCACGGTGCGGTGATGTCGCTGTGGCTGGGCGGCCTGTGCGCGGCGCTGGCCAGCCTGGCCAGTTTTGCGCGGCTGCGCTTCGGCGCCGTGGAACCCGCGCAAGCCGCGGCGACACGCTGAAACCCCTGTTTATTGCGGTTAATGTCGATATATTCCAGGACCGACCAGACATATACGTAAGATGTGCAACACCTGCTAAATATCGTTCAGGCGGGGCCGTTGTCCGGGTGTAGTCCCTCTCTACACCCTAGAAAGACGCGTATGACACAGTTCCTGAAAGACATCACCATCCGCCGCATGATCCTGTGCACGCTGCTCATGATCAGTGTCCTGTTAGCCGGCCAATCGGCCATCAGCGTAAATGGTTTGTACAACTCCGGTGAAGCGCTCGCCGCCAGCAACGAACTCCTGAACGAAGTCTCATCGCTTGCCCGCATCAACGACCAGATCATGCGGGCCCGCCTGCGCCTGTCCCGCCAACTGGAATACGCCCGCGACGGCCTGGCCGCCCCCGCCGCGGAGGAAGGCCGCGCCATCGACGTGGCCGTGCAGGAAGCCCGCAAGAACCAGGCGTTGTTCCTGGAATCTGCCCAGCGGGACACCCCTGCCGCCATTCTGGACCCGCTGCGCAGCGACTTCGATGCGCTGGTCAACGGCGGTATCGCCGTCCAGCGGGGCTTTCTGGCCCAGGACGATGTTGAAAAGGCACGCGCCCACGCCGCCGGCCCGGTCATCACCGCCAGCCGGGCCTATGGCAAAAGCATCGAAAACTACGAGGCCTACGCCAAGGAACGCCAGGAGGCGCTGGGCAAGCGCGCCGTCGACGAACGCCGCAACGCCTACCTGGGCATCGGCATCGTGCTGGGCGTGAGCCTCTTGCTGCTGTTCCTGGGCGACCGCTACGTCGTGGCCTTCGTGCGGCGCCCGCTGGACGACATCAAGCAGCATTTCCAGCACATCAGCCGCGGCGACCTCACCGTGCCCATCGCCACGTTCGGCAGCAACTGCGCCGGGCAGCTGATTCCCTATCTGCAGGAAATGCAGGCCAGCCTGGCCCGCACGGTGCATGCCGTGCGCGACGGCGTGGCCGAGATCAACACCGGGTCCAGCGAAATCGCCGCAGGCAACCAGGACCTGTCCAGCCGCACCGAGCAGCAGGCCGCGTCGCTGGAAGAAACCGCCGCCAGCATGGAAGAGCTGCTGTCCACCGTGACCAGCAACGCCGACAATGCCCGCCAGGCCAACGCCATGGCGGCCGAGGCTTCGCAGGTCGCCCGCCGCGGCGGCGATGCGGTGCAAAGCGCCGTGGCCACCATGCGTGAGATCGCGCAGGACTCGGGCCGCATCGAGGATATCGTCGGTGTGATCGACGGCATCGCCTTCCAGACCAACATCCTGGCGCTGAACGCGGCGGTGGAAGCCGCCCGCGCCGGCGAGCAAGGCAAGGGCTTCGCGGTGGTGGCGGGCGAAGTGCGCTCGCTGGCGCAACGCAGCGCCAGCGCCGCCAAGGAAATCAAGCAGCTGCTCAGCGCGTCCAGCGCAACGGTGCAGGCCGGGTCCGTGCAGGTCGAGACCGCCGGGCGCACCATGCAGGAAATCCAGGCGGTGATCGAGCGGCTGACGCTGCTGGTAGGCGATATCGCCGCCGCCTCGCGCGAACAGGTGACGGGCATCGACCAGGTCAACACGGCGGTCACGCAGATGGACCAGGTGACCCAGCAGAACGCGGCCCTGGTCGAACAGGCTGCTGCTGCCGCCGCTTCGCTGGAATCGCAAGCCCAGCGCTTGCAAAGTTCGGTCAGCGCCTTCCGGCTGCCGGGCCGGGATGCCGGCCACGAGCCCCTGGCCCTGCCGGTGCAAGAACGCCTGGCGCTATCGGCGTAAAGGCACGGACGGGCCGCCTTGGCGGCCCGTCTGCGTGCAAGACACCGCCTCTTATTCCAGCGCGGTGACGCATACCTGCTCGCCATGGCGCACCACCCGCTTGGGCAGCTCGCCGCCGATCCAGTAGGCCAGTTCGGCGGGATGTGAAATATCCCAAGCGACAAAGTCAGCCGCCATGTCCGCCGCCAACACGCCGTGCGTGGCCTGCAGGCCCAGCGCGCGGGCCGCGTGCACGGTGGCCCCGGCCAGCGCCTCTTCCGGCGTCAGTCGGAACAGCGTGCACGCCATGCCCAGCATCAGCCGCAAGGACAGGGCAGGCGAAGTGCCCGGATTCAGGTCGCTGGAAATCGCGATCGGCACGCCATGGCGGCGCAGCAGTTCAATCGGCGGCAGTTGCGTTTCGCGCAATGCGTAGAACGCGCCCGGCAGCAGCACCGCCACCGTGCCGGCCGCGGCCATCGCCAACACGTCGGTTTCGGTCAGGTATTCCAGGTGGTCCGCCGACAGCGCGCCGTAGCGCGCGGCCAGACTGGCGCCGTGCAGCGCCGATAGTTGTTCGGCGTGCAGCTTGACCGGCAGTCCCAGGTGCGCGGCGGCCTGGAACACGCGTTCGACCTGCGCCGGCGAAAACGCCAGGTGCTCGCAGAAGGCGTCCACCGCGTCGACCAGCCCTTCGGCCGCCAGCACCGGCAGCATGCGGCGCGCCACTTCATCGATATAGTCATCGGCGCGGCCGGCAAATTCCGGGGGCAGCGCGTGCGCGGCCAGGCAGGTAGCGCGCACCGTGAGCGGCAGCGTCTGGCCCAGGCGCCGCGCCACGCGCAGCATCTTGCGTTCATTGGGCAGGTCCAGCCCGTAGCCCGACTTGATCTCCAGCGTGGTCACGCCGTCCCGCAACAGGTGCAGGGCGCGCTGGCGGGCGCTGGCATACAGCTGCGCTTCGGTGGCCTCGCGGGTCGCGCGCACCGTGCTGGCAATGCCACCGCCCTGCGCCGCGATCACCGCGTAGTCCACGCCTTGCAGCCGCTGTTCAAATTCCAGGCTGCGGTTGCCGCCGAACACCAGGTGGGTATGGCAGTCGATCAGGCCGGGCGTGACCCAGGCGCCGCCCAGGTCATGCTCGTGCCCGGCGTCAATGCGCGGCAACGCATCTTCGGGGCCGATCCAGGCAATGCGCGCGCCGTCGGTCACCAACGCGGCCCGCTCGATCGTCGAATAGCGGCCATCGGCCATCGTAGCGGCGTGGCAGTTGCGCCATACCTGTTTCATACGCAAGCTCCGTCAAAGACTGGGCAGCAGGCCCGGGGGCACCAGGGCGTTCAAGTGCCGCCCGCCGATCAATTGGCTGGCCGCTTCGATGTCGGGCGCGAAGAAGCGATCTTTCTCGTAGTGCGCCACCTTTTCGCGCAGCAGGCCGCGGGCCCGCTCCAGCTTGGGCGAGGTCTTCAGGCCGACACGGAAGTCCAGCCCCTGGCAGGCGCCCAGCCATTCGATCGCCAGGATGTCGCGCACGTTCTCGGCCATGGGCCACAGCCGCTTGCCGGCGTTCGGCGCCATCGATACGTGGTCTTCCTGGTTGGCCGACGTGGGCAGGCTGTCGACGCTGGCGGGATGGGCCAGCGCCTTGTTGTCGCTGGCCAGCGCCGCCGCGGTCACCTGGGCGATCATGAAGCCCGAATTCACCCCGCCGTTGCTGACCAGGAAGGGCGGCAGCTGCGACATGTGCTTGTCCATCATCAGCGAGATGCGTCGTTCGGACAGGGCGCCGATCTCGGCCAGCGCCAGCGCCAGGTTGTCGGCCACCAGCGCCACCGGTTCGGCGTGGAAATTGCCGCCCGACAGCACATCGCCTTGCTCGGCGAACACCAGCGGATTGTCGGACACCGCGTTGGCCTCGATCTGCAGCACCTCGGCCACATGGCGGATCTGCGTCAGGCAGGCGCCCATGACTTGCGGCTGGCAGCGCAGCGAGTAGGGGTCCTGGACCTTGTCGCAATCCACGTGCGAATGGCCGACCTCGCTATCGTCGGTCAGCAGGTCGCGGAACACGGCGGCCACGTCGATCTGGCCGATCTGGCCGCGCGCCTCGTGGATGCGGGCATCGAACGGCACGCGCGAGCCCAGCATGGCTTCCACGCTGAGGCTGCCGCAGACCAGGCCGGCGGCCAGCAGGTCTTCGGCCTCGAACAGGCCGCGCAGCGCATAGGCCGTGGATACCTGGGTGCCGTTCAAGAGCGCCAGCCCTTCCTTGGCGGCCAGCGTCAGGGGTTCGAGCCCGGCGCGGGCCAGGGCCTCTTTGGCCGGCAGCCATTCACCGCGATGGCGCGCCCGGCTTTCGCCCAACAGCAGCAGCGACATATGCGCCAGCGGCGCCAGGTCGCCCGAGGCGCCCACGGACCCCTTGAGCGGAATGTGCGGATAGACGCCGGCGTTGACCAGCGCAATCAGGCTGTCGATGACCTGGCGTCGAATACCAGAACGGCCCCGCGCCAGGCTGTTGATCTTGAGCACCATGATGAGCCGCACCATCGCGTCGTCCAGCGGCTCGCCCACGCCGGCCGCATGCGACAGCACCAGCGAGCTTTGCAGCGCCTGCAGGTCTTCGCGCGCGATCTTGGTGGACGCGAGCAGGCCGAAGCCGGTATTGATGCCATAGGCCGTACGGCCTTCGGCGATGATGCGCTCGACGCAGGCGACGCTGGCGTCAATCGGCCCGCAGGCCACCGGGTCCAGCGTCACGCGGCCCGGCTGCTGGTATACCTGGCGCAATTGCGCCAGGGTGAGATGGCCGGGGTTCAGGTGCAGATCCATTGTTTTTCTCCAGGACGATGCGTCCATGTCATGCAATATCGTGCCGGCCGCCGGCCGCAAACGCCATGGGCGCAGGCAGCGGGTCACGGCGGGCAAACAGGTAATACAGGATGCCGGGCACGATCAGCCCGATGATCCACGAAATATCGACGCCGCCCAGGTGTGCAACCAATGGGCCGGTGTAGAGCTTGGTCGAGATGAAGGGCATCTGCACCAGCACGCCGAACACATACACCAGGATACCGGGCCAGTTCCAGCGTCCATAGCGGCCGTCAGGGTCCGCCAACGCGGCAACGTCGTAGCGGCCATGATTGACGAAGTAGTAGTCCACCAGGTTCACGGCGCTCCAGGGCGTGAAGAACGCCAGCAGGAACAGGATGAACGACTTGAACGCGTTCAGGAACGAATGCTGGCCGACCAGCGCCACGCAGGTCGCCGCGCCCACGATCACCAGCACGAAGCACAGCCGCTGGCGCCGCGTGATGTCGACATGGCCGCGAAAGCCGCTGATGATGGTGGCAATGCACATGAAGCTGCCGTAGGAATTGAGCGTCGAGATCGTCACCTTGCCGAAGGCGATGCTGAAATACAGCAGCGCCGCCATCGTGCCGGTGCCGCCCAGGCCGACGATGTACGCCACCTCGCGGCCGGCGAACTGGCCCGCGGCCATCGCGGCGGCCAGCACGCCCAGCACCATGGCGATCTGCGCACCCAGCACCGACCCCAGGCCCACCGCCAGGAAGGTCTTGAACGACGACGTGCGACTGGGCAGGTAGCGCGAATAGTCCGCCACATACGGCCCATAGGCGATCTGCCAAGATGCCGCCAGCGACACGGCCAGCAAGAACGAGGTCCAGCTGAAATGCCGGATCTGCAGCAGCTGCCCGACGTCGCCCAGCGCAATCACCCGGCTGAACAGGTACACGAACGCTATCAGCCCCAGCACGCTGGCAACCCTGCCGATCAGGTGGATCATGCGGTAGCCGAACACCGTCACCAGCACGATCACGGCGGCGAACACCAGGATGCCTGCGCTGTCGCTCACGCCCAGCAGCTGGCCGATGGCCTGGCCCGACAAGACCGTGCCGGTGGCCGTGAAGCCCAGGTACATCAAGCACACCAGCACGATAGGAATCGCCGCGCCATAGACGCCGAACTGCACCCGGCTGGAGATCATCTGCGGCAGGCCCAGCTTGGGCCCTTGCGCGGCATGCAGCGCCATGACCGTACCGCCGAACACCTGGCCGATGAACAGGCCGATCAGCGACCAGAACACGTCACCGCCCAGCACCACCGCCAGGGCGCCGGTGACGATGGCGGTGATCTGCAGGTTGGCGCCCATCCAGAGCGTGAACTGGCTGTACAGCCTGCCATGGCGCTCGGTTTCCGGAATGAAGTCGATCGAGCGTTGCTCGATCAGCGCGCCTTTCGATGCGGCGCTTGCCTGCTCCATGCGATTCTCCTTGCGGACGCCGGCCGACAGCGTCCGTTTCATTCTTGTATGGCCGGGCCGTCGTTCAACGGCCGGTGTCGATCATCGGCAGATTCAAACCTTGCTCGCGGGCGCAGTCGATGGCGTCTTCGTAGCCGGCGTCGGCATGGCGCATCACGCCGGTGGCCGGGTCGTTGGTCAGCACCCGGGCGATGCGTTCGGCGGCGGCGTCGGTGCCGTCGCACACGATCACCATGCCGGCATGCTGCGAGTAACCCATGCCCACGCCGCCGCCATGGTGCAGCGACACCCACGTAGCGCCGCCAGCCGTGTTCAGCAGGGCGTTCAGCAGCGGCCAGTCGGACACCGCATCGGAGCCGTCGCGCATGGCTTCGGTTTCGCGGTTGGGGCTGGCGACCGAGCCGGAATCCAGGTGGTCGCGGCCGATCACCACGGGCGCCGACAATTCGCCGCTGCGCACCATTTCATTGAAGGCCAGGCCCAGCTTGGCACGCTGCCCCAGACCCACCCAGCAGATACGCGCGGGCAGCCCCTGGAAGTTGATGCGTTCGCGCGCCATGTTCAGCCAGTTGTGGAGGTGCGCATCGTCGGGGATCAGTTCCTTGACCTTGGCATCGGTCTTGTAGATGTCCTGCGGATCGCCCGACAGCGCGGCCCAGCGGAACGGTCCCACGCCACGGCAGAACAGCGGCCGGATGTAGGCCGGCACGAAGCCGGGAAAATCAAACGCGTTGGCCACGCCTTCTTCCTTGGCCATCTGGCGGATGTTGTTGCCGTAATCGAAGGCGGGCACGCCCTGCTGTTGGAAGGCCAGCATGGCCTTGACGTGCGCGGCCATGGATTGCTTGGCCGCCTTCACCACGGCAGCGGGCTCGCGCCTGGCACGCTTGCGGTAGTCGTCCCAGGTCCAGCCCGCGGGCAGGTAACCGTTCAACGGATCGTGTGCGCTGGTCTGGTCGGTCACCATGTCCGGACGCACGCCGCGGCGCACCAGTTCGGGCAGCACCTCGGCCGCATTGCCGCACAGCGCGATCGAGACCGCACGGCCGGCCTGGGTGTACTTGGCGATGCGAGCCAGCGCGTCGTCCAGGTCGGTGGCCTGCTCATCCACGTAACGGGTACGCAAGCGGAAATCGATGCGGCTTTGCTGGCATTCCACGGTCAGCGAGCAGGCGCCGGCCAGGGTCGCGGCCAGCGGCTGGGCGCCGCCCATGCCGCCCAGGCCGGCGGTCAGCACCCAGCGGCCCGTCAGGTCACCGCCGTAGTGCTGGCGGCCGGCTTCCACGAAGGTCTCGTAGGTGCCTTGCACGATGCCCTGGCTGCCGATGTAGATCCAGCTGCCGGCCGTCATCTGGCCGTACATCGCCAGGCCCTTGGCATCGAGTTCGTTGAAGTGTTCCCAGGTGGCCCAATGCGGCACCAAGTTGGAATTGGCGATCAGCACGCGCGGCGCATTGGCGTGCGTCTTGAACACGCCCACCGGCTTGCCCGACTGCACCAGCAGCGTCTCGTCGTCGTTCAGCCGGGTCAGGGCCTCGACCATCTTGTCGTAGCAGTCCCAGTCGCGCACGGCGCGGCCGATGCCACCGTAGACGACCAGTTCCTTGGGGTTCTCGGCCACGTCCGGGTCGAGGTTGTTCATCAGCATGCGCAGCGGCGCTTCGGTCAACCAGCTCTTGGCGGTCAACGTATTGCCGCGCGGCGCGCGGATCTCAACATCGCGGTATCGGTTCGATTTTTCCAAGGTCGTCTCCATGATCGCAGGCACCGCGCCTTGCCGCGCGGCCGTTGCCGAAATCATAGGATGCCTATGCTTGTATATACAAGTGGATAAAGCAGAATTGCAGGTCAGGGATTTCCCGTAGCGCGGCTTGAGTACTCGGCTTGACTGCGCAGCTCAGATACGCGGCGTCAATTCGATCAGGCAGGCATCCAGCATGCCCTCTGATTCGAGCCGGTATTCGACCAGCCGATCCTGTCCCTCGATATGCAGGCAGTCATACCGCGAAGGACCCGGCAATGCCTGGCCGTCGCACCACAGGCTCAAGTCCTGCCCGGCGTTCAGCAGCAGCACCGTGCGGGCCGCGCTATGGAACGTCCAGTGCCGTGCCGCGCCAATCCACTGCAAGCGCGCGTGATAGCGGGCCGGCGAATAGATCAGGTTGAAATCGCGGATGGGGCCGTTCACCAGCCGGCAGTCCACCGCCGCGTCGCCCGAAAACGCGTAGGCCTGGCGTGGACCCAGCGGCGCCTGCGCCTGGCCGTCCACCGTCAGCGCGATGCCCGCGCCTTCCAGCACGGTGATGATGCGCTGCAAGCCGCTGAACAACGAGAAGCCGCCGTCCTGCGCCACCTCGGCAATCGACAGCCGCCAGTCGAATGCCGCGCTGCTGCCACCCGGGTTGCACGCCACTTCCTGCGTGATGCCGCCGCCATTGCGCCACGGCATGCGGGGATAGTCCTGCGCCCGGTACAGGCGCGCATCGGGATGCTTCATTGAGAAAACTTTCCTTCAAGACGGTGACGCGAGCCGGGGTGGATCAGGCGGGCCAGCGTCACCACGCGCTCGCCCGACCAGGTGCGCCGACGGATCAGCAGACAGGGTTCGGCGCGGTCGATCTGCAGCAGCTGGCATTCGCGCGGCTTGGCGACGATGGCCTCGACCACGTGTTCGCCTTCGGTCAGCGGGGCGACGCGGGTCAGGTATTCATAGGGCGTGTGCTGCGTGAAATCCTGCTGCAGGTAGTCTGGCGCCAGCCGCACATTGACGTAACGGTCCTCCAGCTGTATCGGCACGTCGTCTTCGAAGTGCACGATGATGGAATGGAACACCGGCTGGCCTTCGCGGATATCCAGCGCCGAGGCCTGCTCGCCGCCCGCGGGCTCTTCGACCAGCCGCACCACGCGGCTATGGTGCCGGTGGCCCCGGGCCGTGATTTCATCCGCAATATTGTTGACGGCAAACAGCGCCGAACGCGTCTTGGGCTGCGCCACGAACGTGCCCACGCCTTGCATGCGCACCAGCAGGCCTTCGGCCGTCAGTTCGCGCAGCGCGCGGTTGACGGTCATGCGCGAGTAGCCCAGTTCCTGCACCAGTTCGCTTTCGGACGGCACTCGGTAATGCGCGGGCCAGGCGCCGCTGCGGATCTGTTGGGCGATCATCTGCTTGAGGTGCGCATAGAGCGGGGCCGGCGGGGCGGTGGCCTGGGCCGGCAGGCGGGGCGGGGAGGAAGCCACGGAAATGTCCTGTGTCGTGCCGTTGGTCGAAAGCGGATTATAGGGGGGTGCTAGACATGTACAGACAATGAAAGCTGGCCTGAAATCCCATCAACTGGACGCGGACGCTCCGGTTTCGTATACTCCCCCCCTGTATCGACCGGAGCCCGCCGTGCCCCATTCCCCCGCTGAAAAAAAGCGCGTCACCACGCGCCTGCGCCGTATCCAGGGCCAGGCGCTGGCGCTCGAGCGCGCCGTCAACGAAGGCACGGAATGCGGCGCACTGCTGCAGCAGCTGGCCGCCCTGCGCGGCGCGGCCACGGGCCTGATGGCCGAAGTGCTTGAAAGCCATCTCCGGGAAACCTTCCTGCAATCCGCCCAGGGCGGACGACCCGGCGCGACGCTCGAACCCGAAGCGGAAATCGATCAGGTCATGCGCATCGTCCGTTCCTATTTGAAATAACGCCACCCGACCTCGTGGAGCAAAGCTTATGAAATCACGCGCAGCAGTCGCATTCGGACCCGGCAAGCCGCTGGAAATCGTTGAAATCGACGTCGCGCCGCCCCAGCGCGGCGAGGTGCTGGTGCAGATCACCCACACCGGCGTCTGTCACACGGACGCGTTCACCCTCAGCGGTGACGACCCCGAAGGCCTGTTCCCCGCCGTGCTGGGCCACGAAGGCGCCGGCGTGGTGGTCGAAGTGGGCGAGGGCGTGACCTCGCTCAAGCCGGGCGACCACGTCATTCCGCTCTACACGGCCGAGTGCCGCGAGTGCAAGTTCTGCCTGTCGGGCAAGACCAACCTGTGCCAGAAGGTGCGCGCCACGCAGGGCAAGGGCGTGATGCCCGACGGCACCTCGCGTTTCAGCTACGACGGCAAGCCGCTGTACCACTACATGGGCTGCTCGACGTTCAGCGAATACACCGTGGTGAACGAAATCTCGCTGGCCAAGATCAACCCGGCCGCTCCGCACGAAAAGGTCTGCCTGCTGGGCTGCGGCGTCACGACCGGCCTGGGCGCGGTGCACAACACCGCCAAGGTCAAGGAAGGCGATACCGTTGCCGTGTTCGGCCTGGGCGGCATTGGCCTGGCAGTGATCCAGGGCGCGGTGCAGGCCAAGGCCGGCCGCATCATCGCCGTGGATACCAACCCGAACAAGTTCGTGCTGGCCAGCGCCATGGGCGCCACCGACTGCATCAACCCCAAGGACTACGACAAGCCCATCCAGGAAGTCATCGTCGAACTCACCGACGGCGGCGTGGACTTCTCGTTCGAGTGCATCGGCAATGTGCATGTGATGCGCGCCGCGCTGGAATGCTGCCACAAGGGCTGGGGCGAAAGCATCATCATCGGCGTGGCCGGCGCTGGCCAGGAGATCAGCACCCGCCCGTTCCAGCTGGTCACGGGCCGCGTGTGGCGCGGCTCGGCCTTCGGTGGCGTCAAGGGCCGCACGCAGCTTCCGGGCATGGTCGAAGACGCGATGAGCGGCAAGATCGACCTGGACCCGTTCGTGACGCACACGCTGCCGCTGGACCGCATCAACGAAGCGTTCGACCTGATGCACGAAGGCAAGTCGATCCGTACCGTGATCCACTACTGATCCCGCTTTACACGCGACGACAGGCCCGGCGCATTGCGTCGGGCCTTTTTATTCGTGTGACGCCGGCAAGACATCTGCCGCGCCGCATATGACAGCCTTGTCATTCATCTTCACGTAATCTTGGCCCGCGACCATGCGCCCTCGTAAAACAAGAGGGATGCACGCATGACTACGTGGAAGAGGACTGCCGGCGCGGCCGCACTGAGCCTGATAATGGCGCTGCTGGCCGGTTGCGGCGGCAGCGACGACGATGACGACATGCCGGCCATCCCGGCCCCCGCGCCCACGCCGGGCCCGGCGGCCAGCCGGCCCATGGAACTGACGATCCTGCATATCAACGATCATCACTCTAATCTGGACAGCAAGAAGAAAGACCTCAAGCTCAAGAATGCGGCGGGCTCCCGCGTGACCGTGAACACGGACGTGGGCGGCTTTCCACGAGTGACGGCGGCGTTCAAAGAGCTTGCGGCGAAATCGCCCAACGTGCTGAAACTGCACGCGGGCGACGCCACCACCGGCACGCTGTACTTCAACCGTGCGGGCGATCCCGGCGAAGCCGATGCCGCCCTGATGAACACGGTCTGCTTTGACGCCATGACGCTGGGCAACCACGAATTCGACAAAGGCGACAGCGGCCTGAAGCACTTCATCGAACTGCTGCATGCCGGCACCTGCCAGACTCCGGTGCTGAGCGCCAACGTGACGTTCGGCGCCAACTCGGCGCTGAATCCGTCGCGCGCGCCCGGCATGGTCAAGCCGTCCGTCACGCTGACTCGCGATGGCCAGCCGATCGGCCTGGTGGGCCTGACCATCGCCAACAAGACGCAGCAGTCCTCCAGCCCCGACCCCGGCACGCTGTTCTCGGACGAGACCGCCGCGGCGCAACAGCAGATCGACGCGCTGCGCACCCAGGGCGTGAACAAGATCGTGGTGATGAGCCACATCGGCTATGACTACGACAAGCAGATCATTCCCAAGCTGAGCGGCGTGGACGTGGTGGTGGGCGGCGATTCGCACACGCTGCTGGGACCCGCTGCGCTGTCGACCTACGGCGTCGGCTCGCCCGCGGGTGCCTACCCGACCGAACTGCGCAACAAGGACGGCAAGCGCGTCTGCCTGGTGCAGGCCTGGGAATACTCGCAGGTGGTGGGCGAGCTGAAGGTCAGCTTCGATGAAAACGGCGACGTGACGGCCTGCGCGGGCACCCCGCACGTGCTGGTGAGCGATGCGTTCACCATCAGCGGCGCGGCGCCCGCAGCGGCCGACAAGACCGCCATCCTGGCCGACGTGGCCGCCAGCGGCTTCCTGCGCGTGCAGGCGCCCGACGCCCAGGCGGCCTCGGTGCTGCAGCCCTTCAAGGCCAAGGTGGATGCGTTCAGCGCCAGCCTGGTGGCGTCGGTGCCGCAGGAACTGTGCTCGCGCCGCGTGCCGGGTGGCCCGGGTTCGCGCGACTACACGCGATCCAGCGTCGCCTGCAATACCTTGGGCAACGTCAACCTGCACGGCGGCGACATCCAGCAACTGGTGGCCCAGGCCTATCTGGAAGTGGCCAACGCCAGCTACGGCGGCGCCGACATCTCGCTGCAAAGCGGCGGCGGCGTGCGCGTGCCGCTGCTGGGCAACGTGACGGCGGCCAACGTGATCGAGGTCGTGCCGTTCGGCAACATGCTGTGGCGCCTGGACGTCACCGGCGCCGAGGTCAAGAGCATGCTGGAAGACGGCATGCAGGCGGTCTACGGCCCGGGCGGCTCCACCGGTCCGTACCCCTATGCCGGCGGCCTGCGCTGGGACGTGAACGCTGCGTTGGCCGAGGGTAGCCGGGTGTCTCGCATCGAGGTGTTCGACAACGCCAGCAGCAGCTGGCTGCCGCTGGACCTGGCCCGCACCTACAAGCTGTTCGTGCTGAGCTTCAACGCCACCGGCGGTGACGGCTACAAGACGCTGGCCAACGTGCCCGCGGCGCGGCGCCAGGACATCGGCGTGCTGGATGCCGACGTGCTGCAGGCCTACATCGACAAGCAGGCCAGGGACCCCGTATCCGGCCTGCCGGTGCTGAACCTGCTGCCGATCAGCCAGTACAGCACGCAGACGTACAGCGAGTAACCGTCAGACCGGCGCCCCGATCGGGGCGTCGGCTCGGCAAACTAGTCCAGGAACAACGCCCCGCCACACAAGGCCAGGCCAACGAACAGGCCGGTGGCGGCCAGCTTGTAGCGTGGCCGCGCCTCACGCAGGGCGCTTTCCACGTAGATGCGCTCGGTGCCGTCCACGAAGGCCTGCAACGAGAAATCCCGCACCGCTTTCTGACGTGCGGCGGCTCCCATCGTCGCCAGGGTTGCGCGCGCATCCAGGATGTCCAACAACGTCTGCGATACGCGATCCACCGCCCTGGCCGGCACGACCCAGCCATCGACGCCCGGCGTGATGTTCTCGGCCAGCCCGCCCGTGTCGCTGACGATGACGGGTTTGCCGGCCGCCATCATTTCACGGCAAGCGAATGAGATCGTCTCCAGCCGCGACGACAGCACGAATCCGACATCCATCGCCGCCAGCACGGGCCGCACATCACGCAGCAGGCCGGTAAACCGAACCGCATCCGCCATGCCCAGGGCCTGGACGCGTTGCCAATCGCCCGGCGGCGGCGGGCTGCCCGCGACCAGCACCACGATCTGTCGCCGCGCGGCCTCGGGCAACCTGGCCACCGCCTCGACCATGTCCAGCCAGTTCTTGTAGGGGGCCGTGCCGGCCTGGCTGCCGACCACCAGGCGGTCGTGCAATGCCTGGGGCAACCAGCGGGCGCGAGCCTCGCGGGCCGCTAGCAGGCTGGCCGGACGATAGTGAGCCGTATCCACGCCATTGCGCACCAAGCGCAGGTCGGCACGGCGAAACGCCGAATCGCCCATGTGCTCGAACGTGTGCCCGCTGACGCAGATGACACGGTCTGTCGCCAGGCGCGCCCGTACCCTCGCACCCAGGCTGCGCGGGTAGCGGCTGTTGTGCTGCGTATAGACGAAAAAGGGACGGTCGGCGCCCATGCCCAGCGCGGCCAGCATGCACAGGCGATGATCGGCCGAGCCGTTCACGTGAACCACGTCGAAGGCCTCGTCGCGCAATAGCATCCGCAACTGTCGCAGTGCGCGCCATTGCTGCGCGGGCCGCCCTCGGAAGGGCAACGCAATCGCGCGTACGCCGGGCAGGGCGGCTGCCTCATCCAGCAGACGGCTTCCCGCGGGGGCCGCCACCGAGATGCAGGCCTTCGGTCCCAGCGTGCGCGCCAGCGACACGACATACGTCGTATGGCCGCCGCCATCGCCCTGATGGAAGTTGGTGTACAGAATCTTCATCGATGCATCCGCCGGGCCAACGTGTGGTCACTGCGCATCGCGCAGCGCCTGGCAGAAGGCCGCCGCGAACTCGGGGCCGCCGCGCATGCGCAGGTACGTCGCGTAATGCTCGCGGTACCGCTCGCTGTAGACGTCCGGCAGGGGCCTTGCGCGCGACAGCTGCGACATGCCCGCCGCGCGCCAGACGGCGACGTCGGCGCGCACCGCCGCGCGTGGCATCTGGCCTTGCGCCAGCTGGGCCGATACCGCGTTGCGCACGGACTCGGGCAAGTTGCACTCACCGTCCGGCATCTGCGGCAGGCCAATGGCCGGCGCAGGCTGCGCGGCGTATACGGCCGGCAGGCCGGCCATCATGAAGGTGGCGCACGCCACCAGGATCGATCGCTTCATAGACGCTCCGTGGCAGGCCTGGAACAAGGCGGCCCGCTCGACAAGACCAGTCTATGGAGGGCGTCCCGACAGAACGCGGACAGGCAGATTAGTTTTCTGTAATGTCGTCGCCGGAAATCGTGAAACCGATCGTCGTAGCGCCGCCTTCGGACTGCGCAAACGGCTTGCCACCGTGCATGCGCGCAATGGCGGCCACGATGGCCAGACCCAGGCCGTGGTGGTTCGCATCGAAGGGCCGGGCCGCATCCATGCGATAGAAGCGGTAGAACAGGCGCGGCAGGTGTTCCTGGCCGATCGGATCGCCCTGGTTGCGCACGGCGATGCGGATGCCGTCGCTGCCACGCTCGATGCGCAACTCGATATGCGTGCCGGCGTGCGCATAGCGCACGGCGTTGGACAGCAGATTTGAAACCGCCCGCTGCAGCAATGACCGATCGACCCGCGCGGCCGCGTCGCCAGACACGCCCAGCGACAGGTCCGCGTCCAGCGCCTCGGCCTCATGGTAGGCCGCCACCTCGGCCACCACCTGGGCGAGGCTTTCGATGTGCGTGCCGCGCGCCTGCGCGCCGCGGTCGGCCTGCGACAGGAACAGCATGTCGTTGACGATACCGGACAGCCGTTGCAGTTCTTCCAGGTTGGACCCCAGGATTTCCCGCAACACGCTTTCCGGACGTTTTCCGCTGAGCGCCAGTTCGGTCTCGCCGATCAGCGTCGCCAGGGGCGTGCGCATCTCGTGCGCGACGTCGGCATTGAAGCCTTCCATCTGCACATAGGCGCGTTCCAGGCGCTGCAGCACCGCGTTGAACTGATGCACCAGCGGCCGGATCTCTTCGGCCTGGTGGCTTTCGTCCAGGCGCTCGCCGATACGATCGGGCGACAGCCGCGCGGCCTGCCGGCCCAGTTCATCCACGGGCGCCATGGCCCGGCGCACCAATAGCGTGCCGATCGCCGACACCACGATGGCCCCGGCCAGCGCGCAGGCAAACAGCGTCCAGGCCAGCGCCGCGCGCAGATGCAGGTCCGACGTGATGTCCAGCACCAGTTCGGCGTTCATCGAGCCGCGCGGCGAGCCGGGCACCGGCAGGGTGAAGCTGATGCGACGGTCATGCCCCGGGCCCGCATCACCATCGTCCGGCATGCCGTACGCGACCTTTTCGCCGTCCAGCTCCAGCACCAGGGAAAAATCCGGCTTGCCGTAGAAGAAGTCGTCCAGCTTGTGCCGCAGCGACGATGAATCGCCCTTGGCCGCGTTTTCCTCGACCAGGTGCTTGATCACTTCCATCTTCTGCGTCAGCAGCGCCTCCTGGCGGATCGACAGATTGACGTTGGTGGCCCAATAGACCACGGCGCAGATCACCGCCAGCGCCGCGAACGTCTGGATCGCCAGCCAGCGCGAGAGCCAGCGGCGCAACGACCGGGCGCGCGGCGCGGCCATCAGTCTTCCCGCACTTCCAGCACGTAGCCCATGCCGCGCACCGTGTGCAGGAGTTTTTTCTCGAAGGGATCGTCGACCTTGCCGCGCAAGCGCCGCACCGCCACCTCGACCACATTGGTATTGCTGTTGAAGTTAATGTCCCAGACCTGTTCGGCCAGTTCCAGGCGCGACAGCACTTCGCCCTGCTTGCGCATCAGCAGCGCCAGCAAAGTGAATTCCTTGGCGGTCAGGTCCAGCCGCGTGCCGGCGCGGTAGGCGCGGCGGCGCAGCAGGTCCAGTTCCAGGTCGCCGATGCGCAGCACGTTCTGGCCTCCGGCCTCGGCCACGTTGTGGCCGCTGCGGCGCCCCAGCGCCAGCACCCGCGCCAGCAGCTCGGACAACGCAAAGGGCTTGGCCAGGTAGTCGTCGGCGCCGTCGCGCAGGCCCTTGACGCGGTCTTCCAGCTTGTCGCGCGCGGTCAGCATCAGGACCGGCACGCGGTCGCTCTTGCGCAGTTCGTGCAGCACGGCAAAGCCGTCCATGCCCGGCAGCATCACATCCAGCAGGATCAGGTCGTACTGGCTTTCGCGGGCCAGATGCAGGCCGCCGACGCCGTCAATGGCCACGTCGACCACGTAGTTATGCTCGGTCAATGCCCGGCGCAGGTACTCGGCGAGTTTCTTCTCGTCTTCAATAACCAGTATTTTCATGAGGCCCCGGGATGAAAGAAGGGAACAACCGCAACACGCCGACGCCCTATTCTACGGTCGCGGCGCCGGCCCATGGCAAGCGCCGCCCTGGCGCGACGGCGCGGGACGGCGGCGGCAGAGCAACCCGCGAGCGCGCCGGCATCGACGCGCTCGCGGACGGCGGGGCCAGGCTTCAAGCCGGTCAGCCCGGCGTATAGATGGCCGCCAGGCGCTCGCGTTCAGCCGGCGTCATCGCTTCGACTTCGGCCAGCGCGTCGGCGCGGGTGCGCGCCGTGCCCTGCTTGGCCCAGCCCGGCTTGCCCAGGTTGCGGTAGGTAAAGAACCACTGCTTCGAGTCGGCCTTCGCCGTCGCCAGTTCATTGACGACCTGCGCGCGGGACTTGCCGCCGTCGGCATGGTCCAGCGCGGTGGTGTAGCCAATTTCGGTATTGGCCGTGTGCCAGGTGTTGTTGGCGCTGGCGAGAGCGGGAATGAGCATGGCGGCGCTGACGGACAGCGTGGCGACGATACGGTGCTTCATGAGGATCTCCTTGGTCCGGTGACTTGCCAGGGCGGCGAAAGGCGCCGCGCCTGCACGCTTTTTGTTAAGCGGTGAAGACACTTTACGGACCGGACCTCGTCAATTCGGCGACGCGCCGATTACGAATTCGTAATGCGCGAAAACCTTACCGAAATGTCATTTTTCTGTCGGGGATCTGACGAGGCCCGTTGGATAAAGTGCCCGCAACTGCCTGCCTCGGCCCGAGTCCGCGGCGCCATTTCCCTGGTAGACCTCATGCGCTTATCTTCCCTATCGCTCGTCGTGGCGGCCGTCTTTGCCGTTGCGCCGGCCTGGAGCCAACCCGACACCCGACCGCCTGCGCAGGGCCTGTCTGGCCTGTCGGCGCCGCAGCCCGCATCCGCCCCGCCGCGCCTGGCGGACGCATCCCGCACGCTGACGCTGGAACAGGCGCTGGCCAACGCGTACGAACGCAGCCCGCTGCTGTCCGCCGCGCGCAACGAAGCCGCGGCCAGTGAGGGGCAGGTCACCCAGGCCGGCGTCATTCCCAACCCCAGCATCGACATCGGCATCGACGACAACCGCCGTAGCACGCGCACCACCTCGACCATGCTGAGCATGCCGGTGGAACTGGGCGGCAAGCGCGCGGCGCGGGTACAGGCGGCCGGACTGGCGCGCGACATCGCCCAGCGCGACCTATCGTCGGCGCGCGCCGATCTACGTGCCGGCGTCATCGCCGCGTTCTTTGACGTGGCAGTGGCACAAGAGACCGTGCGAGTCTCGCAGGGCACGATCGAGATCGCGGAAAACGCACTGCGCCTGGCCGACCGCCGCGTGGCCGCCGGCAAGGCCCCGCCCCTGGAAAGCAGCAAGGCCCGCGTGCAGCTGGCCAGTTCGCGCATCGACGCGCGCGCCGCCGACGCCGCACTGGCCGCCGCCCGCCGCACGCTGGGGCAGCTGTGGGGCGCGCCGGAGCCCGATTTCAGCCAGGTCGGCGCCGACCTGCAGGCCTTGCCCCGGCGCGGCGCCATCGATGACCTGCGCGGTGCGCTGGCCGCCTCGCCGCGCATGCAGGCAGGCCGGCTGGCCGTGGACTTGGGGCGCGCGCAGCTGGAAGTCGAAAAGAGCAAGCGCTACCCCGACATCACGCTCAGCGCCGGCATGGCCCGCGACAACGAGCAGGGCCGCAACAAGGCGCAGTTCGGCGTGGCGATTCCGCTGCCGTTGTTCGACCGCAACCAGGGCAATGTCTATTCAGCCACGATGCAGTCGTACAAGGCGCAGGACCTGTACCGCGAACTGGAGTCGCGCATGACGGCCGAGCTGCTGCAAGCGGTCGCCCAATTCGACCTGGCCGCCGGCTCGGTCCGCGAGTACCGCGCCACGGTGCTGCCGGGCGCCGCCGAAGCCTATGACAGCGCCCGCAAGGGCTTTGAAGCCGGCAAGGTCAGCTTCCTGGAAGTGCTGGACGCGCAACGCACGCTTTCGCAAGGAAACATCGGCTACCTGACCGTGCTGGCCAGCGCCTACCAGGCCAGCGCGGACATCGACCGCATTCTCGGACGTTGAACTTCCCTATCCCATGACCCGACTCCACGCGCTTTCCCGCTTTTCCCGCCCGGCGCTGGCCGCCGCCCTGGCCGCCGCCTGCCTCTTGACCACCGCGCCCGGCCTGGCCCGCGCCGACGGCCCCGCCGGACACGGCCACGAAGCCACCGAACAGGGCGCACGCGGCGGTGCGCTGACCCGCGCCGATTCGAACAGCGTCGAACTGTTGCTGGCCGAAGCCGATGGCCGCTCGACACTGCGGCTCTGGGCCACGGCCGGCAAGCAGCCCGTCGCCGTCGCCGGCCTGACCGTCAAAGCCACGCTGACCCGGCCCAATGGGACGGTCCAGACGCTGGACTTCAGGCCCGACCAGGACGGCCTGGCCAGCGTCCAGTCCATCGACGAGCCGCACTTCTTCGAGATCGAGGCCGAGGTGTCCTGGCCCGGCCTGGCCCAACCCCTCACCGCGACGCTGGACCGTGACGAAGGCAAGATTGCCTTGAACGCCGAACAGACCAAGGTGGCAGGCATCCAGACCGAAACTGCCGCGCCCGCGCGACTGGAGACTTCGTCGCAGTTCCCAGGCGAAATCAAGTTCAACGCCGACCGGACCGCCCACGTGGTGCCGCGCCTGGCCGGCGTGGTGCAAGAGGTATCGGCGGACCTGGGCCAGCAGGTCAGGAAGGGCGAGCTGCTGGCGGCGCTGTCCAGCACCGCGCTGTCGGAACTGCGCAGCGAATGGCTGGCGGCCAGCAAGCGCCGCGACCTGGCCGCCGCGACCCACCAGCGCGAATTGAAGCTGTGGCGCGAGAAGGTGTCCGCCGAGCAGGACTACCAGCAGGCCCGCACCGCCTTGCAGGAAGCGCAGATCGCGGTGCAGAACGCCGAACAGAAGCTGGCCGCCATCGGCGCGCCGCCGCAGTCCAGGGACCTGAGCCGATTGGAGATACGCGCGCCGTTCGACGGCGTGGTGGTCGAAAAGCACATCGTGCTGGGCGAGGCGCTTCCTGACACGGCCAGCATTTTCACGCTGTCGGACCTGCGCACGGTGTGGGCCGAATTCGTGATTGCGCCCAAGGACCTGCAGGACGTGCGCGTGGGCGAGGCCGCCAGCGTGGCGTCCGCCGCGTTCACGGGGCGCGCGCTGGGCAAGGTGTCGTACATCGGCTCGCTGCTGGGCCAGCAAACCCGCACCGCCACGGCCCGCGTCACGCTGGACAACCCGGACATGGCCTGGCGGCCGGGGCTGTTCGTGTCGGTGAACGTGGTGGTCAGCAGCGCCGAAGCGCCGGTCGCCGTGGCGGCCGACGCCATCCAGACCGTCGAGAACGAGCCGGTGGTGTTCGTGCAGGTGCCCGGCGGCTACCTGGCGCAGCCCGTCAGGCTGGGCAAGACCTCCGGCGAAAAGGTCGAGGTGCTGGCGGGCCTGGCCCCCGGCGTGCGCTACGTCTCGCAAGGCGCCTTCGTGCTGAAGGCCGAGCTGGGCAAAGCCAGCGCCAGCCACGCGCACTGAGCCGGAGCACCCTCACATGTTCGAACGCCTCATCCGCTTCGCCATCGAGCAACGGTGGCTGGTTCTTTTCCTGACCCTGGGCGTGGCCGCCATCGGGGTCTACAACTATTCCCGGCTGGCCATCGACGCCGTGCCGGACATCACCAATGTGCAGGTGCAGATCAACGTCGGCGCGCCGGGCTATTCGCCGCTGGAAACCGAGCAGCGCATCACCTACCCCATCGAGACCGTCATGGCCGGGCTGCCGGGCCTGCAGCAGACGCGTTCGCTGTCGCGCTATGGCCTGTCGCAGGTGACGGTGATTTTCAAGGACGGCACCGACATCTACTTCGCGCGCCAACTGGTCAACCAGCGCCTGCAGGAAGCCAAGGAAAGCCTGCCCGAGGGCATCACGCCGACCATGGGGCCCATTTCCACGGGCCTGGGCGAAATCTACCTGTGGACGGTCGAGGCAGAACCCGGCGCCAGGAAGGAAGACGGGTCGCCCTACACCCCCACCGACCTGCGCGAGATCCAGGACTGGGTCATCAAGCCGCAACTGCGCAACATTCCCGGCGTGACCGAGATCAACTCGATCGGCGGCTTCGCCAAGGAATACCAGGTGGCGCCGAACACCGAACGGCTGGCGTCGTACGGGCTGTCGCTGACCGACATCATGACGGCGCTGAACCGCAACAATGCCAACGTCGGCGCGGGCTACATCGAACGCAAGGGCGAGCAATATCTGATCCGTGCGCCGGGTCAGGTGCGCTCGATCGACGACATCAAGGACGTGGTGCTGACCACCGTGGACGGCCAGGCCATCCGCATCCGCGACGTGGCGGATGTGGCCATCGGGCGCGAACTGCGCACCGGCGCGGCCACCGACAACGGCCAGGAAGTGGTGCTGGGCACAGTGTTCATGCTGATTGGCGAAAACAGCCGTTCCGTATCGCTGGCGGTGTCGTCCCGCATCGACGCCATCAACAAGACGCTGCCGCCCGGCGTGCAGGCCGTGACCGTCTACGACCGCAGCAACCTCATCGACAAGGCCATCGCCACGGTCAAGAAGAACCTGCTGGAAGGCGCCGCCCTGGTGGTCGTGATCCTGTTCCTTTTCCTGGGCAACATCCGTGCAGCGCTGATCACGGCGATGGTCATTCCGCTGTCCATGCTGTTCACCTTCACGGGCATGGTCACCTACAAGGTCAGCGCCAACCTGATGAGCCTGGGCGCGCTGGACTTCGGCATCATCGTCGACGGCGCGGTGGTGATCGTCGAGAACTGCGTGCGGCGCTTGAGCCATGCGCAAGAGCATCATCGCCGGCCCCTGACGCGCGGCGAGCGCTTCCACGAGGTCTTCGCCGCGGCGCGCGAAGCGCGCCGGCCGCTGCTGTTCGGCCAGTTGATCATCATGGTGGTGTACCTGCCGATCTTCGCGCTCAGCGGCGTGGAAGGGCGCATGTTCCATCCCATGGCATTGACCGTGGTGCTGGCGCTGCTGGGCGCGATGATCCTGTCGGTCACCTTCGTGCCCGCGGCGGTGGCGCTGTTCATCGGCAAGAAAGTCTCGGAAAAAGAAAACCGCCTGATGACCTGGGCCAAGCGCCGCTACCAACCCCTGCTGGACCTGGCGCTGCGCCGCACCCCGATCGTGCTGGCGGGCGCGGCCTTGTTCGTGGTGCTGTGCGGGGTGGTGGCCTCGCGCATGGGCAGCGAGTTCATTCCCAACCTGAACGAAGGCGACATCGCCATCCAGGCGCTGCGCATTCCCGGCACCAGCCTGTCGCAATCGCTCGAGATGCAAAAGCAGATCGAGACGCGGCTGAAGGCCAAGTTCCCCGAGATCGAGCGCGTGTTCGCCCGCACCGGCACCGCCGAGATCGCGTCCGACCCGATGCCGCCGAACATATCCGACGGCTACATCATGCTCAAGCCGAAGGACCAGTGGCCCGAGCCGCGCAAGACCTCGGCCCAGCTGCTGCAAGCCATCCAGGAGGAAGCGGCCCAGGTGCCCGGCAACAACTATGAGTTCTCGCAACCGATCCAGCTGCGCTTCAACGAGCTGATCTCAGGGGTGCGCAGCGATGTGGCGGTGAAGATCTTCGGCGATGACAACGACGTGCTGAACCAGTCCGCGGCCGAAGTCGCCGAAGTGCTGCAAGCCATACCCGGCGCGTCCGAAGTCAAGGTCGAACAGACCACCGGCCTGCCGGTGCTGACCGTGAACATCGACCGTGCCCGCGCCGCCCGTTACGGCCTCAGCCTGGCCGACGTGCAGGACACCCTCACCATCGCCATCGGCGGGCGCGAAGCCGGCACCTTCTTCCAGGGGGATCGCCGCTTCGACATCGTGGTACGCCTGCCGGAAGCCGTGCGGGAAAGCATCCCCGCGCTGCGCAAGCTGCCCATCGCCTTGCCCAAGACGGACGCGCAGGCCCAGACCTCGTACATCCCCTTGTCCGAAGTCGCCACCTTCGACCTGGCACCGGGGCCAAACCAGATCTCGCGCGAAGACGGCAAGCGCCGCATCGTGGTCAGCGCGAATGTGCGTGGCCGCGACCTGGGTTCGTTCGTGGCCGACGCCGAAGCGGCGCTGGCCGAGAAGATCAAGGTGCCGTCCGGCTACTGGACCGCGTGGGGCGGCACGTTCGAACAATTGCAATCCGCCGCGCAGCGCCTGCAGATCGTGGTGCCTGCTGCACTGCTGCTGGTGTTTGGCCTGCTGTTCGCCATGTTCGGCAACATCAAGGACGGCCTGATCGTCTTCACCGGCATTCCATTCGCATTGACGGGCGGTGTGCTGTCGCTGTGGCTGCGCGGCATACCCCTGTCCATCACCGCCGCGGTCGGCTTCATCGCGCTATGCGGCGTGGCCGTGCTGAACGGTCTGGTGATGCTGTCGTTCATCAGCGGCCTGCGTGACGAAGGCAAGCCGCTGGACCAGGCCGTGCGCATCGGCGCGCTGACGCGCCTGCGCCCCGTGCTGATGACCGCGCTGGTGGCATCGCTGGGCTTCGTGCCCATGGCGATCGCCACGGGCACCGGCGCCGAGGTGCAGCGCCCGCTGGCCACCGTGGTGATCGGCGGCATCATCTCCTCGACCATCCTGACCCTGCTGGTGCTGCCCGCGCTGTACCGGCTGGTGCACCGCAAGGACGCCGACGAACTTGAATTGGCCGCGGCGCAGGCGCGGCGATCCTCTGAACCCGCCGTGCCGACGACCGGCCCGACATCCCTGTAGTCGACCTCGGAAGACTTCACACCATGCGTCCCTATCCTGACATCCCGACCCTGCCGCGCACCCAGCCGCGCCCGGTACAGGTATCCATCATCATTCCTTTCCTGAACGAGCGCGAAGTGCTGCCCCTCTGCCATGCCCGGCTGCGGCAGGTGCTGGACACGCTGGGCGAATCCTGGGAAATCGTGTTCGTCGACGACGGCAGCCGCGACGGCAGCGCGGAATACCTGACCAGCCTGATGGCATTCGAGCCAGGCTTGAAGCTGGTGCGGCTGAGCCGCAATTTCGGCAAGGAAGCCGCCATGACTGCCGGCATCCGCCATGCTTCGGGTGCAGCGGTCATCCTGCTCGATGCCGACCTGCAGGACCCGCCCGAGCTGATCCCCGAGATGGTACGGGCCTGGCGCGAAGGCGCCGACGTGGTGGGCATGCGGCGGCGCAGCCGGGCTGGCGAAAGCTGGGCCAAGCGAGCATCCGCCTATGCCTACTACCGCTTGCTGAGCCGATTGAGCCGCGCGGAGATTCCGCCGGACACGGGCGATTTCCGCCTGATGAGCCGGCGCGCGGTGGACGCGCTGCTGCAACTGCCCGAACGCTGCCGCTACATGAAGGGGCTGTACGCATGGATCGGCATGCCGACCCGCTTCATCGACTACGACCGGGCCCCGCGCGCCGCCGGCACCACCAAGTGGAACTACTTCGCGCTGTTTCGACTGGCGATGGAAGGCATCACCTCGTTTTCCACCGCGCCGCTGCGCTGGGCAACCGCGGCCGGCGTCATAGCGGCCCTGCTGGGCGCCCTGTTCGGTATCTCCATCATCGGCAAAACCCTGCTCTTCGGCGCCGAGGTCGACGGCTACCCGTCATTGATGGCCATGATCACGTTCCTGAGCGGCATCCAGCTGATCACCATCGGGCTGTTGGGCGAGTATGTGGGCAAGACCTACATGGAAACCAAGCAACGCCCGGTCTATCTGGTGCGCGATGTGCAGCACAGCGCCGTCGCGGCCATGCCGCTGGCCGATACCGCCAAGGGTCCGCATGCGGTTAACTTCTAAAGGCCTGCTGCTGGGCCTTGTGGCCATCCTGGCCGCACGTCTGTTCGCGATGGCGCTGATGCCCTTCGCGGACACGTCCGAGCCGCGTTATGCCGAGATCGCGCGCGTGATGGCCGTGTCGGGCGACTGGATCACGCCCTGGTTCGAGCCCGGCGTGCCGTTCTGGGGCAAGCCGCCGCTGGCCTTCTGGGCACAGGCGCTGTCTATCCGGCTATTCGGCCTGTCCGAATTCGCGGTCCGCCTGCCGTCCTGGTTGGCGATGCTGGGCGTGCTGGCGCTGGTGCATGCCTGCGGCCGGCGGCTGCATGGCGAACAAGCCGCGCGCTGGGCCACGCTGGTATTCGCCACCATGCTGCTGCCGTTCGCCAGCGCGGGCGCGGTGCTGACCGATCCTTTCCTGGCGCTGGGCATGACGCTGTCGATGGTGTCGTTCGTGCTCGCGCCCACCGAGCCGCGGCCCCTGTGGCGCTACGGCTTTTTCGTCGGCCTGGCCATCGGCCTGCTGGCCAAGGGGCCGTTGACGCTGGTGCTGGTGGCCGGCGCCATCGTTCCCTGGATGCTTTGGCACCGCAATGCGCGCGCCTGCCTGCGGGCGCTGCCCTGGGCCGGCGGCACCGCGTTGATGCTGACGCTGACGCTGCCGTGGTACATCGCCGCGGAAATCAAGACGCCGGGCTTCTTCCAGTACTTCATCGTCGGCGAACACCTGCTGCGCTTCATCGACCCCGGCTGGGAAGGCGACCGCTATGGCTCGGCTCACCAGCGCCCCTACGGCAGCATCTGGCTGGACTGGCTGTTGGCGACCCTGCCGTGGGGCGTGGCGTGGCTGGGCATGGCGCTATGGCCGCGCAAGCATGCGCCGTTGCGCCAGCGCATGGCGGCGGCGGGGCGCGATCCCGCCCAGACCTACCTCGTGGCCTGGGCGCTGGCCACGCCGGCCTTCTTCACGCTGTCGGGCAACATCCTGTGGACGTACGTGCTGCCGGCGCTGCCGCCCGTCGCGCTGGCCACGGGCCTGCTGGCCAGCCGCTGGCAGGGCGTGCGCCCGCAGCGCCTGGCGGCCACGGCGATGCTGCTCACGCCCGCCGCCGCGCTGGCGCTGGGCGTGCTGGCCTGGGCCGAACCCACCCGCTACAAGACGGAAAAGCAGCTGGTCCAGCAAGCCGATGCCATGCGCGGCGACGATCCGTTCTATTTCGTCGGCAGCCGGCCCTTTTCCGCCCGCTATTACTCGCGCGGCGCCGTCGGGCTGGTCGAATTCCCGGCGCTGGATGGCGTGCTGCCCAAGGCGGGAGACACGGTCTATCTGGCGGTCGCCAAGAATCGCGCCAACGAATTGCTGGCCTCGTGGCCGGGCGTGGTCACGCCCTTGTATGTCAGCCGGCGCTATGCCTTGCTGAAGGTCGAAGGCGCGCCGCGCTGACGGCCCCGCCCACCGCGTGATATACCTGTGCCGCGTGCGCAACGCCTGCCTGCCGGGCCTCGCGCGCGCCGCACACCAGGAGAGCCCCGCATGTCCACCACCGCCACCTTGAACGCCGCCGCCGCGGCGCCCCGCCGCATGACCGCCCCGGCCTTTCGCGCACGCAAGCGCGCCGAGCCCCTGGTCATGCTCACCGCCTACACCGCGCGCATGGCCGAGCTGCTGGATCCGCACTGCGACGCGCTGCTGGTGGGCGACAGCCTGGCGCAGACCCTCTACGGCCTGCCTTCCACCGTGCCCGTCACGCTGGACATGATGATCGCGCATGGCGCGGCCGTGGTGCGCGGCTCTCGCCAGGCGCTGGTCGTGGTCGACATGCCGTTCGGCAGCTACGAAGAAAGCGCCGAACAGGCCTTTCGGTCGGCCGCCCGCGTCATGAAGGAAACCGGCGCCGGCGCCATCAAGCTCGAAGGCGGCCAGGCCATGGCGCCGACCATCGCGTACCTGTCGGCGCGCGGCATTCCCGTCATGGCGCACATCGGGCTGACGCCGCAGGCCGTCAACATCCTGGGCGGCTACGGCGCACGCGGGCGCGGCGAAGCCGAATACGCCCGCATCGCCGCCGATGCCACGGCGGTGGCCGACGCCGGCGCGTTCTCGGTCGTGATCGAAGGCGTGGTCGAATCGCTGGCGCAGGCCATCACCACGGCCATTGCGTGCCCCACCATCGGCATCGGTGCATCGGTCGACTGCGACGGCCAGGTGCTGGTCGTGGACGACATGCTGGGCATGTTCGAGCGCACCGCACGCTTCGTCAAACGCTACGACAGCCTTGCCGACCGCATCCAGGCCGCCGCGCGCAGCTACGCCGACGACGTGCGCGCCCGCCGCTTCCCGCAAGCCGAACACCTGTATTGATACGCCGATGGGGCCGGATCCGGCCCCGTTCACGTTGGTGGCTGGAGTTTGTGGCTAGAATCAGGGCATTGCCTTGCCCAGCGTAGCCGCCCATGACTCCCCCCCGCCACGATTCTCCCCAATTGCAGGACGCCATCGCGGATGCGATCAGCACCGCCACGCGCGGCGCGGGCCGCGTCAACATCCTGGTGGCCGGCAAGACGGGCGTGGGCAAGAGCACGCTGATCAATGCCGTCTTTCGCGGCGACCTGGCCAAAACCGGGGCAGGCAAGCCCGTCACGCAGACGACCCAGGAATTCTCGCGGCCCGGCCATCCACTCACCATCATCGACACCCGCGGCCTGGAAGTGGGCGACTACGCGCGGTCGCGCCAGCAACTGGCGGACCTGATCCGCGAACGCTCGATGGCCGAAGACCAGGACCGCCACCTGCACGTGGCCTGGCTCTGCATCCAGGACAGCAGCCACCGCGTCGAAGACGCCGAAATCGAACTGTGCGCGCTACTGGCCGATGCCGGCATCCCCGTCATCACCGTGCTCACCAAGGCCCGCAAGAACAGCCCGTTTCTGCAAGAAGCCGAAAAGCTCCTGCCGCGCGCCCGGCAGATCGTGGCGGTGCGCGCACTGTCCGAGCGCATCGAGGAACTGGATGCGGACTTGCCGCCGATGGGCCTGGACGCACTCATCGAGGCGACTGCGCAGTACATCCCCGAGTCGCAGCAGCGGGCCTACGCCAACGCCCTGTCGACCCGCAACAAGAAGGCCCTGGAAGTAAAAAAAAAGCGGGCTGAGATAGAAGTGAACGTCGCGGCCGGCCTGGCCGCGTCCGCCGCCGCCGCGCCTATTCCTTTCTCGGATGCCGTGGCGCTGGTGCCGATCCAGGTGGGCATGATCGCCAAGATCGGCATCACCTTCGGCATGGAACTGAACACCGCCGCCATCAGCACCCTGGTCACGTCGACGCTGGGCGCTTCTGCCGCCACGCTGGTGGGGCGTTCCGTGGTGTCCGGTCTGCTCAAGTTCATCCCCGGCGCGGGCAGCGCGGTGGGCGGCACCATCGCCGCCACCACGGCCGGCGCCATCACCAAGCTGCTGGGCAACGCCTATATCGCGGTGTTGTACGACTTCTGCCAGAAGCATCCGGGGCAGGACATCGACATCGCCATGATCACGCAGGCCCTGAAGCAGCGCGTGAAACTCTGACGGCGCCAGCAGGCCCGTTCTGCAATGATTCGACTCAATGCGCCAAGATTGGCAAGGAACGGCCTTTTCTCGCGGCGCCGGTAAATAATCGCGGCGACGCGACGTAAACGTATTGCCGCGAATCCTGCCATACCCCGCTCATACCAATGATCATCGACAACTCCGACGTCATGTACCGGCACCTCGTGCAAGGTGTCATCGACTACGCCATCTACCTGCTCAACCCCGACGGCACCGTCGCCAACTGGAATGCCGGGGCCGAGCGCGCCAAGGGCTACACGCGGGACGAGATCGTGGGCAAGCACTTCTCGTGCTTCTACAGCGCGGCCGACCAGGCCGCCGGCGTGCCGGGCAGGGGGCTGGAAATCGCCCGCAGCCAGGGCCGTTTCGAAGCCGAGGGCTGGCGCATGCGCAAGGATGGCACGCCGTTCTGGGCGCACGTGGTGATCGACGCCATCCACGACGACGCCGGCGCCCTGATGGGGTTCGCCAAGATCACCCGCGACTGCACCGAACGCCGCGAACGCGAATTGCAGCTGCTGCGCGCCAAGGACCTGGCCGAGCGCTACAACACCGAGCTGACCTCGCTGTCGAGCTTCCTGGAGGCCGTGGTATCGCACATCCCTTCGTGCGTGCTGGTGCTGGACGCCGTCTCGCGCCGCATCCTGCTGGCCAACCGCCAGGCTGAAACGGTGTTCGGCGGCACGCGCGAGCACATGCAAGGCAAGACGGTAGAGGAATGCCTGCCGCCCGCCGTGCACGAGTTCTTCCAACGCCTGACCAACGACGCGCTGCGTTCGGACGGCGCGCTGCGCGAAGCCGGCCAGGAAGAACTGGTCACCGGGCGCGGCCCGCGCACGCTGCGCAGCAAGACGCTGGTGTTTCACAGCAGCGACCCGCGATCGCGCTACGTGCTGCTGATCGCCGACGACATCACCGACGAAAACGCCGCCCATGCCCAGGTGCGCTACATGGCGCACCACGACACGCTGACCGGCATCCCCAACCGGCGCCTGTTCCGCGAACAGCTGCTCAAGGCGTTGAACCCCGACAGCCGCGACCGCACCGCTGCCGTGCTGTGCCTGGACCTGGACAACTTCAAGAGCGTCAACGACACGCTGGGCCACCAGTACGGCGACGAACTGCTGCGCCAGCTGGCCCGCCGCCTGGCCAAGAACCTGCGAGAACAGGACACGCTGGCCCGCCTGGGCGGCGATGAATTCGCCGTGGTGCTGCCCGGCATCGAGAAAACCGACGACCTGCGCCAGATGGCACAGCGCCTGATCGACGCAGTACGCGAGCCGTTCCAGGTAGACGGGCATACGGTGCCGGTCAGCGTCAGCATCGGCATTGCCACGGCCAGCGCGCAAGAGTGCGGCGCCGACCACCTGCTGCGCTATGCCGACATGGCGCTGTACGAAGCCAAGCGCAACGGCCGCAACTGCCTGGCGTTCTTCAAGCCTGAAATGGAGGCCGCCGCGCTCAAGCGCCACGAAATGGAAATGGACCTGCGCCAGGCCATCCTGTCACATCAGTTGCACCTGCACTACCAGCCCATCAAGGACATCAGCCACGTGCGCACGGTGGGGCGCGAGGCGCTGATGCGTTGGCATCACCCGGTCAAGGGCCTGATCATGCCCAACGACTTCATCCCCATTGCCGAGGAAACCGGGCTGATCCACGAACTGGGCGCCTTCACGCTGCACGAAGCCTGCCGCGAAGCGATGACCTGGGACGCGCACGAGACCGTGGCGGTGAACCTGTCGGCCACCCAGTTCACCAACAACGCGCTGGTCTCGCTGGTGGAATCGGCCCTGGCCACTTCGGGCCTGGCCGCCCATCGGCTGGAACTGGAAATCACCGAATCGGTGCTGCTGGCCAACTCCGAGACCAACCTGAACACCCTGAACCGGCTCAAGCAATTGGGCGTGAAGGTGGCGCTGGACGATTTCGGCACGGGCTACTCATCGCTGGGCTATCTGCGCAGCTTCGAGTTCGACAAGATCAAGATCGACAAGTCGTTCACCCAGGACGTCGAATCCAGCAAAGAGGCGCTGGCGATCATCCGCGCCATCAATGGCATCGGCCGCAGCCTGGATATCCCCACCACGGCTGAAGGCGTGGAAACCGAGGCCCAGCTGGAACGCCTGACGCAGGAGGGGTGCTCGCACTTCCAGGGCTACCTGCTGGGCCGGCCGGTATCGCACGAGGCGCCCGAAGCGCCCCCCGCGACTTAGTCCCTGAGCACCGCCTGGCTGGCCCGGGCCGCGGCCTGCGCGGCAGCCTGGCGGCCACGCACGAGTTCGAACAGGTTCTTCGGATCGGCCAGGCGCGGCGCCACTTCGACGCGTGCGCCGATGCCGTGCTTGACCGCGCTGTCGCGCAGCCAGCGCAGCGCCGAGAAGTCTTCCAGCGCGAAGCCCACCGAATCGAACACCGTGATTTCCTGCGCGTCGCGGCGGCCGGCGCTTTGGCCAGTCAGCACGCGCCACAGTTCCGTTACGGCGAAGTCCGCCGGCATTTGCTGCAGATCGCCTTCGATGCGGGTCTGCGGCTCGTATTCGACGAATACCGAGCCGGCGCGCAGCACGTCCGCATGCAGTTCGGTCTTGCCGGGGCAGTCGCCGCCCACGGCGTTGATGTGCATGCCCGGCTCGACCATGTCGGCCGTCAGGATGGTGGCATAGGCCTTGTCGGCCGTCACGGTGGTGACGATGTCCACGCCCTTGACCGCGGCGGCGGTGCTGTCGAAACGTCGCAGGCACAGGCCTGTCACCCCCGCCAGATTGCGTTCCAGCTTGTCGGTCGCGGCCGGGTCCACGTCGTACAGGTGCAGCGTGTCGATGCCCAGGATGTGGTGGAATGCCAGCGCCTGGAATTCGCTTTGCGCGCCGTTGCCGATCAGCGCCATGGTGCGCGAACCGGGGCGCGCCAGGGCGCGGGCGGCCAAAGCCGATGTGGCTGCGGTGCGCAGCGCGGTGGTCAGCGTCAGTTCGCTGATGAGCAGCGGTTCGCCGGTATGGACCTGCGCCAATGCGCCAAACGCCATCACGGTGCTCAGGCCCGTCAGCGGATTGCCCGGGTGGCCGTTGACATACTTGAAGCTGTACAGATCGCTGTCGGCGGTGGGCATCAATTCGATCACGCCGGTGTCGGAATGGCTGGCCACGCGGGCGCTTTTGTCGAACTCCTGCCAGCGCAGGTAATCGGCCAGCAGATAATCCAGCAAGTCTTCGAAGACCTTGCGCGGGCCCTGTGCGGCCACGATCTTCGCGACGTCGGTGGTGGTGAGCAATGTCGTCATTATTTTCCCCTGTTGTATCGGTAGGGAAATTCTGGCCGAAGGGCAGGTCAATGCCTAGCGCCCACTTTCCACACAAAACGTCAGGAACCTGCCATTGTGGCAACCGCCAATGCCACTTGTCGCAATTCGGCCCTGCAACGGGCCTGAAACGGCGCTATTTGGCCTTCTGGCCGGTTCTGGCTTTCGGATCTGCGCCTGCCTTGGCCTGCTTGAGGCTTTCGCACAGCTCGGCAGGCAGGTATTCGCGCATGGTCTCGATGAAACGCCGCAGGCGGGCCGGCTGCAATCGCGACGGCGCATAGACCAGGTGCACCGGCAACGGCGCCGCCTGCCAGTCGGGCGCCAGCAGCACCAATTGGCCGCTGGCCAACTCATCGCGCAGCGCCCATGCCGATGCAATGCCCACCCCCAGGCCCAGCACCGCCGCCTTGCGCAAGGCGTACAGGCCATCGGTAGACAGGCGCGGCTGGATATCAAAGCGCGCCACCTCGCCGGTCTGCGCATGCCGCAGGCATACTTCGTCGCGGTAGAAGGTGCGCAGCGCCAGCCAGGGCAGGCGGGCCAGCTCGGCCGGGTGCTGCGGCACGGGGCCGCCCGCCAGCAATGACGGCGCCGCCATGACACTGCGCGGCACTTCGCCCAGCTTGACCGCCACCACGGAGGGATCCGACACCGGCCCGACCTTGATTGCACAATCGATGTTTTCCGCCACGAAATCCGGCACCCGGTCATGCAGCAGCCATTCCACGCGCATGCCCGGATATTGCTGCAGGTACTTGGCCAGCGGCTCCATGAACTGGTTTTGCCCGAACGCATGCGGGGCCACCACCCGCAATGTGCCGGCCAATTCCTCCCCCGCGCCGCGCACATCGCTTTCGAACGATTGCCAGGTGGCCATCAGCGCCTTGGCGCGTTCATAGCAGCGCTGGCCGTCGTCGGTCAGCCGGATGGCGTGGGTCGAACGCTGCAACAGGCGCACCCCCAGCGTCCGTTCCAGCAATTGCAGCCGGCGGCTGACCGTGGGCTGGGTGGCGCCCAGCTGCAGGGCGGCGGCCGACAGGCTGCCGGCCTCGACGATGCGCACGAAGGTTTCGACCAGCAGCATGCGGTCGGTGCCGGTCGCCGAGGCGAGCGCGGGGGCAGGATCGGGTTTGGTCATACGCCCATCGTATAACGGATCTACTCCGGCGATGGCTACCCAAGGCGACCACGGGCGCGCAGAATCTGCGCCATTCGCACGTTGCAGTGCATCATTCCGAACGGATCCCCCATGCCCCCCGACGCTCACGCCCATCCCGCTCCCCAGGAGCTTTCCGCCCGTCTCGTGCTGTTGCTGGCCATTGGCGCCGGCCTGGCGGTCGCCTCGCTGTATTACAACCAGCCCATGCTCGGCATCCTGGGCGCGGACCTGCACGCCAGCGCTGCCGAACTGGGCTGGATTCCCACGTTGACCCAGCTTGGTTATGCGTTTGGCATATTGACGCTGGCGCCCCTGGGGGATCGCTACAACCGCAAGCGCATCGTGCTGATGAAGGTCGCCGCCCTGGCCGCGGCGCTGTTGCTGGCCGGCCTGGCGCCGTCGGCCGGCGTGTTGCTGGCGGCCAGCTTCGCCATCGGTCTGTCCGCCACCCTGGCGCAGGACATCGTGCCCGCCGCCGCCACGCTGGCGCCCCCGGCCCATCGCGGCCGCATCGTCGGCACGGTCATGACCGGCCTGCTGCTGGGCATCCTGCTGTCGCGGGTGATCAGCGGCCTGGTCGCCGAACAGCTGGGCTGGCGCGCCATGTTCCTGGCGGCCGCGGTGTCCATCCTGGCGCTGGGCGGGGCCCTGTGGCGCGGGCTGCCCGCCTTTGCGCCGACGACCCAATTGCCCTACACCGAACTGCTGCGTTCGCTGGGCAGGCTATGGCGCCAGCACGGCGAGCTGCGTCGCGCCGCCATCGCACAAGGGCTGCTGTCGCTGGGCTTCAGTGCGTTCTGGTCGACGCTGGCCGTCATGCTGCATGGCGCGCCGTACCACCTGGGCTCGGCCGCGGCCGGCGCCTTTGGCCTGGCCGGCGCCGCAGGCGCTCTGGCCGCCCCGCTGGCCGGGCGCCATGCGGACCGGCGCGGCCCGCACGCCGTCAGCCGCCTGGGCGCCGCGCTGACCGCGCTGTCGTTCGCCGTCATGGCGCTGCTGCCGCTGTTGTCGCCCCAGTCCGGCCTGTGGCTGCTGGCGGCCAGCACCATCGGCTTTGACCTGGGCATCCAGGTGGCGCTGATCGCGCACCAGAGCATCGTCTACGGCATCGACCCCGCCGCCCGCAGCCGCTTGAACGCGGTGCTGATGGTCAGCGTGTTCATTGGCATGGCAGCTGGCGGCGCGCTGGGCAGCCTGGCGCTGGCCAACTGGGGCTGGCTGGGGGTGACGGGGGTGGCCACGTTGGCGGCGGGCGGTGCGCTGTTGCTGCGCGTGCTGCCGGGCCGGCTGCGCCTGCGCCGCCGCGCCGATTGCCCGGCGTGATGCAGGGCTGACGCCGCACCGCAAAAAAAGGCCGTCAGCACTGCAATGCAGCGCTGACGGCCCGATTCGACCGGATGACGAACGGAATCAGGCGTCCGGCTGGTTGATCTGCGAGGCGTCGATGATTTCCGCCACCAGCACCGTGCCCGGGCCGTGCAGGAAATACTCCGACTCGGCCGGCTCGCGCAGTTTCATGTAGCTGGTTTCACCGATCTGCATCGTGTGGCCCGCAGCCAGCTCTGCGCCGCTATCCAGCAGGTACCCCATGATGTTGTTGAACATGCCGGAATACAACTCGCCCTCGTGGTGGCCTTCGGCCAGCGCGGCGAAATCCGGCAGTCCGAATGCGTCGGCGCCATAGGTGCGCATCCAGACGCCTTCCGTGCCCTCGACCTCGTATTTCACGAAACCGCAGTACAGCATGGTCAGCGGCAGCGAACGCAAGACGTCCAGGCTTTCGTCGCCCATGGATTCACGTGTGAACACGCCAGCCGGCAACGAGGTGTGCGCATGCTCGTTCAGCACCGCCACGCCATTGAAGTCCGACAGCGCGCCGGCCACCGCGGCCAGCGCCACGTACTGTTCCAGCGTGTCTTCCTCGAAACCTGCGTAGTACAGCAGCACATGGCTGACATGCGCGCGCACCTTTGCCTTGACGTCTGCCGGGTAGTGCGCCGGGGCCACGCAGGCTTCCATCGATTCCTGCGGATAGGGCGCATTGAAACCCACCAGCCGCACGACGTGCTTGCCCCAGCCGACCATGGCGAGCAGCTCGGGCATGTCGGGTTCGATCTCGGCGCGGGCCTGGCGCATGTCCGGGTGATAGGCCCGCAATGCGGTGGTCAGCGCATCGGCCGTCAACGCCAGCGGGGCGCTGAACACCACTTGCAGGCTGAGCGGATCCTCAATGGCCGGATTCGCGGTCAGTGCGGCGGCGGCAGGAGATTCATTGCGGCCGAAAAAGCGGGAGATGAGACTCATGGTGGGGGGGCAGACCTGTCCGGAGAAAGCGGGGATGCTATCAAGCCCTGGCGACAGGCTGGTCGGCCATGTGCAACAAAACTCGGCTACGCGAAACGGGACGTTAGATTTGGCGCGAAATCAGGCCGTGTTTCACGCCACCCCTATCATGTCGCGCCCTTGCCCGTCCCCGCCATTCACTTCAATTCGCGCGTCGCGCCGATCACCCGCAGCGTCGGCATCAACTGGCGCCAGGCATCCTTCGGAATCGATTCGGGCCGCTTCAGTTCGGCCGCCGCGGGATCGTCCAGCCGTTCGCCCTTGCACGCAAACACGATGCTGTTGGTCATATCGTCGTCCACCACCTCGAACATCGACGCGCCGAACGACGCCCGCACCCGATCCAGATAGTCGCGATGATCCGGATGGTTCAGGTGGAAATTGATCACCAGAATGCCGTCGTCGCGCAGCGCCTCGTAGCAGTCGGCGTAGAACTCGGCCGAACACAGGGCATCGGGAATGCCCGCGTCGCCGAAACCATCCAGCAGCAGCACGTCGGCCGCGGCCCTCAAACCACGCAGATGGTCGGCCGCGTCGGCCTGCACCACCCGGAAGCGGGCATCATCACGCGGCACCAGGAAAGCGTCGCGCAGTGCGATCACGCCGGGGTCGATTTCCACCACCTCGATGCGCGAACGCGCCAGGTAGCGGTAGCAGAACTTGGCCAGCGAGCCGCCGCCCAGGCCCACCATCAGGATGTCGAGCGGGGCGGGCGTGAACAGCACGAAACCCATCATCATCCGCGTGTACTCGAGGTCGAGCGCATCGGGACTGAGCGTGGACATGCGGCTCTGGATGACCTTTTCCGAGAAATGCAGGGTCCGGGTGGTGCCGGATTCCTGGATGAAGGGGCGCAGTGAGGGCTCGCCAGCGGCGCCAGACGGCGTGGATGGCTCAGGCAAGGAAGGGGACGGATGGTGTCGGGACATGGACGCAGAAGATACCACCGCCAGCGTATCCCCCCGATTGTCGGACGGATTCCCCGACGGAAACGTAAAGAATGCCGGCCGGCCTGCCGTACATAAGGGCATGAACACGCTCCTGGATACAGATAGCCCCTTTTCTCCGGCCACGCCCCGCCCGGCGGATGCGCGCGCCGCCGACAAGCGCGACGCGGATGCCGCCGCCGACCGTGACAAGGAACAGGCGCCCAAGGAGCTGCCCACGTCGTTTCGCGTCGTCTTGAGCGACGACGCGCTGGAACGCGCCGACAAGGCACGCAAGGCCATCGCCCAACTGTCGGCCAGCACGGTGCAGTCGCGCCAGGACCAGGCCCGCAGCCGCGTCGAGCAGATCAAGCAGCGCATCGAGATGCTCAAGAAGATGCTGATGCTGCTGGGCAAGGCCGCGGCCAAGGCCATCCTGGTCGAACTGCGCCAGTTGGCCGGCGAACTCGGGCAGGCGGCGGCAGCCTTGAAAGACGGCGGCGGGGCCTCAACCATGGGTGCCAGCGTGGGCCCGACCCCCGCGCCCGTGGTGCACGGAGCCGCCACACCCGCCATCGGTGCCGCCATGGGCGCCGCCACGCCGGGCGGCGAGGGCGGGTCGGCCGAGGCCTCGACCGCGTCGGCCGATGGCGCGGCATCCCTGTCCAGCAGCGCCGAGCGCACTGCGAGCCAGGCGCCCGCCGCGACCTCCCGCGCACTGGCGGCCTATGCCGCCGGAGAAGCCGCCGCAGGCAACCACACCGCCGAAACACTGCCGGCGGACGGTACTGGGGCAGCCCATGCTGCAACAGCGGCCAACGCCAACACGGCGCAAGACGCCCGCGCCGCCCGCGAGGCAGCCGCCGCGTCAGTCGATGCCGCCCTGGGCAATCCAGACCCCACCGACGCGGACCCGGACAAACCGTCCACATCCGCCCCCGAATCCCGCCAGGAACAACAAATCGCCGACAAGCGGCGCCAGGACGACGCCCAGTCCGTCCGCGACGCGATCCGCGCCTTGAAGGAACTGCTGGCCATGGTCAAGCGCAAGCTGCGCGAACCCGACGGCCACGAACCCAGGCAGGCCGCCGACGTCCAACATGCGTTGAAACAAGCCGAACAAGCCGCCCAGGCGCTGGACGGCGGCGCCTCGGTGACGGTATCGGCCTGACCCATCACGCCTTGAACGTGACCCACGGCTTGAGCCGCGCCACCGACCGGATCAGCCCCGCCTCTTCCTGCGCTTGCAGGACGGGGCCGATCGGCTTGTAGGCGTGCGGCGCCTCTTCGATGCGGCGCTCTTCGCGCAGCGTCACGCATTGCCAGGTGCCCGGCGAGGTCTCGTGCCGGGTCCGGCGCACTTCCTGCCGGCGCATGCTGCGGCCCGCACCATGGCTGCATGACCACAGCCAATCCGCATTGCCCAGGCCCGTCGCCACGAAACTGAAATCGCCCATCGACCCGGGAATCAAGGCCAGGTCACCGGCCCGCGCGGGCGTCGCGCCCTTGCGGTGGATGTTCAGCCCCTGCTCGCGCAACACCATGTTATGCGGCACGTCCACGACCAGGCGCGAGCGCATGCCGCCGATCGTGGCGTCCAGCTCCTGGCGCACCATCTCGCCCAGCACCATGCGATTGGCCCAGGCGTAGCGGGCCGCCGTGCCCATGGCCTGCAGGTATTCCTGCGCCAGGGCGCCAGACAGCCCATAAAGCTTGCTGTCCGGGTGCTTCAGCCCTTTGGGCCACTCGGCACGCGCACGGTCCATCCAGCGCGCGCCCACGTGAAAGCCCACATCGCGCGAGCCCGTGTGGATCATGACGACGACATCGCCCTTCACCAGGCCGGCCGCATAGGCCGCATGCCGGTCCAGCACCTCGTCGACGATCTGCAATTCCACGAAGTGATTGCCGCCACCGGTCGTGCCCAGACCCGGGTCTCGGATGGTCTCGCGGCCATCCACCATGCCTTGCGGCGCATAGCGGGCCGCGCTGTCGAAATCCGACAGGCTGACGCACTGCGCCAGTTCGGCATGCAACTGATCGCGCTGCACGCCCGCCCACAGGCCCTCGGCCGCAAGGCTATCGAGAAACGCATCCGGGCTGTCATCGAACAGCGCCTTGAACGCCTTGCTGGGAACCGGCACGTTGCGGCCGTTTTCCAGCAGCACGCGCGTCAGCCGGCGTATCAGTTCCGCCTTGAAGGGTTCGACCGCCGTGTGCGCCAGACCGGTGGTCAGCAAACGCATGCCGCAATTGATGTCCGTGCCGACCGCCGCCGGGATGACGAAGCCGCTGTCGGTCGCCACCACGGTGCCCACCGGCGCGATGCTGCCCGGATGGAAATCCGGCGTTGCACACGCTTTGCAGACGCCATGGCCGGCATCGGGCGAACGCACCGACGCAAACGCAAGCAGTTGATGTACGGCCTTTTCCTCGAGAGGAAGCGCCGCGGGGAGAAGAACAGACGCTTGCGCCTGTTCATTGCTCAGGTGGTACACGCCATGCTGGTGTTCCACCTGGATGCCCTGCCGTTTCAGGGCGGATTTCAAACGGGAGATGTTCTTCACTTTCGCTGCCATCAAACAGGTACAGAAAGGCCTCCGTGTTCCGGAAGGCGTTGTACCCCCAGCAGCAGCGCCAGGAGGAGGCCGAAGTGTACAGAGAAATTCTCGTATGCGGTAGGTGAAAAACCTAAGTGACACTGCCGGCCACCCTCCCTTATAAAGTCCATATTATGAACAATTGACCATATAAAGGACACGCATGCCGCTAGACAGCCACGACGAACAGCCCCTGATGCCGTACCAGTACCCCAATCCGTCCGACGCCCTGCCCGAAATCGTGGTGCCCAGCGCGATCCCCGACGACGAACGCGTCTGGGTGCCGCAGGCCGAGAACGTCTGGTTCCGCCCGCTCTGTCTGAACGCGAGCCAGGGCTACTGGACCAACCTGCTGCGCGTGCGCAAGACCGGCGTGCTCAGCCGCCACCGCCACCCGCAGGCGGTGCACGGCTTCGTGCTCAAGGGCCGCTGGCGCTACCTGGAACACGACTGGGAAGCCACGGAAGGCAGCTATGTCTTCGAACCCCCCGGCGAAACCCACACCCTGTACGTGCCGCCGGATGTCGAAGAAATGATCACGTTCTTCCAGGTCAACGGCGTCATGTACTACACCGACCCGTGGGGCAAGGGCATGGGCTACGAAGACGTCTTCACCAAGATCGACATGTGCCGCAGGCACTACGAAGCCGTCGGCCTGGGCGTCGACTACGTGCAGCAGTTCATTCGATGACGGCGGCGGCAGACACCCGCGCCCGCTACGACTTTCGTGGCCACGTCGCCGTGGTGACGGGCGGCGCGGCCGGCATCGGCGCGGACATCGTCCAGTACCTGCACGACAGCGGCGCCACCACCGTCGCCTGGGACCTGGCGCCCTGTCGCAACGGCCCGGCGGCGCACAGCCTGCGGGTCGACGTCACCGACCCGACCAGCATCGACGCCGCAGTGCGCGATGTGGTCGGCCGGTACGGCCGCATCGACGCCCTGGTCAACAGCGCCGGCTTTGCCGGCTCGACCGTGCCGCTGGATGCCTACGACCCCGACGAATGGCGCCGCATCATCGACGTGAACCTGGTCGGCCTCTTCAACGTCTGCCGCGCCGTGGTGCCGTTGATGCGCGCGGCGCAGCACGGCCGCATCGTCAACATCGCCTCGCTGGCCGGCAAAGAGGGCACGCCCAACGCGTCGGCCTACAGCGCGGCCAAGGCCGGCGTCATCGCGCTGACCAAATCGCTGGGCAAAGAACTGGCGGGTAGCGGCGTGCTGGCCAACGCCGTGGCGCCCGCGGCCGTCAAGACCCAGTTGCTGGAACAGATGGACCCCAGCCACGTGGAAACCATGATCGCCAAGAGTCCGCTGCGCCGGCTGGGCGAACCGCGCGAGGTGACCGAACTGGTCGCCTGGCTCTGCTCGGCATCGTGCAGCTTCAACACCGGCGCGGTATTTGACCTGTCGGGAGGACGCGCCACCTACTGACCGCGGCACCTGCATACAAAAAAACCCAAGGAGACAACGCATGAAACCTCGTACGACTGCCGCGCTTGCGCGGTGCATGATCGGCGCCGCGCTCGGCCTGGCCGCATTCGGCGCCCACGCCCAGGGTGCGGCCTACCCCGCACGCGCCATCGAACTGGTGGTGCCCTTCGCCGCTGGCGGCGGCACCGACGCCATGGCCCGCGCCTTCGCCGACGCGGCCCGCAACCACCTGCCGCAGACCGTAGTGGTGCTGAACAAGCCCGGCGCCTCCGGCGGCATCGGCTTTGCCGAAGTGGCCGGCGCACGGCCCGACGGCTACAAGCTGGGCCTGGTCACCGCCGACCTGGCCATCATTCCGCACCTGGGCATCAGCAAGACCACCTACGACAAGTTCGTCCCGGTGGCGCAGCTGAACGCCGACCCGTCCGCCATCACCGTGCGCGCCGACTCGCCGCACACCACCATCGAAGGCTTCATCGAAGCGGCCAGGAAAGACAAGGCCGGCCTGCAGATCGGCAACGCCGGCACGGGTTCGATCTGGCACCTGGCCACCGCCGCCTTCGAAGACAAGATCGGCGCCAAGTTCAATCACATCCCCTTCAACGGCGCCAACCCCGCGGTGCTGGCGCTGCTGGGCGGCCACATCGATGCCGTGGCCGTCAGCCCCGCCGAGGTCGCCGCCTACGTCGCGGCGGGCAAGCTGAAGATGCTGGCCGTCATGGCCGACCAGCGCGTGCCCGGCTTCGAGAACGTGCCCACGCTGAAGGAACGTAATATCGACCTGTCCATCGGCACCTGGCGCGGCATTGCCGCCCCGCTGGGCACGCCGCCGCAGATCATTGCACAGCTGCAATCCGCGGCCGCCAAGATCGCGGAAGAACCGGCCTTCCGGCAGACCCTGGAAAAGCAGAACCTGGGCTACCGCTATGCCGATTCCGCCGGCTTCGAAGCCACCATGCGGCGTGACGACGCGACCTTCAAGGCGCTGATCGACAAGCTGGCCCTGCGCCAGCAATAACCCGGCGAATCACGCTGCAACCCGGGGCGCGGCCTGGCTGCGCCCCGCACCTTTGGAGAGACAAGACATGGATCTGGGCATACAAGGCAAATCGGCGCTGGTGTGCGGCGCCAGCAAGGGCCTGGGCTACGGCTGCGCGCTGGCGCTGGTGCGCGAAGGCGTGCACGTGCTGATCGTGGCGCGCGGCACCGATGCCCTGCAGGCGGCCGAACGCCAGCTCAAAGCAGCAGCCGCCCACGGCGCCCAGGTTCGCGCCATCGCCGCCGACATCACCACCGAAGCCGGCCGCGCGGCGGTCTTCGGCGTGCAGCGCGACTTCGACATCGTCGTCACCAACGCCGGCGGTCCGCCGCCTGGCGATTTCCGCGACTGGGACCGCGACGCCTGGATCAAGGCCGTCGACGCCAACATGCTCACGCCCATCGAACTGATCAAGGCCACCGTCGACGCCATGGCCGAACGCGGCTTCGGGCGCATCGTCAACATCACCTCCAGTTCCGTGAAAGCGCCGATCGACGTCCTGGGCCTGTCCAACGGCGCACGCAGCGGCCTGACCGGCTTCGTGGCCGGCGTGGCCCGCAGCAGCCTGGCCGCCCGCGGCGTCACGATCAACAACCTGCTGCCCGGCGCCTTCGCCACCGACCGCCTGAACGCCACGCTGGCCGCCACCGCCGCCAAGACCGGCCGCGACGCCGATGCGCTGCGCGAGGCCCGCCAGCAGGCCATTCCCGCAGGCCGCTTCGGCAACGCCGAAGAATTCGGCGCCATCTGCGCCTTCCTGTGCAGCACCCAGGCCGCCTACATCACCGGACAGAACCTGCTGGCCGACGGCGGCGCCTACCCCGGCACCTACTGAACTCCATGACCTACCAACCTGATCTCTTCCAAGGCAAGACCGCGCTGGTCACCGGCGCCACCCAGGGCATCGGCGCCGCCATCGCCAACCAGTTGCAGGCGCTGGGCGCCCGCGTCATCGCCACCGGCCTGGATGCCGGCGACGGCTCGCTGGCGTCCGGCGTGCGGGTCGAACTGGCCGACTCCAGCAAGCAGCAGGACGTCGACCGCCTGTTCGGCACGCTGGACCGCCTGGACATCCTGGTGAACTGCGCCGGCATCATCCGCCGCAACGCCGAACACGACCTGGACGTGTTCGAGCAGGTGCTGGCCGTGAACCTGACCGGCACCATGCGTACCTGCGCCGCGGCGCGCCCATTGCTGGCAAAGCACGGCGGCGTGATCGTCAATACCGCATCAATGTTGAGCTTCTTCGGCGGCGCGCTGGTGCCGGCGTACTCGGCCAGCAAGGGCGGGGTCGCGCAGCTGACCAAGTCGCTGGCGCTGGCCTATGCGGCCGAGAACATCCGGGTCAACGCCGTCGCGCCAGGTTGGATCGCCACCCCGCTCACGCAGGCGCTGCAAGACGATCCCGCGCGTTCCGGTCCGATCCTGCAACGCACCGCATTGGGACGCTGGGGCCTGCCGGCAGACGTGGCCCGCGCGGCGGTATTCCTGTGTTCGCCCGCGGCCGGCTTCATCACCGGCCATATCCTGCCGGTCGACGGCGGTTACCTGGCGGCGTAACGCAGGCCGGGGGTCGGAATGGCTGGCCTCAAGGCGCTTCGGCGCTGTACGAGGCCGGCGTGTCCTGCAACAGCCGCGAGATCGACCGGCACGCCTCGAGCAGCGGCGCCACGTACTTGCGCTGCACGTCCTCTTCCTGGCGGAACAGCAAGGTGCTCACGCTGATGCAGGCCACCGGCGTGCCTTGCTTGCCGAAGATCGGCGCGCCAAAGCAGCGGATGCCCGCTTCCTGCTCTTCGTCGTCGATGGCCCAGCCCCGCTCGCGGTACCGCTCCAGCTGCGCGCGCAGCGCAGCCAAATCGGTCAGCGTCTGCGGCGTGAAGACCTTCCAGGGCTGCGGTAATTCGCGCAGCAATTGCTCGCGCGGCGCGTCGTCCAGAAAGGCCAGATAGGCCTTGCCCACCGAACTCGAATGCATCGCCACGCTGGTGCCCACGCGCGAAGTCATGCGCACCGCCTTCGGGCTCTCCAGCTTTTCGATATAGACCATCTGGTCCGCATTGGGCACCGCCAGATGCACGGTCTCGCCCGTGATGTCGCGCAAGCGTGTCAGGTCCGCCATCGCCAGCAGGCGCAGGTCCGACCGCTTCCAGCTGCGATTGGCCAGCTGGATCAACCGCGGCCCGAGTTCCAGCCGCCCCGACACCACGCTCTCGGACAACAGGCCTTCGGCAATCAGCGCATACACCGTGCGGTACACAGTGGGACGCGGATAGCCGGACGCCTTGCACAACTCGGCCACGGTCATCGCCGTATCGCGATCAGCCACCAGCTGCAGCAGATGCACGAACTTGGAGAACGCGGCGGTGCCCGCCACCTGGGCGGTGGCGGGCGCTGCGGCGGAATCACCGACTGAACTGGAGGATCGCAAAGCCCATCAACCTCTGGATTTACATAGAACTGCAGAATTAGACACCCGAATCCGCGCTCTGGGCGTTCGACTGATCGGCCTGACATCCAACCACCCCGTCTGGGCCGTGGCCGATATGCAGGGGCTTGTCGTAAAGATAAATACCTAAGACTTTGTTTTTATTGACTTTTGGGTGAATTCAGTAGAATATTCAAAAAACATCCAAATTTCTTATAAATCATCATCTTATGCAATTACCCGCATTCCAGGAGGTGCCCGAGGACAAGCTGAAGCAGATCATTGATGCACAGCAACTCCATGCCAGTTATCGCTCCGCCTTCGAAGAGTCAAAAAAGTACCTGGCGCGTCTGACCTGGGAGAGGTCGGGCGGCACGGACTATCTGATCAGTACACGCTACGACCACGGCGTTCGGCAGCGTAAAAGCCTAGGCCCTCGAAGCGACAGAACCGAGGAAATCCATCGAATTCACACCGAGCGCTCGGAAGCCAGCCGCCAACGCTTGAGTTCGCTGACGGCCAAGCTGGGCAAGCAGTTGAAAATCAATCGGGCCTTGCGGCTTGGTGATGTACCTGCACCCGTCACCAAGGTCTTGGCTCAAATTGAAGCCGCCGGTTTGGCCAGGAAAATCATCACAATCGGAACGAATGCCATGTACGCCTATGCCACGGCAGCCAGCGTTACATTCGCTGATGTCATCATGGCTACCCAGGATCTGGACCTGCTCTGGGACAGCCGGTCGACGCTGAAAATCGCCAGCCCGGATCCCAAGGGGCTGCTGGGCATCATTCAGCGCGCGGATGCGTCGTTCGGCAAAATGGAAGGCAGGCCTTTCACGCTGATGAACAACGACGGCTACCAGGTCGACCTGATCACACGGAATGAAGGCTATCAACACTCGGAGCCCGGTCAGGTCTGGGCCAATACCGAAGACTTCTGGGCCGTGAAAGTCCACAACATGGATTGGCTGCTATCGGCGCCGAAGTTCGAGCAAGTGGTCATCAGCTCCAGCGGCGACATGGCGACCATGACAACAGTTGATCCCCGCGCGTTCGGTCTGTTCAAGTTATGGCTGAGCGAGCAGAGCGATCGAGACGCCGGCAAAAGGCGTCGGGACTACCTTCAAGCCACCGCGGTATTCAAACTGGTTCAAGCGTGGCTGCCTCATCTATCCCTGAACGATATCAAGCCGATTCCGGAGCGGATTCGAGCACGGGCTCGAGATCTTTAGCATCGCGATGCGCTTGTCGTGAGAAGCACTCGACTCGACGTGACCCTAACCCCGAATTAGTCCGGATCAGAAGTAGAGATTTCCGGCTCATTGAGGTTGGTACTTTGGCCGCTGGCCAAGTGCTGGCGCGCG
>NZ_JBYSYL010000011.1:0-188603 GCF_058783235.1 Achromobacter sp. FW305-C-28 | reverse complement strand
GTTTCTTGAGAGGGAGCCGAAGGCGGACGACGATGACGAAGGGGAAGTCCGGAGCGAAGGCTCCGGACCGCAATCGTGGGCGCCCACTCCGCATGCCACCCCCGCCAGGGGCGACCTACGAAGAAACCCGCCGCAACAACCCCTCCAGCCTACTCAGAAGCAGAAGCAGAAATGCTCACCTCTCCCACATACCGACAATCCAACTCCAGAGACAACTCATCCATCCCCAGAATCTCAACCTCCACAGCCGTCCCCCGCTCCAACTCAGGCATCCCGCCAATCCGAGTCACCAACGGACAATTCGCAAACCGGATCAAATCCTCGCGCAGCACATGCGCCACCGTCCGCGTAATGTGGTTCTGCTTCAGCCAGCGCAGGCACCAGTAGCGTTCCATCGCGCTCTGGAACTCCGCCCACGCCGCATACTGCGCATCGAACGCCCCGATGATCGCGAACAGGTCTGCGTCGCGCGGCTTGAATGGGGCCACCAGGCGGGCCGATACCCCGTGCTCCACCGCGGCAATCAGCTGCCATTGGTTCACCAGGTCCACATAGCGGCGCAGCGGCGACGTGCTCCACGCGTATTGGGGGACCCCGATCGCTTCGTGCGGCAGCGCCTGCGTGCTCATGCGCACCCGGCCGGCCTGCTGCGAACGGTAGATCCCCGGCACCCCGTGCTGGTTCAGCAGGCCGCCCCACAGATTGTTCGCCAGGATCATGTATTCGGCCACCATCCGGTCCAGCGGCGCATTGCGCTGGCGCGGCACCAGGCGCACCGGCGTGTCCGGGTCGTCCGGGTTGCCGTCCAGATAGAAGCTGTATTCCACCCGCGAATTGTTTTCCGGCTTGCCGCGCACGTTTTCGCGTTGCGCCGACAGCGCCTGCGCCAGCTTCCACAGCGGGCGCAGCCAGTGGCCGTACGGCAGGTCTGCCGCCGGGTCGGATAGGCTTTCTTCCGTGACTTGCGTGTCCAGCATGTTGTGGCGCAGGTTCTCGCGCACCACCACGCGTTCCAGGCGGGTCTCGGATTCAATCACCTCGCCCGTTTCCGGGTTGGCCGTCACGTACAGCGACAGCACCGGCACCTCGCGGCCCGCGTCCAGCGAGAACGCGCGGATCACGTTGTCCGGCTGCATCGGGATCTTGTCGCCCGGCATGTACACCGTCGACAGGCGCGCGCGCGCCAGCTTGTCGAACTCGCTGTCGCGGGTGACCGACAGGCCGGGGGCCGCCACGTGCACGCCGACTCGCAGATTGCCGTCCGGAAGCGTCGACACCGACAGCGCGTCGTCGATTTCCGTCGTGGTCACGTCGTCCACCGAATAGATCTCGGCGTCGGACAGCGGCAGCTCGCGGTCGATCGGCGGCAGTTCGAGGTCGGGGAAGGCCAGGCCTCGTGGGAAATTCACCGCCAGGAAGCGGCGCTTGTGCAGCGCCAGCGCGTGCGGCCACGCGCCCAGTTCCAGCAGCAGGCGGTCCGGGCTCTTGCCCAGCTTGGCGCAGGCGGCGTCCAGCGCCTTCCATTGTTGCGAATTCTTGTCCGGGCGGATCAGCAGAGACTCGGCGGCCTGGGCGATCGGCTCGGGCAGGCGGCCCGCGGCCATTTCGTCGACCCATTCCTGCTGCTGCTCGGCCTGGCGCTGCTTCTTGTCCAGCGCGGCCAGCGCGGCGGCCAGGATGTCGGGCGGGGCGGGGCGGTAGCGGCCCTTGCCGCGGCGGTGGAAATAGGCCGGTGCGCCGTGCAGGCGCATCAGCAGCGCGGCCTGCTCGACGGGCGTGGGGGCGTGGCCGAAATAGTCCGCCGCCAGCGTGGGCGTGTCGAACTCTTCCTGCGGCGCGCATTCCCACAGGAATTGCAGGTCCAGGGTCTCGGCGGTCGCGGCCGCCTGGCTCATCAGCGCTGCCGGTTCGGGCGCGGCGAAGTTGAACAGGGTGTTGGCGCGCTTGATCTTGCTGCGCTTGCCCGACTCCGACTCCACCTGCAGGCTGGCGTCGGTTTCAGACAGGATATGGCCGGCCTTGAAGCTGCCGTCGTCTTCGTAAAACACATACATGGTGAGGGTCGTCCTGGGCGGCGCGCACGCGCCGCCTTGCGCAGCTATATATAGCGTGTTGAGTACAGGGGATTATCTGGGGCCATTCGGCCGGGGGCCAAGGGCGAAATCAAGCACCTCGGGCAGCCAGGTGGCGAAGTCGGACAAACCGTGGTCGCTGCCTTGCACGATACGCTGGCGGCAACCCGCGTAGCGATCGCGCATTTCTTGCCAATCCAGCACCTCGTCGCCCGTGGCCGCCACCAGGAAGTAGCGGTCCGGCCGGGTGATGCGAGGTACGTGCAGGGCGGCCAGTTCGTCGACATAGGCGGGCAGGAACACGAACGGCGCGTCGGAATGATACATGCGGTGCTCGCCCACCTGGGTCGCCAGGTCGCGCGCGGCCTCGACGGCGGGGTTCAGCAGCACGGCCTTGCAGCCCAGTTGTTCGGCCAGCCAGGTGGCGTAGAACCCGCCCAGCGACGAGCCCACCACGGTCAGTGCCAGGGGATCGGTTGCCCGGGCCAATTGGCGGCGGGCGATGTCCAGCGCCAGCTCGGCGGCTTCGCGCGGGCTGGCCGGCAGTTGCGGGCAGGCCCAGTCCGCTGCCAGGCCGCGTTCGGCCATGGCGTCGGCCATCATGCGGGCCTTGAACGAGGTCGGCGACGAACGGAAACCGTGCAGATAGAGAATCATGTCGTGCCTTTCGGTAGCCGGGGGGCTCAGCCACGCGGCTCCAGGGCGGCGAGCAGCTTGCCGTGAATGCCGCCGAATCCGCCGTTGCTCATGACCAGCACCTGGTCACCGGGCCGGGCGGCCTGCGCCACGGCCGCCACCAGGGCGTCGATGTCATCGTAACTGGAAGCGCGCTCGCCCAGGGGCGCCAGCACTTCAGCCGGGTTCCAGCCCAGGGCATGCTTACCGGCGCGGGCGCCGAAGCAGAACACCAGGTCGGCGTCGGCCAGCGATTCGGGCAGGCGTGCCGCCATGGCACCTAGCTTCATGGTGTTGGAACGGGGTTCCAGCACGGCCAGGATGCGGGCCGATCCCACCTGGCGGCGCAGGCCTTCCAGGGTGGTGGCGATGGCGGTGGGATGGTGCGCGAAATCGTCGTAGACCTTGACGCCGTTGACCGTGCCGCGCAGTTCCATGCGGCGCTTGACCCCGCCAAAGCGGCCCAGCGCCTCGATGCCTTGGGCGGGCGGCACGCCGATATGCTCGGCCGCGGCCAGCGCCGCCAGCGCGTTCATGCGGTTGTGCTCGCCGGTCAGCGCCCAGCGCACGGTGCCCAGGACGGCGCTGCCGTGCAACACCTCGAAGGCGCCGTCCGCATCGGGGGCGCCGGCCTGCCAGGCGCCATCGGGGCCGAACGTGACGGTTTCCGACCAGCATCCGCGCGCAATCACGCGATCCAGCGCGTCGGAACGGGCCGGGCGCAAGATGCGTCCCGACGCCGGAATCGTACGCACCAGGTGATGGAATTGGGTCTCGATGGCCGCCAGATCCGGGAAGATGTCGGCGTGATCGTATTCCAGGTTGTTCAGGATGGCCGTGCGGGGGCGGTAATGCACGAACTTGGACCGCTTGTCGAAGAACGCGGTGTCGTATTCGTCCGCCTCGATCACGAAGGGGCGGCGCGCCGGGTCGTAGCGGGCCGATACCTGCAGGTCCGGGGCCACGCCGCCGATCAGGAAGTTGGGCGCCAGGCCCGCGGCTTCCAGGATCCAGGCCAGCATCGAGCTGGTGGTGGTCTTGCCGTGGGTGCCGGCTACCGCCAGCACGTGCGCGCCGGGCAGGATGTTGTCGCCCAGCCATTGCGGGCCGGACATGTAGCGGGCGCCGGATTCCAGAATGGCTTCCATCAGCGGGTTGCCGCGGCTGACCACGTTGCCGATCACGTACAGGTCGGGCTTGAGCGCCATCTGTTCAGGGCCGAAGCCTTCGATCAGCTCGATCCCCTGTTCGGACAGCTGGGTACTCATCGGCGGGTACACGCCCGCGTCGCAACCGGTGACCTTGTGGCCGGCGGCGCGCGCGATCAACGCCAGGCCGCCCATGAACGTACCGCAGATGCCAAGAATGTGCAGGTGCATTGAAAACTCTCCTGCCCTGCATTGTATATATAGGCAGCGGCCGCATCGGCGCGCTGGGCCGCCCGGCGTGGTTGCGGCGCAAACCGGCCGCAACGGTTATGATCGCGCCATGAATCGACGCCTACTTCTTTCCGCCGGCGTGGCCATAGCCGCCACGGTCGCGGGCGGCTACACGCTTCTGGGCCGCAACAAGCCCCAGCCCGCTCCAGCACCCGCTGCCGACGATCCCGTCGCCGGGCTGATGCAGCTGCAACTGCCCGACCTGAACGGCGCGACCCATTCGCTGGCCGCCTGGAAGGGCCAGCCCATCGTGGTCAATTTCTGGGCAACCTGGTGCGCCCCGTGCGTTAAGGAAATGCCCGAACTCGACGCCTTGCAGAAAAAATATCCGCAAATCCGCTTTGTCGGCATCGGCGTCGATTCCGCCGCCAACATGCAAAAATTTGTCGAGAAAGTACAGGTTTCCTATCCGCTGTGGGTCATCGGGGCAGGTGCCATCGATACCCTGCGTAAACTGGGTAATCCCAGTGGCGGGCTGCCATTTACCATCGTTTTCAATGCAGATGGCAGCATTAACCGGAAAATACTGGGTGAAATCCAGCCCGACGATCTGAATCAAACGCTATCCGGCCTCAAGGCGTAAGTCTGTTGGACAAATAATAGGAATTGGCGTAAAAAGCTGGTTTATCGGCTGTTTTGCCAACAATTGGCAATCCACTCATTGGCAAGCGCATGGCGCAAAACATACTGGTATTGCATGGCCCGAATCTGAACCTGCTAGGCACCCGGGAACCTCACATCTACGGCAGCCTTACGCTGTCCCAGATCAACGAGGGGCTTGAGTTGCTGGCGGGCGAGTTGGGCGCCACGCTGACGGCGTGGCAAGGCAATCACGAAGGTGCGCTGGTTGACCGCATCCAGGCGGCCCGGCAAGACGGCACGGACTTCATCATCATCAACGCGGCGGCATATACGCACACCAGCGTCGCGATCCGCGATGCGCTGGCTGGGGTCGCGATCCCATTTATTGAAGTACATTTGTCCAACCTGTATAAGCGAGAGCCCTTCAGGCATCACTCATATCTGTCCGACTTGGCAGTAGGCCTTATCAGTGGCCTGGGCGCGGACGGCTACGAAGCGGCTCTGCGTTACGCAGTGCGGCACTGATCTCGCACCAACTCACCGCTTTTACATCTTATATGGCGCGAACCCGAACACCGGGACGTGGCCGACACTATCTCGGGAAGCAGCTTCTATGGACCTCCGAAAACTCAAAACCCTGATCGACCTGGTGGCTGAATCGGGTATCGCCGAGCTGGAAATCACCGAAGGCGAAGGCAAGGTTCGCATCGTCAAGTTCTCGCAGACCTTGCAGCCGGTGGCCTACCACCAGCCCGAAGCCGGCGTGCACGCCGCGCCGGTGGCTGCCGCCGCCCCGGCCGCCGCGGCGCCGGCTGCCGAAGCCGCCCCGGTGATCCAGGGCCATGTGGTCAAGGCGCCCATGGTCGGCACCTTCTACCGCTCGCCGAACCCGGGCGCCGCGCCCTTCATCGACGTGGGTTCCACCGTCAAGGAAGGCGACCCCCTCTGCATCATTGAAGCCATGAAGCTGCTCAATGAAATCGAAGCCGACAAGTCCGGCGTCATCAAAGAAATCCTGGTCGAAAACGGTGAGCCCGTCGAGTACGGTCAACCCCTGTTCGTCATTGGCTGATAGCTGAAAATGTTCGAAAAAATCCTGATCGCCAATCGGGGCGAAATCGCCCTGCGCATTCAGCGCGCTTGCCGCGAGCTGGGCATCAAAACCGTGGTGGTGCACTCCGAGGCCGACCGCGAAGCCAAGTACGTGCGCCTGGCCGATGAATCCGTGTGCATCGGGCCTGCGCCGTCTCGCGACAGCTACCTGAACATGCCCGCCATCATTTCGGCGGCCGAAGTCACGGATTCCGAGGCCATCCACCCGGGTTACGGGTTCTTGTCCGAAAATGCCGACTTCGCCGATCGCGTCGAAAAGAGCGGCTTCGTGTTCATCGGTCCGCGCCCCGACACCATTCGCCTGATGGGCGACAAGGTCAGCGCCAAGCGCGCCATGATCGAAGCCGGCGTGCCGGTGGTGCCGGGTTCCGAGGGCGCGTTGCCCGACGATCCGCAGGAAATCATCCGCACCGCGCGCGAAGTGGGCTACCCGGTCATCATCAAGGCCGCCGGTGGCGGTGGTGGCCGCGGCATGCGCGTGGTGTACACCGAGGCCGCGCTGCTGAACGCCGTCACCATGACGCGTTCGGAAGCGGGCGCCGCGTTCAACAACCCCGAAGTCTATATGGAGAAGTTCCTCGAGAACCCGCGCCATGTGGAAATCCAGGTGCTGGCCGACGGCGGACGCAACGCCGTGTGGCTGGGCGAACGCGACTGCTCCATGCAGCGCCGCCACCAGAAGGTCATCGAAGAAGCGCCGGCCCCGGGCATCGCCCGCCGCCTGATCGAGCGCATCGGCGACCGCTGCGCCGACGCCTGCCGCAAGATGGGCTACCGCGGCGCCGGCACGTTCGAATTCCTGTATGAAAACGGCGAGTTCTATTTCATCGAAATGAACACCCGCATCCAGGTCGAACACCCGGTCACCGAACTGATCACCGGCATCGACCTGGTGCAGCAGCAGATCCTGATCGCCGCCGGCGAGAAGTTCACGCTGCGCCAGCGCGACATCGTCTTCAAGGGCCATGCGATCGAATGCCGCATCAACGCCGAAGATCCGTTCCGCTTCGTGCCCAGCCCCGGTCGCATCACCAACTGGCACACCCCGGGCGGCCCGGGCGTGCGCATCGATTCGCACGCGTTCAACGGCTATTTCGTGCCGCCGAACTATGATTCGATGATCGCCAAGGTCATTACCTACGGCGATACGCGCGACCAGGCGCTGGCCCGCATGCGCACGGCGCTGTCGGAAATGGTGGTGGAAGGCATTTCCACCAACATCCCGCTGCACCGCGAGCTGCTGCAGGATGCCCGCTTCGTCGAAGGCGGCACCAGCATCCACTATCTGGAAAACAAGCTGGCGCAGCGTCCCTGACCAGCCGAAGGGGCCTCGCGCCCCTTTTTTACCGCCTTGAACAAGGCGTTGCCTTAACCGGCTGACCGGGCCGCGGCTTTTGCCGCGGCCCGTTGGCCAGATGGAAGAATCATCATGCGTGAACTCGTGCTCCACTGCCAGGAGGCGCAAGCCGAGGCCCTGTCCGACGCGCTGCTCGAAGCCGGCGTGCTGTCGGTGTCCGTCGAAGATGCCGACCTGGGCACCGACGACGAGCGGCCCCTGTTCGGCGAGCCGGGCACCGAGCCCGACGTGCAGGCCTGGGAGCGCAACCGCGTCGTGGCCTTGCTGCCCGACGGAGCCGATCCCGCGCAGATCATGGAAGAAGCCGCCTCCGCGGCTGAATTGGACCCGGCGCTGTTCGCCGGCTGGAGCCTGCGCGACGTGCCGGACGCCGACTGGGTGCGCCTGACGCAATCGCAATTCGGCCCGATCCACATCGCCGAACGCCTCTGGATCGTACCCAGCTGGCACCGCGACAGCCCGGAGGTGCCGGGGCTGCAAACGCCTGCCGCCGACGACGGCGCCATCCATATCGAACTCGATCCGGGCCTGGCCTTCGGCACGGGCAGCCATCCCACCACGCACCTGTGCCTGGCCTGGCTGGAAGCCGAACTGCCGCGCGGCGCGACCGTGCTGGATTACGGCTGCGGCTCGGGCATCCTGGCCATCGCCGCGCGCAAGCTCGGCGCCGGCCCCACGCAGGCGGTCGACATCGACGCGCAGGCCGTGCAAAGCACGGTCTTCAACGCCGACGTCAACCACGTCCAATTGCAGGCCATGTTGCCCGACGGCCTGGCCGACGGCACCTTCGAGGTGGTGGTCGCCAACATCCTGTCCAACCCGCTCAAGGTGCTGGCGCCGATGCTGGCCGGCCGCGTCGCCGCGGGTGGCCATCTGGTGCTGTCCGGCGTGCTGGAACGCCAGGCCGAAGAAGTGGCCGCCGCCTACGCGCCCTGGATCGCCATGTCGGTCTGGCGCGCCCGCGACGGCTGGGTCTGCCTGCACGGCCAGAAGGCCTGAGCCGGGCTGCGCCGGATCGCACCATGGCCCTGACTACCCGCTGCCCGCAATGCGGCACGTCGTTCAAGGTCGTGCCCGACCAACTGCGCGTGCGTAACGGCCTGGTCCGTTGCGGCGCCTGCGCCACGGTGTTCGATGGCCGCGCCTGCCTGTTGCCCGAATCGGGCGCGGCGCCAGCGGATGTGTCCGCCGTCACGCCGCCTCAACCTGCGGGGGCCACGCCCTCGGTGACCGTGCCTGCCATGGCGGTGCCGTCGGCACCGGCGCCGTTCTCGGCCAACGCTGTCGTCGCACCGGTCTTGGCGACCCCCGTCGCGCCGCCGCCCCTGGCACGCGCCGACGAGGCGCCCGTGGTGCAACGGCCGTCCACCGAACCTGCGCCGCCGCCCGCCGTGCTGCGCGGTCGCGACGACATTCGCCGCCGCATCGAACCCGACGCCGTCCTGGCGGAAGAGGGCGATGACGACGAAGACGAAAACGAAGACCTGGACCGGTACGACGAGGCGCCCGCGCCGCGCTGGCAGGAACCGGCTGCGCCGCCCTGGCGGGACGAGCCCATCGTGGCGGTTCGCGACAATCCGCCCGCCGCGCGTTGGCATGCCCCGCGCAGTCCGACGCCCGCCGAACCGGTTTTCGTGGTGCGTGATGACGCGCGCGATGACCTGCGTGATGATCCGCATGATGACCCCGCCATCGACGCCGACCTCGACGCGCAAGACGATCCGGATGCCGACCCGCGCGAGCCGATTCTGGGCGACGCGCGTACCCGCTATTCCAGCGCCACCGACGTCGGCCGCGCGCCGCCCGAATTCCTCGACCAGGATCGGCAGGAGCGCCGCGGCCTCATGCGCAAGGTCTGGGGCTACGCCTGCGTGGCCGGCCTGATCTTGCTGGGCCTGCAACTGCTGTACGTGTATCGCGTCGACATCGCCAATTCCGTGCCCGTGCTGCGGCCGGCGCTCGAAGCTGTCTGCAAGCCCATGGGTTGCACGGTCGGCTACGCCCGCCGCCTCGAACGCATCGCAATCTCTTCATCGTCGTTGCAGCCGCCCACCGGCGCCGCTGCCATCGACGACGGCCGCACGCGGCTGGTGCTGAACCTGGTGCTGCGCAATCGCTACGACAAGCCGCAGCATTGGCCTGCGCTGGTGCTGGACCTGACCGACCTGTCGGACACGGTGGTGGTGCGCCGCGTGCTCATGCCCGAGAACTACCTGACGCCCGAGCAGTTGCAAGGTCCTTTCGGGCCGGCGGGCGAACTCAAGATTTCCGTGCCGATTGAAGTGACCGGTGTTCAAGTCAACGGCTATCAACTCGATAAATTCTTTCCGTAAAGGATGACATTCATGGCGACCCCTGTTCTGGTCTGCGGTTCGATGGCGTTCGACACCATCGCGGTGTTCGAAGGCCGCTTCAAAGAGCACATCCTGGCCGACCGCATCCAATCCCTGAGCGTCTCGTTCCTGGTGCCCAGCATGCGCAAGGAATACGGCGGTTGCTCGGGCAACATCGCCTACAACATGAATCTGCTGGGCGGCAAGCCGGTACCGGTGGCCACCGTGGGCGAAGACGCCGGTGAATACCTGGAACGCCTGACGGGCCTGGGCATCGACGTCAGCCGCGTCAAGGTCGTGAAGGACACCTTCACCGCCCAGTGCTTCATCACCACCGACCTGGACGACAACCAGATCACCGCCTTCCACCCGGGCGCCATGTCGTTCTCGGCCACCAACGACCTGAGCGACGCCGACGCGGCCTGGGGCATCGTGGCCCCGGACGCCAAGGAAGGCATGTTCGCCCACGCGGAACGCCTGCACAAGCGCGGCATTCCGTTCATTTTCGACCTGGGCCAGGCGATGCCGCTGTTCGATGGCGCCGATCTGGAACGCATGCTGGGCCTGGCACAGGCGCTGACCGTCAACGACTACGAAGCCGGCGTGGTGGAACAACGCACGGGCCGCAGCATGGCCGACATCGCCACCAAGCTGCAGGCTGTCGTCGTCACGCGCGGCGCCGAAGGCGCCACGCTGCTGACCGAAGGCAAGACCATCCAGATCGCGCCGGTGCGCGCCACCCAGGTGGTCGATCCCACCGGCTGCGGCGATGCGCAGCGCGGCGGCCTGCTCTATGGCCTGACCAGCGGCTGGAGCTGGGAAGACAGCTGCCGCCTGGGCAACGTCATGGGCGCCATCAAGATCGCTTCGCGCGGTCCGCAGAACCATGCGCCGTCGCGCGCTGAAATCGACGCCGTGCTGCACGCCACCTACGGCATTCACCTGCCGGTCTGAACGTCGTTTCAACGGGCTCGGGCGGCTTCGGGAACCTGAGCGCGCCTGCACGGTCGAATAGCCGTCAAGTCACCCGGCCGCCGCGGCATTTTTCCGCCGCGGCCGGTTTCGCAAGCGGCTTTTCCGCCCGTGGCGGTGCGTTTCAGTGTGTTGCACGTTAGGTTTTCGCCCTGTTTGGGCGGAGTATGATCAGTTCGTCGGCAGTGCCCGAACGAGGAGTCCAAATGAACCAAAGCAAAACCCTTTCCCTGTTGACGCCACGTACTGGCCGGTGGCTGGCCGTGGCTGCTGTCGTGACCTCGATGGCTGTCTTGGGCGGTTGCGCCAATCCCAGCGCCTCCAGCGGCGTCTATAGCTACGATCAGGCCCAGCGCGAACAGATCGTCCGCACGGGCACGGTCACGGGCGTGCGCCCGATCGTCATCCAGAACGACAAATCCAGCGGTGTCGGCATGCTTGCCGGCGGTGCGCTGGGCGGCGTGGCTGGCAACGCGGTCGGCGGCGGCACGGGCCGCACCATCGCCACCGTCGGCGGCGCCATCCTGGGCGCCCTGGCAGGCAATGCAGTGGAAAACCGCGTCGGCAAGAATTCCGGCTACGAAATCACGGTGCGCCTGGATAACGGCGAAACCCGCGTCGTGGCCCAGGAAGCCGACGTGCCGATCAGCGTCGGCCAGCGCGTCCAGGTCATCAGCGGCGCCGGCCCGACCCGCGTCACGCCGATGTAAGCCTGTTGGCATGCCTCTGGCAGTAAAAAGCCCGCGCAAGCGGGCTTTTTTTCGTCTCGACGGCCTGTTCGGTAATCGGTCGCTTATTTAGCCCCTGGTCAGGAAGGTAAGAATCTGTCGCTCCGCTGCAACGCAGCACCCGGTATTTACCCGCAGGCGTAACGTTTACGAGCCTTTTATAGCGAATTGGTCTGTAAGTTTCATGGCGATTCAACGTTTGAAGTGCCATGATTGCACCCGTGAGCGATCTCGACGCGCAATTTTCATGTAACCAAGTGCGTCGACAAGTCGGTCCAAGTGGCGGTAGAAGTCAGTCGATTTTCAACCGTTTTTTTGTATACTCGCCGTCCTATATCTCGGGGCGGGGAATATTTTGCCGACGAGGCAACGCGTAACGCCGCACTTATTTATGCATACCGAGCAAGAACTCCACACCAAGATCGGCGAGATCGTCGAGTCGATCGTCCTGAAGAAAGTCACTCCCGACACTCAACTGATTGCCACCGGCCTGGTCGACTCGCTCGCCGCCGTGGACATCACGCTGGCGGTCGAGGCGGAGTACGGCTGCAGCATTCCGGCTCCCGAGATCGCAGAGCACCTGCAGTCGGTCCGCACGCTCGCCGGCTATGTCGCTGCCAATCTTTCGTAATACCCGCCTGCTTTCCCACGTTGCGGCCGCCACCACGGCGGTGGCCCTGGCGTACGGAGCCTACTGCGGCGCGGATGACCTGCTGACCCGCATCGTCCACCCGGTATCGACGGTGGCGTCGGACAAAAGCAACTATCTGCCCAATCTGGGGCCGGATTGGGGCACGCAGCACGTCAACCTGACCCGGCTGGGCAACGCGCTCAGCGACGGTACGCTGGTGGTGCTGGGGTCGTCCGAATTGTCCAGCCACGACCTGCGTTTCGTGCCTTATCGCTTCTTCCCCGAAGAGCTCAAGGTGCCGACGCTGGCCTATGGCCACGCCATGTTCCAGTCCTACGGCATCGTCAGCGTGCTGGAATCGGTGGCGGATTCGCTCACACCCAACACGCGGCTGGTCATCATGGTGTCGCCGGCCTGGTTCGCCTCGGGCGGGCAGCTGCCACGCAGCGCGTTTGCCGAACACGTGACCGGCCCGGTCTGGGACCGCCTCTGGGAAAAGCCCAGCACGCGCGAGCAGATGCAGAACTGGATCACCGACAACGCCAATTGGGGCTTGTTGTGGCTGATCGCCAATGGCCAGGTCGCCGAGCTGAAAGACAAGGTGTCGCTGTGGTGGAACGCGCGCAAGGAACCCGCGCCCGATCGCCCGCGCAGCAAGCTGTCGGTCCCGGCGCACCGTTTCGTGTCATGGCCATCGTCGGCGCGGCTGAATTCCGGGCAGTGGTCGCGCCTGACGCATGAGGCGCGCGAGGTCGAGCACCAACTGGGCAGCAACAATCCCTACGACGTGCGCGACGATTACTACAAGCAGTACCTGGCGTCGCTGTATTCGCCGGCTCGCAACGAGTTTGCCAACGTCGATCCCATCACCCGCACCGAGCTGGGCGACCTGTCGCGCGTCATGGCCTTGCTGCAAAAGCGCAAGGTCAAGGCCTACTTCGTGATCCAGCCGTTCAACCCCAAGCTCATCCTCGACGTCGAACGCTTCGACCCGGTGGTGGCCGCCATTACCGGCATGTGCACGCGCTACCAGATGGGTTGCCTGGACCTGTACAGCATTCCCTTCGAACCCGGCATGGTGCGTGATGACATGCATTTGGCCGAGCTCGGTTGGGCGATGGCGGACCAAGGCATTGCGGAGTACTTTTCCCGATGAAACTCTTTTGTAAAGCCGATCCGGCTGCCGGCGACGGCGCCCAGGATCAAGGCGCCCGCAAGTCGGGCATGGCATGGGGCCGGCGTTTCTTCTGGCATCTGTGCCTGTATGTCGGGGTGATCCTGGTGTTCGTGCTGCAAGCGCAGCCCACCACGGGTAGCGGCGGACCTATCAAGGTCGAATTCCAATACCAACAGTTCTGACCGCAGCATGGAATTGTTCGCAAGCTTGAGCTTTTTCGGCGGCGCCCTGTGCGGCGGGCTGGGTCTTTTGGCCTACCGCTCTTTCGGCATGCCGCTGCGCATCGGCTATCGCCACATCATCGGCGTGATCTGCCTGGGCGTCTGGATGGCGGTGTTCTGGGCGCGGCCCTACCAGCCGCTGGCGCTGCTGGCCATTTCGGGTACGGCGTTGTGGGCCGTACGGCGCAACTACATCCCCACCTGGCTGGCCGTCATCATCACCATGACGCCGCTGCTGCTGGTCAAGACCGGGGTATCGCACCTGGGCGCCATGCTGGGGCTGTCGTTCGCCACCTTCCGCGCCATCGACGTGCTGCTGTTTGCCCAGCGCAACGAACGCATCTCGCCGCTCGACTATTTCATCTACCTGTTCTTCCCGCTGACGCTGTTGGCCGGGCCGATGTACCGCTGGCGCAGTTTCCAGGCCGATTTGAAACGCGGTTATGAAGGCGTCAATCTCAATACCTGGCTGACCGGCCTGGAATTGATCATGCTGGGCGTGATCCAGAAATTCGGCCTGGCCGAACTGATCTGGCGCTACGGTTTGGCGACGCTGGATGCGCACGATTATTCGTTCACCGGCGTGGCGCTCAACGCCTCGCTTTACAGCGCCTACCTGTTCTTCGATTTCGCCGGCTATTCCACCATGGCCATCGGTATCGGCATGCTGTTCGGCTTCACGCTGCCGATCAACTTCCGCAACCCGCTGGCCACGCTCAATCCGCAGGACTTCTGGCGCCGTTGGCACATCAGCCTGTCCGAGTGGCTGCGTGACGTCGTGTTCATGCCGATCTACAAGGCGCTGAGCAAGACGCCGTTCTTCGCGCGCCACCGCATGGCAGCGCAGAACATCGGCATCTTTGCCACGCTGCTGGCCATGGGCGTCTGGAACGGGCTGTCGGTGCACTACATCGTCAGCGGCCTGATGTTCGGGGCGTATTCGGTGGGCCACAACCTGCTGATCAACGCCGCCCGCACGCGGCCGGCGCTGCAGGCCACGCTGGCGCGTCCCGTCATGCGCTTTCTCGGGCGCGTTCTCACCCTGATTCTCGCTGCCCTCGCGCTGTACGTGTTCAGCGGCCGCAGCCCCATCTGACGCCCGGAGTTTCGGCATGCGTTTCGACCTGAAGACCTTCCAGTTCGTTGACTCCGCTCGCTCGCCCGACGCGCTGGCGGTGGTCGCGGCCGACCGCAGCCTGACCTGGGCGCAGTTGCGCGATGAAGCCGTGGCGTGGGCCGACCAGGCCCGCGAGCACGGCGCGGCCCCCGACGTGCCCGTGGCCATCTACGGACACAAAGAGGCCTCTTTCTTCGTCGCCATGGTAGGCGCTTTGCTGATCGGCGCGCCGTTCGTGCCGGTCGACACCATCTATCCGCCCGAACGCCTGCGCCGCATCGTCGAGATCGTGCGCGCCGCCGCGGTGTACGACACCGCGGCCCGGGGCTTCGAACCGGGTGACGGCGCCGAGCTGGCCGAACGCGGCCTGGCCTATGTCATGTTCACGTCCGGCAGCACGGGCGACCCCAAGGGCGTGCAGATCGGCCGCGAAAGCGTCGGGCTGCTGGGCGACTGGATGCTGGGCAGTTTCGGCCTGGGTGATGCGCCGGTGTTCATGAACCAGGCGCCGTTCAGCTTCGACCTGTCCATGTATGAAGTGTTCGCCACGCTGGCCGCTGGCGGCACCTGCGTGCTGAATTCGCGCGAGCAGATCGGCGCGGCGGCCACCTGGATGCCGCGGCTGGCGGCCAATGGCATCACGGTGTGGGTGTCGACGCCGTCGTTTGCGCACCAGCAACTGGCCAACCGCGATTTCTCACCGGCCACCTTGCCCACGCTGCGCACCTTCCTGTTCTGCGGCGAGCCTTTGCCCGCGGCGCTGGCAAAGAAGCTGCGCCAGCGGTTCCCGGATGCCGTGATCCTGAATACTTACGGCCCGACCGAAGCCACCGTGGCCACCACCTGGATCGACATCAACGACGCCGTGCTGGCGGCCCACGATCCGCTGCCGGTGGGCTACGCCAAGCCCGATTGCGAACTGCGGGTGCAGGACGGCGAGATCTGCATCGTGGGCGACCACGTCATGCGCGGCTACCTGAACCGCCCGGACCTGAACGAGGCCAAGCTGTTCGTGGCCGAAGATGGCCGCCGCGGATTCCGCACGGGCGATCTGGGCCAGATGGAGGCCGACGGGCTGCTGTTCTGCCGCGGCCGCATGGACGACCAGATCAAGCTGAATGGCTACCGTATCGAGCTGGCCGAGATCGACGAAGCCCTGCATGGCCTGCCAGGCGTGGAAGGCGGCGCCTGCGCAGTGCTGCGCCGGCCGGATGGCACGGCAGTGCGCCTGATCGGCTTCGTGGCGGGCGGCGCAACGGGCGAGGCCGATGCGCGCTTTCTGCAGCCGGACGCGCTGTCGGGCTGGAAAGACCGGCTGGCCCAGCGTCTGCCGCCCTACATGGTGCCATCCGAGCTGGTGGCCTGCCCGGCGCTGCCCATGTCGAACAATCACAAGATCGACCGCAAGAAGCTGATCGACATCTACGCCGCGATTCCGGCGTGACGACGAGCGGGCAGGGCGCGAGCCTGCGGCCTGCTCGAATCCAAAAAAAAGCCCAGGCGGAAATGCCTGGGCTTTTTGGTCAGTGCCCGCTGGCGCCTTGCCAGCGGCTGTCTATCGGGTGCGCGTCAGACGCCCACCACGTTGTAGCTCAGGCGGGCCAGCACCATCAGCACGATCTGGGCCACGATCAAGAGTACCAGCGGCGAGAAGTCGATCGAGGTGCGCGGCAGCAGCCGGCGAACCGGGTCCAGCAGCGGCGCGGTCAGGGCCTGTAGCAGCGGCATCATGGGTGCCATCGGGTTGACCCAGGACAGCACCGCCTGGATCAGGGTCAGCCACACGACCAGGTTCAGCGCCCACTTGGCCGCCATGAACACGGCGCCCAGCAGGAACTTGGGCAGCAGCACGGCCGGCAGCAGGGCGCCCAGCGCGACCATCCAGATCAGCACCAGATAGGCCAGCGCCGCCAGCCAGGCGGCCACGATGCTGGTCCAGTCGATCTTGTTGCCGGCGGGAATGATCTTGCGCAGCGGCAGCACCAGCCAGTTGGTGGCCTGGTAGATGACGCGTGCCAGCGGATTGAAGGGGTGCAGTCGTATCGCGTGCATCCAGGCGCGGGCGATCAGGGCCGCGCCGAACAGCGTGAATGCGATTTCGAGCAGGAAGCGAAGGATTTCACCGAGCATGGACGCTATCTACCAAATAAAGACGGCTTTTATTGTCTCACGCCAATGGCGCTACGGTAGTGCCCGGATGACGCGATCGCCGCGGCGGACGGCGCAAAAGGGATGAAGCATCGGGGCAATAAAAAACCGCCTGGCCAGGGCCAGGCGGCTTGAGGTACTGCTACCGATGTGGACCGGTCCGATTACGGACGGCCACCCGTCGGGAACGGCCACGACGCGGCGGGGTTCAGCGCGGTCTTCGCGCCCGGCGCAGCAGCCGTGGACGGCGGCGTAGCGGGCTTCTTCGGAGCGGCTTTCTTCGCAGCGGGCTTCTTGGCAGCGGCGGGCTTCTTGGCAGCAGCCGGCTTGGCAGCGGCAGGCTTTGCAGCAGCGGGCTTCTTGGCAGCCGGAGCCTTCTTGGCTACGACTTTCTTGGCAACCGCCTTCTTGGCAGCGGGGGCCTTCTTGGCAACCGCCTTCTTGGCGACGGCCTTCTTGGCTACCGCTTTCTTGGCGACGACCTTCTTGGCTACCGCTTTCTTGGCGACGGCCTTTTTGGCGACGGCCTTCTTGGCAACCGCCTTCTTGGCGACGACCTTCTTGGCCACTGCCTTCTTGGCTACCGGCTTCTTGGCCGCGACTTTCTTGGCGACGGCCTTCTTGGCTACCGCTTTCTTTGCGACCTTCTTGGCTGCCGGCTTCTTGGCGGCAACCTTCTTCACTGCCGGTTTCTTGGCGGCGACTTTCTTGACTGCTACCTTCTTGACAGCGGCTTTCTTGGCCGGAGCGGCCTTCTTCGCTACTGCCTTCTTGGCGGCGGGCTTCTTCACCGCTTTCTTTACGGCTTTCTTGGCTGTTGCCATGGTCATGCTCCTTAGGTTCAGGGGTCCCAGAACTTAAACCCGTGCCCCGACTCGCCAACAAGGCGAACCGTGCCCGGGCTATTCATCGGCGCATGCCGCTGTTCTGTGCGAGCAACAGCTACTACGGTTTGCGCTAATGAATTCGGCACAGCCATTTGATATGGCCCCCGCTCCTTTGGCGCGAGCCATTTCAAATGGCGCCGGTGGGCAGTCTGATCACAGACCGCCTACCGCTTGTTCTACGTGTTCGAAAACACCCTGACCTGGGAGATCGCCGTCAGGCCTGGCGCGAACGCGACGCTCTTTGAGCGTGCCCGCGCCGGACCTGATGGCGAACTACGTTACTCCCAGCTCAGCGTGCCACCAGTTTGGTATTCGATCACGCGAGTTTCAAAAAAGTTGCGTTCCTTCTTAAGATCGATCATTTCCGCCATCCACGGGAAGGGATTTTCTTCCTGCGGGTACAGCGGTTCGATACCGATTTGCTGGCAACGACGGTTGGCGATGAAGCGCAGGTAGGATTTGAACATGGGTGCGTTCAAGCCCAACACGCCGCGCGGCATCGTGTCTTCGGCGTAAGCGTATTCGAGTTCGACCGCTTTGCGGAAGAGTTCTCGTATTTCTTCGCGGAATTCCGGCGTCCAGAGGTGCGGATTCTCGAGTTTGACGGTGTTGATCAGGTCGATGCCGAAATTGCAGTGCATGGATTCATCGCGCAGGATGTACATGTACTGCTCGGCCGCGCCGGTCATCTTGTTCTGGCGGCCCAGCGCCAGGATCTGCGTAAAGCCAACGTAGAAGAACAGGCCTTCCATCAGGCAAGCGAAGACGATCAGGGACTTGAGCAGCGTCTGGTCGGCTTCGGGCGTGCCCGTCTTGAAGTTGGGGTCCGCGATCGCGTCGATGAACGGGATCAGGAACTCGTCCTTGGCGCGGATGGACGGCACTTCGTTGTAAGCGTTGAAGATCTCCGCTTCGTCCAGGTCCAGGCTTTCGACGATGTATTGATAGGCGTGCGTGTGGATGGCTTCTTCGAAGGCCTGGCGCAGCAGGAACTGGCGGCATTCAGGCGCCGTGATGTGGCGGTAGGTGCCCAGCACGATGTTGTTCGCGGCCAGCGAGTCGGCCGTGACGAAGAAACCCAGGTTGCGCTTGACGATGCGGCGCTCGTCCTCGGTGAGCCCGTTGGGGTTCTTCCAGAGGGCGATGTCGCGCGACATGTTGATTTCTTGCGGCATCCAGTGGTTGGCGCAAGTGGCCAGGTACTTTTCCCAAGCCCACTTGTACTTGAACGGCACCAGCTGGTTGACGTCGGTTTCGCCGTTGATGATGCGCTTGTCTGCAACCTTCACGCGCTGCGAGGTGGCGGCGCCGCTGGCCGCCAGGCCTGCCGCGTGTTCAGGCGCGGCGGGCGTGGGCAGGGCGGTGTCGCCGAACACGCCGGTCGCCGCCCGGACTTCGGGCGCAGCCTGCCCACCCGCCGCGGGTGCGGGGGTTTGTGCAGGTTGCGTGGCGAGGGTGTCGTCTTCCCAATTAATCATGATTCATTCTCCGGAGGCGGTTTATTGGCAGGCTTCGCACTCTTCGAAACCGGGGTCACCCGGCCGCATGGTGCAAACCGCCCCGAGAACTTCGGGTTCCGGCAAAACAGGTGCAGCGGACACGGGGGCGGCGGTGGATTGACCGCCAGCAGTGACGGCGTTCAGTTCGCCGCCGCGTCCCGTGGACTTCTCGGCGCTGGTGGCGCCAAGGGTACGCAGGTAGTAGGTCGTCTTCAGGCCGCGCTTCCAGGCCAGCTTGTAGGTGTCGTCGAGTTTCTTGCCCGATGCGCCGGCCATGTAGATGTTCAGGGACTGTGCCTGGTCGATCCACTTCTGGCGACGCGACGCGCATTCAACCAGCCAGCTCGGTTCGACTTCGAACGCGGTGGCGTAGAGTTCGCGGAGTTCGGAAGGTACGCGATCGATGCGGGACAGGCTGCCGTCGAAGTACTTGAGGTCGGCGACCATGACTTCGTCCCAGAGACCGAGTTTCTTCAGGTCACGCACGAGGTAATCGTTAACGACCGTGAACTCGCCGGAGAGATTCGATTTAACGTACAAGTTCTGGAAAGTAGGTTCGATGCACGCAGATACACCAATGATATTGGAAATAGTCGCGGTTGGGGCGATTGCGATGCAATTGGAGTTGCGCATGCCGTGTTGTTTGATGCGCGCGCGCAACGTATCCCAATCGAGCGTGCTCGATTCATCGACCTCGACATGGCCACCGCGTTCATCACGCAGCATCTTCAACGTGTCTTGCGGCAAGATGCCACGCGACCACAGCGAGCCTTCATACGATTGATAGCGACCGCGCTCTTCAGCCAGCAGGCTCGAGGCCCAGTAGGCGTGATAGCACACCGCTTCCATCGAGCGATCCGCGAATTCAACGGCGTCTTGCGACGCATACGGCACGCGCATCATCTGCAGGCAATCCTGGAAGCCCATGATGCCCATGCCCACCGGACGGTGGCGCGCATTGGAGTTGCGAGCCTTCTCGACGGCGTAGTAGTTGATGTCGATGACGTTGTCGAGCATGCGCATGGCGATGCTGACCGTGCGCTTGATCTTGTCGTGGTCGAGTTCGAAACCGCCGCCGGCAGCCGGCTTCATGTGGGCGACCAGGTTCACGGAACCCAGGTTGCACACCGCGATTTCGGATTCGTTGGTGTTCAGGGTGATCTCGGTGCACAGGTTCGAGCTGTGGACCACGCCGACGTGCTGCTGCGGCGAACGGATGTTGCAAGGATCCTTGAACGTGATCCACGGATGGCCGGTTTCGAACAGCATCGACAGCATCTTGCGCCACAGGTTCAGCGCAGGCATCTTCTTGAACAGCTTCAGTTCGCCGCTGGCAACGCGTGCTTCGTAGCCGATGTAGGCTTCTTCGAATGCGCGGCCGTACTTGTCGTGCAGGTCGGGGCAGTCGGACGGCGAGAACAGCGTCCATTCACCGCCTTCCATGACGCGCTTCATGAACAGGTCGGGAATCCAGTTCGCCGTGTTCATGTCGTGCGTGCGGCGGCGCTCGTCGCCGGTGTTCTTGCGCAGTTCCAGGAATTCTTCGATGTCCAGGTGCCACGATTCCAGGTACGTGCAGACCGCGCCCTTGCGCTTGCCGCCCTGGTTCACCGCCACGGCGGTGTCGTTGACGACCTTCAGGAACGGAACCACGCCCTGGCTTTCGCCGTTGGTGCCCTTGATGTGGCTGCGCAGTGCGCGCACCGGGGTCCAGTCGTTGCCCAGGCCGCCGGCGTACTTGGCCAGCAGTGCGTTTTCCTTGATGGCGTCGTAGATGCCTTCCAGGTCGTCGGAGACGGTGGTCAGGTAGCACGACGACAGCTGCGAGTGCAGGGTGCCCGAGTTGAACAGCGTCGGGGTCGAGCTCATGAAGTCGAACGACGACAGGATTTCATAGAACTCGATCGCGCGGGTTTCGCGGTCGGTTTCGCGCAGCGCCAGGCCCATGGCCACGCGCATGAAGAACACCTGCGGCAGTTCGATGCGGGTGCCGCGGATGTGCAGGAAGTAGCGGTCGTACAGGGTCTGCAGGCCGAGGTAGCCGAATTGCAGGTCGCGCTTGGCGTTCAGCGCCTTGCCCAGCTTGGTCAGGTCATAGCTGGCCAGGTCGGGCGACAGCAGGCCGCCTTCGATGCCGCGGGCGATGAACGTGGGGAAGTACTCGGCGTAGCGAGCGCCCATGCCGTCTTGCGAGACTTCTTCGCCCAGCACTTCCTTGCGGATCGTGTGCAGCAAGAGGCGAGCGGTGACCTGGCTGTAGGCCGGGTCCTTTTCGACCAGCGCGCGCGCCGACAGGATGGCGGACTTGTAGACCTCGTCGACGGGGATGCCGTCGTACAGGTTCTTGACCGTTTCCTTCAGGATGGCTTCCGAATCGATGAATTCGGCCAGGCCCTCGCCAGCGGCGACGATGGTGGCGCGCAGTTCGGCGATGTCCAGCGGACGGCGGACACCCGCGTCCGTGACGTTCAGCACGTGTTCCTGCGGCGCGGCGTCAGCCTTCTGCTGGCCTTCGGCGGCAGCAGCGGCGGCGCGTTCCTGGGTGCGCTTTTCGCGGTAGAGCACATAGGCGCGGGCAACGTCGTGCTGGCCCGAGCGCATCAGGGCCAGTTCGACCTGGTCCTGGATGTCTTCAATATGGAAGGTGCCGCCACCGGGGCGGTTGCGCACCAGCGCGTTGACGGCCTGGGACGTCAGCTGTTCCACCAGTTCGCGCACACGGGCCGAGGCTGCGCCCTGGCCGCCGTTGACGGCCAGGAAGGCCTTGGTCATGGCGATGGCGATCTTGCTGGGTTCGAACCCGACCACCGAGCCATTGCGGCGAATGATGTTGTAGCTGGCCCATTGCCCGCCATTGGCGTCGGCCGGGGAATCGGTTTGAGAGGGCGGCACGGCCGAGGGCCGGGTCACAGAGGCGATCGTAGTCTGCATGGAAGCTCCTGTGCGAAAAGCGCGTAGATAGCGACATGACGACGTCATGTCAGGTACGAAATTGGATCTTATTGAGGGGGTCGCAACGCTTGGACGGACGTATCCGTATGGCGTGGCCGACGAGAATCAGCGGTTAGGCGACCACAACATGTAGTGTAGCACCCCTCGTTGGACACTAATTCTAGTGATCGAGTACGACACCCACAAGAAGAAGATAGGACCAAGTTCCCAAAAGATTGTTACCAAATGCACCGGGCGCGCCTGCTAAGGCGCGCCCGGGACAGGACCGCTCAACGCGAGTGTTTATGCGGTTTTCCGCAGGGGTACATCGCGCGGGGCAGGCGCCGTATAGCTTTGCATCAAGCGAGCCAACTCTGTCCGGTACTTCTCGACGTTGGCGGCCTTGACGTGGCCGAAGCCGCGTATGGTTTCTGCAAGGGCGGCGATTGTAGCCGCTTGCGCGAGCGTGTCCCGGGTCAACCCTACAAGCAGCTGGTCTATGGTCTGGCGGTACTCGCTGACCAGGGCGCGTTCCATCTTGCGTTCGGCGGTGTGGCCGAACGGATCGAACCAGGTGCCGCGCAGGCGCTTGAAGCGGGTCAGCAGCTTCAGTGCCGTCATGGTGCGCGGGCCCAGCGTGACCTTGCGGGGTATGCCGGTGCGCGGGTCCTTGCGGGCGAAGATCGGCGGGGCCATGTGAAAGCGCAGGCTGTAGTCGCCTTCGAACTGGCCTTGCAGCTGCGCCTGGAAGGCCTCGCCGGTGTAGAGCCGCGCGACTTCGTATTCGTCCTTGTAGGCCATCAGCTTGAACAGGCTGCGCGCCACGGCCAGGGCCAGGCGCGGGGTCTTGGCGTCGGGGGCCAGCTCGCGTTCGCGGGCCGCGACGCGTTCAACCACGTCGCGGTACTGGCTGGCGTAGGCGGCGTCCTGGTAGGCGGTCAGGTCGTCGACGCGGCGGGCCACGGCGCGTTCAAACGTTTCGGGCACATGCAGTTGCACGACTTGAGCGCGGGGGCGCAGCGCGCCGTCCAGGGCGTCGGGCTGGTGCGCGGCCAGGCGGCCGCTGTCGAAGGCGGCCCGGTTCGCGGCCACCGCCACGCCGTTCAGTTCGATGGCGCGGTTGATGGCGGCCTGCGACAGCGGCACGCCGCCGCGCTGCCAGGCATAGCCCAGCATGAACATGTTGGACAGGATGCTGTCGCCGAACAGGGCCAGCGCGGCTTCGTGCGCGTCGATGGCGGCGGTGTTGGCCTCGCCCGCGGCGTGGCGGATCTTGGCCAGCAGGGCCTCGGGGCGCATGGCGGCGTCGGGGTTGCGGGTGAAGTCGGAGACGGGCGCGACGTAGGTGTTGACGGTGACGCGGGTGTGGCCGCGGCGCAGCGCGCCCAGCGAATCCGGCGCGACGGAGGCGACCGGGTCGCACAGGATCGCGGCGTCGGCCTGCTGCCAGTCCAGCCGCACGGGGCCGGCGGCAGCGCCAGCCGGCGCCAGCCGGATATGGCTGACGACGGTGCCGCCCTTTTGCGCCAGGCCGGTCAGGTCCAGCACGGCGGCCGACAGGCCTTCCAGGTGGGCGGCCATCGATACGATCGCACCGATGGTGATGACGCCGGTGCCGCCCATGCCCGCGACCAGCAGGCGATAGGGGCGGTCCAGTGCGGGCAGCTGCGGCAGCGGCAATCGCTGGATGAGCTGCTGCAGGCGTTCCTGGTCGGCCTTGGGGGCGGCGCTCTTGCGAGGCTTGCCGCCCATGACGGACACGAAGCTTGGGCAGAAGCCTTCGGCGCAGGAATAGTCCTTGTTGCAGCTGGACTGGTCGATGGCGCGCTTGCGGCCATAGGGAGTTTCCAGCGGCACCACCGACAGGCAGTTCGATTTCACGCCGCAGTCGCCGCAGCCTTCGCAGACCGCGCTGTTGATCAGCATGCGGCGCGCCGGGTCGGGGAACTGGTTCTTCTTGCGGCGGCGGCGCTTTTCGGCGGCGCAGGTCTGGTCGTGGATGAGTACGGTGACGCCGGCGATCTCGCGCAGCTCGCGTTGCAGGGTGTCCAGTTCGCGGCGATGGTGCACCTTGATGCCGGGGCCCAGGTCCACGCCCTGGTACTTTTCGGGCTCGTCGCTGGTGACGACGATGCGCGCGACGTTTTCGCCGCGCAGTTGCTGGCAGATCTGCGGCACCGAGATCGGGCCATCCACCGGCTGGCCGCCCGTCATGGCGACCGCGTCGTTGAACAGGATCTTGTAGGTGATGTTGGCCTTGGCGGCCACGGCCTGGCGAATGGCCAGGTAGCCGGAGTGGTAGTAGGTGCCTTCTCCCATGTTCTGGAAGATGTGCGGCATCCTGGTGTAGCGCGACAGGCCGATCCAGTCGACTCCTTCGCCGCCCATCTGGGTCAGGCCGCCGGTGTCGCGGTCCATCCAGGCAGCCATGTAGTGGCAGCCCACGCCGGACAGCGCCTGGCTGCCTTCGGGCACCTTGGTCGAGGTGCTGTGCGGACAGCCCGAACAGAAGTAGGGACGGCGGCGCATGCCGTCGGCGTCGTTGGACAGGGTGTCCTGGCAGTCGAAGCCGGCCAGGTCGGCGCCGGTCTGCAGGCCGGCGGTGCGCGACAGCCAGGCAGCCAGCGGGCGGGCCAGCAGCGACGGCCGCAATTGGCCGGCCGATGGCACCACGAGTTCGCCGTCAAAGCCCTTCTTGCCGATGACGGTGGCGCGCTCGGGCAGGTTGAACAGCAGGTCCTTGAGCTGGGTTTCGACGACGGCGCCTTTTTCCTCGATGACGAGGATGTGCGACAGGCCGCGCGCGAATTCCAGCATGCGTTCGGCATCGAGCGGCCAGGTCAGGCCGGGCTTGTAGATGCGCACGGGCGCGTTGGCGGTGACGGTGTCCACGCCCAGGCGCGACAGCGCTTCCATGGCGTCCAGGTGGGCCTTGCCGACGGTGACGATGCCGACGGTGGCGCGCGGCGCCGGACAGGTCAGGCGGTCGATGCTGTGGCGGCGCGCGAAGGCGGTGACGGCCTTCATGCGCAGGTTCATGCGGGCTTCGACGGCCAGCGACAGGAAGTCGCGGGCGGAATATTCCAGCGCGTCGGGCGGCAGGTCGGGGTCGGCCGGCATGTCGTAGGCGACGACGGGCGCGGGCGTGAAGGAATGGCCGCTTTCGATGGTTTCAGAGACCGCCTTGAAGGCGACCCAGGTGCCGGCATGGCGTGACAGGGCCCAGCCCCACAGGGCGAAGGTTTCGTATTCGTCGATGGAGGACGGATGCACGATGGGCATCTGCCAGCCGATGAGGGACGCTTCGCTGGCATGCGGAATGGACGAGGACACCGCGGTGTGGTCGTCGCCCACGACCACCAGCACGCCGCCGTGGCGCGACGCACCGGCCGCATTGCCATGGTGCAGGGCGTCGCCCGCGCGATCGACGCCGGGGCCCTTGCCGTACCACATGGCGAAGACGCCATCGACGTTGCGGTCGGCGCGCACGCCGGCCTGCTGGGTGCCCATGACGGCGGTGGCGGCCATGTCTTCGTTGATGCCGGGCAGGAACGAGATCTGGTTGGCGTCCAGCGCTTTCTGCGCTTTCCACATGGCCATGTCGACGCCGCCCAGGGGCGAGCCGCGGTAGCCGGACACGAAGCCGGCGGTGTTCAGGCCGCGCTCGCGGTCGATGCGGCGCTGGGTGAGCATGATGCGCACCAGGGCCTGGGTGCCGGTGAGAAAGATGCGGCCGGTCTCGCGAGTGAGGTTGTCGGCGAGCTGGTAGTCGAGGTCCAGCTGGGGCTCGGCGGCGGGGGTACCGTCCATCGTGAATACTCCTGTAGTCGGCACCATGATAGGTTCGCGCAGCATCAGGTTTATTGCGTTTTTGGATCGTGCTATCCCTATAATTCGCAATGAATATTTCGTGTTCGCGGAATTTCGACCCAAACAGGAGACAAAACGATGGACAAGACCGATATCGGCATCCTCAAGGCCCTGCAGGAGGACGGCCGGGCTTCGGCGCAGCAGTTGTCTGAAAAGGTGGGGCTGTCGGCGGCGCCGGTGTGGCGCCGGGTGAAGGCGCTGGAGGCGAGCGGGGTGATCCAGGGCTATAGCGCGCAGGTGGATCGCAGCAAGGTGGGGCTGGGGTGCATGTTCGCGCAGATCAGCCTGGAGCGGCATTCGGCGAATACGGTGGAAAACTTCGAGCGGTCAGTGCGGGATGCGCCGGAGATTCTTGAGTGCTATGCGGTGACGGGGGATTCTGATTTTCTGTTGAAGATTCTGGTTGAGAGTCCTGAGGCCTATGATCGGTTTTTGCATCGGTTTTTGTTCAATATGCCGGGGATTCGGCAGACTCGGACGATTGTGGCTTTGCGTGAGATCAAGCATGAATTGAAGTTGCCGCTTTAGGTTTTCTATTGGCGGTTGATGGTTCTTAAGCCGCGCGTGACGGGGCAGGCGGGTGAGGGCGGGGCTACGATTGCGGTCCGGAGCCTTCGCTCCGGACTGCCCCGTGCTCATCCTCGTCACCGCCTTTGGCGGTTCCTTCGGATTCCGCCGGGCGCAATCTACACGCCCCGCCCTCACCCGCCTGCCCCGTCACGCGCTCTTGATGTGCCTTACTGCCGGTTGTTGGGACGGGTGGGGTGCTTGGCGTGTTGGCCACGATCGTTTTGGGGGAGGAGGAGGGGGCGGGGTCGCCAAAGCGGCCGCGCGGGCGGCCTTCTTTGGCGTTGGGGTGTCTTGCGGGCGGCGATGCCGCTGCGCGCTTGCGCGGGTGGGCTGGTTGGGGGTGGAGGTTTTTTGGTTGTCTTTGCTTTTCTGCTTTCCCGACTGCGCGGTATTTCTCTTTTTCTCGGGTTTCGCTTTTATGCTCTCTTATATAGATAGAGGCAGCGCCGCTTTGTGCGGCGCTGCCTCTATCTATATCTATATCTATTAGGGCGTCTTTATTGGGGTTGTATGCCTGAGATCTTGATCCACTCCTTCCAGCGGACCGTGTCTTCCTTGACGAAGGTGTCGAAGCGGGCGGCGTCCATGGCTTCGGGGGTCAGGCCCAGGGCGCGGAGTTTGTCGGCGGTGGGGGTGTCTTTTACCGCGGCTTGGGTGGCGGCGTTCATTTTGGCGACGATGTCGGGCGGGGTGCCGGCGGGGGCGGAGATGCCTAGCCAGCCGGCGACGATGAAGTCGGGGTAGTAGGTGGACATGGTGGGGACGTCGGGCCAGGCGGGGTGGCGTTTGTCGGCGGTGACGGCCAGGGGGGCGAGGCCTTTGCCGTCGATCTGGCCCATGGCGGTGAGGTAGTCGACGAAGGCGAAGCCGATCTGTTTGCCGCGCAGGTCGGTGATGATCTGGGTGATGTTCTTGTAGCCGGCGGCGCCGATGTCTATGCCGGCGCGCTTCTTGAAGAGTTCGGCGGGGACCTGGGAGGACGAGCTGTAGTAGCCGAAGAAGACTTCGCCGGGATGTTTCTTGGCGTAGTCGACGAGTTCGGGGACGGTGCGGTAGGGGCTGTCGGGGGCGACGATGCCGACGGTGCCGAAGGTGCCGAGCATGCCGATCTGGACGAAGTCTTTCTGGGCGTCGTAGGGCAGGCTCTTGTACAGGAACTGGTTGGCGGCGTGGGTGGAGTTGGTGGACAGGAGGAACGTGTAGCCGTCGGCGGCAGCGTTCTTGGCGGCGTTGGTGCCGACGATGCCGCCGGCGCCTGGGCGGTCTTCGACGATGACGGTCTGGCCGGTTTGCTTGCCCAGGAACTGGGCGAAGGTGCGGGCGGTGAGGTCGGCGGCGCCGCCGGCGGCGGACGGGACGATGAGGGTGATGGGCTTTTCGGGCCAGCCGGCGGCGTGGGCAGTGCTGGCCAGCAGCAGGGTGGCGCTGGCCAGCAGGACGCGCAGGGCGGGGCGGCGCGGTGTGGCCGTGGCGGGATGGGAAGGGGTGCGGATCATGCTTGTCTCCTGGCGGCGCCGATGGGCGCCGTTATTGTTTTGTGCTGGGGCAGTGCGGCTGTGCTGCGGGGGGGTGGGCTTTGGGTCTTGGTGCGGTAGGTGTCAGTGTCGCCGGCGCCTTGTTCGGAACTAGCCGAATTGCTGGCGGTGCCAGTCCAGGACGGCCGCGGCGCTGGCTTGCCAGTGGTCGCCGTACATCATGCAGTGCGGCTGCCCGGCAAGGACGGCGTGGTCGAAGCCATACAGACGGGCGATGGCGTGGTCTTGTCCGGGCGGGTGGCGGTCGTGCGAGTCCAGGCCGGCTTCCAGGCACAGGCCAGGGGCGGTGATGGCGGCGGGGGCGACGGGCACGCGCAGCAGGTAGCGGTCGTTGAGCACCTGCGGGCTTTCGGGGCTCAGGCGGCGTATCACGGCGCTGACGTCGCGGTCGGGTGCGGTGGCGAGAAAGCGGGCGCGGACTTCGGTGTCGGCGGGCGGCTGGCGGACGACGCCTTCGGGGACGGGGGGCAGCGCCCGCGCACCCGGCAGGTTGCCCGGCGGGGAGGGCGCCATGAGGATGATGCCGGCGACGGATCGCTGGGTGGCGGCGAGCAGGGTGGGCAGGGCGCCCACGCTGTGGCCGACGACGATGGTGGGGCCGTCCAGCGCGTCGAGCGCGGCGACGACGTCCTGGGCCAGGTCGGCGATGTGGGCGTGGATGAAATCGGCGTCTTGCGGCAGCGGGCCGTGGCCGCGGACATCCACGGCGGCGCAGGGCAGGCCGGCGCGAGCGAAGTAATCCAGGTAGTGCGCGTAGCACCAGGCGCCGTGATAGCCGCCCGGCACGAACAACAGGCCGGGGCGAGTGCGGGATTGCGATGCGGCAGCGTCGACGCGGCGCGTGGTCGGGACGGATGCGGCGGCCCGGTGTGGCTTGGCAGGCATGCCGGATGTGTCGGCCTGGCCGATCAGCAGCCGGCCTTTTCCGACGGAACGGGTGGCAAGCCGGTCGGCGAGGCTGAAGTCCAGCGGGTCGACATCGTAGGAAGCTGCGGGGGCAAGGGTCGCGGTAGTCATTGCGGCCATGTTACGGGGCGGCCTATGATGAGAAAACTTTATTTTTCCTATAAATCGATAAGTTCTACAAAATCAGACTGATCCATGCCCGCGCTGCCCGAACTGTCGATCACGCACTACCGCCACTTCCTGCTGGTGGCCGAATTGCGCAGCTTCCGCGCGGCGGCGGCGCGAGCGTTCCGCTCGCAGCCGGCGCTGTCGCTGTCGATCCGCGAGATGGAGCAGCGCCTGGGCCAGCCGCTGTTCGAGCGCGGCAACGGCAATGCGTTGACGCGGTTCGGGCAGGACTGCCTGCCGCTGGCGCGTGAACTCGTCGAGCACCATGACCGGGTGGCCGGCACCTTGTCGGGGCTGGCCAGCAACCAGGCCGGCACGCTGACGATGGCGTCGGTAGCGACGGTGGCGACGCATTGGCTGCCCGAACTGGTGGCGACGTACCGCGAACGCTATCCGGCGGTGGCGTTGCGCCTGTTCGACGACAACTCCGAAGGCGTGGAACGCATGGTGCTGGCGGGCGAGGTGGAACTGGGCGTGTGCAGCCCGGTGCTGCGCGACCGGCGCCTGTCGTTCGAGCCGCTGTTGCGCGATGCGTTCGGGCTGGTCTGCCATCGCGGCCATCCGCTGGCGAGCCGCAAGTCGGTGACGTGGCGTGAAATCGCCGCCCTGCCGCTGGTGGGCACGGTGGCCCATCGGCAATTGGCCGATTACCCGCAGGCGGCCTTCATGATGGAACGGCAGGTGTTCGTGTCCAACATGATGTCGCTGCTGGCGATGCTGGAACGCGGCGTGGGCGTGACGGTGCTGGCGCAGCTGGGCGTGCCGCCGGATTCCCCAGAACTGGCCTTCGTGCCGCTGGCGCGGCCGCGCATCGAACGCGAGCTGGGTATCACGCGATTGGCGGGCCGCAGCCTGTCGCCAGCGGCTGCGCGCATGGAAGAAATGCTGCGCGAAAAGGCCGCGCGCGGCGGCCGCACTGTCGTGTGAAACCAACGCATTTTTGCGTGTTAGCGCGGTAAAGCGGGCGCTTTGCATGACGGACTGTTGCGCAATTGCACTTGGCGCGGATCGTCGTTGATTCTTCATGGACGCCTCTTTAGAGTGCGTGATGTTTGCTGCGCGAGGGGCGCGCCGATCTGAGCGGCGCGACGCGTCGACAGACGTGTTGAGGAAGTCATGAGCAGTGTGTATTTGCGTACGGCGGGCGTGGTCTGCGCCGTTCTGATCCTGGGCGGCTGCGTCGTCCGCAAACCCGCCTCCATTACCGAGGCCCAGCCGGAAGGGCCGCCCAAGCCGATGGCCTGCGTGCCGGCCAAGAGCGGCGATCCCATGGTCGGCACCTGGTATTCGAATTCGAAGCCGCGTGGCGTCAGCGGCGATTTCCAGGCCTTGACCGTGCTGTACGCCGACGGCCGCATGGCCTACGAAACGCAGCTCAAGATCGGCCGCAAGACGCGTCCGGCCCTGCGTGAAACCGGCTGCTGGAGCGTGGTGGACGGCATCTACACCATGCAGACCACGCAATCGAACGGCGAAATCGTCGACGCCGCCGACCCGATCTACGTCAACCGCTACCGCGTCGAAAAGGTCGAGCAGGCCAAGCTGACGCTGCGCGAACTGAAAAGCGGCGGCCAGGTCGTGACCGCGCGCCGCATGCCGCAGGGTTACCGTCTGCCGTATTGATGACGGCTTCTGGCCGGGGGCTCGGCGAGCCACCGGTCGGGGCGAGGCCACACACCGTGCGGCCGGGCCCTCCCACCGGACGGACAGGCGCCGGCTCGCGGCGTCGCCAAGCGCGTCCGGCTGGAGTAAGGTGCGAACTTCGCCTTTCATCCCGCCGCCGGTCTTTCATGCCTGCCCTTTCCTCTGAAGCGCGAGCCATCGCGCTCCTGGCCCTGGCCGCTTTCGTCAGCGCCAGCGCCTTTCGCATCTGTGATCCCATGTTGCCGCAACTGGCGGCCGAATTCGGCGCCACCACCGGGCAGGCCGCGCGCGCGGTGACCGCGTTCGCCGTGGCCTACGGCGTGCTGCAGATGTTTTTCGGGCCTGTCGGCGACCGCTATGGCAAATACCGCGTTGTCAGCGTGGCGACCTTTGCCTGTGCGGTGGGCAGCGCCGGGGCCGTCGCGGCCGAGACGCTGGACATGCTGGTGGTCTGCCGCGCCCTGTCAGGGGCGGCGGGGGCGGGCATCGTACCGCTGTCGATGGCCTGGATCGGCGACACCGTGCCCTACGAACGGCGCCAGGCAACGCTGGCGCGTTTTCTGACGGGCACCATCCTGGGCATGGCGACAGGCCAGTTGGCCGGCGGCCTGTTCGCTGACACGCTGGGCTGGCGCTGGGCCTTTGCCGCCCTGGTATGCGGCTACCTGGTGGTGGGTGTGCTGCTGCACCTGGAAGTGCGGCGCCAGCGCCGCGCCGGGATGGGCGTGGTGGATCCGAACGCGCCCCGCCAGGGCTTCGTGGCGCAGGCGCGCCAGGTGCTGGGCACGCCGTGGGCGCGGGTGGTGCTGGCCACGGTGTTCATCGAAGGCCTGCTGGTCTTTGGCGCGTTGGCCTTTGCGCCGTCGTATCTGCACGAACGCTTCGACATCTCGCTGACCGCCGCTGGCGCGCTGGTGGCGGTGTATGCGGTGGGCGGGCTGCTCTACACGGTGGTGGCAGGCCGCATTCTCAAGCGCCTGGGCGAACGCGGCCTGGCGGTGGCGGGCGGCCTGGTGCTGGGCGTGGCCTTCCTGTCGTACCTGCTGGGGCCGGTGTGGCTCTGGAGCCTGCTGGCCAGCGTGCTGGCCGGCTTTGGCTACTACCTGCTGCATGCCACCTTGCAGACCAACGCCACCCAGATGGTGCCGTCCGCGCGCGGCACGGCGGTAGCGTGGTTCGCGTCATGCCTGTTCATGGGTCAGGCGGCCGGCGTGGCGCTGGCCGGCGCGGTGGTGGACGAGGTTGGCGCGGCGGTGCTGTTCGGCGGCTCGGCCGTGCTGCTGCCGCTGTTGGGCGCGTTTTTCTCGCGTGCGTTGAAATCCCGGCCCCAGGCGGTGTAGCGGCGCCGAGGCCTCGCGCCATGGAAAAAGCCCCGTCCGGCAACGCCGTTCGGGGCTTTTTTTGGGGCCTGTGCCTGGCACGGAGCCGGGCGCGGCGATCAGATCGCGGCCAGGCGCTTTTGCACGGTTTCCTTGCCCAGCAGCGCCAGCACGGCGTCCACGGCCGGCGTCTGGGTCTGGCCCGTCACGGCCACGCGCAGCGGAATCGCCAGTTGCGGCATCTTCAGGCCACGATCGGCCAGCACGGCCTTGATCAGCGCCGAGATGGCTTCGCGGGTCCAGTCGGTGCCGGCGGCGCGCTGGGCGAAGTCGGCCAGCGCCTCGCGGGCGGCAGCGGTCAGGTGCTGCTCGACCAGTTCCGGGGCGGCCGGCTTGAATTCACCGCAGAACAGCATGGCGCCGTCGGCCAGTTGCTCGAGCGTTTCGGCGCGGTCTTTCAAGAGACCCATGACGCCCGGCAGGTCGATCTTTTCCGGATGGCCGCCGCGGTTGGCCACGCGCGGGGCCACCCGTTCGGCCAGTTCGGCGTTGTCCATCTGCTTGATGTAGTGGGCGTTGACCCAGTTCAGCTTCTTGGGGTCCCACTGCGAAGCGGACTTGGACAGGTGGCGGGTGTCGAACCACTGCACCAGCTGTTCGCGGCTGAAGAGTTCGTCGTCGCCGTGGCTCCAGCCCAGGCGGGCCAGGTAGTTGATCATGGCCTCGGGCAGGTAGCCCTCGTTGTCGTATTCCATGACGTTGACTGCGCCGTGGCGCTTGGACAGCTTTTCGCCGTCCGGGCCGAGAATCATGGGCACGTGGCCGTATTCGGGCAGGGTGGCGCCCAGCGCGCGCAGGATGTTGATCTGGCGCGGCGTGTTGTTGACGTGATCGTCGCCACGCAGCACGTGGGTGATGCCCATGTCCCAGTCGTCGACCACCACGCAGAAGTTGTAGGTGGGGGTGCCGTCCGGGCGGGCGATGATCAGGTCGTCGAGCTCGGTGTTGTCAAAGCTGATGGTGCCCTTGACCATGTCGTTCCAGGACGTGGCGCCTTCCTGCGGGTTCTTGAAGCGCACCACGGGCTGGCGGCCGGCCGGGATGGCGGGCAGCGTCTTGCCGGGCTCGGGGCGCCAGGTGCCGTCGTAGCGCGGCTTGTCGCCGCGGGCGCGGGCGGCCTCGCGCATGGCTTCCACTTCCTCGGGCGAGCTGTAGCAGTGGTAGGCGGTGCCGTCGGCCAGCATCTGCGCCACGACCTCGCGGTAGCGGTCCATGCGCTGCATCTGGTAGAAGGGGCCTTCGTCGGGCTGCATGCCCAGCCAGTCCATGCTGTCCAGGATGGCCTGCACCGCTTCCGGCGTGGAGCGTTCGACGTCCGTGTCTTCGATGCGCAGGACGAAGGTGCCCTGGTGGTGGCGCGCGAAGGCCCAGGAGAACAGCGCGGTACGGGCGCCGCCCAGGTGCAGGAAGCCCGTCGGCGAAGGCGCGAAGCGGGTACGGATGGGGGAAGAGGCGTTGGAAGTCATAGGTGGCAATGATAGCGGCTGCGGCGCCACAAAGCGGCGTCGGGCAGGGTCCACATCAAGCGGACGGCGGGGTTGTCTTGTTACGATGAACGGTATTTTAGATTAGCGCCCGCCCACGACATGCTGCGACACGCTCTTGCCCCGATGTTCGAACCCAGTTCGCTGGTGATCGTTGCCGACCGGCCCCTGCCGGCGGCGGGCTCGTTGTCGCCGGCGCTCAAGGCCCGCACCACTGTCGTGGCCTGCGAGACCGGCGCCGCGCCCGACCTGCCCGAGGCCCTGCAAGGCCTGGCCGCGGGTGAACGTCCCGATCTGGCCCTGGTTTGCGTGTCGCCGGCCGTGCTGCCCGAAACCCTGCGCCGCCTGTCGCCGCTGGCGCCGCGCTCGGTCATCCTGCTGCCGCACGAACTGCCTGACCCGTACCCGCGCGGCACGCTGGCGCTGTGCCGCGCCTGGGCCGAAGAAAACCGCTGCGAACTGCTGGGCCCGCGCTCGTTCGGCGCCCAGCGGCCCCATGCCGGCCTGAATCTCAGCCAGCATCCGGTGCTGGCGCGCGCCGGCCGGGTGGCGCTGCTGGCGCAGTCGCGGTCCATCATGGCAGCCGTGATGGACTGGGCCGAAGACGTGCACATTGGTTTTTCCACCGCCGTGTCGCTGGGCGACGAGGCGGTGGTGGGCCTGTCCAGGGTGCTGGACTACCTGGCCAGCGACCCGCGCACCGACAGCATCGTGCTCTACCTGGAAGACGTCGGGCCGGCGCGCGAATTCATGAGCACGCTGCGGGCCGCCGCCAGCGTCAAGCCGGTCATCGTGCTCAAGGCGGGCCGGGCGGACACCGACAGCGCCGACGCCATCTTCGACGCCGCCCTGCGCCGCGCCGGCGCCGTGCGGGTGCGCTACTTCGTGCAGTTATTCTCGGCCGTGAAGGTGCTGGGCTATACCCGCCGCCCCAAGGGCCGGCGGGTGGCGCTGATCTCCAACGGCAGCGGCCCCCCGCAATTGGCCATGGACCTGATCGGCCCGGACGCCGCCGTGCTGCGTGCCGACCTGGCGCCGGCCACGCAGCGTGCGCTGGCGGCGATGCTGGAGCCCGACGCGGCCAGCGCCAACCCGGTCATCACCTACACCCCGCTGACGCCGGAGCGCATCCGCGCCATCCTGGACACCGTGCTGGACGATGCCGGCGTGGACGGCGTGCTGGTGCTGCTGGCGCCCGACGCGCTGGCCGACATGCCCGCCGTGGCGCGGGAACTGGCGCTGATCGCGCCCAAGGCCAAGAAGCCCGTGGTCACGTGCTTCATGGGCGACGCCGGCATGCGGCCGCTGCGGCGCATGCTGGACGATGCCGGCACGTCCGCGTTCCGCACGCCCGAATCGGCCGCGGATGCCTTCGGCGTGCTGGCCTCGCACCACTACAACCAGCAACTGCTGCTGCAGACCCAGCCGCCCGAACCGGCCACGCACGTGCCCGACCTGGCCGCCGCGCGCGACATCCTGGCGCGGGTGCGGGCCGATTGCCGGCGCGAACTCAATACGGCCGAAGTCCGCGCGCTGCTGGCCCTGTTCTACGTGCCGCTGCGCGACATGCCGATGGACGTGGCGCTGGGCGAACCGGAATCCCGCCCCATGGCGATCCGGGTGCGGCGCGATCCGCAGTTCGGCCCGGTCGTGCGTTTTGGCGCGGGCGGCCCGGACGCCGTGCTGTCGCAGTCCGACCGTGGCATGGACCTGCCGCCGCTGAACGGCTTCCTGGCACGCCAGCTGATCGAACGCAGCCGCCTGTGGCGCAAGGTGCTGGCGCCGCGCGTCGGCCACCTGGCCGCCGAAGCCTTGCAGCAGGCGCTGGTGCTGGTGTCTGAACTGGTGTCCGAACTGCCCGACATCGAAACGCTGGACATCGATCCGCTCTACGCCGGTGAAACCCATCTGCGGGCCGGCGGCCTGCGCATGACGCTGACCGAAAAGCCGGGCTGCGAATCGCCGCAGACCGCCGGCTATCCGCACATGGCGATCCACCCGTACCCGGCGCGGCTGGTGCAGGTGCGCCGCTTTGCCGACGGCATTCCGTGGGTGCTGCGGCCGATCCGCCCCGAAGACGCGCAGGCCTTGCAGGAATTCATCCGCGGCCTGTCCGAACGCTCGCGCTACATGCGCTTCGTGTCGATGATGCGCGAGCTGACCCCGCGCATGGTGTCGCGCTACACCCAGGTGGACTACCACCGCGAGCTGGCCCTGGTGGCCGCCACGCAGGTGCCCAACCCGGCCAACCGCGGTCATCCGCGTGAGGTCCTGGTCGGTTTCGCGCATTATTTGCGCAACCCGGACGGGCGCGGCGCGGAATACGCGCTGGTGATCGGCGACGACTGGCAGCGCCGCGGCCTGGGCCGCCAGCTGATGACGGCGCTGATCGACGCGGCGCGCGAGCAGGGGCTGGAATACATCGACGGGCTGGTGCTGTCGACCAACCGGCCCATGCTGTCGCTGATGACCAGCCTGGGCTTCACCAACGACGCCGACCCCGAAGACCCGACCATGCGGCGGGTCTGGTTGAACCTGGACTGACGCACGGGGCGGCCCCCGTACGCAGGCCGGGTTGGCGCGGGCCGTCAGGCGGTCTTGCGCGCCGCCTGCGCAGGCTTGAGCCGCGCCACCGTTTCATCCACCGACAGCACGTCGCCAAAGAACAGCAGCCAGCCGTGCAGCGCGTGCTCGTGCTCGGCCGGCGTCACCGCGGCCAGCGCATCGTCGACCATGATGGTGCGAAAGTCACGCATCATCGCATCGCGGGCGGTGGACTCGCAGCACACGTTGGTGACCGTGCCGGCGATCAGCAGCGTATCCACGCCGCGTCCGCGCAGCAGCGGCTCCAGTTCGGACGAACCCGGCGCCATGGCGCTGTAGAAGCGCTTGGTCACCCGCAGGTCGTCGGCATCGGGCCGCAGGTCCGGGTGCAGCGCGTAGCCGGGGGAATCGCGCCGCAGGGTTTCCAGGCGCCGCGCGCTGCGCTCCGGCGTCAGCATCACGCCGTGGTGGTGCGACCAGAAGGCGTCGGCGTTGTCGGACGCGGTCTGCACCCACACCACCGTGCCGCCAGCCGCGCGCACCGCGTCGCACAGGCGGTTCACCGGTGCGATGATGCCGCGCGCGGCGGCGCATTCGCCCAGGTAGCCGGGCAGGGTGAAATACTGCTGCATGTCGATCACCACCACGGCGCAGCGCGCGCCCGGCAGCGTGTCATAGGGGTGCAGGCAGCCCTGGCGGGCAATGACGCGGTCCTGGACCCATTGCGGAATCTGCATGGCGGCTCCTTATCCGTAGCGCCGCGCCACCGCGGCTTCGATGCGGTACACCACCAGGTACATCACGCTGGAAATCAGCGCCAGCATGGTGATGGCGGTCATCACGATATTCAGCTTGAAGACCTGGCTGCCGTTCATGATGAGAAAGCCCAGGCCCGAATCGGCCGACTGGAATTCGCCCACGATGACGCCCACCAGCGCCAGGCCGATGTTCATCTTCACCGCGGCGATCAACGTCGGTACGCTGCCGGGCAGCACCACCTTGACCAGCACCTGCCAGCGGCTGGCCCCGAAAGTGCGCGCCAGCTTGACCTTGTTCAGGTCGATGCCGCGAAAGCCCGCGTACACCACCATGATGGTCACGAACACGGCAATCGCCACGGCCATGCCGTACACCGCATAGTCCGACCCCAGCCACAGGTAGAAGATAGGCACGAAGGCGATCTTGGGCATGGCGTTGGCCACCACCAGGAACGGGTCCAGCACCTTGTACAGGAAGTCCGACCACCACAGCGCCGCGGCCACCACGATGCCGATCACCATGCTGAGCGTAAAGCCCACCAGCGTGGCCGACAACGTGGTCAGGATGTGGTGCGCCAGGTTGCCATTGGTCCACAGGTCGATGAACGTGGGCCACAGCGCGCTGGGGTAGCTGGTCAAGAGCGGGTTCAGGATGTGCATCCGCGGCAGGATCTCCCAGGCGCACAGGAATACGACCAGCAGCAGCGCCTGGGCCAGGCGGATGTTGCGGCGGCGGGCGCGGTCGCGGCGCAGGTAGTCCAGGTATTTCTGGCTGGGCGCGGGCACGGCGCGCAGCGGCACGGTGTTGGCGATGGGTGCATTCATGGCTCAACCCTCCACGTGGACGTCCAGCTCGTCCCAGAGCTGTTTGAAGTAGGCGTTGAATTCCGGCCGCGAACGTGCCTGGAACGGCGTGGGGCGTGCGCCGTCGCCGTAATGGATGCGGTACTGGCTTTTCAGGCGGCCGGGCCGACGCGACAGCACGATCACGCGGTCGGTCATCGCGATGGCCTCGCCGATGTCGTGCGTCACCAGCACCACCGTCTTGCCTTCGCGCCGCAGGATGTCGACCACCTCGTCGGAAATGGCCAGCCGGGTCTGCGAATCCAGCGCGGAAAAGGGTTCGTCCAGCAAGATCACATCGGGTTCGGTGACCAGCGTGCGCGCCAGCGCGGCGCGCTGGCGCATGCCGCCGGACAGCTGGCGCGGCGTGTGCGTCAGAAAGGCGCCCAGCCCGCACTTTTCCAGCAGATGCACGGCGCGCGCTTCGCTGCGGGCATCGCGCCGGCCCTGGATCTCGGCGCCCAGCATCACGTTGTCCAGAATGGTGCGCCATTCAAACAGGTAGTCCTGCTGCAGCATGTAGCCGATGCGCGGGTTCGGCTCGGTGACCGCCTGGCCGTCGATCATCACGGCGCCCGAGGTCGGCGTGATCAGGCCGGCAATCAACGACAGCAGCGTGCTCTTGCCGCAGCCGCTTTGCCCGATCAGGCTGACGAATTCGCCTGGCGCCAGCGCGAACGACACCTGCGACAGGGCCTCGGTCTCGCCTTCCGGCGTGAAATAGCTGAGACAGACATCACGCAGCTCGATCTTCGCCGCGGCCGCTTCCGGCTTAAGGTTGTGGACGACGGCGCTCATCACGGGGCCTTCCTGGCAAAGTCGGCCACCACCACGTCTTCGTATTTGACGCGGGCGCCTTCCTTCATGACCGCGCTGGCGATCAGCATGTCCTGCAGCTGGTTCATCGCGTCGGCCGTGACCAGCGGCGAGGTCTTCCAGATCTGGTATTGCTTGTAGCGGTCGATCGCATCCGTCACGGCCGCCGCGTCCATGCCGGGAAAGTATGTCATGATCTGCGGCGCCAGCGTGGCGGCCGGCGTGTCCTTCACGTACTTCTCGGCGCGCGCCACCACGTCGGTCCAGGCCTGGATCACCTTGGGGTTGTCGCGAATGTATTTGTCGGTGGCGGTGAACACCGTGTAGTCCACCTGGCCCACTTCGTGGCCCACCGAGGCCACGATATAGCCCTTGCCGTTGCGCACCAGCTCGCCCGCCTCGGGTTCCAGGAAAATGCCGTATTCGCCCTGGCCGGCCATCCAGGCGCCGGCGCGCGCCGGAATGCCGATGTTGTTCAGCAGCTTCACGTCCTTCTGCGGGTCCAGCCCGTGCTTGCGCAGCGCGGTCTCCAGGAACACGATGGGATTGGACCCGGGCCGAAAGCCGATCACCTCCTTACCCTTGAGCATGCTCCAGTCGAACTTCTCGACCGGCTTGCGCGCCAGCAGGAAAAAGCCGTCGGTGGCCGTCAAACCGGCAAAGATCTTCGGCTTGACCGGCGATTCGCTGTTCTGCACATAGATCGACGCCTCGGGGCCGATCAGCACGATATCCGCGCTGCCCGACAGCAGGGCGGTCATGCCCTTGTCGGTGCCTTGCGAAGTCTTCATCGAGACGTCCAGCCCGGCGTCCTTGAAGTAGCCCTGCGACAGGGCCACGTACTTGGGCACGTAGAGAATGGAGCGCACCACCTCTTCGTAGCGGACCTTCACGGGGGGATTGAGCGCTTCGCCATGGGCGGCGAAAGGGATGAGCGCGGGCGCCAGTGCGGCAAGCAGCGCCGCGACTGCCCGGCGGGGCAATGGCAAGGGCTTCACGGGACTTTCTCCTGCGTCTGTATGCCTCGCCGAAACCCGGCGCGACACGGCCAATGGGATGGATCGACTGCAACAACAGGGAAGCCCGAACAGTTATCGCCCGGGCCGATACGGCGTGGTTTGAATACTATATTCAATACCAGGGGGCGACAAGGATTTTGGGATTGGCGTTTTTCCCTAGGAGAGGGCGCCTGTCAGCTTCCGGCGAGCCGGTGCTGGAATACCACTTGGTATACAGAAAAGGGATGGCTGCCCGAGGAGGGCAGCCGGGCGATCCTGGCGGATCGCCCGCGGCGGGCGGGCGTTATGCCGCCAGCACGTCGTTCAGGAAGCGCGAGATATCCGCCACTTCTTCCGCGCAGACCGAGTGCGGCATCGGGTACGTGTGCCAGCGCACGTCGTAGCCCAGTCGTTCCAGTTCGGCCAGCGAGGCCAGGGCGCGCGGCAGCGACACCACCGGGTCGTATTGGCCGTGGGCCAGGAAGATGGGCGTGCGCTGGTTGGCCGGGGCGCGTTCGGCCTCGGCGGTGCCGAGCAGCGGCAGGTAGCCCGATAGCCCGATCATGCCGGCCAGCTTTTCCTGCAGGCGCAGGCCCGTGTGCAGGGTCATGGCGCAACCCTGCGAAAAACCCGCCAGCACGATGTTCGAGGTGGGAATGCCACGCGCGTTCTCACGGGCAATGAGCTTCTTGATGGCGGCTTCGGACGCGCGGATGCCGTTGGCGTCCTCGACCCGCACCAGGTCCATGACCAAGATGTCGTACCACGACCGCATCGCCATGCCGTTGTTGATGGTGACGCGCTGCACCGGGGCGTTGGGGAACACGAAACGCACCGCGGCGCCGGCCGGCAGGTCCAGTTCGGGCACGATGGGCGCGAAATCGTTGCCGTCCGCGCCCAGGCCGTGCAGCCAGATGACGGCGTGCGTAGGGGTGGGGGCGGTTTCGATCTCGATGCAATCGAGCAGGTCGGTCGGTGCGTTCATGGACGGCGGGGGGAAATCAGAGGGTTAGGGTCTTGAGCGCCTGGAACAGCGCGCGATAGTGCTTCTTTTGCGGATCCTGGCCTTGCAGCAGGGCGGCGTTGGCCGTTTTTTCCTTGCGGGCGGCGCGGATCAGGGCGCGCAACTGCTGCACGTCGGCCTGCGGATTGTCGTGCAGCAGCTTGGTCAGGGCGTCGTCGTCGTCCAGCAGGCGATCGCGCAGGGTTTCCAGGCGATGCATGGCGGCGGTCTCTTCGCGCGAGCCGTTTTCCCAGACATCGAGCTGGGCACGGATTTCGTCCGCGGGGGCGTCGCGCATTAGCTTGCCCACGAAGTGCACCTGGCGGCGCAGGCCTTCGCGGCCGGTGGTGCGCTGCGCCATGCGAATGGCTTCGTACAGGCGTTCAGCCAGGGGCAACTGCTTGAGGCGTTCGGGAGACAGGGCGATCAACTGCTTGCCCAGGTCCAGCAGCGCATGCATTTCGCGCTTGATCTGGGACTTGCTGGGGCGGTCGTAGCCGTTCTCGTCGTAGCCTTCGTCGACGGATTCTTCTTCGGTATGGGAATTCATGGAAAACTGCGCAATGACAGACTTGGCTATGATAACCGTCTCTGCAAATTGGACAGCAATGGTCAAATCCTCCTCCTCCTTGCCGCTGGCGGCCAATCACGCGCGTTTTTCTGAATTGGTCGAGCAAACGCTGGCGTACGCCCGCCAAATTGGCGCCTCGGACGCCGCGGCCGAAGTCTCTGAAAGCCTGGGCCTGTCGGTATCGGTGCGCAAGAACGACATCGAAACCGTCGAACAGACCCGCGACCGCTCGCTGGACCTCACCGTTTACGCCGGCCAGAGCCGCGGGTCCGCCTCGACCTCCGACTTTTCCGAGGCGGCCCTGCGCCAGACCGTCGAAGCGGCCTGGCACATCGCGCGCCACACCGCCGCCGATCCGGCCGCCGGCCTGCCCGACGCCGACCAGCTGGCCACCGAATTCCCCGACCTGGACCTGCACCAGGCCTGGGCGGTCTCCACCGAAGAAGCCGCCGAGCTGGCCCTGCGCGCCGAGCGCGCGGCCCGCGAAGTCGATTCGCGCATCACCAATACCGATGGCGCCACGGTGGGCACCTACGAAGGCCAGTTCGTCATGGGCAACACCCGCGGCTTCCTGGGCGGCTACCCATATTCGCGGCACAGCCTGTCGGTGGCGCCCATCGCCGGCCGCGGCAACGGCATGCAGCGCGACTACTGGTACACGTCCGAGCGCGATCCGGCCAAGATGGCCTCGCCCGAGGCCGTGGGCCGCTACGCCGCCGAACGCACCTTGTCGCGCCTGTCGGCCCGCCGCATCCGCACCGGCAAGTTCCCGGTGCTGTTCGAGGCTCCGCTGGCCCTGGGCCTGGTCGGCGCCCTGACGCAGGCCGCCAACGGCGGCGCGCTGTACCGCAAGGCCAGCTTCCTGCTCGACGCCCTGGGCAAGCCCATCTTCCCGGACCACATCAACCTGACCGAAGACCCGCACATCCGTGGCGGCATGGGCAGTTCGCCGTTCGACGACGAAGGCGTGCGCACCCGCAAGCGCAGCGTGGTCACCGCCGGCGTCCTCGAAGGCTACTTCCTGTCTTCGTACACCGCCCGCAAGCTGGGCATGCAGACCACCGGCAATGCCGGCGGCTCGCACAACCTGACCTTCTCGTCCACGCTCACCCGCCGCGGCGACGACTTCGAAGCCATGCTCAAGAAAATGGGCACCGGCTTCCTGGTCACCGAGCTCATCGGCCAGGGCGTGAACTACGTCACGGGCGATTATTCCCGCGGCGCGTTCGGTTACTGGGTCGAGAACGGCCAGATCCAGCACGCCGTGCAGGAAATCACCATTGCCGGCAACCTGGCGGACATGTTCCGCCAGATCGTCGCGGTGGGCGCAGACACCATCTCGCGCGGCACCAAGACCACCGGCTCGATCCTGATCGAGCAAATGGCCATCGCGGGCACCTGATCTGCCGCCACGCGATGCGACGCCCGCCCGGGCGGGGGCCTTCAAGGCCCTGGCCGGCGGGCGTCGCCGTTTGCGTCTTTGCAATCCTTGATCGCTGGGGATTTCCTCTAGCCGTCCGGGGCCATGCCAGCGTGTAATATCCGGCGGGTATTGCTCAAACTAGTATCGCGGCAGAGGAGCAAAGAGATGCAACGACGTTCATTCTTGAAGCAGGCCGGCCTGGGCGCCGTGGCAGCGGGCGCGGCGGTCAGCGCGCCGGCCCTGGCGCAGGACTCCCCCTCTCTCAGCTGGCGCCTGGCGTCCGGTTTTGCCGGCGCGCTGGACCTGCGGGTCGGCGCCGGCCAGGCGTTCTGCAAATTCGTGTCCGACGCCACCGGCGGCAAGTTCACCATCCGCCAGCAGGCCGATGGCGAGATCGCGCCCGCGGCCGACCTGATGGACGCCGTCGGCACCGCCAAGGTCGAATGCGCCCACGTGTCATCCAGCCTGTACTTCGCCAAAAACCCCGCCTTCTGCTTCGATTCGGCCGTGCCGTTCGGGCTGGACGCCAGCCGCATGAACGCCTGGATGCTCGAAGGCGACGGCCTGCGCCTGACGCGTGAGCTGTTCAAGGCGCAGAAGATCGTCAACTTCCCGCTGGGCAACACCGGCCCGCAGATGGGCGGCTGGTCCAAGCGCGAAATCAAGCGCGCCACCGACCTGAAAGACCTGAAGATGCGGGTCGATGGCCTGGCTGGGCAGGTGCTGGCCCACCTGGGCGTGGCGCCGCAGCAGGCCGACCTGGCCAAGCTGGCCGAAGCCGTCGAGAAAGACGGGCTGGAAGCCGTGGCCGGCACCGGCGCCGCCGAGGACGCCAAGCTGGGCCTGAACAAGGTCGGCAAGTTCTATTACGGCCCCAGCTGGTGGGCCGCCAGCGAACAGTTGTCGCTCTACATCAACGAAGACGCCTGGACCAAGCTGCCCAAGCACTACCAGGCGGTGGTCGAGGCCGCCGCCCTGGCCGTGCACGTCAAGACCACGGCGGCCTTCGATGCCCGCAACCCCGCCGCGCTGGCCCAGCTGGCCGCCGCCGGCGTCCAGGTGCGCGCCTTCCCGCGGTCGGTCATGGACGCCGCCTTCGAGGCCGCCCAGCAGGTCTACAAGGAATTGAACGAGAAAGACGCCAAGTTCAAGGCCATCTACGACAGCTACATGGGCTTTCGCGACAACGGCATGCCGTGGTTCCGGCTGACCGAAGGCGCTTACGACCAATATCTGGGCGTGGCGCTGTCCGCCCGCAGCTAGCGGCCCGAAGGCAGGATCCGGATGCCGAATGGCATTCGGCTGGAGGTGGGGTTTTCGCTGATAACCCCGGTTTTTTTACAAAAAAGTGGGCGGTTTTGATCCTTTTGTTGAACGGCATTCGAGTTTCCGCCTGATACAAAGGAGTAATATCCCGGGTCTTGACGCGCAAACATGACGCCTTCAGGCGGCATTGGACGTCAATCCGGCGGGATCACTCCAGCCCGGATAACCAACATTCCGAGACAGACTTTAAGGTGGTATCAACCATGCAATCCAAGACCAAGAAGCTGCTGGCCGCGCTGATCGCTGCCGGCATCGTCCCGGCTGCGCACGCGGCTGACATCAAGCTGGGCGTGGCTGAAGCCCTGTCCGGCGGCGCCGCCCAGTACGGCGTCTCGATCCGCAACGGCTTCCAGCTGGCGGCCGACGAGATCAACGCCGCAGGCGGGATCAACGGCAACAAGATCGTGCTCGTGGTCGAGGACGAACAAGGCAAGAAAGAAGAAGCGATCAACGTCTTCAAGAAGCTGATCTTCAAGGACAACGTCCTGATGGTCTTCGGCCCGACGCTGTCGAACTCGGCCCAGGCCGCCGACCCGATCGCCCAGGCTGCCAAGACGGTCGCCTTCGGCACGTCCAACACCGCCGACGGCATCACGTCCATCGGCAACTACGTGTTCCGCAACTCGGTCACCGAAGCCGACGTGCTGCCGGCCACCATCTCCACCGTCAAGGCCAAGACCGGCCTGAAGAACGTGGCGGTGCTCTATGGCAACGACGACGTCTTCACCAAGAGCGGCTACGACAACTTCAAGAAGGCCCTGGAAGACCAGAAGATCCCGGTCACCACCACCGAAACCTTCGCCAAGGGCGACGTCGACTTCAAAGCTCAGCTGACCAAGATCAAGGGCACCAACCCCGACGCCATCGTGCTGTCCGCACTGCTGGCCGAAGGCGCCCCGATCATGGTGCAGGCTCGCCAACTGGGCATCAACGTGCCCGTCATCGGCGGCAACGGCATGAACTCGGTCAAGATTTTCGACCTGGCCCCTGGCGGCGCGTCGAACAATCTCTGGATCGGCAGCCCGTGGTCGATCGAGAACAAGGCCCCTGAAAACGTCAAGTTCATCGACGCCTACAAGGCCAAGTTCAACGGTTCGCCCGACCAGTTCGCCGCCCAGTCCTACGATGCCATGTACATCGTGGCCCAGGGCCTGAAGAACACCAAGCTCTCCGGCGACCTCACCAAGGACCGCGCTGCCCTGCGCGACGCCTTGCCCGCCGTGACGTGGACCGGCGCCACCGGCGCCTTCAAGTTCCGTCAGGCCACCGACCGTGCCGGCAAGCCCGCCGGCTACGACGCCGACCAGGCGCCGATCGTCAGCGTGACCAAAGACGGCAAGTACGTCATCGAGAAGTAAGCGCTACGCATCCCCGCGCGGGGGGATGCGCCTTGCGGACGGCCCGGCCGTCCGCAGGGCGCTTTTGATTTGGAAGTCCCATCATGTTCGAACAACAATTCGTCAATGCCTTGTCGCTGGGCTGTGTGTATGCACTGTTCGCGCTGGGCTTCACGCTGATCTTCGGCGTGCTCGGGGTGATCAACCTGGCGCATGGCGCCGTCTTCATGGTTGGCGCCTACGCGGCACTGTTCGTGGTCCAGCAATTCGGCCTGCCCCTGTGGGCGGCGCTGATGGTCGCCTTTTTCGTGGCGGGCTTTACCGGGGTCATCATCGACTACCTGGTGCTCAAGCCGCTGCGCAAGCGCAACGCGCCCCACCTGATCCCCATGATCGCCACGATTGGCGTGGGCATCATCCTGAACAACGGCGCCCAGAGCATCTTCGGCGCCAGCAACCTGCGCTTCCCGCACGGCACCGTGCCCGAAGACGTCATCGAAATCGCCGGGCTGCACCTGACCGTCATCGAACTGGGCATCATCTTCCTGTCGTTCGCCCTGATGGCCGTGCTGATGTTCGTCATGCGTCGCACGCAGTTCGGCCGCGCCCTGCGCGCCATCGCCGAATCGCCCAAGGCCGCCTGGCTGCTGGGGATCAACGTCGAAAAGCTGTTCGTCACGACCTCGTTCGCCGCCGCCGCCCTGGGGGGCGTTGCCGGCGTGCTGATCGGCCTGTACTCGAACGCGCTGTTCCCGCTGATGGGCCAGCCGATGCTGCACAAGGGCATCGCGGTCATCATTCTGGGCGGCATGGGCGACATTCGCGGCGCCATGCTGGGCGGTCTCTTCCTGGGGTTCGCGGAAGTGCTGTCGGTGGCCTACATCGGCTCCACCATGCGAGACGCGGTGGCTTTCGGCCTGCTGTTCCTGATCCTGCTGGTGCGCCCGCAAGGTCTGTTCGGCAAAGTGGTTCAACGCAAGGCTTAAAGAATGAGCGGATTCGAAAACTTCTGGGCCATCTACGGCAACCTGGTGCTCACGCTGGGCACCAACGCGTTGCTGGCCCTCTCCATCTGGCTGACCCTGGCCTGCGGCATGCTGGCCATGGCCAACGCCGCTTTCATGGGCATCGGGGCGTACACCGCCGCGCTGCTCACCATGAACTACGACGTCTCGTTCCCGGTCGCGATCGCCGGCGGCATGGCGGCGCCCGCCCTGGTGGCGGCGCTGATCGGGTTGCCGACCTTGCGCTTGTCGGGGGTCTACCTGGCCATGGCCACGCTGGGCTTCGGCGAAGTCGTCCGCGTGACCATCCTGAACACCGAGTCCCTCACCGGCGGCGCGCTGGGCCTTAACGGCATCCCGCAACTGACGCAGTGGTGGCACGTGGTGCTGGCGGTCGTCATCGTCCTGTTCGTGCTGTGGCGTGTCCGCGCCTCCAAGATCGGACGCTCGTTCGACGCCATTCGCGGCGACGAAACGGCGGCTGGCCTGATGGGCATCGACGTGCGTGCCAACAAGATGCTGGCCTTCGTGGCCGGCGCGATGATCGCGGGCCTGGCCGGCGCCTTGAATGCGCACCTGACCTTCTTCATCGGCCCCAACGAATACGGCTTTGATCGTGGCGTTGAAATCCTGACCATGGCGATCCTTGGCGGCATCGGCGGCCTGGCCGGTCCCGTGCTGGGCAGCTTCATCATTACCGTGCTGCCCGAATTGCTGCGCGGTTTTGCGGATCTGCGCCTGATCGCGAACGGAGTGATCCTGGTGGTGATTGTGTTGTTCCTGCCGCAAGGCATCTGGGATCCGGCGCGCTTCAAGCGCTGGATGCGTCAAGGCCGCCAAGGAGGAAAGCGCCATGCTTGAACTTTCCTCCGTCTCCAAGAGCTTCGGCGGCCTGCATGTGCTGCATGACGTCAGCCTGTCCGTGCCCCAAGGTTCCATCTTCGGCCTGATCGGCCCGAACGGCGCCGGCAAGACCACGGTGTTCAACCTGATCACCGGGCTGTTGCCGCCCAGCGGCGGCACCATCACGTTCAACGGCGAAAGCGTCCTGAACAGGAAGCCGCACGCGATCACCCGCATGGGCATCGCCCGCACCTTCCAGAACATCCGTCTTTTCAAGGAAATGACGCTGCTGGAAAACGTGGTGGTGGGCGCCTATCGCCACATGAACTACGGCTTTCCCAGCCTGTTGCTGGGCCTGCCGGGTTACCGCGAGCACGAAAAGCGCGCCCGCGAGCGCGCCCACGAGCTCCTGACCTGGATGCGCCTGGACCACAAGGCCAACGACCTGGCCGACAACCTGTCCTACGGCGAACAGCGCCGCCTGGAGCTGGCGCGCGCGCTGGCCACCGAGCCCAAGCTGCTGCTGCTGGACGAACCCGTGGCGGGCATGAACACCGGCGAACGCGCCGAGCTCATGCGCGAAATCCTGGCTATCCGCGACCGCGGCTACACCATCCTCATGATCGAGCACGACATGCGCTTCGTCATGGGGCTGTGCGAGCGCATTGCGGTGCTCAACTTCGGCAAGATCATCGCCTGCGGCGGACCCGAAGAGATCCGCAACAACGAGCAGGTCATCGAGGCCTACCTGGGCCGCGAAGACGAAGACGACACCGAACAAGCGGAGGCCGCAAAATGAGCAGCGCCATGCTGGAAGTCCGCGGACTCGAGGTCAACTACGGCCACATCGAAGCTGTCCGCGGCATCGACCTGGACCTGGAAGCCAAGGAAATCACCGCCCTGGTCGGCGCCAATGGCGCCGGCAAGTCGACCACGCTGCTGGCGCTGTCGGGCCTGTTGCCCAAGGCGCGCGGCAAGATCCTCTTCGAAGGCGAAGACATCACCAACCTGGCGCCGCACCAGCTGGTCGCGCGTGGCATCGTCCAGGTGCCGGAAGGCCGGGCCATCCTCACCACCATGACGGTGCTGGAAAACCTCGAGCTGGGCGCCTACCGCCGCGGCTTGAAGAACGTCGGCAACGATCTGGAATACGTGTTCAACCTGTTTCCGCGCCTGAAAGAACGCATCACGGGCATCGCCGGCAACCTGTCGGGCGGCGAACAGCAGATGCTGGCGATCGGCCGGGCCTTGATGGCCAAGCCGCGCCTGTTGCTGCTGGATGAGCCGTCGATGGGCCTGGCGCCCATCGTGGTGCAGGAAATCTTCCGGTCGCTGCGCGCCATCAATGCCGACGGCCTGACCCTGTTCCTGGTCGAACAGAACGTGCGCCAGGCGCTGAAGATTGCCCAGCACGGCTATGTGCTGGAAAACGGCGCCATGGCGCTGGCCGGCACCGGCCGCGGCCTGCTGGGCCATCCGCGGGTGTTGGAAGCGTACCTGGGCGCCTGATCGGCGCGGCAGGGAGGGGGGCATGAAACGGGGCCGGCAGGGCTACGCTCATGTCCCTTTTTATTTACGCAACAGCCGTGCCCTGGGGGGTGGCCGTCACCGCGCCTGGATCGCTGTCCCCTTGCCCAATTTTTGAGCATCCGTGGTAGAATTTCAGGCTTTCCCTCATTTTGACCATTGCACGGGCGGGTAATAACGCTTAGGCGGGACGTCGATAGAGGCTGCATCACAGGCAAACGCGCCGGTAAACCCCGGCCGATTCAGCTCTGTTTTTTGCAGCCTAGTTGGGGAAAAAACCTGGCCGGATAGTCCAGCCAGACATTTTTTTACTTAGGAACCATCATGAAGACCTTTGTGGCCAAGCCGCATGAAGTCCAACGTGACTGGTTTGTGATCGACGCCAAGGGCAAAGTCCTCGGTCGTGTGGCCAGCGAAGTCGCACGTCGTCTGCGTGGCAAGCACAAACCTGAATTCACGCCGCACGTTGATACCGGCGATTACATCGTCATCATCAACGCTTCCGATATCGTCGTTACCGGTACCAAGGCGAAGGACAAGAAGTACTTCCGCCACACCACGTACCCGGGCGGTATCCGCGAAACGAACTTCGAGAAAATGCAAGAGCGTTTTCCCGGTCGCGCCATTCAGAAGGCCGTCAAGGGCATGCTGCCCAAGGGTCCTCTGGGCTACGCCATGATCAAGAAGCTGAAGGTCTATGCCGGTGCCGAGCACCCGCACACCGCCCAGCAGCCCAAGACGCTGGATATCTAAGGAAACGCCATGATCGGTAACTGGAATTACGGAACCGGCCGTCGCAAAACTTCGGTGGCTCGCGTTTTCATCAAGAAAGGCACCGGCAAGATCGTCGTCAACGGCAAGCCCGTCGACGAGTTCTTCGCTCGTGAAACCGGCCGCATGGTCGTGCGCCAGCCGCTGGAACTGACCGGCCACCTGGAATCGTTCGACATCAAGGTCAACGTGCACGGCGGCGGTGAAACCGGCCAGGCCGGCGCAGTTCGTCACGGCATCACGCGTGCCCTGATCGACTACGACGCGACCCTGAAGCCCGCACTGTCGCAAGCTGGTTTTGTGACCCGCGATGCCCGCGAAGTCGAACGCAAGAAGGTCGGCTTCCGCAAGGCACGTCGTCGCAAGCAGTTCAGCAAGCGTTAATCGCTGCGAAAAAAGCCCGCTTTCGAGCGGGCTTTTTTTTATCCGGCGATTTCATTCTGCGGCAACTACGGCGTTGACGCTTCTGTACTTCGATTAATACGATGAGTGTCGTATAATTCAAGTCGGGAGCCCGAGATGGCGCAGCCGCAGGGATTCAAGGCGGTCAAGCGGGCCATCTTGGCCGCGCTTCATAGCGGTGATTACCAGCACGAGGCTCGTGACCACATCAATGTCAAGAACCTGCTGGCTACCGGTGAGGTCAGCGCCGAGGACGTCGCCGGCATCATTCGCGGCAGTGATGGTGCAAGTTACGCATGCAGCCGATTGCATGCTGATCTGGCGATCGACTGCCACGTCATACGGTCCCGCGGTTGGTATGTGAAGTTTTACTTCGCAAATCCTTCCGCCATATTCATCAGTGTTCATCGTTGAGCGTGTCATGAAAATCTTTCGGGAAGGCGATAAGGGCTCCGCGGTCTGCCATGACTGCGCCGCACTGGTGAAGACGACGTTCCTGCGCCGTGACGTGCCGTTCAGTGATGGTTCCGGGGTGGCAAGGAATATTCTGGTGGGTGTGTGTGATCGTTGCGGGCGGACGGTGTCTCTTCCCGCGCAATCCACGCCCGCGATCAGCAAGGCGCGCAAACAGGCCCTGGAATCGATCGAAACGAATTTGCCGGCCGTGTACGTGGACATCCTGGATTACGCGGTGCACACGATCGATAATCGGGCGTCGACCGATTTCCGTCGCGTGTTGCTGTCCTATTTCATGCACAAGGCCGCTCAGAGCGACAAGGCCCCGCAATTGCTGAGAGCCGCGTTTGACAAGGCCGCCGCCCGGTTTCCCGAAAGGCGCGGCGCCCCGCGGCGCCGCTTGTCCATGAAGGTGCCTGCCCGGGTAGGCGAAGCGTTGCGTCGCCTGGAGGCCAGTACGGCGCTGAACAAGACGGACCTCATCAAGTCTGTCGTCCTGGATATCCAGGACAAGGTGCTGGACCAGCCCCGGCCAGGCCTGCTGGAAGAATTGAGAGCCCTGTCCGCCATCTCGGCGTGATACGAGCGATACAATCCATTTTCGTTCTACGAAGAGTTCATACCTATCATGGCCCAAGCATCGAACACCCGTATCAAGGTTGGTATCGTCGGCGGCACCGGTTATACCGGCGTCGAACTGCTGCGCTTGCTGTCGCAGCATCCCAATGTGGAATTGACCGCCATCACTTCCCGCAAGGAAGACGGGCTGCCCGTGGCTGATATGTATCCGAACCTGCGCGGCCGCGTGAAGATCGCTTTCTCCGCGCCGGAAAAAGCCAATCTGACCGATTGCGACGTGGTGTTCTTCGCGACGCCCCACGGCGTGGCCATGGCCCAGGCGCAGGAACTCATCGCTGCCGGCACCCGCGTCATCGACCTGGCCGCCGACTTCCGCCTGCAGGACATCCCCACGTTCGAACGCTGGTACAAGATTCCCCACACCTGCCCGGACATCCTGGCCGAATCCCAGTACGGCCTGGTCGAACTGAACCGCGAAGCCATCTCCAAGGCGCGCGTCATCGGCAACCCCGGCTGCTACCCCACCACCGTGCTGCTGGGGCTGGCCCCGCTGCTCGAAGGCGGCAAGCAACTGGTCGATGCGCAAACCCTGATCGCCGACTGCAAGTCGGGCGTGTCGGGCGCTGGCCGCAAAGCCGAAGTCAGCTCGCTGTTCTCTGAAGCGTCCGACAACTTCAAGGCCTATGGCGTCGCCGGCCACCGCCACCACCCCGAAATCGTCGCCCAGCTCGAGAAGATCGCTGGTGGCAAGGTCGGCCTGACCTTCGTGCCGCACCTGGTGCCGATGATCCGCGGCATGTTCTCGACCATCTACGCCCGCATCCTGCCCGAAGCGCGCGACACCGACTTCCAGGCGCTGTTCGAAGCGCGCTACGCCGACGAAGCCTTCGTCGATGTCATGCCTGCCGGCAGTCTGCCCGAAACGCGCTCGGTGCGCGCCTCGAACAACCTGCGCATTGCGCTGTCGCGCCCGGGCGGCGGCGACCAGCTCATCATCATGGTCGTGCAGGACAACCTGGTGAAGGGCGCGGCCGGCCAGGCCGTGCAGAACATGAACCTGATGTTCGGCATCGCCGAAACCACGGGCCTGGACCAGGTCGCGATCCTGCCGTGATGCCTTGCCGGGCCGGCGGCTAGCCGCCGGCCCGCTTCCCATGTCCAACGACACGTCCGCAACACCTCGACCTTCCCGCGCCGGTTCCGGCCTGCGCGTGGCTGCCGGTATCGTGGTCGGCGTGGCGCTGGGGCTGGCGGCGGGCTATTTCTACGCCCGCGGCGTGTACCAGCCCAAGGACGCGGTGGTGCTCAGCGCCGATCAGGTCGAAGCGCGCGACGAAGCCATGCGCCAGCAGGCGGTGCAATTGCGCTACATCCGTGGCCAGCTCGACACTGCGGATGGCGAACTGGTCATCGAGCGTTCCGCCCGCCAGGAACTCGAAACCCAGCTGCACGCCGCCCAGGCCGAAGTCGGTCGGGTGCGCGATCAACTGGCTTTCTACGAACAACTGCTGCCTCCGGGTCCCGAAGGCTCGGTGGATATCCGCGGCGCCCAGATCGAGCGCGACGGCGCCGGCCTGCGCTACAAGGTGCTGCTGATGCGCAGCGGCCGCAATGGCGCGGCCGCGTTTGCCGGCACGTTGCGCTTCCAGGCCACCGGCACGCTCAAGGGCGAAACCGTCACGGTGGATCTGGCCCCCATGCAGGTCAGGGCCGAAAGCGGCCCGGTGCCTGCCACCGGCGAAACCACCACGGCGGCGTCGCTGGCGTTGCAGTTCGATCAATACCAGCGCAGCCAGGGCGTCCTGGCCGTGCCCGAGGGATTTGTCCCCGAAAGCGTCACCATCAGCGTCCTCGAGGGCGACACCGTTCGCGCCTCGCGCAGCGTCAAGCTTGAACTTTGAGTCTGGGCAGGGCCTGCGCTATAGTGGATGTATACGAGCGGCGACGCCGCTCACCGGAATACGGCCGAACCGGCCAGGAGTGAATCATGAATGCAGTGACCGAAACCGTCGACCTGCAGGCCGCCCCGCCTGCTCCCCTGGTGTTCACCGACTCGGCAGCCGCCAAGGTCAAGGACCTGCTGGCCGAAGAAGGCAACCCCGAACTGAAGCTGCGCGTCTTCGTGCAGGGCGGAGGCTGTTCGGGTTTCCAGTACGGTTTCACGTTTGACGAAGTCGTCAACGAAGACGACACCGTGCTGGACAAGGCCGGCGTGCAATTGCTGGTCGACCCGATGAGCTTCCAGTACCTGGTTGGCGCCGAGATCGACTACAAGGAAGACCTGGAAGGCGCCCAGTTCGTCATCCGCAACCCCAACGCCAGCACCACCTGCGGCTGCGGTTCGTCGTTCTCGGTGTAAGCGGCCGGTAGCGATCACGTCAGGTCCGCGCAGGCGGCCCTGTGCGATACCGGGCGGCTGCGCCTGAGCGACAAAAAAAGCCCTTCGGCATGCCGAAGGGCTTTTTGTTTGGGGCCGGTCGCTCGGGCGGTCTTTCTTCAGGCCGGGTACCGCGCGCCCAGGATGCGCGGGCCGCGGGCGCCCGTGACCTCGGGTACGCCCGCCGGCCTGCCCGTCAGGAACGCCTGCGCCAGCCACGCAAAGGCCAGGGCTTCGACCTGCTGGGCCGGCACGCCCAGGGCGTCGGTGGCCTGCACCGGGCGTTGCAGGCAGTACGCCAGTTCTCGCATCAGTCCGGCGTTATAAGCGCCGCCGCCGCACACGTAGACCTCGCGCGTATCGGCAGCGGCCGCATCGATGGCGTTGGCAACGGTGCGGGCCGTCAGGCGTTGCAGGGTCGCCTGCACGTCTTGCGGGGCAGGGGCTGTGCCATCGTAGGCCGCCAGCCGGTCGTCCAGCCAGCGCAGGTTGAAGAGGTCGCGGCCGGTCGACTTGGGCGGCGGCAGCGCGAACCAGGGTTCGCTGGCAATCAGTTGTTCGAGCAGCGGCGCCAGGACCTGGCCGCTGGCGGCCCAGCGGCCATCCTTGTCGTAGGGCTGGCCCAGGTGGCGCTGGCACCAGGCGTCCAGGAACACGTTGGCGGGGCCCGTATCGAAGCCGCGGGGCGGCTGCCCCGGCGTCAGCAGGGTCACGTTGGCGATGCCGCCCAGGTTCAGCACGGCGCGGCCCTGCGGGGCGCCGAAGATGGCGGCATGGAACGGCGGCACCAACGGGGCGCCCTGGCCGCCGGCGGCCACGTCGCGGCTGCGGAAGTCCGCGATCACGTCGATGCCGGTCAGTTCGGCCAGGAGGGCGGGCGCGTTCAATTGCAGCGTATAGCCACGGTCGGGCCGATGACGCACGGTCTGTCCATGGGCACCGATGGCGGCGATATCCTGCGCTTGCAGGCCCGTCTGGGCGAGCAGGTCGGCCACGGCCTGCGCATACGCGCGGGCCAGTTCGTTGGCGGCCAACGCGGCGCGAGCCAGTTCGTCCTCGCCGGGCACGTTCAGCGCCAACAGTTCGGCGCGCAGGGCAGCCGGCATCGGCAGGCTGGCGCTGGCCAGTACCTGCGGCGGCTGGCCGTCCGGCAGGCGAACCAGTACGCCATCGACGCCATCGACACTGGTGCCTGACATCAGTCCGATGAAGTGTGGACCCCCGCGCTGCGCCCCTGAGGGGCTTGCTGCCCCCTGGGGGGGCGGCTCCGCCTTGGGGCGGCCCTGCGGCGGAGCGGCCTCTGCCGAGGAGAGCTGGGGGTTTCGAGATGCAGTCATGAATAAATCCGCCTGAGTAAAAAACGGCCCGGCATCGAAATGCGCGGGCCGCTTTGCGGGTGCGTCATGCGGACGGGGCTGCCTAGCGGCTGGCCACGTTCGTCAGCGCGTCGGGCAGGGTCTGCTGGAATTCGGTCAGCAGCTGGATCTGCTGCTTGTACGGGCCCACGGCCTGGTTGAACGCGCGGATTTCGGCGGGTTCGAGGGCGCGGGCGACCGGCAGGTCCACCGACAGCGGGTCGATGGGCTGGTTGTCGACGCGGAATTCGTAGTGCAGGTGCGGGCCGGTGGCCCAGCCGGTGGCGCCGACGTAACCCAGCAACTGGCCCTGGGAAATCTTGGCGCCCTTGGTGATGCCCTCGGCGATGCGGCTCTGGTGCGCGTACAGCGTCGAGTACTTGCCGTAGTGCTTGACGATGACCACGTTGCCGTAGCCGTTCTGCCAGCCCGAGAATTCCACTGTGCCGTCGGCCGTGGAGTGGATCGGCGTGCCCGAGGGGGCTGCATAGTCCACGCCCTTGTGTCCCGTCCAGGTCTTGTGGATGGGATGCATGCGCATGCCGAAGGTAGAGCTGATGCGGCTGAACTTCAGGGCGGTGCGCAGGAACGCGCCGCGCAGGCTGGTGCCGTCGAAGTCGTAGTACGAGCCCGTCTTGTTGTCGGCGCTGAACCAGACGGCGGTGTGAGTCTTGCCGCCGTTGATGAATTCCAGGGCCAGCACGCGGCCGGCGCCGGCGTAGCGGCCGTCGTGCGAGCGCACTTCGTAGACCACGCGGAACTGGTCGCCCTGGCGCAGGTCGCGCAGGAAGTCGATCTTGGCGCTGAGGATGTCGGCCATCTGCATGGTGACCGAATCCGGAATGCCGGCTGCATCGGTGGCGCCGAACAGCGACGAACGGATCGTGCCCACGGCGACGCGGGTCTGGCGATCGGTGTTCTCGGTGATTTCTTCGGCCTTGTAGCCGTCGCCGGTGCGCGCCACGTGCAGCATGCGGGTGACGACCTGGCCGTCAGCTTCGTTGCCGGGGGTGTGGATGTAGCGCAGCCAGATCAGGTTGCCTTCCGCGTCGGTCGCGGCCTGCACGGAACGGCCCGGGTACAGCTTGTAGATGCTGCGCGCGCTGGCGTCGTGGGTCAGGAAGGTTTGCAGGTCGGGCGAATCGAGTTCCAGGCGTTGCAGCACGGCGGCCAGCGTGTCGCCCGCGCGGATGCGGGTTTCGCTGATATACGGCGCGGCGCTGGGCGTGCTGACTTCAACCTGTTCGGTGGTCAGCGGCAGAACGCTCTGGATGATGCGGGACGGGGGGATTTCGCTGCGGTCGGGTTGCTGCACCATGCCCAGGGCGGCGGCGCCGGCAAACAGGCCGATGGCGGTGACAAGGAGAGTGCGGCGGAAAAGTCCCGAGCGGTGGGGCTTGGGCTCGACGGGCGCAAACACGGCAGCAACTTTGCGCTTGATGCTACTCGCCAGGTCGTGGAGGCCACGATTCATCGTGAAGATACCCTCTCAGGTGGCTTGAGCTCGCAGGGTGCGTGACACGAACGGCCCCCGCGCGCCACGTTTTCCGGGGCAAGGGCTGGCGCGGGGCGCAACTTGTGAACAAACGGGTGGTAGACCGGACAGCAACTGCGTATATATGACAGTTGCGTATGATTAGGGCGGTATCCTAGCTGATTCGGCTAGAATTTTCGATAGTTTTCGTCACTTTTTACACCTTTTTATCGGCTAAAGCCGTCGCGGCCCCCCAAAAAATGTCTCCCTCCGAAGCCCCCATCACCCCCGAAGTCGAAGCCGATCTGCGTATTGCCAAACGCGGATGCGATGAGCTGCTGGTCGAATCCGAATTCGCCCGCAAGCTGGCCCGAAGCCGCGCCACCGGCGTGCCGCTACGCATCAAGCTGGGGCTGGATCCGACGGCGCCGGACATCCACCTGGGCCACACCGTGGTGCTCAACAAGATGCGCCAGTTGCAGGACCTGGGCCACGAGGTCATCTTCCTGATCGGCGACTTCACCTCGACCATCGGCGATCCCAGCGGCCGCAACAGCACCCGTCCGCCCCTGACCCGCGAGCAGATCGAGGCCAATGCCAAGACCTACTATGCGCAGGCCAGCCTGGTGCTGGACCCGGCCCGGACCGAGATCCGTTACAACTCCGAGTGGTGCGATCCGCTGGGCGCGCGCGGCATGATCCAGCTGGCCTCGCGCTATACGGTGGCCCGCATGATGGAGCGCGAGGACTTCACCAAGCGCTTCAAGGGCGGGATCCCGATCTCGGTGCACGAATTCCTGTATCCGCTGATGCAGGGCTATGACTCGGTGGCGCTGAAGTCCGATCTGGAGCTGGGGGGCACCGATCAGAAGTTCAACCTGCTGGTCGGCCGCGAGCTGCAGAAGGAATATGGGCAAGAGCCGCAGTGCATCCTGACGATGCCGCTGCTGGTGGGCACCGACGGCGTCGAGAAGATGTCCAAGTCCAAGGGCAACTACATCGGCATCTCGGAAGCGCCCGATTCGATGTTCGGCAAGCTGATGTCGATTTCCGACACGCTGATGTGGCGTTATTTCGAGCTGCTGTCGTTCCGGTCGCTGGAAGACATCGCCGCGCTCAAGCAGTCGATCGACGAGGGCCGCAATCCGCGCGACGCCAAGGTCATGCTGGCCCAGGAAATCATCACCCGCTTCCATTCGGCCAAGGCGGCCGAAGATGCCCTGGCGTCGTTCGAGGCGCGGTTCCGCGACGGCGCCATTCCGGAAGACATGCCCGAGGTCACCCTGGGCGGCGCGCCGGTCGGCATCCTGAAGCTGCTGCGCGAAGCCGGGCTGGTGGCGTCCGGGTCGGAAGCCCAGCGCAACGTCGAGCAAGGCGGCGTGCGGGTGAACGGTGACCGGGTCGAAGACAAATCGTTGCAACTGCCGGCGGGTACCTATGTCGTGCAGGTCGGCAAGCGCAAATTCGCACGTGTTACCGTGAATGCGTGATGACGAACTTTTGTGAACCCATCATCGCAAAGTTTTTGATACGCTGACAGGCATGGTCAGAGGCAGGGACGCCTTTGCGGCACTTCAAGGAGCACGACATGAAACTTTCGAGTTTGTCTTTTTCCGATAACGAGTCGATTCCGGAGCGCTACGCCTTCGGCAAGATCGATGCGCAATCGCACGTCGCGCTGGCAGACAACTACAACCCGCAGTTTTCGTGGGACGACGTCCCGGCCGGGACGCAGTCGTTTGCCTTGATCTGCCACGACCCGGACGTGCCGTCCAAGCCCGACGACGTCAACCAGGAAGGCCGCGAAGTGCCCGCCGACCTGCCGCGCGTGGATTTCTTCCACTGGGTGCTGGTGGACCTGTCCGCCGACATGCGAGACATCGAAGAGGGCGCCTTTTCCAACGGCATCACGCCGCGCGGCAAGGGCGGCCCGCTGGCGCCGATGGATGCCCGCCAGGGCATCAACTCGTATTCGTCCTGGTTCGCCAACGACCACGACATGAGCGGCGACTACTTCGGCTACGATGGCCCGTGCCCGCCCTGGAACGACGCGCTGGTGCACCGCTATGTATTCACGCTGTACGCGCTGGATGTGCATACGCTGAACTTGCAGGGCGCCTTCACCGGTGAAGATGCGTTGCGGGCGCTGCAGAAGCATGTGCTGGCCCAGGCGTCGCTGACGGGCACCTACACGCTCAACCCGAAGCTGGCGCCCAAGCAGATCGGCGCAACCTCGGCGTCCTGATCGACGCAGGGTGTAAAAAAGGGCCGCTTGAGAATGCGGCCCTTTTTATTGGCTGGCGGCAGGGATGTCCATCAGCCGGTCGCACGCTTCAGGCGCAGCAGCGCCACGCCGAATGCGACGAACACCGAACCCACGGCGCGGTTGATCCACAGCACGGCGCGCGGTTGCTGGAAGAGGCGCCGGGCGCGCCGCGCCAGGAGGCCGTAGGCCAGCAGCGAGGGCAGCGACATGCCCATGAAGATGCCGGTCAGGATGAAGAACTGCGGCAAGAGCGGCTCGGCGGCGTTCAGAAATTGCGGGAACAGCGCCGTGAAGAACAGGATGGGCTTGGGGTTCAGGCCCGCCACGAAGGTGGCTTCGAGATAGAGCGCCCAGGCGCCGCGGGGCGGGCGCCCCTGGGTGTCGGGCGGCGGCGCGGCCACGCTGCTGCGGCCCAGCAGGTGGCGCAGGCCCAGGTAGATCAGGTAGGCGGCGCCGGCGATCTTGAGCACCGCGAACAGCAGCGCCGACGATTGCAGCACCACGCCCAGGCCCAGCATGGCCGCGGCCGACAGCAGGAACAGGCCGGTGACGTTACCCAGCGACGACGGCAGCACGGCGCGCAGGCCGCCGGCCGCGCCGTTGCGCATGGCGAGGATGCTGGCGGGGCCCGGCGTGACGACGCTGACGGCGGCGACCAGGGTGTAGGCGATCAAGGTCTGGGTTTGCATGAAAGTTTCTCAAGTCGGGTTGAGCGCGTTTTCCTGGTGTGGGGAAATGTCAGATATTTCGCGCCCATGCGGGGAATTTTGCCGCCATTCGGGGCATTTTGGCGACAAGGGAATCGAGATGACGCGGTAAACTATTCGTCATTATCCGGGTTTACCCACCCGGGCGCAGTTTCCTCCTCTCTTACCCGCTTCAGGAACCTCCCGTCATGTTTGACCGCAACCTCACCCTCTCCAAGGCTGACCCGGACGTCTGGGCCGCCATCCAGAAGGAAGACGTACGCCAAGAGCAGCACATCGAGCTGATCGCTTCGGAGAACTACGCCAGCCCGGCCGTCATGGAAGCCCAGGGCACGCAGCTCACGAACAAGTACGCCGAAGGCTATCCGGGCAAGCGCTACTACGGCGGTTGCGAATACGTCGACGTGGTCGAGCAACTGGCCATCGACCGCCTGAAGCAGATTTTCGGCGCCGAAGCCGCCAACGTGCAGCCCAACTCGGGCTCGCAAGCCAATCAGGGCGTGTACATGGCCGTCCTGAAGCCGGGCGACACCGTGCTGGGCATGAGCCTGGCCGAAGGCGGCCACCTGACCCACGGCGCGTCGGTCAACGCCTCGGGCAAGCTGTACAACTTCATCTCGTACGGCCTGGACGAAAACGAGGTCCTGAACTACGCCCAGGTCGAGCAACTGGCCCGCGAACACAAGCCCAAGCTGATCGTGGCGGGTGCTTCGGCCTACGCCCTGCACATCGATTTCGAGCGCATGGCCCGCATCGCCCATGAAAACGGCGCGCTGTTCATGGTCGACATCGCCCACTACGCCGGCCTGGTGGCGGGCGGCGCCTACCCCAACCCGGTGCCCCATGCCGACTTCGTCACCTCGACCACGCACAAGTCGCTGCGCGGCCCGCGCGGCGGCGTCATCATGATGAAGGCCGAATACGAAAAGATCGTCAACTCGGCGATCTTCCCCGGCATCCAGGGCGGTCCGTTGATGCACGTCATCGCCGGCAAGGCCGTGGCCTTCAAGGAAGCGCTGGAACCCGAATTCAAGACCTACGCGCAGCAAGTGGTCAAGAACGCCAAGGTGCTGGCCGACACGCTGGTCAAGCGTGGCCTGCGCATCGTGTCGGGCCGTACCGAAAGCCACGTCATGCTGGTGGACCTGCGCGCCAAGGGCATCACGGGCAAGGAAGCCGAAGCGGTGCTGGGCCAGGCCCACATCACGGTCAACAAGAACGCCATCCCGAACGATCCGGAAAAGCCCTTCGTGACCAGCGGCATCCGCCTGGGCACGCCGGCCATGACCACCCGCGGCTTCACCGAAGCCGAAGCGGAACTGACCGCCAACCTGATCGCCGACGTGCTGGACAACCCGCGTGACGAGGCCAACATCGCCGCCGTGCGCGCCCGCGTCAACGAGCTGACCTCGCGCCTGCCGGTCTACGGCAAGAAGTAAGACGACGCTGGCGGCGTCAGCCGTCCAGCCTGCGCAAAGGACGGCTCCGCAAGGGGCCGTCCTTTTGTTTGTTTCATCGTTACAATGTCGACGAATTATTGCCTTTCCGTGTTTTCAGGGATCACACATGCGGTGTCCATTTTGCGGCAATTCCGAAACGCAGGTCGTCGACAGCCGTGTCTCGGAAGAGGGCGACGCCATCCGCCGCCGGCGCCGCTGCCAGTCCTGTGACAAGCGATTCACCACGTACGAACGGGTGGAGCTTGCCATGCCGTCGGTCGTCAAGCGCAACGGCAGCCGTAGCGAATACGACCCGGCCAAGCTGCGCGCCAGCCTGAGCCTGGCGCTGCGCAAGCGGCCGGTCAGCACCGAAGACGTGGACGGGGCCGTGGCCCGCATCGAAGAACAGCTGCTGGCCAGCGGCTTGCGTGAAGTGCCCACCGAACACATCGGCGAACTGGTCATGACCGAGCTGCGCAAGCTCGACAAGGTGGCCTACGTGCGGTTCGCGTCGGTCTACAAGAGCTTCGAGGACATCGGCGAATTCGTCGAGGCCATCCGCGAAATGCAGGGGCCGCTGCTGCCGGGCAAGCTGCGCAAGGAATGACGGCGCGCGCCGTCTATTGAGGTTCCGCCCGCGCCATGCTTGGCGTCTGCGGCTGGAACCGGCGCCATACGCGGCGCAGGTGCTGGGCCGAACCAAAGCCCGATTTTTCCGCCACCAGTTCCAGGTTCAAGCGCGTTTCGCGCAGCATGTCGCGCGCCAGCGCGACGCGGATCTGATACAGATAGTCCATCGGCGTGCAGCCCGCGTGCTCGCGGAATAGCCGCGTGAGATGCCGCGCGCTGGTGTGGGCCTGCTCGGCCAGCGATTGCGCCGACCAGTCCGCGGCCGGGTTGCGGACCACGGCGTCCTGCACGCGGTGTACGCCGGGATGCATGTGATTGCGGTGTTCCAGCCACGGCGACAGCGCCGAATCGGTGCCCGCGCGGCGCTGATAGACCACCATGTCGCGCGCCACCTCGCTGGCCACGCGCGGCCCGCAATGCCGCGACACCATGTGCAGCGCCAGGTCGATGCCGGCGGTGATGCCGGCGCTGCTGACCAGGTTGCCGTCTTCGACGAAGATGCGGTTGTCGTGCAGCCGGGCAGTGGGGTCCATGGCGGCAAGCTGCGCCAGGCAGCTGTGGTGCGTGGTGCAGTCGCGCTGGTGGGTCAGGCCGGCCGCTGCGGCGAACAATGCGCCGGCGCAGACAGTCATCAGCGTGAAGCCGTCGGCCGGATGCCGTACCGCCAGCCAGTCGATGATGCGGCGCGCCTCGGGTTCGTCCAGGCGGGTGGGTTTGCCCACCACGCCCGAGACGATCACCAGGGCCTCGGGCGGTAGCTGGTCTGGCAGCGGCTGGATGCGCGCCAGGTGCAGGCCGGGAATGCCGCTTTCGATTTCCGTGGACGGACCGCAGAAGTGCTGCGTGAACGCGTCGGGGCACAGCTTGTTGGCGACCCGAAAGGCCTCGGCCGGACCCGCCACGTCCAGCAGCACGATGCCCCGGGGCAGTACGAAGTGCACGGGAATCATCGCGGCTCCTGTCCGAAGGCGCCCGATCAGGCGCTGGCGAAGGCGTCGGCCGCGCGCGCGATGCGGGCAAAGCGCCCTTGCAGCACGAGTTCGGTGCGGTCGCGGATTTCCGCGGGGGTGTAATGCCGGCCCGACGGGCTTTGCATGGCGAAGGTCAGCGTGGCGTCGGTCGGGAACACGACCTTGTAGCCCGCGTCGCTGGCGTGCCGGGTGGTGGTTTCGCAGCACTGTTCGGTGCGGATGCCGCTGACGATCACGCCTTCGATGCCGTTCGCCGCCAGCCAGTCCTGCAGGGTCGAGCCGTCGGCGGCCTTGGCATACAGCGACGAATGCACCGTCTTGTGGAACACGGCATCGGGCGAAATGCGGATTTCGTCCAGCGTCTTGACGTGGCCGGAGGCCAGGGAAAACGGGTTGGCGGCATCATTGGCGGCGCTGATGTGGAACACCTGCAGCACCGGAATGCCGCGCGCCACGGCCGAATCGATCAGGCCCTGGAGTTGCGAGACGAAGGCCGGATATTCAGATTCGTCCCAAAACGGACGTTGCCGGAAGGAATCCTGGACGTCGATGACTATCAGTGCTTGTTTCATGGTTCCGGGCTCCGTGCCTTGGAATTTCAGGGGGGTATGGCAGACATTGTCGCCCTGGCGAGCCCCCTGGGCGAGGCCGCTCCAGACCAGCGTCGGCCCAAAACGGACATGCTGAAATGGCTCTTTCGAAGATCATAGCGCGGCGGGGTACGGGGTGTTCGCCGACCGGCCGCCCTGGGTGCTTGCGGCGGGCGGCGGACATACAATCGCAGGCATGACGCACCCCTACGACTCCGACGACCTTACCTGGATGCGACGCGCCCTGGCGCTGGCGCAGACCGTCATGACCACCACGGCACCCAATCCCCGGGTGGGCTGCGTGATCGTGCGCGATGGCCGGGTGCTGGGCGAAGGCGCGACCCAGCCGCCGGGTGGCCCGCACGCCGAGGTTGGCGCGCTGCGCGATGCGCAGGCGCGGGGCGAGTCGGTGGTCGGCGCGACGGTGTATGTCACGTTGGAGCCGTGCAGCCATTTCGGCCGCACGCCGCCCTGCGTGGACGCCTTGCTGGCCGCCAGGCCGGCGCGGGTGGTGGTGGCGCTGGGTGACCCCAATCCGCTGGTCAATGGCCGTGGCCTGGCGCGGTTGCGCGAGGCCGGCATTGCCGTCACCACCGGCGTTTGCCGCGACGAGGCGCTGGCCATCAACGCGGGTTTCATGTCGCGCATGAGTCGCGGGCTGCCCTGGACCTGGCTGAAGATGGCCACGTCGCTGGATGGTCGCAGCGCGTTGCATAACGGCGTGTCGCAGTGGATCACCGGCCCCGAGGCGCGCGCCGACGGGCACCACTGGCGTGCGCGCAGCTGCGTGGTCCTGACCGGCATCGGCACCGTACTGAAAGACGACCCGCAATTGACCGTGCGCAGCTTGGCCGCGCCGCGCCAGCCGCGCCGGGCAGTGGTCGACGGCCGCTTCGAGCTGCCGGAAGACGCTCGACTGATCGATGGCGGCGAGGTCATTGTGTTCACCGCCCGCGCCGATGCCGCCAAAGCTGCGCGGCTGGCGGCCAAAAACGTGCGGGTGGTCGAGCTGCCCGGGCAGGAGCCCGACCGGGTCGACCTGCCCGCGATGATGCGCTGGTTCGCGGCAGAACAATTCAACGAAGTCCACGTCGAGGCAGGGGCCGGCCTGAGCGGGGCGCTGGTGACGGCGGGCTGCATCGACGAACTGCTGGTCTACCTGGCGCCGATGCTGCTGGGTGATGCCGCCGGCCTGGTCAAGCTGCCGCTGCTGGAGCGGCTGGAGGCCGCCCCGCACTACGAATTCATCGACGCCGAGCGCCTGGGCGCCGACCTGCGTGTGCGCGCGCGGGTGGCGGATCACTGGCGCGAGCTGATGCGCCGGGTCGAACTGCCGACGCTTTCCTAGGGGCTGCGTCCGAGCGCGCTTCGCTCTTCTTTATCAGCCGCCCCGCTTTCCAGCAGACCCCGCTCAGGGGGTGCTGCCTCGCGGCCGCCAGACCCAGATGCCCGCGCCCAGGGCCGCCAACACCAGCAGGCCGCCTGCCAAGAGCAGCCCCGGATGCTGATGGCGCACGCGTTCCCAGGCCTTCCAGGCCTGGATATAGTGAAAGCGCGAGGCGGATTGGAAGTCCGGCTCGGGGCATTCACGGCCGAAGGTGTCGCTGAAGGGCACCTGGGCGCCCTGGTCCACATAGCGCAGGTAGATGGCGGTGGCGCGATCCGGCGTGTCGTCGATGACGTAGCGCGCGCCGCGGCACAGCACCGCGGCGAACGCCTGTGAGCGAGTCGGCAACTGGTCGGCGGCCTTCAGCGCGTAGTCAGCGGCGATCTGGCGGTAGTGGTAGCGCACATCGGGCTTGGCTTCGCTGGCGGCGTAGCGCACCCGTTCTTCCTGCGTCACGAAGGGGCCGGGCAGGTCGGCTTCGGCGCGTTGCAATGGCGTATCCAGCGGCTGGCCGGCGTTGGCGCGGGCCTCGCGCCACCACGGATTGGCCTCACGGCCCGCGCCGCCTGCGTAGCTGCCGTCGTACACGGCATAGTCGGGGCCCTGTTCGTAACCCATGATCCGCATGCCGTCGCGACGCGCCAAGGTGGCGGCGACGTACCAGGCCTGCGCGCGCGAGGTGCGGCCCCAGGCGTTCCCGGCGGCTTGCAGCGCGTCGCCGTACTCGGCGGCGCGCTGGCGCACGTTGGATTCCACGATCTTCCAGTCGCTGTCCTGGTATTGCAGCGAGGCAAAGCGCGGATCGCCGTCGGCCGGGAAATAGGCCAGCGCTTCCTCCACTCGGCCCTCGCGTACCAGCCTGCGCGCCAGCAACTGTCGCAGGCGGTCGTGCACGGGCGGCTGGTGCAGGCGGCTCCATTCGTAGAATTGGTCGGTGGTGTAGCGGCTGAAGCCGGGGGGGCGCGATGGCGGCGGCGAAGCGGGGGCCTGGCGGTCGACATAGGCCTTGAGTTCGTCCGTGGTCAGCACACGTTCGGCCACGTAGGCGGCATCGTTCCAGTACGGCGACAGGGGCCAGCCTTCGTCGGGCGGCGCTTCGCCGTCGCGATGGGCGGCGGCGCGATAGAGCTGGTCCAGCGCTTCGACATACTGGCCGCGCGAGAGCGACAGCACGCCTTGTTCGGCCTTCAGCAGCGCACCGGCGTTGGGTTCCAGGCTGCCGTCCGCACGCGGAAACGCCGCCAGGGCCTGCGTGTAGGCGTGCGCGGCGCGTTCGGTGTCGCCCTGGCGCACGGCCAGCTTGGCGCGCACCCACCAGGCCAGCGCCGTATCGAGCCGCTCGGCCAGCGCCTGCGCCAGGTCGTAGCGACCCACGCGATACGCCAGCGCGGCCACCCGGTCGGCATCGGCGATGTGCCGAGGCTCCTGCGTCTGCAAGGCGGCCACCAACGATTGCAGCGCGGGATTGGGGGTGAGGTCGGGGCGGCCGGTGGCGGCATCGGCCAGGCCCAACCGGCCGGTCGCGTCGAAGGTGGCCCAGACATCATTGGCGCTGTCCGGGTTGCCGTCGACGATGTCGCCGACGCGGGCCAGACCGTAGGCCACCAGCAGGCGCTGGCTGATCGGGTCGTCGATCAGGCGCGCGGCGCGGCCGGGGGCGGTCAAGGCCCAGTTGGCCAGCAGACGCAGCGATGCGCCGCCGCTGACGGAGCCGCGGGCGGCCTGGTCAGCGTACAAATGCACGGCAAGCTTCAGGTCAGCGGGCGGGATGGCGTCCATGCAGGCCGTGGCATTGACCAGATCGTCGTAGGTACACGGGCCTTGGGCGCCGGTCAGGTACAGGCGGGCTTGTTGACCGTAGCTGGCCACCGCCAGGCCCAGCGGATCGGCGTCGCCGCGCAGCGCCAGCGCGCGGACGCGGGCGTAGGCCTCGGCGTCATGGGCGCGCCAGGCGTCCGCCTCATGGCTGGATTCGTGGGAGTGTTCGTCGGGTGGGTCGTACGCGGCTTCCGCGTCCCCCATTTCCGCCAGCAAATAAGCGGCCCAGACGCTGCGCGTCGCGGCCTGCGCCGGCGGCAACTCCAATATAGAGAGCAGGCGTTTGCGCGCACGGTCCCGGCGCATGTCGCCCTGGCCTTGCGGCGCCGTCCGGTAGTCCACCGCGGCCGCGACATACAGGCGCACCGCTTCCGGCAGGCCCGCGCCGGCGGCGTAGGCCTGATCGCCGTCGGGTTGGGCGCGCATGGCGCGGATCTGGTCGCGTTGCGCCGGGCTCAGCGCCGGATCGAAATCTTCCGGCATGGCATCGGACCGGTAGGTGCCGTCCGGCAGCAGCGCCGATTCGCTGGCGCGCAGCGCGTCGGTGGCCGGCGCCAGCCGCGCGGCCTCGTACGAGAAGGAATTGGCGGGCGTGCCTTGCAGCGTGCCGGCGCGGTCGTCCAGCAGTTGCGGCGGGAATTCCGGGCCGCAGGCAATGACGATGCCGGCGCCGGCGGCGCAGGCCAGCAGCAGCCCAACAGCAAGCGATTTACGGTTGTACATGAAGGCTCGGGGTTGCGGATTCACAGCGTATCCATCCAATGGCGCGTTCGGCGCCGGCACGCAAAAGGCCATCTTGCGCGCGGCGAAGATACAGGCCCTGGCGATCGTATTCAAGGGTGTAGCCGTTGATGCCATCCGCCGTGCGGCAGGCGGCATCGATCCGGATGGCAAACGGCAGCGGCGCATCGCTGTTGCCGCGGTTGGCCAGCAGCACATTGCGCGCGCCGCCGGGGCCCGCGGTTTGCGCCGCGACGGCCACATCGGCGTTCAAGGGCTGGCGCGCCAGCACGGCGCGCCAGGTCGGCAGGCTCCAGGCGCGCGTGTCGGCGGATGTCGGCAAGCGGAACCAGACGATGCCCGCCAGGCCCGCAGGCCGGTCACGGTCCAGCGTTGCGACAAACGCGGCCATGTCGGCCGGTGCGACCAGCAGTTCGGCCGAGCGGCCCCCGGGGATCAGCGCGGGGCGCTCGCTTTCGACGGTGGCGATGCGGCCGTTGTCGTCCCAGGCGACGCGGCTGCCGTAAGTCGGCAGCGCCACGCGCCACGGCCGGCTGGTCTGGCGCGCGTAGGCATCCAGCCAGGTGCGCGCGCGCTTGGCGTTGAACAGCCCCAGCGCGGGGTCCTGCACCGCATGGACCTGCAGCACGGTTTCGTCGGGCACGGCCAGCAGCGTGGCCAGCGCGGGACTGTTCAGCCAGGTGGGCAACGCGGTGATCGACAGCGCCACGCCGGGCGCCAGACGACGCTTCAAGTCGGTCAGCAAGGCGGTGTAGGCCGGCAATTGCGAGGTGGCGCAGTCGTAGTCGATTTCCAGTGCGGCGGGGGTAATGCCGGCATCGCGCCATGCCGCCAACGTGGCGGTGGCGCGCGTGATGATGTCGTCGGGCCGCAGCGCGCCCACGCGGCCGTCCAGCCGCAGCACCGCCACCACCGGCCGCTGGGTTGCGGCCAGCGCCGCGAGATCGGGCGCGGCGTCGAACCAGACGCCGTCGGCGCGCATTTCCGCCGCCAACACGCGCCAGGAACGTACGGATTCGGCACCATCGGCCAGCGCACCCACCACCGCCGGTGTCCAGCGACGTTGCCACACGTAGGCATCATTGGGAAGCGCGTCGCCCGCTTGCTTCGTATCGGCAGGTTCGCAGCCGGTCAGGATAAGCAGACTGCAAAGCACCGCTAGCAAGGGCCGACGCCGTGGTGCGTTGGCGATGCGAAACCCCGATATGGCGGGTCGCGAAGAGTGCGGCATGATGCGGTTGAAGGCTTTGAAAGGAGAGAGCGGGCTGGCAATGAAGGATGCGAGATTCTATCCTTGATGCCGCAAGGGGTATTAGCACTCTCTGCATGCGGCTGCCAACGCGCGACCGTGATAGCCGCAGTCCATCGCCCGCATAGCGTTTACCGGTGCGGCTTGCAGCCGAATCGCAGCAAGTTTGGGAGCGATTTGCATGCGAACGGCGTTCGCGTTCTCCCTAACATTTTCTGCTGCATTTTTTGCGCATCGGTGCAAATGAATTGCCACAAAATCGTCAAATCGGCTTAAGCTAAGACCATGACTTGGCGCTATGCGCGCATGGCTTGCTCCACCGCCCGCAACGCGCCCTCGTCACCACGGATTCCAGTGTCGCGTACCGGCGCTTTCAACAACCGGACCGACACGTCGCTGAACCAGGTCGCTCATTGCGCCGTTCAGACCGTTCGCTGCCATCGTTCAGTGAACGCACCGGGCCTTACGTCCGGATCATAAGAATCCACCGGGATATCGCTCATCCCTTCAAATCATTGCTGACCATTTCATATGCGGCCGCATCATGCGCCCGTTCTACAGCGATATGCTGAAGGCGTACGAGTGAACTTATTCACGTTAGTTGCAATCCCTGACGGAACTTGTGTCCTAAGGGTGCAGCCTAAACGGAAAGGGCCCGATCGTGCTCTTGGTTGATGTGTGGCGAAAGCAACATACGACCGTGCCGAAAATGCTTATGGCGAGATTATCTAGTCATGCATAAGCAGTGAGGCACACAATGGGGACACGTAGGGACGTCATGGCTTTTTCGCGTGTTGTAGGAGGTTTCCGTGCAAAACATCGTCGAAGGCTTCAAGTCGCAGTATGCAAGAGAGCAGGAGTCAGAGCTTTCCCTCGAGGAATATCTGAACCTCGCCAAACGCGATCCGATGGCATACGCCAGCCCCGCTGAGCGCATGCTGGCGGCGATTGGCGAACCTGAAATCGTGGATACGCGCAACGACCCACGTCTTTCCCGTTTGTTTTCCAACCGGACCATCCGGCGCTATCCAGCGTTTCAGGAGTTCTACGGCATGGAGGACGTCATCGGGCAGATCGTGGCGTTCTTCAAGCATGCCGCGCAGGGACTGGAAGAGCGCAAGCAAATCCTCTATCTGCTGGGGCCAGTGGGCGGCGGCAAGTCGTCCATCGCAGAACGCCTGAAGGTCCTGATGGAGAGCTATCCCATCTACGCGCTCAAGGGTTCGCCCGTGAACGAGTCGCCGCTGGGCCTGTTCCATCCGGAACGCTTCGGCGACACGCTCGAAAAGGAATACGGCATTGCGCGCCGTTACCTCACGGGCATCATGTCGCCGTGGGCGGTCAAGCGCCTGAAGGAATTCGATGGCGACATCTCGCAGTTCCGAGTGGTGCGCCTGAATCCGTCGGTGCTGCGCCAGGTGGCCATCGCCAAGACCGAACCGGGCGACGAGAACAACCAGGACATCTCGTCGCTGGTGGGCAAGGTCGACATCCGCAAGCTCGACCGCCACTCGCAGGATGACCCGGACGCCTACAGCTATTCCGGCGGCCTGTGCCTGGCCAACCAGGGGCTGCTCGAGTTCGTGGAAATGTTCAAGGCGCCGATCAAGATGCTGCATCCGCTGCTCACGGCGACCCAGGAAGGCAACTTCAAGGGCACCGAGGGGTTCTCGGCGATTCCATTCAACGGCAGCATCCTGGCGCACTCGAACGAGTCGGAATGGCAGACCTTCCGCAACAACAAGCACAACGAGGCTTTCCTTGATCGTATCTATATCGTCAAGGTGCCTTACTGCCTGCAGGTGTCGGAAGAAGTCCGCATCTACGAAAAGCTGCTGCATCACAGCTCGCTGTCCAAGGCGCCGTGCGCGCCGGGAACGCTGGACATGATGGCGCAGTTCTCGGTGCTGACCCGCCTGAAAGAGCCTGAGAATTCCAGCATCTATTCCAAGCTGCGCGTCTACGACGGCGAAAGCCTGAAGGACGTCGATCCGAAGGCCAAGGCGCTGCAGGAATACAAGGACTACGCCGGTACCGACGAAGGCATGAATGGGGTGTCCACGCGTTTCGCGTACAAGATCCTGTCCAGCGTCTTCAACTACGACCAGACCGAAGTCGCCGCCAACCCGGTGCACTTGATGTACGTGCTCGAGCAGCGCATCGGCCGCGAGGACTACCCCGAGGAAATCCGCCGCCGCTACCTGGAGTTCATCAAGGGCTTCCTGGCGCCGCGCTACGCGGAATTCATCGGCAAGGAAATCCAGACCGCCTATCTCGAGTCGTACTCCGAGTACGGCCAGAACATCTTTGACCGCTACGTCACGTTTGCCGACTGCTGGATCCAGGACGAGGAATTCCGCGACCCGGAAACCGGCGAAAGCTTCGACCGCAGCGCCTTGAACGATGAACTGGAAAAGATCGAGAAGCCGGCCGGCATCGCCAACCCGAAGGACTTCCGCAACGAGATCGTGAACTTCGTGCTGCGGGCGCGCGCCAACAACAATGGCCGCAACCCGACCTGGACCAGCTATGAAAAGCTGCGCGAAGTGATCGAGAAGAAGATGTTCTCGAACACGGAAGACTTGCTGCCGGTGATTTCGTTCAACGCCAAGGCCTCGGCCGAGGACAAGTCGAAGCACCAGAGCTTTGTCGACCGGATGGTGGAAAAGGGCTACACGGAAAAGCAGGTCAGGCTGCTGTGCGAGTGGTACCTCCGCGTGAGGAAGTCTTCCTGAGCGAGGTGAATCATGAATTCACTGATCGATCGCCGTCTTAACGGGCGCAACAAAAGCGCTGTCAACCGGGAGCGCTTTCTTCGGCGTTACAAGGACCAGATCCGCAAGGCGGTCCATGGGATGATCCGCGACCGCTCGATCCAGGACATGGATCAGGGCGGCGAGATCAACCTGCCCGCCCGCGATATTTCCGAGCCGACTTTCCGGCACGGCGCGGGCGGCGACCGCGAAATGGTGCATCCAGGCAACCGCGAATTCGCCAAGGGCGATGCCATCGACCGGCCGCAAGGAGGAGACGGCCAGGGCGGCAACGAACCCGGCGAAGGCGAGGCGGTCGATCAGTTCACCTTCAGCCTGTCGCGCGCCGAATTCCTGAACCTGTTCTTCGAAGACCTGGAACTGCCGCACCTGGCGCGCAATCAGCTGGGCGAGGTCAGCCAGAAGAAATGGCAGCGCGCGGGCTACACCACCACCGGTTCGCCCAGCATGCTCAGCATCAGCCGCACGCTGAAGTCGTCGCTGGCGCGGCGGGTGGCGCTGAGCGTGAAGGCGCGCGCCGACCTGGAAGACGCCGAAGAACGCCTGGCCAAGGCCCTGTCGGCGGGGGCGCCCGCCGACGAGATCCGGACGCTGGAGCAGGACGTCGAAGACTGCCGCGAGCGCCTGGCCCGCGTGCCGTTCCTGGACGACCTGGACCTGCGCTACCGCAACCGCGTGTCGGTATCCATTCCGATGGCGCGCGCGGTCATGTTCTGCCTGATGGACGTGTCCGGGTCCATGGACGAGGGCAAGAAGGACCTCGCCAAGCGCTTTTTCACGCTGCTGTACCTGTTCCTGTCGCGCAAGTACGAGCACGTGGACCTGGTCTTCATCCGCCACACCGACAATGCCGAAGAAGTGGACGAGCAGACCTTCTTCTACGATCCCAAGAGCGGCGGCACCATCGTGCTGTCGGCGCTGGAACTGATGCGCGAGATCGTCGAGAAGCGCTATCCGCCGACGGCCTGGAACGTGTACGCGGCGCAGGCCAGCGACGGCGATTCGTTTGGCGCCGATGCCGGCAAGAGCGCGCGCTTCTTGGCCGAACACCTGCTGCCGGCCTCGCGCTACTTTGCCTATATCGAGATCCCCGACTCGCAGGAAGCCCGCAAGAGCAGCCTGTGGGCGGAATATGAACAGAAACTGGAGCCGCATTTCGTCATGCGGCGCATCTGCGAACGCGGGGAGATCTATCCCGTGTTCCACGACCTGTTCAAGAAGGAAACCGCATGAATGCCATCGTGGGCGCACTCGTAGAGCCGGAATCGGTCGGCGGCAGCCCCCGGCCGTTGTCGCAAGGTTCCGAATGGACGTTCGAGCTGATCCAGTCCTATGACGACGCGATCTCGCAGGTCGCGCGCGAGTACGGGCTGGATACCTACCCGAACCAGATCGAGGTCATCACCTCGGAACAGATGCTGGACGCCTATGCGTCGGCCGGCCTGCCGATTGGCTATCCGCACTGGTCCTACGGCAAGGAATTCATCCGCAACGAACAGTACTACCGTCGCGGCATGCAAGGCCTGGCGTACGAGATCGTGATCAACTCCAACCCCTGCATCGCGTATCTCATGGAAGAAAACTCCATGACGATGCAGGCGCTGGTGATCGCGCATGCCTGCTACGGCCACAACTCGTTCTTCAAGGGCAATTACCTGTTTCGCCAGTGGACCGACGCCGACGGCGTGCTGGACTACCTGGTGTTCGCCCGCAAGTACGTGATGGACTGCGAAGACCGTTACGGCATCGATGCGGTGGAAGCGCTGCTCGATTCCTGCCACGCGCTGTCGCATCACGGCGTCGACCGCTACAAGCGGCCCACCCCGATCTCGTACAAGGAAGAGGCCGCCCGCCAGGCCGAACGCCAAGAGCACGCACGCCTGCAATACAACGACCTGTGGCGCACGCTGCCGCGGCTGGAAGCCGACAAGGACCCGCGCGCCACAGCCGTGGTGTTCCCGCCCGAGCCCGAGGAAAACCTGCTGTACTTCATCGAGAAGTACTCGCCCAAGCTGGCGCCGTGGCAGAAGGAACTGGTGCGCATCGTGCGCAAGGTGGCGCAGTACTTCTACCCGCAGACGCAGACCAAGGTCATGAACGAGGGCTGGGCCACGTTCTGGCACTACACCATCCTGAACCGCCTGCATGAAAAGGGCCTGGTCAACGACGGCTTCATGATGGAGTTCCTGCAAAGCCATACCAACGTCGTCAGCCAGCGGGGCTTTGACGAACGCGGCTATGGCGGCATCAACCCGTACGCCCTGGGCTTCGCGATGATGTCGGACATCCGCCGCATCTGCGAGAAGCCCACGCCCGAAGACCGGCGCTGGTTCCCTGACATCGCAGGCGGCGACTGGCTGAAGACGCTGGACTTCGCCATGCGCAACTTCAAGGACGAGTCCTTCATTTCGCAATACCTGTCGCCGCGCCTGATCCGCGAGTTCCGTTTCTTCGCGATCTCGGATCACCAGGCCAATCCGAAATTGGAAGTGGCCGCCATCCACGACGACGAAGGCTACCGCGACATCCGCCGCCTGCTGGCCGCGCAGCACAACCGCGACAACCAGGTGCCGGACATCCAGGTCACGCGGTTCAACCGCGACACCGACCGGTCGCTGGTGCTGCGCCACCTGAAGAGCCGCGGCCGGCCGTTGGCGGCCGAGGATGCCGAGCAGGTCATGAAGCACCTGGCGCGTCTGTGGGGTTTCCGGGTGCGGCTGGAAGAAACCGAGCCGGACGGCACGGTCAGTTCCTACCGTGAACAGGACCCGCCGCCGGTGTAACGTCTGGCCGACCCCGGGGCGCCTTGTGGGGGCTGGCCCAGGGAAGGACCGAGGGGTCGCAATCGCGTCCCCTTTTTCTTTTTGCCGGCGGGCGCTGCAGCATTCTTCCCAATCTGCTAGAATCGCGGATTCGCATTTTTCGGAATGCGTACCAGATCAGGACAGGTGGCCGAGCGGTTGAAGGCGCACGCCTGGAAAGCGTGTATACGTCAAAAGCGTATCGGGGGTTCGAATCCCCCTCTGTCCGCCAAGAATTTCTGTAAGAAAGCTCAGGTCTGAAAGATCAGACCCGAAACCCGCAAGCCGCGATGGCCTTGCGGGTTTTTTTACGTCCGTCAGCCGCGTTTCTTGCCTGGATTCATATTTCGATCGGTTGCAACACGGTGACCCGTATTTCTGCCGGTTGCAACGGCCCCCGGCCTGAAAACGCCGCTCCTACACTCCGCCTGGATTCTTCAGTCTTGATAGGCGGCCCATCATGTTCGAGTGGTTTCAACGCAAGTTTTCGGCCTGGTCGCCGGAGCATCGGCGCGTGGTGGCGCGCTTTCCGGGGGCGGATGGGCGCGGGGAACCGGCGATTCGACCCATGGCCACCGGCATGACGGTGGCTTTCTATACGAAGGACAGTGTCTACGAGGCCGAGAAGAACCGGCTGGTGCGCTCAGCCGAACGGTTGGGGCTGCCGGTGGATGCCGAGGCGATCGATTCCACGGGGTCGTGGGTGCGCAATGCGTCCATGAAGGCCGGGGTGCTGGTCGCCATGCGCAGGAAGCACGTCGGGCCGATGCTGTACGTGGACGTGGACGCGGTATTTCATCGTGATCCATGGCCGGCGCTGGCGGGGCTGGATTGCGATATCGGCGCCTATTTCGAGCCGGATGGGCATCTGTTGAGTGGCACTCTATTCATCAACCATACCCCGGCCGCGGCCACGCTGCTGCAGGAATGGGCCGATGCCTGCGCGGCGTCGCCAGACGAATGGGACCAGTTGGTGCTGGAGCGGATCCTGGCCGACGATAAGGCATCGGGGGCGCCACGCTTCCGTTTGGGAATCTTGCCCGTGTCCTATTGCTGGATTTTCGACAAGACGGACAACGCGCTGGGCGGCGAGGTATTCATCGAACACTTGCAGGCCAGCCGCGAGGCCAGGCAGAAAAAGCGCGCGTTCGGCCGGGTGGGGCGGGCGGTTCGGCGGCGCCGGGATCGCGTGCGTGTGATCGAGAGGATTCTGTTTGGGCGAGTGTCTGCCGGGTAGTCGGCGCGCGACCCCTGCGCATCCAGGGCCTTTTCAGCCTGCCGTGCGGGTTTGATCTACGCTGCAAGCTTGTTCCCGGAGATTGCCATGTCCAAAGTCACTATCGATTTCGTGTCCGACGTTGCCTGCCCCTGGTGTGCGGTAGGCCTGGGGGGCCTGCTGACCGCGATGGAGCGGGTGAAAGGCGAGGCCGACGTCGAGCTGCGGTTCCGGCCGTTCGAGCTCAATCCCGATATGCCCAAGGGCGGGCAGAACACCATCGAGCGCCTGATGGCCAAGTATGGCTACGACCGCGAGCAGGTGCAGGCCAACCGCAAGGTCATCACCGAGCGTGCGGCGGCGGTCGGCATGCGCATGCGCATGGCCGAGGACAACCGCTCGTTCAATACCTTTGACGCCCATCGCCTGCTGCACTGGGCCGGATTGCAGGGCCAGGCCAGCCAGACGGCGCTGAAGAAGCGTCTGCTGGAAACCTATCACTACGACAACCAGGACACGGCGGATGCCGACGTGCTGGCGCGCGCGGCCGCGGATGCGGGGCTGGACGAAGCCGAGGCCCGCGAGGTGCTGGCCTCGGGCCGCTATGCCGACGAGGTGCGCAAGGAAGAGGCCGAATGGCGCGATCGCGGCATCACGTCGGTGCCGTCGGTGATCCTGAACGGCAAGTATCTGGTGTCGGGCGGACAGCCGGCGGACGTGTTCGAGCAGGCGTTGCGGCAAGTGTCGCAAGAGGGCTGACGTCGAGGCGGTCCGGCCCGGGCCCTGCGTACGCGTTACGCATCACCTGTCGGGAAATAGAACGGGGCCGCCCTGAGCGGCCCTGTTCTTTTATCCCTTCACGATCGGTCCGACGTCCAGCACGTACATCTGGCGTTCGCCTTCGTGCACCGAGTCGATGCAGACCTGCGTGCCGTCGCGGCTCCAGCGCGGATGCAGGTCGCAGCGGTTTTCCTTGGACAGCGTGGGGTCGGCGTAGTAGCTGCCCAGGTCGTGGCGCCGGCCCGTCTGCATGTCGTACAGGAACAGGATGCGTTCGTGCGTGACGGGGTCGGGATAGGTGTCGCTGAGCAGCCAGCGGGTGTCGACGGGCGAGAAGGTCATGTGGCCGTTCTCGGTCAGCACGCCATCGCCCACCACCTGCACGGCGCCGCCGGGGGCGTCTTCATACAGATGGTAGTGGATGCTGCCATCGTGCGGGCCCCAGACAATGATCGAGCGGTCGTCGCGCCAGAGCGGATGCGAGATCTGGTATTCGGACTTTTCGTAGTCGAAGGTGCCGACCGCGCCGGGGTCGAAGTCGTCGGCCAGTTGCGGCAGCGGATGGTCGGAACATTCCAGCAGGCGCATGTCGCTGCCGTCCGGGTTCATGGTGATGAGCCGGTGCAGGAAGCAGGTTTCGTCCTTGACGCGTTCGGTCCAGCGGTGCAGGAACAGGATGCGGGTGGACGACGGGTTGACCTCGATGTGGCTGACCCAATGGATGGCGCGTTGCATCGAGGCGCGCGGATGAAAGGCGGCCAGGTCCGCGTAGCTGACCAGCAGGCGGTGTTCGCCGCTGTCCAGATCCAGCGTGTGGATGCCGTCGTCGGCGGGCGCATTGGCAACGGGGCCGGGCGCATGTTCGCTGTAGCCGATGGTCTGGTGCGTGAGGTACAGGCGACGGTAGTCCACGCAAAGCGCGTAGCGGCTGCTGGGCGCGGCGACGTAGATCGGCAGCGGCAGATAGCGGGTTTCACCGGTGATGACGTTGTGCACCGCCGAGCGGAAACCGGGATAGAAACCGCTGTCGTCGTCGCGGCGGCAGTTGTAGATCAGCTGCGGCTCGGCCTTGCCGTCCAGCCATTGCAGCTGGCAGCCCATCTGCCAGTTCCAGGCGGTGGTGGCGCCGACGGCGTGGTAGCGGTCGCCCTGCTGCAGGTCGAAGTAGCCGACCTCGGCGCGCAGGTCGGGCGTCAGCAGGGCGTCCTTGACCGGCGTGCGGTTGGCCAGCAGATAGCGGCCGTCGCGGTGCCAGACGGTCTTGTTGTAGTAGCCGAAGAAGTGGTGGCCCGGCGGGGCCCCCAGGCGGCGGCAGGCAATGTCGGATTCGGTCATGCGGTTCATCAATCGTGAAGAGGAAAGGGTCAGCCTGCGCTGATGTGCTCGGTTTCGATGACCTTGTTCCAGCGGGCGCGTTCGCGTTCGACGAATTCGCGGGCCTCGGCGGGGCTGTTGCCCACGGGCGTCATGCCCAGGCGTTCCAGGCCGGCGCGGAAGGCGGGGTCGGCGTAGACGCGGCGCAGGTCGGCGCTGATCTTCTGGATCAGCGCATCCGGCACGTCCTTGCTGGCGGCCAGCGTGGTCCACGAGGTGACCGTCAGGCCGGGCAAGCCGGCCTCGGCGGCGCTGGGCACGTTGGGCAGGGCGGGCGAACGGGTGGCGCCGGTGATGGCCAGGGCGCGGAGCTTGCCGGTCTGGATGTAGCCGATGGTGGTGGGCACGTTCTCGAACAGCAGCTGGATCTGGCCGCCGAGCAGGTCGTTGGTGGCCGCCGAGCTGCCGCGGTACGGAATGTGCACGATCGGCGCCTGGGCCGCCATCTTGTACAGTTCGCCTACCATATGCACCGACGAGCCTACGCCGGCCGAGCCGAAGTGGATGGAGTCGGGCTTGGCGCGGGCCAGGGCCGTCAGTTCTCCCAGGGTGCTGGCGGGCAGGTCGGGGTTGGCGACCACCACGTGCGGCATCTCGGCGACGATGGTGATCAGTTTCAGGTCGTTGGCGGGGCGGTAGTTCAGGGTCTTGTAGACGCCATAGGTGGCATGCAGGCCGATGGAGCCGAGCAGCAGGGTGTAGCCGTCAGGTCCGGAATCGGCCACGTATTTGCCGCCGATGTGGCCGCCGGCGCCGGGGCGGTTTTCGACTACGACGGATTGGCCGTAGAGTTTGCCCAGGTGTTCGGCCAAGAGGCGCCCCTGGATATCCGAGCTGCCGCCGGCGGTGAAGGGCACGATGATCCGTAACGGACGGTCCGGATAATTGGCTTGGGCATGGGCGGCAAACGGCAGGGCGGAGCCGGCCAGGGTCAGGCAAAGGGCTTGCAGGACGCGGCGGCGCCAGGGACGGCATGCATTCATGGTGTTTCCCTACAGCGGTTGGATTTCAAGGGCGGCGCCGGTCTCGGCACCTTGGGAGCCACGAGTGTAGGAGTCGACAGGTATTTGAAAAAATTCTTTTTTCGGCATAGCCTATGCAAGTTTGCTATACCATGTGACCCCATGAGCCGACCGCTGAATTTCCGTCAGATCGAAGCCTTCCACGCGGTAATGTTGACCGGCACCACGACCGGCGCCGCGCAGATGCTGCGCACCACGCAACCCTCCATCAGCCGCCTGCTGTCGCAGGCGCAGCAGGCCAGCGGCCTGAAACTGTTCGATATGGAACGCGGCCGGCTGCGGCCCACGCGCGAGGCCAAGGACCTGTTCGATACGGTCAAGCGTCACTTCGTCGGCCTGGAACGCATCGAGGACCGCGTGGCTGCCATGCGTCGTAGCGGCAGCGGCGTGTTGCGGCTGGCGTGCACGCCGGCGCTGGGCCTGGGCATGCTGCCGGGCGCGGTCGAGGAATTCGCGCAGCGCTACCCCGACGTGCACATCAATATGCAGACCGTGGGCAGCCAGTACTTGCGCGAAGGGCTGCTGCACGGCACCTACGACGTGGTGGTGACGACGGTGCCGCTGGAAGGCGCGCACTTGTCATTGTCCAGCCTGCACGAAAGCGCGGCGGTTTGCGTGATGCGGCCGGACCATCCGCTGGCCGATCTGGCGTCCATCGGCATTGCCGACCTGAACGAGCGCCGCCTGCTGGTGTTGAACGCCGACGATGATGTCTACCTGCAATTGCGCGGAGCGATGCTGGCGCACCGGGTGCAACCGGTATCCGAAATCGAAACGACGTATTCGTCGACGATCTGCGCGCTGGCGGCGGCCGGCACGGGGCTGGGCATCGTCAATCCGTATATCGCGGATGTGTTCTCGCAGCAGTTGGCGATACGGCCGTTCACGCCCAGGCTGCCGGTACGGGTATGCATGGCGTACCCGGCGCAGACGGCGCCGTCGGTGGTGACCGAAGCGTTCGTCGATATCCTGACGCGGCGCTTCCAGACCATGGCGGAATTGGCCTGAAGATGCTCCCCAGGGAACGCCGGGCCGCATTGCAGTTACCAAGCATGGGCGAGCGCGAATAGCGCGACGCGCACACGGAGCATAAGAACAAGGAGAGGGTAGTGACGGTGGCGGGGCAGACGCTGGGGCTGGAAATGGAGATGGCGGTGGCGCACCGCGCGACCGGCGCGAGCCATGCCGTGGCCGGCTATTTCGATGCGCTGGCCGGCATCAAGGCGGCGCGCGGCGAGGCGCCTGAACTGGTGCGCATTGGCGCACGGGCAGTGGGCGTATCGGTGGCGGCCGGCGAAAGCGGATTGGACAACGGCTTCAATCTGCTCGAGACCGCGTTTGCGCCGGTAGCCGATGCCGAAGGCGGCTTGAACGAGCTGGCGCGGCGTGTGTCGCGCGAGCTGCACGACGCCAGCACGGCGCTGGCCTTTGAAGACGCGATGGTGTTGAACGCGTCCGAGCATCCACAATGCACCCTGGACCCGATCTGGTACGCGTCGGTGCATGTGCCGCGGCCAATCTACCGCGAACTGGTGGGCCACCGCGAATGGCTGCACCGCGTGGGCATCGATGCCAAGGCGCAGAACAGCCCGTGCACGTCGGTGGATGTCTCGCAGGCGGCGCGTGCGCTGAACGTGGTGCTGGCGCTGGCGCCGGCCGGCATCGCCATTTTTGCCAACAGCCCGCTGGAAGGCGGGCGCGCCACGGGCCTGAAGGAAAACCGGCTGACGGTCTGGGACCGCATGTTCCGCCATTCGCGCTATGCCGGCGACCACTACCTGCAACGCCTGCCTGAACGGCCATTCGTGGACCTGGGCGATTATTTCCGCTGGATGTTCGCGCCGGGCACGGCCAGCCGCTGCCTGCCGCTAGCGGTGGACGACGGCTATAAGTCGGCCACCGGCGTGCACCTGGCAGGCTCGCCGTCGCTGTCCGAATTCCTGGCGTCCGGTAGCTGGCCGGGGCGGCGCACGGATACCGGCGAGGCGGTGACGATCACGCCGCAGGGCGGCCATTTCGAGTATTCGCAGTTCGCGCATTTCCTGGATGCACGTTGGCGTTATCGCCTGGCCGAGCCGCCTGCGCTGGAGGCGCTGCGCGAGGCCTGGCGTCGGCCCGGCGGCATTGAAGAACTCTACGCAGGCCTGGGGGCCAGCGGCTACATCGAAGGCCGCGGCCCGGGGGCGGGTTTCGCCGACGCCCAGTTGATCGACGAGGCCGGCCAATCGGTGGCGGCGACGCTGGTGATGGCGCCGTCGGCGCTGCAGCTTGGCCTGATGCGCAACCTGGCGCAAGCCGAAGACCTGCTGCGCTCGTGGGGCTGGCTGCGGCTGCGCGCGATGCGCGCCCACGCCATGCGCGATGCCCTGGACGACGACGCCGTGCGCGCGCTGGCAAGCGAGGTGCTGGCGGTGGCCGAGGGCGGCCTGGCGCCGGACGAGCGCCACTGGCTGGCGTATGCCCGCTATGCGATCGATGCGCGCAGCACCGGCGCGGACCGCCTGTTGCGGCTGTGGCGCAGCCTGGAAGGCGATGCGCAGCGCCTGACCAAGGTCGGACGGCAGCGCGCGGCCGTGCCGCTGTGAACATGGCGGCGGCGTGATGCCGAGCCGCCGCGCCAGCGATCGCAGTGGGGGCTGTTGGGGCGCGAGGTCTGGGCGGCGCGCGCAACGAATGCCATAATGCCGGCTCGTCCACCCTCTCGCATGCCGGGCCGCCACGTTACGCAGTCGGTGTCCGGTCCTGCAGAAACGCCATCGTGTCAGATCCCCACTTCGCCCGGATACTCTCCGAACTCGGCATTGCGCTGGGCATTCCCGCCTTGGCGCCGGCGGACGGCGGTCTGTGCCAGCTGGCATTCGACGGGCGCCACCTGGTGCAGGTGATGCTGCATGGCGCGCGCGGGCAAGTGCTGCTGTCGTGCGCGGTGGCAGGCGGCAAGATGGACGGTACCCAGGCGTTGCACGCCGCGCAGAGCAATTTCCTGCAAGCAGGCGGCGGCGTGGTGGCCTGCGCGGCCCCCGATGGGCGCCTGCATCTGCAGCTGGGCGTGCCGCGCGAACAATGCGGCGCGCAGGCGCTGCTGGCCGCCATCGACGCGCTGCTGGGGCAGGTCGAGGCCTGGGAAAAACGCAGCGCGCGCGCCGAACCCGACGTCAACGCGCTGCGGCGCGATCCCGCCTTCATGATGCGGTCGGTCTAGCCGGCCGCGGCGCACCCTTGATTCAGGGGCCTTAGCTGGCCTTCTGGATCACGCCCTTGAGCGAGTCCGCGATCTGCTTGGTGATCGTGCTCTGGATCTCGATCAGCATGGTCCATTGCTGCACCTGTTGCTGCATCTTCAGCATGTCTGCTTGCGACACGCTGCCGTCGGCGTTGGTGCGCATGTTCGACAGCGTCGTCTGCAGATTGCTTTCCTGCGAACGGATGCTGTCGTAGATCGTGTTGTTCACACTGTTGAAATTCAGGCCGGACGAGCCGGTCAATCCGTTCAGTGCCATGGTGCGTCTCCTAGCGGGTCAAGGGGGCGAAGGCGGGCGGCGCCGAGGCGTCGGCCGGGGATTCAAGGGAGTTTTCAGCCAACACGTCGCGCGCGGCGGCCGCGGCTTGCGCCACGGCCTGGCATTGCTGGAACGCCACCGGCACCAGGCCGGAATCGAGCCGTGTGCGTGCGGACTGTTCCAGCGTGGCCAGCTGTTGCATCAGGCGGGCGCGCAGGTCGGCGCCGCCCGGGGCGGCCAGGCGTTGTTCCAGTTCGGTCAGGGCGGTGGAGGTGTCCATGCGGGCGAGGGCGGTTGGAGGAATCAACGGGTCACGATGGCCGAGCGGGGGCCTTCGAAGATGATGCGGGTGGTTTCCACGGAGACCAGGCGGTACTTGCGGTAGACGCCGCCCACCAGGAGCTTACTGCCGTCTTCCAGCACGACAAAGGGCTGGGGCCCGCCGACCACGCTGCGGATCACGAACGGCACGCTGTCGGCGGCCGGCGCGGCGCTGGCCGCAGCCAGCTTGGCCACGCCCAGGTAATGCTTGTTGAAGTCGTCCACCAGCTCCTGCAGCCGGGTCTGCTGATCGTCGTCCAGTGCGCCGGGCGCGATTTCGAGGTGATCGGGCTTCCAGGCCAGCATCACGCCCGACAGGCCGGCGTCCACCAGCTGGCTGGACAGCGTGTCGCTCAATTGCTGTGTCAGCGCGATGTCGTTGCCCAGCACCGTCATGCCGGGCAGTTGCGCCCGCAGCGCATCCAGCGCCGAAGCGCGCTCGCGGGCGCTGCTCGCGATGCCGGCGATGTTCAGGCGGCCATCGCCTTCGTAACGCGGCTCGTAGCGCACATTGAACGCGCGCAGCGCGCCACGGGCGGTGCGCACGACCTCGTCTTCGTTGCTGACGCGCATGGCCGGCATCGGCCAGATCTGCGACAGCGCCGAGGCTACGGCGTCCTGTTCGGCAGCGTTGCGCACCCAGCCCGACACGGTCACCGTGCCGTCGCGCGACAGGGACACGTGCAGCCGCGAGGCCAGGCCCATGCGGTCGAACACGGCGGATATCTGGCCCACCGATTTTTCCGCGGCGGCCAGGCGCGGGTCGACTTGCGGGGCGCGCGTGGCGGTGGACGTGGGCATCAGCGCCAGGCCGATGGCCACCAGGATGGTCAGCACCACAGCGGCCAGGCCCAGCACCATCGGCCAGGAATCGCGTTTGCGACGCCGGCCCTGGGCGGGCGGCAAGGGCAGGCGCTGTTCGAGCTGGCGGTCTTCATCGCTGGAAGCGAGGGCGCCCACGGCCGGTGCGCGTGAGTCGGCGGCGGGCGCCGGCGCGGGCGCTACGCTTGCCGCGGCAGACTCGGCCGTCTGGGCCACGGCATCGTTGGCCGCATCGGGCACATGGGCCCAGGGATCTTCGCGTCGCGCGACCGTGATCCACACCGGTCCCAGCGGCACCGGGCGATTGAACGGCGTGCCGGGCGGGGCATCGGCGTGCGCGCCGGCCTGGCCGTCGTCCACGGCCAGGTCCCAGCCGCCCGCGCCGATGCGCACGCGCGCGGCGCGCGGACCCATGCCGTCGTCGGCCAGCACGATGTCGCATGCCGGGTCGGCGCCCAGCACCGAGCCATCTTCGACCAGGCAGCGGGCGTCGCGGTGCAGTCCGGACAGGACCCGCAGTTCCAGCGCTTCGCTCATGTCGGGGCTCCGGTTGCGCGCGAGGTCACAGGTCCACCCTGGCCAGCGGCTGCACGTTGATTTCCTGCGTCAGTTCCTGGTAGGACAGCACCGGCAGCTCATACAGGTCCTGCTCGATCATCTTGCGCAGGTAGCGGCGGATGTCCATCGACGTCAGCAGTACGGGTTTCTGCGCCGCGGCCGTCAGGTCGCCGGTGGCGCGCTTGATGTTGTCGACCAGCTTCCTGGAAGCGCCCGGGTCCAGGGCCAGGTAACTGCCGGCCGAGGTCTGGCGGATGGCGCCTCGCACGGTCTCTTCCACGTTCGGCGCCAGCAGGTAGGCGGGCAGGATGTTCTGGCCGCTGGAATATTTGTAGCTGATGTGGCGCTTGAGCGAGACCCGCACGTATTCGGTCAGCAGCACCGAATCCTTTTCCTTCTGGCCCCATTCGATCAGCGCTTCCAGCACGGCGCGCAGGTTGCGCACCGAGATGTCTTCGGACACCAGCCGCTGCAGGATCTCGGCGATCTTCTGCACCGGCATCACCCGCAGCGCTTCCTTGACCAGGTCGGGGAAGCGGTCTTCCATCGCGGTCAGCAGGAAGCGGGTTTCCTGGATGCCGATGAAGTCCGATGAATATTTCTTCAGCACGAAGGCCAGGTGCCAGGTCAGCACCTGGTGCGGGTCCAGAAACGGAATGCCGGCCGCGGACAAGGTGGGCGCCAGCGCGGCATCCACCCACAGGGTGGGAATGTTGGGCAGGAAGCGCTTGTCGGTGTCGTACGGCACTTGCAGCGCCTGCAAATTCTGTTCGGTATCGCGCACCAGTACCGCGCCGGGCCGCAGCTTGCCTTGCGACACCGGCACTTCGGACAGCAGGATGTTGTAGGTGTCCGGCGCCAGCGCGTCGTTGAAGCGCAACTGGATGCCCGGGAACGGCACGCCCAGGTCGAAGTACAGCGCGCGGCGTATTTTGAGCAGTTCGTCGTTCAGCTCGTCGGCATTGAAGCTGCGTTGCAGCGCGGCGGCCACGTCGATCATCAACGGCAGCGTGGGCGCGAATTCGGCGCTGCCGTCGGCGCGCGGCTTGGCCTGGGGCTTCTGGCCGTCGGCGGCCAGCGCCGGGATCTCGGTGATTTCGCCGGTCTTCTCGTCCACCACCTTGCGGGTGCCGCGCAGCAGCACGAAGCCGATGGTTCCCACCACGGCGGCCAACGCCAGGAAGGTCAGGGTGGGCATGCCGGGAATCAGGCCCATGCCGACTGCGATGGCCGCGGCGATCAGCAGCGCGCGCGGCTGGGCCAACACTTGTGCCCCGATGTCCTTGCCGACGTTGGACGGACCGTCGCCGGTCTGCACACGGGTCACGATGATGCCGGCGCAGATGGCGATGAATAGCGCCGGGATCTGTGCGATCAGGCCGTCGCCGATGGTCAGGATGGAATACACCTGCACCGCCTCGCCCGCGGTCAGGCCGCGCTGCATGGTGCCGATCAGAATGCCGCCCAGCAGGTTGACCGCCACGATGATCAGCCCGGCGATGGCGTCGCCCTTGACGAACTTCATTGCGCCGTCCATGGCGCCGTACAGCTGGCTTTCCTTTTCCACCACCGAGCGGCGCTTGCGGGCCTCGTCCATGTCGATGGTGCCGGCGCGCAGGTCGGCGTCGATGGACATCTGCTTGCCCGGCATGGCGTCCAGCGAGAAGCGCGCGGCGACTTCGGCCACACGCTCGGCGCCCTTGGTGATGACGACGAACTGCACGATGGTGAGAATCAGGAACACCACCAGGCCCACGATCAGGTTACCGCCCACCACGAAGTTGCCGAAGGTCTCGATGATGTGGCCGGCGTCGCCCTGCAACAGGATCAGGCGAGTGGTGGCGATGGAGATGCCCAGGCGAAACAGCGTGGTGACCAGCAGCACCGACGGGAACGACGAGAACGCCAGCGGCGACGGCAGGTACATGGCCACCATCAGCAGGATCGCCGACAGCGTCATGTTGGCGCCGATCAGCACGTCGACCAGGGTGGTGGGCAACGGCAGGATCATCATGAAGATGATCGAGACGATCAAGATCGCCAGGACGATATCGTTGCGGCTGGTGGCGACGGCGACGGCGCGGTTCAGGGCTTGCATGGGGCGGCTCAAAGCGTTTCCGTCTCGGTGGTCGCGGACGCCGGGGCGGGGCGCAGGGCAACATAGGCGCGCATGGCCGCGGCGGCTTCGTCGCGGCGCGCCAGGGCCAGCAGGGCCTGGGCGCGAATCAGGTGGAACGGCGCATCGACGCCGCCTTGCATGGCCAGCAGGTCCAGCGTCGACAGCGCGGCGTCGGCCTTGCCGGCGCGCAGCTGGGCCAGCGCCAGCGTGGCGAGCTGGCGCGCATCGGCCAGCCCCAGCGTCTGCAGGGCGCGCAGCACTACGGCGGTCTTCTCGGGCCGGTTGTTTTCCAGGTAGACGTACGCCAGCAGGCTGAGCAGCTCGCGGGCGTCGGGCGGCAGGGGCATGGCGGCGCTCATCCCTGGTACAACGCGCTGCGGTACATGGCGACCAGGTCGCGCAGGCCGGCTTCGTCTTTCAGCAGCCGCACGGCGCGGTTCAGCGCGCGGGCGTCTTCCGGGTTGCTGCCCTGGGCCTGTTCGGCTGCCGTGGCCAGCCCGTCCAGCGCCGACTGCAAGGCCTGGCCGAACTTGCCGGGCAGCAGCAGGTCGCGGTTGGCCAGCGGCGGGCGCAATTGGCTGTCCAGGTAGCGATCGGTGCCGGGGGTGTCCAGCAACTGGGCCAGCTGGGCCTTGACGCCGTCAGTGGGCGGGGCCAGTTCGTGGCGGTCCGGCAGATGCTGGCCGGCGGCTTCGCGGCCGGCGTAGGAAATGCCGTCCAGGCCCCGGTCGAAGGCATAGCCGTTGATGCGCATATCGGACATGGTGTGGGTCTCCGTCCCGGTCAGTCGGTGCGTGCGTCGTCAAGCCAGCGCGACAGCGCGTCCACCGCCTGCTTGAGCGCCGGGGCGCCGGCCTGGGCGGCAGGCAGCCGCGTCACGGCCAGCAGGCGCGGCAGGCCGTCTTGCTCGCGCAGCGCGGCCTGCACCGCATAGCCTTCCAGGCGGGAATGGTGGGCCCGCTTCCAGGCTTGCAGCAGGCGCTGCGGGGCGTCGTAGGGCACCGGTTCGGACACGTACACCAGTACTTCGTCGCCGGCCGCCTCGATGGCCACCCGGCGGCCCGATTCCAGCTGCAGCGCCACATTGCCGCGCGGGCCCAGGGCCAGCCCGTCCATGCCGATGTGCTCGCCGAAGGCGCTCAGCGCGCGGTCCAGGCTGTTCATTCGTATTCCTCGTCGATGGCCGCATCCAGGGCCAGTTGCGCCGCGTTCAGGACGGATTGGCGCGCGTCCAGGTCGGGAAACATCGGCACCGGCAGATCCTTGAGCACGGCGCGCACGCCACCCAGGAAAACGATGCGCGCACCGACCGACTCCACGCCATGGCCGGACGCCAGCGCCGAAAAGCGCGATTCCGATACCCATTTTTCGTTGCTGACGTTGACCAGGTCCTGCATCAGCCGGTCTGCCGCCAGCGTCGTGCCGTGTTCGCTGGCCAGCTTCTGGCCCAGCTCGGCGCAACCGTCCAGCACGGTGACGGCCACGCCTAATTGATACAGGTCTTGCATCAGGGCTTGCAGCCGGTCCGGATTGGTGGATGGGCGCGCGGCGGCCAGGTCCTGGCCCAGCGCCTGGATCAGTTGCTGCAGCCCGCGGGCCACATCCTTGCCGCCGAACCGTTCCAGCGCCAGGCCCAGGGTCTTGGCCAGCGACGATTCGCCCAGCACCACGTCCTGGTAGGTGCGCTGGAAGTCGGCGATGCCGCGGGCATCGTCGGCGTAGCCCGCCGCGGCGCCGATGGTGTTCAGGCTGGCGCGTATCTGCGGACCGCTTTCCAGTTCCAGGTCGGCCAGCGCCTCACGCAGGCCGTCCAGCACGTCTTCGGGGGCACCGTCGCGTTCGCCCTGGCGCAGGGCGTATTGCAGGCCCAGGTATTGGCGCGCCGCGTCGCCGAACGCCTGGGCGGCCGCCTGGCGCGGGTCGGCCTGGCCGGCCAGCAGGTGGCGGGCCAGCTCGATCAGCTTTTCCTGGGCGTCGGCGTCGTGGGCCTCGGCCAGGAAGGCGACGATCGCTTCGGCGCTGAGCAGTTGCAGCGGCGCTTCACGGCCGACCTTGCGTTCGGCGTGGTGCTTGTCCTCGGCCTTCTCGGCCATGTGCAGGCTGAGCTCTTCGGCGGAATCCGCCAGTGACACCTCGCCGTCCACCTTCACCGCGGTCTGGCCCAGCATCGTGCCGACCTGCGGCTGGCCGGACTGGATATCGGCGTCGGCGGTCGAGGACGAGAAAGCGGAGGAAGCGGGCAGGCCGGTATCGATACGGTTCATGGGGACGCGGGTAGGCGGCGGGCGAGAGCCGCGCATGGTCTGGGGTAGTAACGGTTGGGGCGGGAAAGTTCCATCCCGATTGCAGGGAACCCTGGCGCGGCATCCGTTACGTACACGGGGCAGGCAGCGGAAGTTTCAGGACCGGTGCTGCCAAGCCGAATTTAAGGGTTAACCCGTGATGGATCAGGGGCGCGCCGCAGACAGCGGGCGACCGTCAAAGGAGAATGGAATGTCTACGGTTTCCGGATTGGGAGTGGGCAACGTAGCCGGCATGGATCTGTCGGGCATGGACCTGGAGACCGCACTGATGACGGTGCAGACCCAGCGTTCGCAGATGCTGGAAGACGCCTTGCGCCAGCAGCTGGACGCGGTGAACGGCCGCAATGGCCAGATGGCGGGCATGAACGAGGCCATGAATGCCAAGACGGCAGACAACCTGAAGCTGGAGTCGGCCAACGTCAGCCTGCAGGACCAGATCGGCCAGTTGAAGGACCTGCAAGGCCGCCTGTCGGCCAGCAAGTGCCCCAATCCCGAGGGCTGGTACGGCCTGTCATGGGGGCAGGGCGATGACAAGAAGCTGTCGCACGATACCTTGGCCCAGATCAAGGCGGCTGGCTTGACGATCCCGACCGGCGACGACGCGCCCCGCGACGTCGACCGCAACGGCACCATGGACGCCAAGGGCCGGGTCGTGCAGAACTTCGTGGACCAATTGAACGGCAAGATCGCGGCGCTGGAAGCGAAGATCGTCGACAACGGCAAGACCATCGACGCCAACAAGCAGGCCGTGAACGAGATCAAGTCGTCGCTGGACAACCTGAGCAATACCCAGCAGATGGAAATGCTGCGCTTGCAAAGCCTGACCGGCAAGCGCAACGAGGCCTTCGACGTCATGACCAATTTCCTGAAGAAGATGCAGGAAAGCCGGTCGTCGATCATCGGCAACATGCGTTGAGCCCCCGGACGGCGAAAGCACAGAGGGGTGACCGATGAGCGGACCGGTGAGCGGCAGCCAGCCCATGCTGGGCGGGGTGAGCCTGGAGAGTTCCAGCGGGGTGCGCGGCGCGGACCTGGTGGGCGCCGACCAGGAAACGGCCATGCTGAGCGTGCAGGGTGAGCGCGGCCGCCTGCTGGACAAGCAGATCGAGACGCAGATCCAGGAACTGCGTGCGCTGAACCGCCGGCTGGAGCTGCTCAATACGGTGCAGGCCGGCTTGAAAGGGGTGCAGGCGCAGTTCAACGCCAACGCCAAGCACAACAAGGAATGGGACGATGCCAGCGGCGGCTGGAGCTTTCGCCGGGCCGACGAGATCAACCGGGCGGCCGCCGAGGCGGGCCTGAACCTGGGGTTTGCCTCGGACAGCAACACCTGGCGCCTGTTCGGCCACATGGGTGACATGAAGGAATTCGCCCACGCCTACCTGCCGCCCGACCAGGCCGACCTGCTGGTCAAGTGGCGCGACAAGGGCGACCTGCGCGGCCACTTCCTGGCCGAGACGCTGGTCAAGAAAATGGCCGGCGGCGACGGCTTCATGACGCCCGATTACCCAGGCCAGACGCTGAACCGCTGCCCGGGCGGCATCCGCTACGACTCGGACTATGGCGAACTGCGCCAGGCCGTGCAGCGGGTGCAGGGCGCCATCGACGAGACGTCCAACCAGCAACAGGACCAGATGCTGCGTCTGCAAGCCCTGACCAACCGCCGCAACGAGTCGGCGGAAATGCTGAGCAACTACGTCAAGAAGATGCAGGACAGCAAGATGTCGATTTCGGAAAAGATTCGTGGAACCTGAGGCCGGGTTCCGTTACTTACGCTGCATCGTCGGTCAACCGTCTACATCGAATCCGGGCAGTCAGCCCGGGCCAGGAGCCCATCTTGAACATGAACGTGAACAGCGCCAACGTCGGCAACGTCGGATTGAGCAACCTCGCCGGCATGGATATCGAGACCGCCCTGATGATGGTGCAGTCCGAACGCACCAAGCTGCTGGACAGCCAGCTCAAGAGCCAGATCGAGGAAGTGCAGAAGCGCAATGAGATGACCGGCGCCCTGAACGACATGCAGGCCAAGCTGAACGGCATGAAGGGCTCGCTGGAGTCCAAGGACGCCAAGCCGGGCGACGTGGTCAAGGGCAACGTCGGCACGCCGACGAACGACGCGCTGGCCAAGGACTACGCCATCCTGGCGTTCAAGCTGGGCATGGACCCGGCGCCCGTCAAGGCCACGCCGGTCAAGGATGCTCAGGGCAACGTCACCGGTGCGAACGTCACCGGCCTGCCGACCCGTGAAGGCCTGGAAAAGGCGATCCCCGACCTCAAGAGCAAGCTGGACGCCGCCAGCAACAGCCAGCAGATGGACATGCTGCGTCTGCAAAGCCTGTCGAACAAGCGCAACGAAGCCTTCGACACGATGACCAACTTCGTCAAGAAGATGCAGGACAGCCGTTCGTCGATCATCGGCAACATGCGCTGATCTGCCCCCAATAAATACGCCCACCCCGGAGAACGGCAATGGCCGATACCCAAGAGCAGAACATCCAGGACATCATCGAGCGCGCCGAAGCCGCCGTGCGCGATGCCCAGCGGTCCATCGAGGAATCCGACGACAAGCTGCGCAAGCTGGGCCTGGACCCGGACAAGGTCCGTTCGACGCTGCAGGCGCAGCCGATGGACGACCGCCAGCGCGACGAGGCCCAGGCCCTGTTTCGCCAGGACATGGAAGCGATCGACCGTGAAGTCGAGCAAGAAGCGGCCTATGCCCGCCAGCGCAGCGCACCGCGGGCCGCCGGCGCCCCGGTCAAGCGTCCGCGTACGATGGTCTGAACGACACGCACCAGGAGCCGCCCGATGACAACCGCCCAGGCGCCGATGACCGGCGAAGAGTACGCAGCGCTGCACGACCAGATCGTCGGCCAGTTGGCCCGAGGCGGCAGCCTGGGCCAGCTCAAGGGCATGACCGCCGACGAATGCGAGGCGCTCTATAGCCTGGGCTATGGCCTGTATGAAAAGGCGCGCTACGCCGACGCGCTCAAGGTGCTGGCCTACCTGGTGTCGCTGGACCACACCGAACACCGTTACCTGGTGGCGCTGGGCGCCACCGCCCAGGCCATGGGCAAGCATGCTGACGCGCTGCAGCAATACATGGCGGCCACCCTGCTGGACCCGCTGGAGCCGGCCCCGGTGTTCTACGCCGCCCAGTGTCTGCTGGAAATGGGCCAGTCTGACGCCGCGCTGCAATCGTGCGACCTGGCGCTGGCCATGTGCAAACCCGACCGCCACGCCGTGCTGGCCGAACGCGCACAGGCCCTGCGGACCCTGCTCGCCGCGCGCGGCGCCAAGGAGAATTGACATGATCAACATCAATAACGCCGGCATCAATCCGGCGCTGCTCAATCCCCTGGCCGGCGCCGATGGCGCGCCGCCGCCCGCCGCCGGCTTTACCGAGCTGGACGCCACGCAGTACGTGGCCAGGGGCGGTGCGGCCGACAAGCTGGCCGCGCTGGGCCTGCCGCCGCCGCCGGGCAACGCCTCGGCGGGTGTGGCAGAGGCCATGAACAAGCTGATGGCGTCTGCCGACACCGATATGTATGCGGTGATGGCGCTGCTGCAGAAGATCTCGCAAGAGCAGCGCAACGCTGCCCGAGCGGATCGGGCCGCGTCGATGGATGCGCAGACCCAGGCGCTGATGTCGGCGGCGGACAAGATCAAGGAAGCGGCCGAAGAACGCTTCAAGGGTGCGCTGGCCCAGGGCATCAGCCAGATCGTGGGCGGCGCCATCCAGGCCGGCGTCGGGCTGGGCGGCATGGGCGCGATGGGGGCATCGGCGCGCATGACCACCACGTCCAGCCCGTTGACGGCGCAGCAGACGGTCACGCAGGCCAAGCTGGACGGCTTTGCCGCCAATTCGTCGGGTATCGGCCAGGGCCTGAGCGGCATGGCCGGCGGCGTGGGCGGCATCGTCCAGGCCGCTTACGACCGCAAGGCTGGCGAAGCCGACGCGGCGCGGGCGCGGCTGGAAGCGGACGCCAAGGTATTCGAATCCGGCGCGCAGCACGCCAATGACTTGATGCAGCAGATGATGGATGTCATCCGCGACGTTCGCGACAAGCTCGGCGCCATTGAGCAGAGCCGCAGCGAAACGACCCGCGGCATCGCCCGCAACCTCTGAACCCGCCTGGGGAGCCACCACTATGGATATCCGGCCTTCTACCGGCAATGCGGGCCTGCCGCCCGCGCTGGACCCGTCCGGCGCAGGAGCGGTTGCGGGCGCCGCGGCCCAGGCCGCCTTGCAGGCCGCCAGCGGCCTGGACCTGGCGGCGCTGGCCTCGCAGTGGGCCTCGAGCGTGGCGCAGGCGCGCAACAGCGCGGGCGACGGCGTCACCAACGCCAACGGCAAGCCGGCCATCGCGCCGCCGGCGAGTGAATTCTCGGCCTCGGAAATGGTGGACCTGCTGCGCGCGCTGCAAGGCAAGACGCAGGATGCGCAGCTGCGCAGCGCCAAGGAAAACATCGAGAACAACCGCATCGAGCAGGCCAAGAACAACGAAGAGCAGTTGCGCAAGGTCGACGAGTGGATCCAGAAGAGCAAGGACGCCGAGAAGGGCGGCATCCTGGGCAAGATCTTCGGCTGGATCGGCGCCATCGTCGCCGCGATTGCGGCCGCGCTGATGGTGGTGGCCGCCGTGGCGGCGACCGCGGTGACTGGAGGCGCGGCGGGTCCGCTGATGGTCACGCTGGCGGCGATTGCCGTGGCAGGGGCGGTGAGCCTGCTGGCCAACCAGATATCGGCCGAGTGCGGCGGGCCTGAAATCAGCATCAGCAACCTGGTGACGCAGGTGGTCAGCAAACTGTTGCAGGCGTTTGGCGTCGAGCCTGAAATGGCCGAGAAGATCGGCAATATCGTGGCGGGTGCCGCCATGCTGATGACCGGCGCGATCCTGATCGAACCCGGCGCGTTGGGCAAGATGGCTGGCGCCATCGCGGTGCTGGCCGGGGCGGACCCGCAGACCGCCGGCTACATCGCCATGGCTGTCGGCCTGGTGGCCACGATCACCGTGGGCATCGTGATGGCGGTGGCCACCTTTGGCGCGGGCGCCGTGTCGGCCGGGGCCAATGCCGCGGCCAATGTCGGCTCGCAAACCGCGCGCACCGTGGCCGATTCGGCCAAGACGGCCGGGCAGGTGGCCTCGGGTGTGGCCTCCGTCGCCAAGGGGGCGGGCCAGATCGCCACCGGCGCCGAAACCATCAAGTCGGCCCAGGCGCAAGAGGCGGCCGACAAGGTGCTGGCTGACAAGAAAGCGCTCGAGGCCCTGCTGGTCAAGCTGCAGGCGTCGATGGAAGACGAGCGTGAAAAGATCAAGAGCGTGATGCAGGCCATGGATGAGTCGATGCAGATGGTCAGCAAGATGATCAACGCCGCGGCCGACAGCATGAGCCAGGTCACCGCCAATATCGGCAAGCGCGCGATGGTCTGACCCGCGCAACATCGGAACCCACACCATGTCCCAATCTTCATCCGCGAATGTGCGCAGCCCCTTCGGGCAGCAACTGTATGACGGCCTGGCGGCGCTGCCCGGCAGCCACCGGCTGACGGCTGACCAGCTTGAAGTGATCTACGCGATGGCCTATGCCCATGTGGCCCAGGCCCAGTACGCGCAGGCCTTGCCTATGTTCGCCTTTCTGTCGCAGTACGGTCCGACCCGCAAGCATTACCTGGCGGGCCTGGCTTTGTGCCTGCAGATGCAGGCCCGTTTCGAAGAGGCGATCCGCATCCAGTCGCTGATCGGCGTGCTGTTCCCGCCGTCGCCTGACGCGACCTTGCGCGTCGCCGAATGCCAGCTGGCGCTGGCTCAGTCCGATGCCGCGCGCGAATCGTTGCGGCTGGTGGTGGCGGCGGCAGAGGCCGACAGTGCCTATGCCCAGGCCGGCGCGCGCGCCGCTTCGTTGCTGGCGCTGGCCGACAAGGAGGCCCGCCCATGAGCGGCAAGCATCATGAACGATAGGGTGGGCGCAGGCTCGGCAACGGCCGTCTCGGGTGAGACGGCTTTTGTACTTGAAGCGGACGACGCGCGCTGCCTGGCCGAAGTCGGCTTCCTGGCCGCGGGCCGAGGCGACGTCGCACGCGCCGACGCCATCTTTCTTGCCCTGCGCGCCTTGCGCCCCGGGCGCGCCTACCCATGGCTGGGGCTGGCCGTGGCGCGCCTGAATGCGGGCCGGGCCGATGAAGCCGTGCGGCTGCTGGAGCAGGGCGAGGCCAGCGCCGCGGGCGAGCGCACGCTGCTGGCGGCCTGGCGTGGCCTGGCGCTGCAACTGGCGGGCCGCAACGCCGAAAGCGTGCGCTTGCTGCAGGCTTGCGCCGACACAGATGCCGGTGGCGAGGGCGCCGCGCTGGCGCGTTCGCTGTTGGGATTGCAAACCGATCAAGGTTAGGAAAATCATGGAAATCACCGCGCTTGCCGCCGCTTTGTCGCCGGCGCTGGACTCGGTCAAGGCCGCGCCGGCCGCCACGCCGTCCGAGCTGGTCACCGAACGCTTCAACCAGTTGATGGCCGCGCCCGAGGCGGGCGCGCCGTCGTTGACCGGCCTGCAGGCCGCGTTGCAATCGGCGTTCACGCCCGGGGTCGACGCGGCCCCGGCCACGCTGGGCAACCAGATCCTGTCCAGCCTGCGCAGCACCACCACCGAGTATTCGGAGAAGTGGCAGAACATCTCCGGCCGCCTGGACGCCATGTCCACCGAGCCGTCCATCGCCGACATGCTGCGCCTGCAAGCCGATCTGGTGCAGATCTCGGTGCAGTACGAAATGGTCGGCAAGGCCGTTTCGCGCACCACGCAAAACATCGATACGCTCGTCAGGATGTCCTAATGCACGCCGTTGCCACGTTGTCCCTTCCTGCCGACCAAGCCGCCTCACCGCTGCGCCGCCTGCGCTGGCTGTTGTTCGCCCTGGCGTTGCTGCTGGCCGCCTGCGGTTCGCGGGTCGAGCTGTTTTCGGCCGCCAATGAAAGCGAGGCCAACGAAGTGCTGTCGGTGCTGCTGGATGCCGGCATCTCGGCGCAGAAGGCCACCACCAAGACGGGCGTGGCCGTATCGGTGGACGGCCAGCAGGTGGCCCGCGCACTGGATATCCTGCGCGCTCGCGGCCTGCCGCGCGAACGCTTCGACGGCATGGGCCAGATCTTCCGCAAGGAAGGCCTGGTGTCGTCGCCGCTGGAAGAGCGCGCCCGCTACATCTACGCCCTGTCGCAGGAACTCACCAACACGCTGTCGCAGATGGACGGCGTGTTGGCCGCCCGGGTGCACGTGGTGCTGCCCGAGCGCGGCGGCGTCGGCGAGACCACCACGCCGTCCACGGCCGCGGTGTTCATCAAGCACCAGACCGGCTACAACCTGGACGCGTTGCAGCCGCAGATCCGCAAGCTGGTCACGCACGCCATTCCCGGGCTGACCGAAGACCGGGTGTCGATCGCGCTGGTGTCGGCGCAACCGGCCGGCGCGGCGGCGGCTGCGGCCAATGCGGCGCGCCAGGCCATGGGCATCGACCCCGGTGAAGGCGCATCCACGACGCTGACCGCGTGGCTGGTGGGGCTGGTCGTGCTGGTGCTGGCGTTGGCCGGCGTCGTCGGCTACCTGCTGTGGCGCTACGGCATGCCCAGCCGCACCCGGCCCGAGCGCCGCGAACCCGTGTCCGAAGGGCGCTAGCGATGACGCTGGCGTTGACCGTGCTGGACCGCCGGCTGGTTGAATTCAACCAGCTGCCCAGCCGTACCCTGCACCCCAGCCGCCATGCGGCCTATGCGTCGCCGGCCACGCTGGCGGCGATGGCCGCCGCGCCTGCGCTGGCGGCGCGTTGGCACCGGCATTGGTCGCGCGACATCCTGGATGCCCTGGGCCTGCGCCAGCGCCCCGTGACCGACCCGGAGCGCCCCGAACTGGCGCTGGCGCTGTTGGCCCCCGACGCGTTGGCGCAGTGCGCGCGTCGGCTGGGCGCCGTGCTGTGCGGCCCGCGGCTGCGCCGTGCCATTGCCGGCGACGAAGTGCGCGCGCTGATCGCGGACCTGGGCGCGGACTTGCTGGACTTTACCCGGCGCACCGCCGGGTCGCTGCACGGGGGCATTGTCGCCAGCAGCGCCTGGTCGCTGGCCGAGACGACCGCCGCGTTGGACACGCTGGGGCGCGACGCACTGCGCACGGCGCTGGCCGGCGGCGGCCCTGAATTGGCGCAGCGCGCCGAATTGAAATTGCCCGACCTGCCCGCCGGCCCATCCCCCCTGTCGGGGCAAGAGGCGCTGTCGCTGGGCTTGTCCCTACTGAAGAAAACGGACCCCACATGGCTTTCCTCATTCCCCGCGATCCGCTGACGCCGCGGGCTGCCGCCGGCCGCATCGATCCGGCCCTGCGCGTGCTGCGGGCCGCCGACCACGCGGCCTGGGCGGATGCCGAGCGACTGCTGGCGCAGGCGCGGGCGCAGGCCGACGAGATCGTCGGTGGCGCCCAGGCGGCCTTCGAGGCCGAGCGCGAACGCGGCTACGAGGAAGGCCGCGAATCCGCATTGCTGGACCAGGCCGAAAAGATGATCGAAACCGTGGGCCGCACGGTCGAATATTTCGCCGGTGTCGAAAACGAGATGGTCGAACTGGTCATGTCGGCCGTGCGCAAGGTGGTCGATGGTTTTGACGACCGCGAGAAGGTCATGGTGGTGGTGCGCAATGCCCTGGCAGTGGTGCGTAACCAGAAGCAGATGACGCTGCGCCTGAACCCGGCCGAAGTGGACACGGTGCGCGAGCAGATCAACGACCTGCTGGCTGCCTACCCCGGCGTGGGCTACCTGGACATCCTGGCTGACGGGCGGCTGGCGCGCGGCGCCTGCATCCTGGAAAGCGAGATCGGCATGGTCGAAGCCAGCCTGGAAGGGCAGATCCAGGCGTTGCGCCAGGCCTTCCAGCGCACCCTGGGCAGCCGGGTCTAGCCATGCGGCAATTCGACTACATCTCGGAAATGATGTCGCTGGCGCTGCAGGACACGCCGACGCTGCGCATCAAGGGCCGGGTCACGCAGGTGATCGGCACCATCATCAAGGCAGTCGTGCCGTCGGTGAAGGTGGGCGAGGTCTGCATTCTGCGCAACCCAGGCGAGAACTTCGAGATGAAGGGCGAGGTCGTCGGCTTTGCCCGCGACGCCGCACTGCTCACGCCCATCGGCGACATGTACGGCATTTCCACCGCGACCGAGGTCATTCCCACCGGCCGCGCCCACATGGTGCCCGTGGGGCCGGGGCTGCTGGGCCGCGTGCTGGACGGCTTGGGCCGGCCGCTGGATGAAGCCGAACTCGGTCCGCTGGAGGCCAGCAAGTTCTACCCCGTGTTCGCCGAAGCGCCGGACCCGCTCAAGCGCCGCATCATCTCCGAGCCGCTGGAACTGGGCGTGCGCGCGCTGGACAGCGTGCTGACCTGCGGCGAAGGCCAGCGCATGGGCATCTTCGCGGCGGCCGGTGGCGGCAAGTCGACGCTGATGGGCATGCTGGTCAAGGGCGCCGACGTCGACGTGACCGTGGTGGCGCTGATCGGCGAACGCGGCCGCGAGGTGCGGGAATTCCTGGAACACGAACTGGGCCGTGAAGGCCGGCGCAAGAGCGTGATCGTCTGCGCCACCAGCGACAAGTCGTCGATGGAACGGGCCAAGGCCGCCTATGTGGCGACCGCCATCGCCGAATATTTCCGCGACCAGGGCAAGCGCGTGCTGTTCCTGATGGATTCGGTGACGCGCTTTGCCCGCGCCCAGCGCGAGATCGGCCTGGCGGCGGGCGAGCCGCCGACCCGCCGCGGCTATCCGCCGTCGGTCTTCGCCACGCTGCCCAAGTTGATGGAGCGTGCCGGCATGAACGAGCATGGCTCGATCACCGCGCTGTACACCGTGCTGGTCGAAGGCGATGACATGACCGAGCCCATTGCCGACGAAACCCGCTCGATCCTGGACGGCCACATCGTGCTGTCGCGCAAGCTGGGCGCGGCAAACCACTACCCGGCCATCGACGTGCTGGCCTCGGCCAGCCGCGTCATGAACGCCGTCATCACGCCCGAACACAAACAGGCCGCCGGCCGGCTGCGCGAGCTGATGGCCAAGTACCAGGAAGTGGAACTGCTGGTGAAGATCGGCGAATACAAGCGCGGCGGCGACGCGGTGACCGACGAGGCCATCGACAAGATCGGCGCGATCAACCAGTTCCTGCGCCAGCGCACCGACGAACGGGCCACGCTGGCCGATGCCCTGGCGCAGATGAGCGCCATCGTGGGGACGCGATGAACGTCTTTGACGAGCTGCTCGCCATCAAGCGGTTCCGCGAAGGCCAGGCCGAGATCGCGGTGTCGCGCCAGCGCCTGCGCCAGGCCGAGGCCGATGCCGCCCGGCAGGCCTCGGAACAGGCGCTGACGGATTTCCGCGAAGCGGCCGACAGGCGCGAGCGCGAGATGTACCGCGACCTGTGCAGCCGTGTCGTGCGGGTGCGAGAAATCGAAAACGTGCTGCAGGGCGTGGCCGGCCTGCGCGAGGGCGAGCGCCAGTGCGAAACCGCGCTGGAACAGGCTGCCCAGCGCCTGCAGGAAGAAAGCCAGGCCCTGGCCGACAGCCGTGCGCGTCACCAGCAGGCGGTGCGCCTGACCGGCAAGTTCGTCGAGCTGGCCAGCATTCACCTGGCCGAGCACCTGAAGGCGCTGGAGCATAAAGAAGACATGGAAATGGAAGAGGCCGCCACGTTGTCGCGCGACCGCGAAGACTGGGAACAGCACGAGGAGTTCGAGCCGGCATGAGCATCGACCGACGCATCGGCCTGGAAACCGCGATACCCCAGGGAACCGGCCTGGCCCAATCCGATGGCCAGGCCCCCGGCCGCCACGCCAGCGACGCCGACCGGCGCGCGTTCGAGCAGGCGCTGGCGCAGGACCCCGACGCCGATGGCAAGCCGCCCGCGCCGCCTGCGGCGGCGACGCCGTTCTCGCTGTTTGGCGCCGCCGCATCGGCCGCGCCCGTGCCTGCCGAGGCGCCATCGTCGGCGTTGGCCGACGCGCTGCTGGGCAGCGCGGAGCAACTGTTGGTGGCCGACGGCAGCCAGGGCCGGCGCCAGGTGCGCGTGGAATTGAAGGACGACGTGCTGCCCGGCGTGAGCGTGTCGGTCTATGAAGAAGAAGGCCGCGTCGTCGCCGATTTCGTCTGCGCCAACGAGGCCTCGCGTGAACGCCTGAATGCCATGGCCCGGCCGCTGGCCGAGCAGTTGGCCGACAGCCTGGCGCGGCCGGCGCGCGTGCGCGTCAGCGCCGACGATCCCGAATATCCCTGCCTGGCCGAGACCGACGCTTCGGCGCCGGCTCGTTGACCCCTGGAACCCATGACCGCAAGTTTGCAACATCCCTTGCCGCGCCTGACCGCCAACGAAGCCCGCGCCCGCTCGCTGATCGCGCGCCACGGCGCCGACCTGTCCGTGACGCTGGCGCCGTTGGCCGGCACCGACGCCGAGCCGGCGCACTGGCGCCTGGGCTTCACGCCCGGCGTGCCCGACGCCCTGCGCCAATCCGCCACCCTGTCCGCCGACCTGGAATGGGCCGGGGCGCGCCTGCGCCTGGGCCTGCCGGCCAGCGCCGCCGATGCCTGGCTGGCCGCCCGGCTGCCGGGCATGGAAGCCGACGCGCTTCCGCCCGCCCTGGTGTCCACCGCTATCGAGACCCTGCTGGCCGAAGTGGTGGCCGGCCTGAGCGAGGCCTCGCCTGGCGGACCGGTGCGCGTGGTGGGCCGTGACGGCCCGGCGCCCACGTTGGCGCAGGCCTGGACGGTGGCCGCGCGCCATCCAGCCACGGGCCATACTGTCTACGCGACGCTGGAAGCCGACGGCCTGGGCCTGATGCTGCTGGCCGGCCTGGTGGGCCGCGCCGCGCCCGCCTCCAACGAGATCGACACCGACGCGGTGCCCGTGCGCATCGCCGCCTGCCTGGGCTGGACCTGGCTGCCGGCCGCGGACCTGCGCGCCCTGGCGCCGCGCGACACCGTTTTCCTGGACCACAGCCTGGTCACGCCCGACGGCGAACTGTGGCTGGGTGCCGGCGGCCAGGGGCTGCGGGTGCGCCGCCAGGATTCCTCATACCTCATCACTCAAGGCTGGACTTCCCTCATGACCGAGACGCCGCAAACCCCGGCCGATGCCGAAGCGGGCGCCCAGGCGCCGCTCGATATCGACGCCATTCCCGTTCGGCTCACGTTCGAGCTGGGCGAGCGCCAGATCACGTTGGGCGAACTCAAGCAGTTGCAGCCCGGCGAGACCTTCGACCTGGAACGGCCGCTTGCCGACGGCGCTGTGCTGGTGCGCGCCAACGGCGCACTGGTCGGCAGCGGCGAACTGGTCGAGATCGACGGGCGCATCGGCGTGACCTTGCATCGCCTGGGCAAGGCGGGCGCATGAGCGGCGCGGATCCCATCAGCCTGGCGGTCGTACTGGCGCTATTGGCGCTAGTGCCGTTGGCTGCCGTCATGACCACCTCGTTCCTGAAGATCGCGGTGGTGCTGACGCTGGTGCGCAACGCCATGGGCGTGCAGCAGGTGCCGCCGAACATGGCGCTGTACGGTCTGGCGCTGATCCTGTCGGCCTACGTGATGGGGCCGGTGGTGATGCAGATCGGCGATGAACTGCGCGCCCCGCCCGCCGTGGTGGCGCCGGGCCAGCCCCAGCCTGACCGGCTGGAAGGCATCCTGGATGCCGTGGCGCGCGGCGCCGAACCGATGCGCGCCTTCATGCTCAAGAACAGCCGCCCCGAGCAGCGCGACTTCTTCATGCGTACCGCGCGCGGCCTGTGGGGCGAGCAGCAGGCGCGCAACCTCAAGCAGGACGACCTGCTGGTGCTGATTCCGTCGTTCCTGCTGTCGGAACTGACCGCGGCGTTCCAGATCGGCTTCCTGCTGTACCTGCCGTTCGTCATCATCGACCTGATCGTCTCCAACATCCTGCTGGCAATGGGCATGATGATGGTATCGCCGGTCACGATCTCGATGCCCCTGAAGCTGTTCCTGTTCGTCATGGTCGACGGCTGGACGCGGCTGATCCAGGGCCTTGTGCTGTCCTACGCCTGAGGCCGCCATGGGAACCGTCGACCTCGTCTCCTACATGACCCAGGCGCTGTACCTGGTGCTGTGGCTGTCGCTGCCGCCGATCGCCGTGGCGGCGATCGTGGGTACGCTGTTTTCGCTGTTCCAGGCGCTGACGCAGATCCAGGAACAGACGCTGTCCTTCGCCGTGAAGCTGATCGCCGTGTTCGCGACCATCATGCTGACCGCGCGCTGGCTCAGCGCCGAGCTCTACAACTTCACGATTTCCGTGTTCGATCTCTTCTACAAGATCCACTAGGAGCGACACGCGGCCATGATCTCGGGCATCACCTACGTCGAAGCGAAAGTCTTCCTGGGCACGCTGGCGCTGACGCAGCCGCGGATCCTGGCGCTGTGCGCGATGCTGCCCCTGTTCAACCGCCAGCTGCTGCCCGGCATGCTGCGCTACGCCATCTGCGCGGCCATCGGGATCGTTCTGGTGCCGGCGCTGTCGCCACGCTACGTGCAGATGGACCCGTCCGCCATCGAACTGGTGCTGCTGGTCGTCAAAGAAGTCTTCGTCGGCCTGGTGATGGGCTTTCTGGTGGCGATTCCGTTCTGGATCTTCGAGGCTGTGGGCTTCGTGGTGGACAACCAGCGCGGCGCCAGCCTGGGCGCCACCATCAACCCGGCTACCGGCAACGATTCGTCGCCGCTGGGCATCCTGTTCAACCAGGCCTTCATGGTGTTCTTCCTGGTGGGCGGGGGCTTCACGCTGATGCTGACGATGCTGTACGACAGCTTCCGGCTGTGGGACCTGTGGGACTGGGCGCCTACGCTGCGCCGCGAAAGCGTGCCGCTGATGCTGGATCAGCTGGGCCGCTTCCTGCGGCTGACGCTGCTGTTTGCCGCGCCGGCGATCGTCGCCATGTTCCTGGCCGAAGTCGGCCTGGCGCTGGTCAGCCGCTTCGCGCCGCAGTTGCAGGTGTTCTTCCTGGCCATGCCGATCAAGAGCGCGCTGGCCCTGCTGGTGATGGTGCTCTACATGAACACGCTGTTCGAGTATGCCGCCGAGGCCACGGGGCAGATCAGTTCGGCCTTGCCGTTCCTGGACAACCAATGGCGGGCGCCATGAGCGGCGAAAAGACCGAACAGCCAACCACCAAGAAACTGCGCGACGCCCGCCAGAAGGGCGACGTCGCGCACAGCAAGGACTTCACCCAGACGCTGCTGGTGCTGTCGCTGTTCGGCTACATGCTGGGCAACGCCCATGGCATCGTCGAGGCGCTGGGCCGGCTGATCCTGATTCCTTCGACGCTGGTAGGGCAGCCGTTCGAGCAGGCGCTGCCGCTGGCGCTGGACGCGGCGCTGCGTGAAGCGGTGTACCTGGTGCTGCCGTTCGTGCTGATCGTGCTGGTGGTGGGCATGTTCTCGGAATTCCTGCAGGTGGGGGTGGTGCTGGCATTCGAAAAGCTCAAGCCGTCGGCCAAGAAGCTGGACGTGATGAGCAACCTGAAGAACATCTTCTCGAAGAAGAACCTGGTCGAACTGATCAAGTCCATCGTCAAGATCGCCTTCCTGTCGGTGCTGGTGACGCTGGTGGTGCGCGACGCGCTGCCGGAACTGATGGCGGTGCCGCACAGCGGCCTGGCCGGTCTTGAGGCCGGCGTGGGCGGCATGATGCGCACGCTGATCATCAACATCGCCGTCGCCTACGTGGTGATCTCGCTGGCCGATTTCGTCTGGCAGCGCATGCAGTACCGCAAGGGGCTGATGATGAGCAAGGAAGATATCAAGCAGGAATTCAAGGAGATGGAGGGCGACCCCCACATCAAGCATAAGCGCAAGCACCTGCACCAGGAAATGGTGATGCACGGCGCGGTGGCCAATACCCGCAAGGCGTCGGTGCTGGTGACCAACCCGACCCACCTGGCGGTGGCGATCTACTACGAGCCCGGTGAAACGCCGTTGCCGATGGTGCTGGCCAAGGGCGAGGGCGCCCTGGCCGAACAGATGATGCAGGCCGCGCGCGAAGCCGGCGTGCCCGTGATGCAGAACATTCCCCTTGCGCGCGCGCTGATGGCGTCCGCGCAACCCGATCAATACATTCCCAGCGAGTTGATCGAGCCCGTTGCCGAAGTCTTGCGGCTCGTCAGGAAACTGGCTGGCAATCCGGACGCCCCGACATGAACGCACATCCCCTGATTTCCGCCTATGCCACGCGCCACGGCCTGGCGCCTTCCGCCCGCCCCGACGGCCGCGTGACGATGGTGATCGACGACACCTATCGGGTACACCTGCAACCGGGCCGCGACGGCTGGCTGGCCATGAGTGCGCGGCTGTGCGCCTTGCCCGCCAGGAACGCGGGCCGCGACGAGCTGGTGCAGGAAATCGGCAAGCTCGCCGCCGGCATGCTGGCGCAGCATGCCGCCGCCTGCGTGGTCGATCCGCAAGGGCGGGCGCTGTGGCTGCAGCAATCGCTGCGCCCCGGCAGCAGTGAGCTGGATCTGGACGAAGCCATGGGCGCGTTTGCCAACGCGCTGTCTTTTTGGGCCGGCGCCGTGCGGCGGCTGGCATGAATATGCGATACGGGCGCTGCGCCCGAGGAGAAAGCGTGTTGAAGCGGATGATACTGGCGACCGCGTTGTCGCTGGGCCTGACGGCAGGTGCGCAAGCCGCGCCGAACTGGCCGAACGTACCTTATAGCTACTATGCCCGCGATGAAAACCTGCAGACGCTGCTGCGCGAATTTGCCGGCGGCTTCAGCCTGTCGCTGCAGCTCGGGCCCAACGTCACGGGCACCGTCAACGGCAAGTTCAACGCGAATACGCCCACCGAGTTCCTGGACCGGTTGGGCGGCGTCTACGGCTTCAACTGGTTCGTCTATGCGGGCACGCTGTTCGTCAGCCGCACCAACGACATGAAGACGCGTTCGGTCAGCGCCATGGGCAGCTCGATCAGCGCGTTGCGCCAGGCCTTGCAGCAGCTGGGCGTGCTGGACCCGCGCTTCGGCTGGGGCGAATTGCCGGACCAGGGCATTGCGCTGGTGTCCGGCCCGCCGGGTTACGTGGACCTGGTCGAGCGCACCGTGGCCGCGTTGCCGATGGGCGCGGGCGGCCAGCAGGTGGCGGTGTTCCGGCTCAAGCATGCCTCGGTCAACGACCGCACCATCAGCTATCGCGACCAGAAGGTGGTGACGCCGGGCCTGTCCACCGTGCTGCGCAACCTGATCACCGGGGGCGGCGGCGGGGCCAATAACGAAACGCTGGCGGCCATCGCCGCGCCGCTGCGCGATAACCCGCCCGCCTTTCCGCTGGTGGGCGGCGACAGCGCCGCGCCGGCAGCCAGCGCAGGCGGAGGCCAGGCGCCCGCGCCCGCCAGCGCCGGCAAATCGGGCCTGCGCCTGCGCGAGCCGACGGTGCAGGCCGATGCGCGCTTGAACGCCATCATCGTGCAGGACATTCCGGACCGCATTCCCATCTACCGCAGCCTGATCGAACAGCTGGACCTGCCCAGCACGCTGGTCGAGATCGAGGCCATGATCGTGGACGTGAATTCCGATCTGGTCAGCGAGCTGGGCGTGACCTGGGGCGCGCGCGCCGGCACGACCTCGTTCGGCTACGGCAACCTGGGCCTGGGGCCCAGCGGCGGCCTGCCGCTGGAAAGTGGCGCGGCGCTTTCGCCCGGCACCATCGGCATCAGTGTGGGCAACACGCTGGCGGCGCGCTTGCGCGCGTTGCAGACCAAGGGCCAGGCCAACATCCTGTCGCAGCCATCCATCCTGACGGCCGACAACCTGGGCGCCATGATCGACCTGTCGGACACCTTCTACATCCAGACCCGCGGCGAGCGCGTGGCGACCGTCACGCCGGTCACCGTGGGCACGTCGCTGCGCGTGACGCCGCGCCACATCGAGGCCAAGAGCGGTTCACGGGTGGAACTCACGGTGGACATCGAAGACGGCCGCATCCAGGAAGAACGCCAGATCGACAACCTGCCCACCGTCAGGAAGAGCAACATCAGTACCCTGGCCATTGTCGGCAACGACCAGACGCTGCTGATCGGCGGCTACAACAGCAGCCAGAATTCCGAGCAGGTCGACAAGGTGCCGATCCTGGGCGACATCCCGGGCCTGGGCATCCTGTTCTCCAACAAGTCCAAGACCGTGCAACGGCGCGAACGCCTGTTCCTGATCCGCCCGAAGGTGGTGGCGATCAATGGCGAAATGGTGGCTACGCCGGGCGGCGCGGGCACCGGGCCGATGCTCAACGCCACCTGGGGCGGCGATGGCCGCATGACGGCCGGGCAGTACCTGGACCTGGCGCAGAGCCAGCGCACCCGTATCCTGTTCGGGCCGAACGTGGAATTGCGGCGTTCGTCCGGGCCGTTGCGGGCGTCGGAATGGCTGGAAGGCACGCCGACCGCCGATCCGGTCGCCACGCCTGTGCTCGAAGGCAAGTCGAGCGCGCGGCAGGGGCCGGTGATCCAGATCGAGCCGGTGGCCGCGCCAGGAACGGGCAGGGCGCCGTGAGGATGGGGGTGTGACGAGCGAATGCAGCCGCCGGGACGGCTCGTGCGGCGGCACGGCCGCACGCCGTCCGCGCTCAGTCGTCCAGGTGCAGGCCTTTTTCGGCCAGCTTGTCGCGCAGGGCGGAACGCGCGCGCGACAGGCGGCTGCGCACGGTGCCGATCGGCACGGTCAGCAGGGCGGCGGCTTCTTCGTAGGAAATGTCGTCCAGGCCGACCATGAGCAGAATGTCGCGCATGTTCGCCGGCAGTTCGTCCAGCGATTCCTGCAGTAGCGCCATGGTCTGGTTCTGTTCCAGGATGCGGTCGGGGGTCAGGTCATTGGAGGCATGCTCGGCCAGCACGCTGTCGCTGACGAAGTCATGGCGTCGTTCGGGGGCCCGCGACAGGTAGTTGCGCACCAGGTTCAGCGCAATGCCGTACAGCCAGGAAGACAGTTGTGATTCGCCGCGAAAGCTGCGGTATGAGCGTGCGGCTTCGACAAACGCCTGCTGGGCCAGGTCTTCGGCCTCGGTGGTGTTGCCGATGTGCTTGATGATGAAGCGCTGCAGCCGGGTGGAATGTTCCCTCACCAGGTCCCGCAGCAGGTATTCCTCGCCCGTGTCCCAACCCGGCCCGTCGCCGTCAGCGCGAATGGGCCGCAGATCCGCTTCCGGGGAAGCGGTTGTGCAATCGCTGGGGTTGTTCATGGAAGGGGAAAAGAAACGTGTATTAAGCTACAAGTTACTACCGGCATGAGGCGAATTATCGCAGCATAGCGGTGTCACAATATTTCGAAAATGGAAATATTGAGGCAAAAGTAGCTTTTTTTTAGTCAGAAATGTAAAGATAAGTAAACCGCTTCGGCTCGGTTTTTAAGGCTGACAATCGGGGACGCAATGCGGCGAAGGCGGACTCCGTGCCTCGAGGGGGGGCCGGGGGGCGGCGGCGTCCAGGCGCGTCGAATGCCTACGACTTGAGCAGTTCGCGCAGCCAGCCGGCTGCGGTGCCGAGCGCAACCGGGCTTTGGCCCGATTGGGCGGCTTGTTCAAAGCGGGCTTGCATCGCCTGATCCAACGCGCTGCGGCGGGCGGCATCGAGGCTGGCCGGCGCGACGCCGGCATCGGCACAGGCCTGCTGGAAAGCCGGTGCGCCGTGGGCGGCCGACAAGGCGAGCCGCGTCAGGAAATCGACGCCGGAAAGCGCGTCGCGGGATGTCTGCGCCATATCGAGCGCCAACGCGACGGTGCGTGCCGATAGCGGTTTGCCAGGGTTGGGCTCCAGGCCCAGTTCGCGCGACACGGCGCTGGCAATGCCTTGGCCGTAGCTGCGGGCCAGTGCCTGGGCGAACATTTCGGTCGTGTCGACATTGGGCGCGACCCATGCCACGCTGCGGCCGCCGGGCGTGGTGCCCATGCCCAGGACCTGAAGCTTTTCGCCCGCGATGTCGACATAGATGTCTTGACCGCTCTCGGCGGCCTTGGCAAAGGCGTCGAGGGAGACGAATGACGACGAAGGGGTAACCGATGAGATTGTCATGCAGCCAATAAATCCGGCGTGTCCGAAATCCGGCCAGAAAGAGGTCTTAACGGCGGGGTCTGATTGCCCCTGTGATTAAGTAACCCCGATGGCGCTTTAGTTCCATCGCCAGGACACGTACGCGGATTTTAAGCTATTGCGAGCGCGCGGACGGGCGCTGCGAAACAGGGCGTTACCGGCTTCGCAGGCGCAGCCGTGCGTCATTGCGCCTCGTAGACTTCGTCCGCCGCCAGCAGGATATCGACGGGCGGGTCAAAGCCGATGACCCGCGCGGTCTGCAGGTTCAGCGCGATCTTGGCCGGGTCGATCCACACCTGGCTCAGTTCGCGGGCCTTGGCGCCGTTGAAGATGCGGGCCATCGTCTCGGCGTAGAACAGGCCCACGTACGAGTAGTCCGCCTGGGCCAGGCTCAACAGCAGCCCGTGCTTGACCTCTTCCGACCCCAGCATCGAAAAGCTGGGCACGCGCGCCTGGCGCAGGATCTCGGCCACCGTGTCGACCGACGTGGGCGTCACGCCCCGGTGCACCGTCACGTAGGCCGCATCGATCTGCGGCGCCAGCTTGGCATAGCATTCCAGCGCGTTGCGGGTGGCGACTTCGGGGGCGATGCCGTTGGACGGCGCGTTGCACGTCAGCACCTTGAAGCCCTGTTCGCGCGCCACCTGTTCCACCGCATCGACCGCGCTGTAGGTGCGGCCTTCGGGGCTGTCTTCATAGACCAGGCCCAGCCGCTTGAATGGCACGATCTCGTGGAACAGGCGCACCTGGCGCTGGTAGCGTTCGGGCTGCACGCGGGCATGCAGGTTGTCCAGCCCGCTGTCCTGCGCCGACCGGGTGATGCGGGCGCCGACGGCATCGCTGGTCGAGGCCACGATGGTCGGCACCGGCGCGCCCATGCCCGCCATGTCCTGGCCGGCCCAGGTGCCCATGGCGATGATCAGGTCGATGTCCTTCTTGCCTTCCAGCCGCTGCTTGATCGATTCGCGCACGGCCGGGCGCTGGGCGGCGTCGAAATTGCCGGGCTGCCACCAGGCATCGCGCACGAATTCCAGCGTGTCGCTGCGGGTGTTGTCGGCCAGGAATTCCCACATCTGCTTGCCGCTCAAGCCGTCGGGAATGGTGGGCACGGTGATCCAGCCCAGCTTCTGCAGGCCGTCCACGGTCACGCGCAAGGTGCGGGGATATTCGCTGTAGTCGCCGCTTTCGAAATAGCCGATGCGCCATTTCTTGCCATCCGGCCGGGGTACGGGCTTGGTGGGAAACACTTGCGGGGCCGCAGCGGGCGCGGCCGCTGCCGGCGTCCCGGTGGGGACCGCCGATGCGCCAGACGCCGCGGCCTGGGCCAGGCACGCGGCGGGCGCCAGCAGGGCCAGACTCAGCATTAGGGTGGGCAGCGATGTCTTCATGGGCGGCGGATCACGATCAAGGTGATGTCATCGGATTGTTCCGCGCCGTCGGCAAAGGCCTGCACGTCTTCCAACAGACGCTTGGCCAGGCTGGCCGCCGGCACGGGGGGATTGGACAGCACGGCCAGCAGGCGCGGATCGCCATACTGCGCATTCTGCGGATTGACGGCCTCGGTGACGCCGTCGGTATAGCCCACCAGCATTTCGCCGGGCGCCAGCAGCGTCGACAGGCAGCGGTACTCCAGGTCTTCCTGCACGCCGCAGGCGGGGCCGCTGCGGCCCTGCAGCAGCCGCACCACGCCGTCGGCGCCCACCACCGCGGGCGGCAGGTGGCCGGCATTGGCCCACTGCAGGTCGCCCGTGGTCATGTCCAGCACGCCGATCAGCAGCGTGACGAACATCATGTTCGGGTTGTTTTCGGACAGCCGATTGTTGATCTTCTGCATCATCAACGCCGGGTCGGTCTCGTCCTCGGCGGTGGCGCGGATCAGCGTGCGCGTGACCGCCATGAACAACGCGGCCGGCACGCCCTTGTCCGACACGTCGCCGATGGCCAGGCACAGCCTTCCGTCGGGCAGCGTGAAGTAGTCGTACAGGTCGCCGCCCACTTCCTTGGCCGGCAGCATCACGGCGTTCAGGTCGATGCGTTCGCGCGTGATGGCCGACAGCGGCACCGGCAACAGGCCCAGCTGGATCGCGCGGGCGATGTTAAGTTCGCTTTCGAAGCGTTCGCGCGCCGTGGTTTCGCGCATCAGGCGGGCGATGTTCTCGCGCAGCTTGCGGTCCATGAACAGGAACGACGACGCCAGCCGGCCGACCTCGTCCTTGTGCTTGGCCGGCAGCGCCGCGATATGGGCGGGCACGCTGGATTCGGCGGTCAGGTCCTGCTCGGGCAGCAGGCGGGCATAGCGGGTCAGCGTTTCCAGCGGGCGCACGATGCGCGCGGCCACCAGCCAGGCGCAGACCAGCGCCACCAGCATCATGCCCACGAAGATCAGCGCCTGGCGGTTCAGCAGTTCACGGGCCGGGGCGGTCAGGTCGCTCTCGGGCACCACCGCCACCACCGTCCAGCCCAGCGGCGCGAAGCGCGCGCTGTCGATCTGCCAGGGGCCGTCGCCGCCATCGAAGCGCAGGCTTTTCAGCTTGTCGCCATTATCTTGCCGGGCCAGCAGGGCGCGCAGCGTTTCGCCGCTGCCGTCCTTGGCGTCCAACAGGCCGGCGCGCGCCTGCGGCGGAGGCACCACCATGCGGCCGTCGTCGGTGGCGATGAAGATGAAGCCCGATTGGGCCAGCGTCAGTTTCGAGAGCGTGTCGCGCACCGAATTCTCGAGCTGGGTGCGGCGGGTCTCGATCTGCTCGATCACATCCTGGGCGCTGTCCGAAATGGCGAACACCCAGTTCCACGGGCGGAAATAGCCGAAATAGGCGTAGCGCGTTTCGCCATCGCCGCGCTGGGCCGATGGCGGCCAGCGATAGATGGCAAAGCCGTAGCCGGACGTGCGGCTTTCTTCCAGCAGCGCCTGCGCCAGCGGTCGGTTCTTGAAGTCGGACAGCGCCGACAGATCGCGGTCGATCATGTCGGCATTGCCGCTGGCCAGCACCTGGAAGTCGGCGTCGTAGACAAACGCGTAGCGCCGGTCGTCCAGTTTCAGGCGGTTGATCCAGGCGCGGGCCATGCCCTTGGCCGCGCCGGGGGTGATGATGCCGCGCTCGGCCAGGTCGGCGTAGGCGCCCAGCGCCGCCGCCACCACCGTGCCGCTCTGCATCAGCTGGCGCCGGCCGCTGCGCACGGTGGATATCTTGTCCGACAGCAGCGCGCCCCAGCGGGCCTCGGCATCGCGCAGCACCAGCTCCATCACATTGCTGACGGCGTGGCGTTCGCTGTTCATCACCGTGCGCGTGACATTGCGCTGCGTCGTCAGCATCACGAATGCCGCCACCGCCAGGAGCAGCGCTACGACCAGTAGAAAAATCTTGCTACGGAGCGAGCGCAACGACATGGGGGATAGTGGGGGCGGGTGAGGTGATGACGTGAAATAAGATGCAATTTGCATTAATTGTAAATACCATTGGTGCCCGTGTGTAAATACTTTGCGGCGGCGGGGCCCCATGCGTAGCGAACCAATACAAATAGTGCTCGATGGGTTGCGTCGCCGCCCCGTGCTGGAAGTCACATTGGCCTGTCTGGCCGTGCTGCTGCTGGCGCAGGCGCTGATCGGCGCCCTCAGCCTGTCGGCCCTGAACCGGCTGGTGGTGGACACCACCGCCGACCGCGTTGAAGTGGTGGCGCGGCGCGTCGCCGGCAACATCGAAAACGGCTTGCGGTTGGGCAAACCCCTCGAACAGTATTTCGGCCTGCGCGACACGTTGCGCGACGGCGTGGCCGGTTCGCGCGGCGTGCAGGGCGCGACGGTGCTGCTGGCCGATGGTCAATCGCTGGCCGCCCAGGGCGAGCTGCCCGAGGACGCGGCCGAACTGGCCCGCACGCTGGACACGCGCGGCACGCCCGGCGCCGGCCTGGCGCGGCGCGGCTCGGGCGCCATCGTGGCGGTGGCCGACGACCGCGTCACCGTCGCCGTGCCCTTGACCGCGGCGGGCGGCAAGGCGGTGGGCGCGGTGGTGCTGTCGGCCGCCAAGGATGGCGAAGCCAGCCGCCGCCTCATCATCGACAACCTGCAGGTGCTGCTGATCGTCACGGTGCTGGTCGGGTTGGGCCTGGCCGCGGTCTTCAAGTACGTCGTGCCGCTGACCTCGCTGGCTGCCGGCGGCCGTGCCCGCTTCGTGGTGCCGCTGCTGGCGCTGGTGGTGGCGCAGGGCGTGTACGCCGCCTACACCATCCATACCTTTCGCAGCGGCTGGCTTGAGGTCACGCGCAATAACGTAGGGCTGCTGGCCGAAGGCCTGCAACGCGACCTGAACCGCGTGCTGGGCTATGGCTTGGAAGTGGATCGGCTGCGCGGCGTCGATGCGCCATTCTCGCGGCTGGCCGGCACGTTCCCGGCAGTGGCGCAGATCGAACTGGCCGACCTCAACGGCCGCGTGCTGTACGGGGCCGACGCGCGCGGTCCGCTGGATGTCTCGACGCTGCCGCAGACGCGTCCGCAGCCCGACGACCTGACGCTGGTGCTGCCGCTGGGGGCGGCGCTGGCCGACCCCAAGGCGCATGGCGACCTGGTGCTGCGGCTGTCCAGCGACGTGATCGCCGCGGGCGTGCGCAGCCGCGCGCTGGATGCGGTAACGGTGGTGGGCGTGGCGCTGGTGGCCGCCATTGAAATGCTGTTGCTGCTGTCTTTGCTGATGAATCGCGCGTTCGCCGCGCGGGCCACGCTGCCGGATGGGTCGCGCGTGGGGCCCGACGACGAATCCGAAGTGGGCCGCATCGCGCGGCCGGTGATGTTCGGCTTTCTGTTTGCCTGGGCGTTGCCGCTGGGCTTTCTGCCGCTGTACGCACGCAGCTTGTCCGCGGGCGGCCTGGACCTGCCGGCCAACCTGCTGCTGGCCTTGCCGATCTCGGTGGAAATGGGCTGCGGCCTGCTGACCTCGCTGCTGGCGGGCCGCCTGACCGACCGCAAGGGCTGGCAGGTGCCGGTGCTGGCCGGACTGGGCGTGTCCGCCGCCGGCATGCTGGCCTGCGCCGCCGCCACCAATCTGTTGATGTTCAGCGCGGCCCGCGGCCTGGTGGGCCTGGGCTACGGCCTGACCTGGATGGGCTTGCAGGGTTTCATCGTCACGCGCAGCCCGCCGCAGTTCCGCGGCCGCAACATGACCGGCGTGATCGCGGGCCTGTTCGCCGGCCATCTGTCGGGCGCCGCGGTCGGCGCGATGCTGATGGAACAAGTGGGCTTTCGCGCCGTGTTCGCGGTGGGCGCCGTGATGCTGGCCATGCCGCTGGCTGGCGTGCTGGTGCTGATGCGGCCTTACATGGATCGCGGCCGCAAGCTGGCCGCGCAGACGGCGGGGCGCGCTCGCGCGCATTTCTCGGACACCCTGAAGCTGCTGTTCACACGCGATTTCGGCTTGCTGTTGCTGGGCAGCGTGATTCCGTTTTCGATCGCGCAGGTCGGCCTGCTGTCGTTCGCGCTGCCGCTCTACCTGGAAGCCGAAGGCGTGGCCGCGTCCAGCATCGGTCGCGTGCTGATGATCTATGGCCTGTGCGTGATCTACGTCGGCCCGTTGATGGGGCGCGTGGTGGATCGCAGCCGCATCAAGAAAAGCTGGATCGTGCTGGGCGGGCTGGTGGGCAGCATCGGCATGCTGGGCCTGTACTTCAACAGTGGCCTGTTGGCGGCCGCGGCGGCCGTGCTGTTGCTGGCGCTGGCCAGCTGCTTTGCCGGCGCCTCGCAGTCGCCCTACATGCTGGCGTTGCCGGATGTGCAGCGCTACGGCGCGGCCGGCGCCACCAGCGTCATGCGCGCGGCCGACAAGCTGGGCCAGATGGCCGGACCGCTGGTGGTTGGCGCGATGTTCGGCGCCGCCGGCATGGGCGCGGGCCTGGCCGCGACCGGTGTGATCTACCTGTGCGCGACGTTGCTGTTCCTGCTGTTCGCACCGGCCCGGCCGCGCGAAGAGACGGCCTGATCGAAGGAGGGCGCCGCGATGCGTGGGCGCCGCCATTCAGCGCGCCGGACCCGCGCCGGCCTGCGCCACCGGCACCCGGGCCGACAGGCCCGTCAGCAATTGCGCGGCGATGGTGCCCGCGGACGATGCCACTTCTTCCACCGACAGGCCGTCCGCACCCCATAGCGTGACGGGCGCGCCGATGGCCGCTTGCGGCACGGGGCCCAGGTCCACCGCCATCATGTCCATCGACACGCGTCCCAACAGGCGCGTGCGCGTGCCCGCCACCATCACCGGCGTGCCGGTGGGCGCGTGGCGCGGATAGCCGTCCGCATAGCCGCAGGTGACGATGCCTACGTCCATGGATTCGGTCGCCTGGAAGGCGCCGCTGTAACCTACGCCGGCACCGGCCTTGACGCGCTGGATGCCCACCACCTGCGAGTGCAGCGACATGGCGGGCAGCAGGTCCAGGTCAGCCGCGCTGCGGTCGGCGAACGGGCTGGCGCCATACAGTGCCAGTCCGGGCCGCACCCATTGCGTGGCGGCAGCCTGGGCGCCATGACGCAGCACGGCGGCGGAATTGCTGGTGGATACCGGGCCCGGCAGGCCGCGGATCACCTCGCGGAACTGGGCATCGGCCGTGGCGACGCCATCGGCCTCGTCGGCACGGGCGTAATGATTCAGGTGGCCGACTTCACCCACCAGGCCGCGTGCGGCCAGTGCGCCAGCGAATTCGAACGCCGCGCGGTAGTCGTCGGCGCTGAAACCGGTGTGGTGGATATCGCCCGCGAAACGCAGCCACACCCCGGGCCGTTCGGCCGCAGGCGATTGCGCCAGCCATTGCAACTGCGCCGCATGGGTAATGACCAGGTGCAGGCCGGGCGTGTCCAGCAGCAGCGTATCGGCCTGCGAATACAGGCCGCCGTACACCAGCACCGGGCCGCGCCAGCCCAGGCGGCGGCAGTTGCGCGCCTCGTCCAGGTGCAGCACCGCCAGGCCGTCCGCATCGCGCAGTGCGGGCAGCACGCGCGCCAGGCCATGGCCATAGGCGTCGGCCTTCACGGTGGCCCACAGGCGCGGCGCGCCGGCAGCCGGCAGCGCCGCGCGCAGGCGGGCAAGGTTATGGGCCACGGCGCCCGCGTCGACGCGGGCATACAGGGGGCGGGCAAGCAATCCTTCTGGACGATAGGGTGCGTTCACGGGCGGCATCTGGGCGTGGGCTGCGCGCAGGTACGCGCGCAGTCTATGCATGAGTGACAGATCGACCGGTTTTGTTCGGTACTTTCTGTCTATGCACTGCAAGTTGTCGATAGCGCGTATTGATCGGACGCGCCAGGGAAGGTCACGCGGCGCGCATGATGAGCGTCAGGCGGTTTTCGTCGCCCTGGCGCTCGTAGCGCAGGTCGTGCAGATAGTGCTGCATCAGCCGCACGCCGTGGCCGCCGATCTCGGCGTCATCGAGCGTCGCAGCCAAAGGCGGAGGCGGGGTCTGGGTGGGATCGTACGGCCGGCCATTGTCGATTATCTCCAGCGATATCCATTCGCCGTCCTGGCGGCAGGCAAGGCTGACGCGGGCGGGGTCCGGGGCAAGAAGGGGATCGTCGAAGGCGTATGAAACGATGTTCGTCAGCGCTTCGTCCAGGCTCAAGGACAGACCGAAACTCAGCTTGGGCGACCAGGTGTCGCGCTCGGCGATGGCCTCGATCCATTGCATGGCGGAGGCGACAGCGTGGGCGTCGGGAACGAGGTCAAGCGTATCGGGCTGAGAGGGCATGGTCGCCTTGCGTTCAGGGGTACACGTGCAGGTGCAAGTATGCCCGATTGGAGGCGGCAGGCGTAACGGGCAGCGCTGTCCGGCGTATGGAAGATTGCGTTTGGCAGCGCGGGCGCCTCGCGTATCATCTCGGCATCGCGCCGCCACCCGCATGGGCCGGGACCTGGGGCGCCGGTCACTTATCGGGAACCACTATGAATCTCGCAGTCGAGAAAGTTGGAGAAGTGCTGGTTGTCTCGCCCGAAGGCCAGATCAACAGCGGCAATGCCGCAGGCATCGAAGCCGACCTGCTGGCGCAGGTGGAAAAAGGCGAACGCCGCTTCGTGCTGGACATGTCCAACCTGAACTACATCTCCAGCGCAGGCCTGCGCGTGGTGCTGGTGCTGGCCAAGCGCCTGAAGCAAGGTTCGGGCGCGCTGGCGCTGTGCGCCATGCAGCCGCATGTGCGCGAAGTGTTCGACATCAGTGGTTTCCTGGCCATCCTGACCGTGGTCGACACGCGCCAGGAAGCCGTGGCCAAGGTCGCCTGAGCGACCCCTGGCCAGGCTTTACCGGGCTCAGCCCTTGCGGTTTTCGTAGGACGTATCCAGCACGTCGTCTTCGGGCGTGATGATGCCCGGGTCGCCAGGTTCTTCGATGGCGCGGCCGCGTCGCGGCATGCCGGCCACCGTCTCGCTCTGATCGGGCATCGGCAGGATGCCGGTGCCTTTGCGAGGGTCGACGGGCGGGGGGTGTTCGGCCGGCGTGGCGGGCTTGGTGGCGACGGGATCGGGCGTGTTTTTCAACATGGTCTCGGCTCCGGTTGCGGGCGTCCCAGGATGGCGGCGCACCGACAGTCACGTCCCATGTTAGGGCCGCGCGCCCGCCATCAGGGGGCTTTGCGCTGTCACGTTTGCAAGGGGCTGTTGCAGGGCCCGAACCTTATAATGCCGAGCGCCTCGCAGCGCCCGGTTTCCACCCTATTGCCACACCTACCTTGACCGAATCCGTCGAACGCTCCGTGCATGCCGAACTCGTCGCCGTCCTCGTCGCCGTCACCAACGGCGAACCGCGGGTCCTGACGACCGACGACGCACGAGCCTTGCCGGCCGGGCCGTTCGAACTGTCCCACCGGTCCTTGCAGGCGGGCTTGCGCGCCTGGGTCGAAACCCAGACGCATCATCCGCTGGGTTATGTCGAACAGCTCTACACCTTTGCCGACGGCGATCGCTCCGACGAATCGGGCGCGCGCGTCATGTCGGTCAGCTACCTGGGCCTGACACGCGAGGCCGGCGAAACCGGCGTGGCGCAGGTGGGCTGGCAGGACTGGTACCGCTATTTCCCCTGGGAAGACCGGCGCGCGGGCACGCCCGCCCTGGTCGACGCGCAGATCGTGCCGCGCCTGCTGGCCTGGTGCGACGACACGGCCGACGCCGCCACCCGCAACCGCCGACGCCAGCGCGCCGCCATCACGTTCGGGTTGGACGGCGCGGCCTGGAATGAAGACATGGTCTTGCAGCGGTACGAACTGCTGTTCGAGGCTGGCCTGGTGCCTGAAGCCGCCCGCCGCCAACCGGGCGCCGCGGTGGCCGTACTGCCGGGCGAACCCATGCGCCACGACCACCGCCGCATTCTCGCCACCGGCATCGCGCGGCTGCGCGCCAAGATCAAGTACCGCCCGGTGGTGTTCGAACTGATGCCGGCGCAATTCACGCTGCTGCAATTGCAGTTGGCCGTCGAGGCCCTGGCCGGCCGCGGCCTGCACAAGCAGAACTTTCGCCGCCTGATCGAGCAGCAGGCGCTGGTGGAAGAAACCGGCGGCATGGCCACCGGCACGGCGGGCCGGCCCGCCAAGCTGTTTCGCTTTCGCCGCGACGTGCTGCTTGAACGCGCCATTGCGGGCAGCAAACTGCCCTTGTCACGCGGTCTCTGACGCGTCACCCCTCCCGACGCGGTGCCTGTCCGGCATGCTGCGCCGCAGCTTGACAAGCAATATGCTCATCTCTAGCATAAGTGGTGCGCATTCCTTGCGCGCCTTTTTTAACTACTAAATACTCAAAATGAGCATAAAAGGTGTAGTGCCCGCTGCCGCCCGTTTGGCCGTTCCCGCCTTGCCGGATGTGATGCTGGAGCCGCTGGTACGCGCGGCCTTGCTCGAAGATCTGGGCCGCGCCGGCGACCTGACGACCGACGCCATCGTGCCCGCCGACGCCGTGGCCGAGACGCGCCTGGTGGCGCGCCAGGAAGGCGTGCTGGCCGGATTGGATCTGGCGCGCCTGGCGTTTCGCGCCATGGATCCCGCCATCGAATTCATCGTGGCGCAGCGCGATGGCGCCGCGCTCGAACCCGGCATGGAAATCGCGCGCATCCGCGGCAACGCCCGCGCCATGCTGACCGCCGAGCGGGCGGCGCTGAACTTCCTGTGCCACCTGAGCGGCGTGGCGACTGCGACGGCCTCGATCGCCCGCGCCATCGAAGGCCATGGCGCCCGCGTCACCTGCACCCGCAAGACCTTGCCGGGCCTGCGCGCCGTGCAGAAGTACGCGGTACGCGTGGGCGGCGGCAGCAACCATCGCTTTGGCCTGGACGATGCCGTGCTGATCAAGGACAACCACATCGCCCTGGCCGGCGGCGTCGAAGCCGCCGTGCAGCGCGCCCGCGCGGGCGTGGGCCACATGGTCAAGATCGAGCTAGAAGTCGACACGCTGGCCCAGCTGGAAACCGCGTTGGCGCTGGGCGTGGACGTGGTGCTGCTGGACAACATGAGCCTGGACGAACTGCGCCATGCGGTCGCCATGGCGCGCGGCCGCGCCATTACCGAAGCGTCCGGCCGTATCACCCCCGACACCGCCGCCGCGGTAGCCGCCACCGGCGTCGACCAGATCGCCGTGGGCTGGCTGACCCACAGCGCCAAGGTGCTGGACATCGGCCTGGACGCCTGAGCCCGGCCCCGACACGACAGTCAGAAACCATGAAACGCGCGCTGCTTTCCACTTCGCTGCTGCTGACCCTGGCGCTGGGCGCCTGCGGCAACCCGCCGTCCGGCGATACACCGTCCGATGCGTCCTATCCGACCCATCCCGTCACGATCGTGGTGACCTTTCCGCCGGGCGGCGGCACCGATCTGCTGGCGCGCCGCCTGGGCGCCAGCCTGCAAGAGCAGTTCGGCCAGCCCGTGGTGGTGGAAAACCGTCCCGGCGCCAGCGGCAATATCGGCGCGCGCATCGTGGCGGAGTCACCGCCTGACGGCTATACGCTGCTGATGGTCAACAGCTCATTCGCCATCAATCCTGGCGTGTATCGCAACCTGGGTTTCGCACCCAAGCGCGATTTCGCGGCGGTGATCAACGTGGCCTTCGTGCCGTCCGTCTTCGTGGTGCCGGCGGCATCGCCGCTGCACAACCTGGACGATGCCCTGAACGCCGGCCGCGTCGACAAGCCGCTGCCGTTTGCCTCCTGCGGCAACGGCACGCCCCAGCACCTGGCGGGTGAGATGCTGGCGCGCGCCACCGGCGCGTCGTTGCAGCAGGTGCCTTACAAGGGGTGCGGGCCGGCGCTGACCGATGTGATGGCTGGCCAGGTGGGGATGGGTGTCGTCACGGCCTCGAGCGCCGCGCCGCTGATCGCGGCGGGCAAGCTGCGGGCGCTGGCGGTCACCTCGCCGCAGCGGTCGCCGTTATTGCCCGAGGTGCCGACGGTGGCCGAACAGGGGGTGCCGAATTACGCGCTGGACCAGTGGCATGGCCTGCTGGCGCCGGCCGCCACGCCGCCGGCGGTGGTGGCGAAGCTGAACGCGGCGGTCGCCCGGATCGTGCAGCGGCCGGATGTGCAGGCGTCGCTGCGCGAGCAGGGCTTCACGCCGACCATCAGTTCGCCAAGGGCGTTCCAGGACATGATCAATGCGGATATCGACCGCTATACGGCGCTGACCGAGGCGATCGGGTTGCGCGCGGACTGAGAGGGGCGATCGAGGCCTCGGGAAGCAAACCCGAGGCCTCGATTGCACGGCCCCAAGCCTGGCCTCAGGCCACCGCCGCGCGGGCGTGCTGTTCCAGCTGTTCCTTCAAGCCCGGCTGCAACTGCAGCCGGCGCGCCAGTTCGTCCAGGTAGGCGCGTTCCATGTAGCTTTCCTCGTCCACCACCAGCAGGCTGGCCAGGTACATCTCGGCCGCCATTTCCGGGGTCTTGGCCGATTGCGCGATGGCGGCCGGGTCCAGCGGACGGGCCAGTTCGGCTTCCAGCCAGCGCCGGTCCTGCGCGTCGGACGACAGCTTGCCCATCTCGGTTTCCAGCAGGGCGCGTTCCTCGGGGCCGATGTGGCCGTCGGCCTTGGCTGCACCGATCATGGCCGTCAGCACCGCCGTGCTGTGTTGCTCGGCTTCGGGCGGGGGCAGGCGGTCCAGCGTCTGCGGCGGCCCGGACGGCGAGCCGGCCTGGTTGCGCTGCCAGTCGCCATAGGCCCGGTAGGCCAGGGCGCCCAGCGCCGCCATGCCGCCGTACATGGCGACTTTGCCGCCAATCTTGCGGGCCTTCTTGCTGCCCAGCAGCAGGCCCAGCGCGCCGGCGCCCAACGCGCCGCCGCCCAGCCCGGTCAGGAACGAGCCCTTGCCGCCCGTGGCGCCCTGCACCTTGGAACTGGCGTCGGACAGCAGGCCCTGGCCGGATTGCAGCAATTGATCGAGAAGTTGTCTGGCGCTCATGCGGCCCCCTGGGTGAACGCAAAGGATCTTGCGGATAGCAGTATCCGACCTTCGTCGCGCCAGGAAGTTCAGCTTACAGTCAGAAATGGATGTAGCGCACCCGGGTGGGCGCCATCGGCGGATGCTACAACGTCGGGCAGAGGCGGTGCGCGCGCGCCGCCCGCAACGCAAGGAGCCCCGCCCATGACGATCCACGTGCGCCAGAACGCGCCCAACACCCTGCAATTCACCGCCACGGCCGAAGGCCACGACCTGCCGCTGGACATGCCGCAGCCGCAGGGCGCCGGCCCGGACCCGCACGACTATTTCGATACCGCATTGGGCGGCTGCAAGGCCATGACGCTGATGGTCTACGCGCAGCGCAAGGGCTTGCCGCTGGAATCGGTGGGCGTGGACGTGGTGCGCGATGCCGGCGAAGAGCGCAAGGGCATCTACCGCCTGACGGCCAAGCTGACGCTGCACGGCGAACTGACCGACGCCCAGATCGATGAATTGCTGGCCGTGGCCGAAAAGTGCCCGATCCACAAGCTGATGACGGCGGTGGACGTGCAGGTGTCCACGCTGATCGTGCGGCCGGCCTGAACCAAAAAAAACGGACCCGCAGGTCCGTTTTTTTACTGCCCAAGGCAGGCTGGGCCGACCCAGGCCGGGTCAGGCCCCGTCCGGTATCAGTCTTCCATGCCCGGGACGACGGTCGAGAAGCCCGCATCCACGTGGGTGATCTCGCCCGTGACGCCGGCGGCCAGGTCCGACAGCATGAAGGCGGCCACGTTGCCGACGTCGTCGATGGTGACGTTGCGGCGCAGCGGCGCCTGGGCCTCGACGAACTTCAGGATCGCCGAGAAGTCCTTGATGCCGCTGGCGGCCAGGGTCTTGATCGGGCCGGCCGAAATGCCGTTGGCGCGGATGCCGCGCGGGCCCAGCGCCGTGGCCAGGTAGCGCACGCTGGCTTCCAGCGAGGCCTTGGCCAGGCCCATGGTGTTGTAGTTGGGCACCACGCGTTCTGCGCCCAGGTAGGTCAGCGTCAGCACCGAACCATTGCGGCCTTCCATCAGCGGCAGGGCGGCCTTGGCCATGGCGGCGAAGCTGTAGGCGGAAATGTCGTGGGCGATGCGGAAACCTTCGCGCGACAGGCCGTCCAGGAAGTTGCCGGCAATGGCTTCGCGCGGCGCGAAGCCGATGGAGTGCACCAGGCCGTCCAGGCCGTCCCAGCGCTTGGCCAGGTCGGTGAAGGTGGCTTCGATCTGGCTGTCTTCGGCCACGTCGCACGGCAGCACGATGTCGCTGCCGAACTCGGCGGCGAATTCGCTCACGCGGTCCTTGAAACGGTCGCCCACGTAGGTGAACGCCAGTTCGGCGCCTTGCTGGTGACAGGCGCGCGCGATGCCGTAGGCGATGGAGCGGTTCGAAAGCACCCCGGTGACCAGGATGCGTTTGCCGGCGAGAAAGCCCATGTGTGGTTCCTTTGAATTTTTTCCTTCTGGAGACCGCCTATTTTAAGGAGTTTGGCGGCTCCGCGGATAAAACGCCGCGGCGCCCTGGTGGGCGCCGCGCGATATGACGGGAGGGCCGGATCTCGGCCCCGGACTTCAACCGCGGGCGTTGGTGCCCGGCACGCGCAGCTGGGCGCCGATCTTGAGCGCATTGCCCTTCAGGTTGTTCAGGGCGCGCAGCGCATCCACCGAAGTGCCGTATTGCTTGGCCAGCGAGAACAGCGTGTCGCCCTGGCGGACCTTGTGGGTGCGCACGTTGGGGCGGGCCGACGCGCCGCGCGCGGCGGGGGCCGCGGCCTTGCCGCGCGGCGCCGGCGTCTTGGTGCTGGCCGGGGCCGAATCCAGCGCGCCCACGGGGGCGGCCAGCGAGGCCAGCTGCACGCCGCCCGTGCCGGGGTCGCCCGGCACCAGCAGCGACTGGCCCGACGCGACCTTCTGGCGCGAGCCGATGTCGTTGGTTTCACGCAGCTTGGCTTCGGTCACGCCGAAACGCTTGGCGATCGACGCGTACGATTCGCCGCGGCGCGAGTGGTAGACCTTCCAGGCGCTCAGGTCGCCCTTGTAGTTGGTCAGGTTGGCGTTGAAGATTTCGACGCGGTCGGCGGGCAGCAGCAGCGTGGGGCCGTGGTCGCCGCGGATGACGGGGCGGTTGAACGACGGGTTCAGGGCCTTGAATTCGTCCAGCGGCATTTCGGCCAGCTTGGCGGCGATTTCCAGGTCGATGTCGCTGTTCTTCTGGACCGTCACGAAGTAGGGCGTGTTGCCTACCGGGGGCAGCGCCACCGCGTAGCGCTGCGGGTCGGCGATGATGTTCTTGATGGCCTGCAGCTTGGGGACGTAGTTGCGAGTCTCGTCCGGCATGTTCAGCGACAGGTAGTCGGTGGGCTGGCCGGCGGCTTCGTTCTTGGCCATGGCGCGCTGCACCGAGCCTTCGCCCCAGTTGTACGAGGCCAGGGCCAGGTACCAGTCGCCCTGCATTTCAAACAGCTTTTCCAGGTAGTCCAGCGCCGCGTTGGTCGAGGCGATGGGGTCGCGGCGTTCGTCGCGCCACCAGTCCTGCTTCAGGTTGAAGTGCTGCCCGGTGGCCGGCACGAACTGCCACAGGCCGGAGGCCTGGGCGCGCGACAGGGCGGTCGGGTTGTAGGCGCTTTCGACGAAGGGTAGCAGGGCCAGCTCGGTCGGCAGGCCGCGGCGGTTGATTTCGTCGACGATGAAATACAGGTACTTGCCGGCGCGTTCGGCCATGCGCTGCACTGCCTCGGGGTGGGACGCGTAATAGTCGGTCCACTGCTGCGAGAGGTCGGTGTTCAGGTTGGGGATGGCGAAGCCGCGGCGGATGCGGTCCCAGGCGTCGGCCGGCGGGTTGGTCAGGTCAACCGTGCGGGACGTGTCGCGGGCGATGTAGCGCCCTTGGGAGTTGGTGGTGAGGTTCTTGCTGTCGGGGGATTTGGTTCCTGCGCAACCGGCGAGGACTGCCATCAGAAGTGGCAGAAGGAGTCGGGATAGCTTCATCGGGCGGTCACTTGAATTCGTTCTTCCATTCACGAAGGGAGGCAAAAACCTCTACCGGCGTAGTTTGGTCGCGGCCGGCCCAGTCAATTGCGGCGCGGACGACGTCAGCTTGCTGCGTACGCAAAAACGGGTTGGTCGCGCGTTCCTGACCGATGGTCGAGGGAAGCGTGGGAAGACCTTCTGCGCGTAATTGCTGGGCCCGCTGATACCACTGTTGCAGGGTGCGGTTGGCGGGTTCGACTGCCATGGCCCAGCGCAAGTTCGCTAGAGTGTACTCGTGTGCGCAAAAAACCTGTGTATCTGGCGGTAAAACAGAAAATTTTTCCAAGGAATCATGCATTTGCGCGGGAGTCCCCTCGAAAAGCCGGCCACACCCCCCCGCAAACAATGTGTCCCCACAGAACAGCACAGGCTGTTTTCCCGCCGCCCGGCCGACGTAGGCGATGTGTCCGGCGGTGTGGCCGGGCACGTCCAGCACGGTCAGGTCCAGGTCCAGTTCGGGGATCTCCACCCGATCGCCCTCGACCAGCGGCACGTCGCAGCGCGGCAGCGTCTCGCGGGCGGGCCCATATACCGTGATGCCGCCAATGCGGGACAATTCCAGGACGCCTCCCACATGGTCGCCGTGGTGGTGCGTGAGTAGAATGGCGCGCAGCTTCAGGCCTTCGCGGGCCAGCCATTGCAGCACGGGGCCGGCTTCGCCGGGGTCGACCACGGCGGCTTGACCGTCGCGCACGATGGCCCAGATATAGTTGTCGGTGAAGGCTGGCAAAGGCAAGACCGCGGCAGTGCTTTCGCGGCCGCCTGCGGGGGCGGTCAAGGCTTGCATGAGATTCGAAGGAATAAGACGTGGCAGAAGAGACTGCGCCGATTGTAGAACTGGCTGAATGGTTCCAGACGCCGCCCGGGCAGTATGCCCTGGCCTGGGAACGCGCGCAGTTCGACGCGGCCGTGGCGGACGTGTTTGGATATTACGCCTGGCAGGTCGGCCTGGCCGACATGAACCTGCTGCGCGCCAACCGCATGCCCTTCAAGGGCTATGTCGGCACCGAAACGCCCACGCCCGACAGCATCGCCGGCTGGCAGTCGCGGGTGGTGCTGGCCCAGCCCGAGGCCCTGCCGTTCGAATCCCAGAGCGTCGATCTGCTGATCCTGCCGCACGCGTTCGAATGCGCGGCCGAACCGCACAACGTGCTGCGCGAGGTCGAGCGCGTGCTGGTGCCCGAAGGGCGGGTGGTGATTTCCGGTTTCAATCCCTGGAGCATGTGGGGCGCGCGCACCCGCATGCCCGGCATGGAACCCTGGCTGCCGCAGCCGCCGTCGTCGCAGGTGTCGCTGCCGCGCCTGAAAGACTGGTTCAAGCTGCTGTCGCTGGAAGTCGAGCAAAGCCATTTCGGCTGCTACGCGCCGGCCTGCCGCAGCGAAAAATGGCTGCAGCGCTGGGGCTTCCTGGAATCGGCGGGGGCGCGCTGGTGGAGCCTGGGCGGCGCCGTCTACCTGGTGTCGGCCGTCAAGCGGGTGGCCGGCATGCGTATCATTGGGCCCGCCTGGAAGACCAAGCCCAAGCGCGCGCGCGCGGCGTCGGTGGTGGTCAATCGCCAGGCGGACGACGGTTTCGACCGCTCCTGAAGCGGCCCCGTCGCTTTCACTGTGACAGTACAAGGACATACCAGCAGCACCATGCAGGACAACAACGCGAACGACCAGAAAGTGGAAATGTGGACCGACGGCGCCTGCAAGGGCAATCCCGGTCCGGGCGGTTGGGGGGTGCTGATGCGCGCCGGCGCGCACGAAAAGACCATGCACGGCGGCGAGGCCCAGACCACCAACAACCGCATGGAACTGCTGGCCGTCATCGAAGGCCTGCGGGCGCTCAAGCGCCCGTGCATCGTCACGATCCACACCGACTCCCAGTACGTCATGAAGGGCATGACCGAATGGCTGGCCAACTGGAAGCGCCGCGGCTGGATGACGGCCGACAAGAAACCGGTCAAGAACGCCGAGCTGTGGCAGGCGCTTGACGACCAGGTGCGCCGCCACACGGTGTCCTGGCGCTGGGTCCGCGGCCACGCGGGCGACCCCGGCAACGAACGCGCCGACCAGCTCGCCAACCAGGGCGTGGAATCCATCAAGCGCGGCTGATCGGGTCGCGCCCAGGCCGGCGGCCCCCACGTCGCATCGGGATATACCCTGGGTCGGGCGGATTAGTGCTTTCAACGCGCTACAGGATTGTTCCAGTATGTAAATCCGGGTGCTAAAGTGCCAAGCCTTATTCCAGATCCAGCGGCGCCGCCCCTGCGGGGCATGCATGGCGCGCGCCGCGATACCGCCACATTCGCGCATGAAAAAAGCTGTACTGTTGGCCGCCGTCGCGGCCGGGTTGGCCGCGGGGGCCGCGCTTGGCGTATTCGTGCCGCGCTGGCTTGCGCCGGCGGCCGTCGAATCCAAGGCGGCCGCCAAACCGGTGCCCAAGGCCGCCGCCGCGCGGGTCGAGGTCGCCGCCGTCACTGAAATCCCGTTCGCCCGTGGCCTGTCGGCCGTGGGCAGCCTGCGTTCGGACGAGGCCGTCGTGCTGCGGCCCGAAGTGGCGGGGCGCATCCAGTCCATCGAATTCAAGGAAGGGCAGCCCGTCAAGCGCGGCCAGCCCCTGATCCGGCTGGACGACTCGGTGCCGCGCGCCGAATTGGCCCAGGCCCGCGCCAACCTGACGCTGGCGCAAAGCCACTACCGCCGCGCCGTGGCGCTGCAGGGCAAGGGCTTCGTCAGCCAGCAGGCGCGCGACGAATCGGCCAGCACGCTCAAGGTGCAGGAAGCCGCGGTGGCGCTGGCGCAGGCGCGCCTGGACAAGATGACCATCACCGCGCCCTTTGCCGGTTTTGCCGGCCTGCGCAGCGTGTCGGTGGGCGACTACGTCAACCAGGGCCAGGACCTGGCCCCGCTCGAAGCCATCGACCCGCTCAAGGTGGATTTCCGGGTGCCGGAAATGTATCTGAGCAAGGTCGGCGTGGGCCAGCAGCTGACGCTGCGCCTGGACGCGCTGCCCGGCCAGGAACGCCAGGGCCTGGTGTACGCCGTCAGCCCGCTGATCGACGCGGGCGGGCGTTCCATCCTGCTGCGGGCCACGGTGGCCAACCAGGATTCGGTGCTGCGCCCGGGCATGTTTGCCCGCGTGCAACTGATGTTCAATCAGGACAAGGCGCTGGTTGCGCCCGAAGCCGCGCTGTCGCCGTCCGGCGAAACGCAGTACGTCTACCGGGTCAAGGACGGCGTGGCCGAGCGCCGCGAAGTCACCATCGGCGAACGCCGCGAAGGCCGCGTCGAGATCCTGACGGGCGTGGCGCTGGGCGATCAGCTGGTGGTGTCCGGCCTGCAGCGCGTGACCGACGGCGGCGCCGTGCAGGTCGTGAACAACGGCGCCTGACGCCACATCCGCGAGCGGCTGCCCCATGCGTATCTCCGAAACCTGTATCAATCGGCCGGTGTTCGCGTCGGTGCTGTCGCTGATCATCATCCTGATCGGCCTGATCTCGTATTCCCGCCTGTCGGTGCGCGAATACCCCAAGATCGACGAACCCATCGTGTCGGTGGACACCACCTACAAGGGCGCCTCGCCCGAGGTGATCGAATCGCAGGTGACCAAGCCGCTGGAAGACCAGCTGGCCGGCATCGAAGGCGTGGACGTGATGACGTCGCGCAGCCGCTCAGAGCGCAGCCTGATCAACATCAAGTTCAACCTGTCGCGCAACCCGGACGCGGCCGCGGCCGAGGTGCGCGACAAAGTCTCGCGCGCCCGGCGTTTCCTGCCCGACGAGATCGACGAGCCCATCATCGGCAAGGTCGAGGCCGATTCCCAGCCCATCATCTACATCGCGGTGGAATCGGGTTCGTACTCGGCGATCCAGACGTCCGACTACATCAACCGCTACATCAAGACGCGCCTGTCGGTGCTGCCGGGGGCAGCCGAAGTGCGCGTGTTCGGCGAGCGCTTGCCGTCCATGCGCATCTACGTCGACCGCGACAAGCTCGCCGCCTACGGCCTGACCGTGCAAGACGTCGAGACCGCGCTGCGCAGCCAGAACGTCGAAATTCCCGCCGGCCGCATCGAATCGCGGGCGCGCGAATTCTCGGTGGTGTCATCCACCGACCTGCAGACCCCGACGCAGTTCGAGAACGTCATCGTCGCCAACGTGAAGGGCTATCCGGTGCGGCTGCGCGACGTCTCCAAGGTCGAGATCGGCGCCGCCAACGACCGCGTGCTGTCGCGGTTCAACGGCAAGCCGGCCATCAACATCGGCGTCACGCGCCAGTCCACCGCCAACCCGCTGGAACTGTCCAAGGCGGCGCGCGAGGAAATCGTGCGCCTGAACGAGAATCTGCCGGCCGGCATGAAGCTCACCATCGCGTATGACTCGTCGGTGTTCATCGAGCGGTCCATCGATTCGGTGTTCCACACCATCGGCGAAGCCATCATCCTGGTGGTGCTGGTGATCTTTTTCTTCCTGCGCAACCTGCGGGCCAGCATCATCCCCATCGTCACCATTCCGGTGTCGCTGGTGGGCGCCTGCGCGCTGATGTACCTGTTCGGCTTTTCCATCAACACGCTGACGCTGCTGGCCATGGTGCTGGCCATCGGCCTGGTGGTGGACGACGCCATCGTGGTGCTGGAAAACATCTTCCGCCACATCGAAGACGGCATGCCGCGCAAGGAAGCCGCGCTGCGCGGCTCGCGCGAGATCGGTTTTGCGGTGGTGGCCATGACCATGACCCTGGTCACCGTGTACGCGCCGCTGGCGTTTGCCACCGGCCGCACCGGACGCCTGTTCATCGAATTCGCGCTGGCGCTGGCCGGCGCCGTGCTGGTGTCCGGCTTCGTGGCCCTGACGCTCACGCCCATGATGTGCTCGGTGCTGCTGCGCCACCAGAGCAGCCACAGCCGCTGGTACAACCTGATCGAAGGCTGGCTCAACGGCATGAGCAACGGCTACCGCCGCCTGTTGGGCGCATCGCTGCGGCATCGCTGGCTGGTGGTGGTCATCGGCGTGGCCGTGGCCGCCGGCAGCGGCGTCCTGTTCAAGGTGGTCAAGAGCGAACTGGCGCCCATCGAAGACCGCGGCGTGGTGTTCGGCATCGTCAGTGCGCCCGAAGGCGCCACACTGAACTACACGCTGGACAGCATGCAGGGCATCGAGGGGTTCTACGCGGCCATTCCCGAAGCCAGCGGCAGCCAGGTCACGGTGGGCTTTCCCACCGTCACCGACGGCACGGCCATCCTGCGCCTGAAACCCTGGGAAGAGCGCGGCCGCAAGCAGCAGGCCATCACGCAGGAATTGCAGCCGCTGTTCTCGTCGCTGCCCGGCGTGCGCGCGTTCCCCACCAATCCGCCGTCGCTGGGCCAGTCCGCCCGGTCCAAGCCGGTGGAATTCATCATCATGAGCCAGGCGTCCTATGAAGAGCTGGCGCGCCTGACCGACGTGTTCCTGACCGAACTGCGCAAGTATCCCGGCCTGATGAACCTGGACACGGACCTGCGCCTGAATACGCCTGAATTGCGGGTGAGGGTGGATCGGGACAAGATGGCGGACGTGGGCGCCAACGTCGACACCGTGGGCCGCACGCTCGAATCGATGCTGGGCGGCCGCCAGGTCACCCGCTACAAAGACCAAGGCGAGCAGTACGACGTGATCGTGCAGGTGACCCCGCGCGACCGCGCCAACCCCACCGACATTTCCGGCATCCACATCCGGGCGCGCGACGGCAGCATGGTGCAACTGGACAACCTGCTTGGCGTGCACGAAGGCGTGTCGCCGCAGTCGCTGAACCACTTCAACCGCCTGCGCGCGGTCAAGATCGACGCCGCCGTGGCGCCCGGCTACGCGCTGGGCGAAGTGCTGACCCACATGCACCAGGTGGCCCGCGAAGTCCTGCCCAACACGGTCGTGACCGACCTGGACGGCCAGTCGCGCGAATTCCGCGATTCGTCCGGCAGCATCTACCTGGTCTTCGCCATGGCGTTGGCCTTCATCTACCTGGTGCTGGCCGCCCAGTTCGAAAGCTGGCGCAACCCCTTCATCATCATGCTGTCGGTGCCGCTGTCCATGACCGGCGCGCTGCTGGCGCTGTATCTCACCGGCGGCACGCTGTCGATCTACAGTCAGATCGGGCTGATCACGCTGGTGGGGCTGATTACCAAGCACGGCATCCTGATCGTGGAATTCACCAACCAGCTGCGCGACGAGGGCAGGGAACTGTTCGAGGCCGTCACCGAGGCCAGCGTGCTGCGCCTGCGGCCTATCCTGATGACCACGGGCGCGATGGTGCTGGGCACGGTGCCGCTGGCGCTGTCGACCGGCGCGGGCGCCGAATCGCGCCAGCAGATCGGCTGGGTCCTGGTGGGCGGGCTGATGCTGGGTACACTACTGACCTTGTTCGTCGTGCCGGTGGCCTACACCCTGATCGCCACCGCACGCAAGAAACCCGGCCCCGCCGGCAGCGCAGCGCATCCCCCGGCCGAGCCGGGCGCCCCGGATGCCCACACGCGGCCGACGTCTGCGGCCCAAGCGTCGGAATAGCTTTATGCGCCAGATCATCTTTGACACTGAAACCACCGGGCTGGACCCGGCCCAGGGACACCGCATCGTCGAAATCGGCTGCGTCGAACTGGTGAACCGGATGGCCACGGGCAACAACCTGCACATCTACCTGAACCCGGACCGCGACAGCGACCCCGAGGCGCTGGCGGTGCACGGCCTGACCACCGAATTCCTGTCCGACAAGCCGCGTTTTGCGGAAGTGGCCGACGAATTCGTCAAGTTCATCCAGGGCGCCGAGCTGATCGCGCACAACGCCGCGTTCGACGTGAAGTTCTTCAACGCCGAACTGGCCAAGACCGGCCGTGGCGTCATCACCGAATACTGCGACACGGTCACCGACTCGCTGCTGCACGCGCGCTCGCTCTTCCCCGGCAAGCGCAACTCGCTGGATGCGCTGTGCGACCGCTTCGGTATTTCGAACGCCCACCGTACGCTGCACGGCGCCTTGCTGGACTCGCAGTTGCTGGCCGAAGTCTGGCTGGCCATGACCCGTGGGCAGGACGCACTGCTCATCGACGTGGACGATAACGACCAGGGCGCCAATGGCGGCATGGTGCTGGCCCGCTTCGACGCCTCCGGCCTGCCGGTGGTGAAGGCCAGCGAGGCCGAACTGGCCGAGCACGAAACCTACCTGGCGGCGCTGGACAAGTCGGTCGGCGGCGAATGCGTCTGGCGCAAAATGGACGCGCCGGTGGCGGTCAACTGAAGTTTTTCACAGGCGACTTGCACACTTTCAAAAAAGCGTGCTAATATTTCGCCTCTTTCGGGGTGGTTAGCTCAGTGGTAGAGCACTGCCTTCACACGGCAGGGGTCACAAGTTCGAAACTTGTACCACCCACCAAAGACCCTCGAAGAACCTGGCCTGGCTGCAAAGCGGGTCAGCGTGATTCGAGATTGCGGTGCAAAGCAAGGCAGCAGTACAAAGCAATAGAGCCAAAGCATTAGAGCCAAAGCATTAGGCCAACCCCAGCGGTTGGCTTTTTTGTTTTCTGCGCCGGCTTTCTGTGTCTTCCTTGACGTGGCGCAAGCCACGCGATGGCGCTTGCGCGCTATCGTCCCCGGGGTTGTCTATGATGGAAGCTGAAGTATCGAGCTGACCTATCCAAGCCGACAACCCCGCTCCGGGAGACCCCCTTATGCACCCCAGCACCAACACCATGTTGATCATCATCGTCACAGGCGTGGCGCTCATGCTGGTCGGGTTCGGACTGCGGGACCGCAATATCGGCATGGGCTTGATGGGCATCGGCCTCATCACGGCCATCGGCACCATCATCTACAAGGCGTACATCACGTTCTATTGAGGTTCGTGTAGCCCGCGTGGGCCACGCGACGGCGGGCCGGGGCCTGCCGCTCAGCCCTTGGGCGCCGCCTGGCGCGCCACCCGTGCCAGCAAGGTATCGAGCTGGTTGGCGAAGGCCTTGCGGTCCGCCTGGCTGAACGAGGGCGGTCCGCCCGTATCGACGCCGCTGGCGCGCAATTCTTCCATCATGTCCCGCACCGCCAGCCGTTCGCGGATGGTTTCCGGCGAATAGCGTTCGCCGCGCGGGTTCAACGCCATCGCACCCTTTTCGAGCACCTGCGCCGCCAGCGGAATGTCGCCGGTGATGACCAGGTCGCCCGCGGCCGCGCGTTCGACGATATGCGCGTCGGCCACGTCAAAGCCGCGCGGCACCTGCACCGCGCGGATCAGCGGCGACGGCGGGGTGTGCAGCGCCTGGTTGGCCACCAGGGTCAGCGGCACCTGCCAGCGCTGCGCGGCGCGAAACAGGATGTCCTTGATGACCCCGGGACAAGCGTCGGCGTCGACCCAGATATGCATCAGCCCAGGGCCTTCTGCAGGGCTTCGGCCACGAGGTCGTTGGTGGTGATGCCGCGTTCGGCGGCGGCGGCGCGCAGCGCGTCGGCTTGCGCCTGCGACAGCTTCAGCGGAAACGGCACCAGGCCGGCGGCCTGGTCCAGCTTGCGCTGTTCGCGACGGTCGGGCGCCTGCGACGCCGTGCCGAAGCGGTCGGGCGTGGCGGCTTGCTTGAGTTGGCCGGCCAGTTTCAGCGCCTGATTCTTTTGCAGATCGAATTTATTCATGAAGATTCCTGATTGGGATCGCAATCATAAGCGCAAGCGCGATCAAGGCTTGCCGGGTTCGGTGGACGCCGGGCGGGTTTTGGGGTGTTCCAGCGCGGCCAGCCCTTCCTCGGCGCCGTCGTGCAGCGGCACCGTCAGGCCGCGCCGGGCTGTCGCCACGCTGACCTGGGCGCCCTGGGCCGAACCGGCGGCCAGCAGGTCCTGGCCAGTCTGGTAGACCGCGCGCACCACCTGCAGGGCCTCGTCGCGGGTCAGGTCGGACGTGGTCAGCAGCAGCGCGGCCATGCCGACGGTGGCGACCGGTTCGGGCTGGTTGGGGTAGGTGCCGGCCACGATGTCCATCGGCATCAGCGCGCTGTCCTGGGCCGCCAAGGTCTTGATCGCGGCGGAATCCAGCGGCAACAGCTTCAGATGTGCCTGGGTCAGCGCATCGCGCAGCGGCGTGGCAGGCACGCCGATCACCTGCGCCGCGGCGTCGATTGCGCCGGAATTCAGCGCCGACAGCGAACCGGCGAAGGGCGTGGGCACGGCTTCATAGTCGCGGCCCGCCTGCAGCCCATGCGCCGCCAGCACCGTTTCCAGCGTGGCGCGCACCGCAGAGCCTTCGGCCCCCAGCGCGATCTTCTTGCCCTTCAGGTCGCGTACCGTGCGCACCTTGGCATCGTCGCGCACGACGATGTGCACCAGTTCGGGATACAGGCTGCCCAGCGCGCGCAGCCCGGTGAACGGGCCTTGCGAAGCGAAGGGGCCGCGGCCTTCGTAGGCCAGCTTGGCCGTGTCGGCCTGGGCCAGCCCGACCACCGCATCGCCGCTGCGCAGCAGGGCGATGTTCTCGGCGCCGCCGCCGGTGATGAGCGGCGTGACGCGGATCTGGCGGGCCTGGCCCACCGCGCCCAGCGCCCGCGCGAAGGTGACGTACTCGCCCCGATCGGGGCCGCCCGCCAGCGGGTAACCCTGCTGCATCCGGGCCAGGCGGCCGTTGATGCGGGCCACCGAGCGTTCCAGTTCCTGCTGCACCACGTGCTGCGCCGTGCTGGATGCGCTGTAGGCGACCGAATGGGTGATCTGGTCCAGCGTATCCAGCAAGCGCTGGGTCACGGGTGGCGGCGCGCCGGTATCCAGCGACGGCGCCTCGGCGGCCTTGAAGCCGGCCGGCGTCACCAGCGTCCAGGCGTCGCCGTCCTGGCGGTAGATGGCGCTGGCGTGCGCCACGATGCGGTCGCCGGCCTGGTTGCCGCTGGATTTCACGCCGCTGATGCTGCGCGGGCCGGCGCCCAGCAGCGTCACCAGGGCGGCAGCGCCGGGCTGGTCCCAGGCGCCCAGCGAGATGTCGCGGGTCACTTCCAGGCGCAGGTCGTAATACACCACGCGGCGGGTCTCGCCGGCCGGCGCGCTGCTGTCGGCGGCCGAGCCCATGCGCTTGAGGTCATCGATGCGAAACAGGCCCGCGCCATAGGTGGCGGCCAGGCCGCGTTCGACATCCGCGCGCAGCGCATCGGTATCGGGCGCGCGGCCGCAGGCGGCCAGCAGCAGGCACAGAGCGATCAGCAGAAAGCGTTTCAGCATGCTCACATTCCCCCCACGAACGGCAAGGAGATCAGGGACGTCAGCACGATCACGTTCAGGATGTCCACCAGGAAGGCGCCGGTTACCGGCACCACGATGAAGGCCTGACGCGCCGGGCCGTGGCGGCGCGTCAGCGCCTGCATGTTGGCGATGGCGGTGGCGGTGGCGCCCAGCGAGAAGCCGCAGAACGCCGCCGACATGACAGCGGCCTCGTAGTCGCGCTTGAGCAGGCGGAACACCACCACGCTCGCATAGAGCGCGCAGAACAGCGTCTGCACCGCCAGGATCAGCGCCAGCGGTCCGGCCAGCCGCGCTACGCTGGTCAGGTCCAGCGTCATCATCGTCATGGCCAGGAACAGCGACAGTGTGATGGTGCCGATGATCTCCGTGGCGCGGTCGTCCAGCTTCAGCCCCAGGTGTTCGCCGCCGTTGCGGATCAGCACGCCGGTTGCCAGGCACCACAGGAAGTTCGGCAGGCTGACGGGCGCGCCTTCGACCAGCGTCGCCAGGAAGCCGCCCGCCACCAGGCAGACGAAGGCGGCGGTCATGGACGTGATGAACGAGGCCGCGGTCGAAGGCGCCTGCGCCTCGGCCAGGTCGGCGGCCTCGTGGCCGCCGTCGGCCTGCGGGTCCAGGCTGCCGCGCAGCTTGTGGCGCCGCATGATCCATTCGGCCACCGGGCCGCCCACCACGCCGCCCAGCACCAGGCCGATGGTGGCTGCGGTCATGGCCAGCGCCATCACGTCCTGGATGTTGTTGACGTCGGCAAAGCGCGTGGCATAGGCCGCGCCCGTGCCGTGCCCGCCCACCAGCGTGATGGTGCCGCCCAGCAGGCCCATCAGCGGATGCATGTCCAGCAGCCAGGCCATGCCCAGCCCCACCGCGTTCTGCAGCACCAGGAAAGGAATCAGCGCCAGCAGGAACGCAATCAGGCGCGGGCCGCCCTTGGCCAGCAGCTTCAGGTTCGCGGTCAGGCCGATGCAGCCGAAGAACAGCAGCAACAGCGTCGGCTTGACGCTGGTTTCCAGGGCCACCGACACGCCGCCCCAGGTGGACAGCAAGTAGGCGGCCACGGCGAACAGCAAGCCGCCGACGATCGGGTCGGGGATGCTGTAGCGCGCCAGTACGCCGATCCGGGAGGTCAGGACGCGGCCGATGGCGAGCACCAGGCAGCAGGCCAGCAGGGATTGGACTGGGGAAAGCGAAATCATGGATACCTTCGCGCCCCGCGGGGCGCAGTGAATTCAGAGCGGAAATGCACGCGCCATGTAGCTGGCTTGCGGCCCGTAGCCTTCAAGCTTGGCCGCCAGGTCTTGCCCGCCGGCGGCAACGGGTGCATAGCCGTGGCGGACCCAATACCCCACCGCCGAACCCAGCGACACCAGGCTGGCCCGCTGTAAACCGCACTGCATGGCGCCTTGGGCCGCGGCGTGCAGCAACGCCTGCCCGACGCCCAGGCCCTGGGCCGACGGCGCTACCGCACAGTCGTGCAGGAACCAGTGATCGGCCGGCTCGGGCAGGGCGGTCAGCGGCGCGTCCAGTGTCGGCGGCAGGCCGGCGTCCCAGGGGTATGACACCAGATAGCCCAGCAAGGCCGATGCAGGTTGCGGCGCGGCGGCATGCGCCACCCAGCAATGGGCGGGCGCAAGCGCCAGTCGGTTCAGGAAGAAGTCAGCGCTTTCCAGCAGAAAACCCGGGTAAGCCACGGCCTGGACCTGCAGGATGGCGTCGACGTCGCTGGCCAGCATGGGGCGAACTCGATAGTGCATAACCACCTTGTAAAACAAGAACTTCGCGCATTTTACCGGCGCGGGAAACCGGGGGCGGATGGCGTCCGGCCCCCTGCTTTACGTCCCTTCACATATCGGGGACAGAGATTCACGCGGCTTCATACATTTGGCCCGATCGGCTGCCTAGAATCGGTCGCAGGGACACCGCAATGGCCTGCGAAGCATTTCATGAAAATTCGACGAGCCCCTGCGCATACTGCTTGCCATACCGTCCCGCATTCCAGTTTTTCAGAGCCTTATGCACATCCAATTCCGGTCCGAGCCCCTGGGGCAGCAAGTCCTGACCAAAGCGTTTCCCGTGGAAACGGTCTGGCCGACGGCTGCCGCCAACGTGCCCTACGATGCCTGCGTGACTTGCGTCATTCCCTGCCTGAATGAATGCGAGAACCTGCGCGTGCTGCTGCCGTTGCTGCGCAGCCGCCTGGCCGCGCTGTGCAGTGGCTGGGAAATCATCGTGGCCGATGATGGCAGCACGGATGGCACCGAAGCGCTGATGGCCGAATGGACTCAATACGACGGCTTCCGCTACGTGCAGCTGTCGCGCAATTTCGGCAAGGAAGCCGCGCTGAGCGCCGGCCTGGAAAGCGCCACCGGCGACGTGGTCATCTGCATGGATGCCGACATGCAACATCCTCCCGCGCTGATCGAGCAGATGCTGGCCCGCTGGGCCGCTGGCGCTGAAATGGTCTACGCCGTGCGTGAAACCCGTGAGGACGAATCCTGGATCAAGCGCACGGGTGCGCGCTGGTTCTACAAACTGCTCAGCGGCGCCCGTGGCGTGGATGTACCGGCCCATGCCGGCGATTTTCGCCTGATGAATCGCGGCGTGGTCGACGCGTTGAATGCGTTGCCCGAGCGCACGCGTTTCATGAAAGGCCTATATGCCTGGGTGGGCTTCAAGGGCGAAGCGTTGCCCTACACGCCAGAAGAGCGCATGCATGGCAACAGCCGCTTCGGCAGCATGCGCCTGGCGCGGCTGGCGCTGGACGGCCTGACCGCCTTCACCACCTGGCCCTTGCGTCTGGTCAGCCTGGTCGGCGTGCTGTTCGCCGTGCTGTCCATGGCGTACGCCACCTACCTGGTGGTCGAATATCTGGTGTCCGGCAATGAAGTGTCGGGCTGGACCACGATCGTGACGGCAGTGCTGTTCTTTGCCGGCGTCAACCTGATATCGCTGGGCGTGGTTGGGGAATACGTCGCCCGCATCTTCGATGAGGTCAAGGGGCGCCCGCTGTTCGTGGTGCGCCGCCGTCAAGGGCATGCCGCCCGTTCCGACAAGGCCGCACACTGATGAGCACCGATACGCAACGCCCGGCGCGCTCCGAATGGATCCCGCCGGCTGGGTGGTTCCTGCTCGCGATCGGCTTCTGGCTGGCCTTCCTGGCCTGGGTAAGGCCTCTGACGTTGCCCGATGAAGGCCGCTATGCCGGCGTCGCCTGGGACATGCTGCGCAGTGGTTCGCATGCCGTGCCGCTCCTCGATGGCATGCCGTATTTCCACAAGCCGCCCCTGTATTACTGGATGACCGAACTGTCGTTCACCCTGTTCGGCGTACATCCGTGGGCCGCGCGCGTGCCGTCGCTGCTGGCGTCATGGGCGGCCATCGCCGGGCTATACGCTTTCGTGCGCCGCTACCGCGACGCCGCCAGCGCCTCCATGACCGCGCTGCTGCTGGCTACCTTGCCGTTCTTCTATGGCGGTTCGCAGTTCGCCAATCTGGACATGCTCGTCGCCGGCCTGATCACGCTGTGCGTGCTGGCCGCGGCGGATACCGTGCTGCGCGCCGAACGCGGCCAGGCCTATCGCTGGATGTCGCTCGCCGCCGCCGCGTTGGCCGGCCTGGCGGTGTTGGCCAAGGGCCTGATCGGTCTGGTGCTGCCCGGCGCGATCCTGTTCATCTGGCTGGTCTGGGGCCGCCGCTGGCGCGGCCTGGCCGCGCTGGTGTGGCCGCCTGCATTGTTGGTGTTCGCGATCGTCGCCGTGCCGTGGTTCGTGCTGATGCAGATCCGATATCCGGGCTTTTACGACTATTTCTTCGTCTACCAGCACTTCCAGCGTTTCGCTGCAAGCGGCTTCAACAACGCTCAGCCATTCTGGTTCTATCTGCCGGTCGTGGTCGGGCTGGCGCTGCCCTGGTCGTTGTGGGGCGGCGGCATCCTGCGCAAGGCTTTCTGGGCCGACGGCCCGCAGCGCGACCTGCGCCGCCTGGCCCTGATCTGGTTCGTCGTCGTGGTCGGTTTTTTCTCGCTGCCCAGTTCCAAGCTGGTCGGCTATGTGCTGCCTGCGTTGCCGGCGCTGGCATTCCTGCTGGCCGAAGTCATCGTGGCCGCCTGGCGCCAGAAGGGAGATTCCCTGGCGCCCCGACTGGTGCGCATCTGTGTCGGGGTCGGGGCGGGCATCTGCGTGCTGGCCATCGGCATCGCGGCGCATAGCGCCCGTGGCAGCGCCGGTCCGCTGGCCGCCGTGATCCGCCCGCTGGTACAGCCTGGCGATACCTATGTGTCGCTGCATACCTATCCGTTCGACCTGGCGCTGTATGCCCAGGCGCCGCAGCCGTCGTGGGTGGTGGACGATTGGCTCAATCCGGACGTGCCGGTGCGCGACAACTGGCGCAAAGAACTCTACGACGCCGCCAAGTTCGAACCCCAGATTGGCAAGCAGGTACTGATCAGCCACCAGGAATTCGATGCCCGCCTGTGCGCCGCGCCGGAAGGTTCGCGCTACTGGGTCTGGGGCACCAGTTCAGATGGCGGTAGCTACCGGGCGCTGCAAGGCTTGCAGCCGGTGGCGACCAGCGTGAAATACGTGATTTGGCAGGTGGTGGCGGATGCCGCCTTCAAGCAGCGGGCTTGTGGCGGAATGCCCAAAGCCGGCTCGTGATGAAGGTGCCGACCGCCAGGGCGATCAGGATGAGGGCCAGCAAGACGTCGTAGCTCACGGCCGTTACGCGCAGCAACCAGGCGTAAGCGGATTCATTGATGATGAAGCCCACGGCTGAAATGAAGAAGAAACGGCGGACTGCTATGGTCCAGGGTGTGTGGGAATGTCTGAACGTAAGCCGGTAGTGCCCGCTGAAGGAAACCACGAACGCCGCCAGCCAGCCGATCAGGTTGGCCACGAGCGGCGCGGCGCCCAAGCCCTCGACGCAGGCGACGGCGACGCCCCAGTGAGTGGCGGATGCTGCACATCCAACGGCGATGAACAGGCTGATTTGTTGAAGCAGGGCGCGCATGTGGGACGTGTCGAAGAAGAATGGCGGGGTGAAAGCATGAGCAAACGCATAGTGGTCTGCGGTGACGATTTTGGCATGAATGCCGACATCGATGAAGGCATGATTGCGCTGGCCGGCATGGGTCGCCTCAGTGCCGTCAGCTGCCTCGTGCAAGGCCCGACCTTTGCCGCCAACGCGCCGCGTCTGGCAGCCCTGGACATCGACATCGGCCTGCACCTGAACTTCTCCGAATCGCTAGGCCCGGACGATGCCGACGTACCGTCGTTGTCGCGCCTGATCTTGCGCGCCTATGCTCGCCAACTGGATGCGGCGTGGGTCGAGCAACGCCTCGAACGCCAGTTCGACGCGTTTGAAGCTGCATTCGGCGGCGCGCCCGATTACGTCGATGGCCACCAGCATGTACACCAGTTGCCGATCATCCGCGAACGACTGCTGAGCCTGCTCAAGCGCCGTTACGGCGCCAGCATGCCCTGGTTGCGCCAGACCACCCCCGGAGCGCTCTGCGGCATTCCCGCCAAGGAATCCATCAAGGCCCGCATCATCGGTGCGCTGGGCGCGGCCGAACTGGGCCGCCAGGCTCGCAAGGATGGCCTGCGCACCAATCGCCGGCTGCTGGGCGTGTATGGCTTCGAAGGCGGCAAGCGGCGCTATGCGGATCTGCTGCAGAACTGGCTGTTCAACGCCCACGATGGCGATCTGCTGATGTGCCATCCGGCGCTGGACACCCAGGGTGCCAGCGTCATGGCGCGCCAGCGCCGTGCTGAATACGACGTGCTGGCCAGCCCCAAGCTGGGCGAATGGCTCGCTGCCAATGGCGTGCGCATCACGCGCCTGCCGCTGGTGCTGGCCGGCGCTGCCGCACGCACCTCACGCACGCGGCGTCGCCAGGCCGCGCCGGGCTAGGGCGAAGCGTTCATCCCTGCCGCCTGGTGATGACGCCGCCGCCTAGGCCTGCGTCAGATTCTGCAGCAACCACGCACCGGCAGGCCCCAGCGGCCGCCGGGTCGACCAGACCGCATCCACCCGGATCTGCCGCGGCCAGCCCGGCACCGCCAGTTCCACCAGCTGCCCGCGGCCAAAGCGCTGCAGCATCCAGCGCGGCAGCTCGGCCCAGCCGAAGCCCAGGTTGGCCATTTCCAGCAGCATCAGGTAGCCCGGCGCCGACCAGGTCGACTGCGCGGGCGCGGGGTCCTTGTCGTCGAGCTCGTAGGTGCTCAGGCGCAATTCGCGTTCGCTTTTCAAGTGGTCGGCCGTGACGTCCTTGAGCGCGGCCAGCGGATGGCTGCGCCCCACGCACAGCACGATCTCGGACGCATCGCGCAGGCTGGCATGCGCCATGTCCGGCGGATAGCTGTCCTGCGCCGCCATCAGCCCCAGGTGGGCGCGGCCCTGCTGCACCAGCGCCACCACGTCCTCGTATTCCGCGATCAGGCATTCGAAGCGCAGCGCCGGATAGCGCTGGTCGATCTGGCTGAGCATGTTTTCAAAGGTTTCGGACTGAAACGTGTCCGACAGCACCACGGTCAGGCGCGGTTCCAGCCCGGCCGATAGCTGGCTGGCGCTGCGGTTCAGGCGGTCGTTCGCGGCCAGCACCTGCAAGGCCTGGGTCAAGAGCACCTGGCCGGCCTCGGTCAGCGCCGGTTGGCGCTGGCTGCGATCGAACAGGGTCACGTTCAGGTCGACTTCCAGATTGGCGATGGTTTCGCTGACGGTGGACTGGCTTTTGCCCAGCTTGCGGGCCGCGGCGGAAAACGTGCCTTCGGCGGCGACCTGGGCGAAGGTGGCCAGGGATTCCAGGGAGTGGCGCATAAAGGGGTGTTTATATCGGTTTTTCCGATGGATATTATCTTTATCGTACCGGAAATATCGTCGAAAATCGCCCCGTTACTCAAGCAACCGACCTCAGGTGGGTCATGACGCAAGCCAAGAAAACCCTCAAAGAACGCTTTTTCCACGCCTTCCTGTTCGAAATCCTCGCCATCGGCCTGTGCGCGCCCATCGCCGCCTGGGCCATGGGCAAGTCACTGTTCGAAATGGGCGTGCTGACCGCCGTGATCGCCTGGATCGCGCTGGTCTGGAACATGATCTACAACGCTGCGTTCGACCGCCTGGAAAACCGCCTGGGCATCACCCGCAACCTGCGGGTGCGGGTGGTGCATGCGTTCGGCTTCGAGCTGGGGCTGATCCTGATCGTCATCCCGCTGGCGGCCTGGTGGCTGCAGATCAGCCTGTGGCAGGCGTTCGTGCTGGACATCGCCCTGGTGCTGTTCTACCTGCCCTATGCGTTCTTCTACAACCTGGGCTACGACCGGGCCCGCCCGCGCGTCATGGCCTGGCTGACGCGTGGCGCCACCGACGCGGCCACCCCCGCCGCTGCTACGCGTCAATGACCTTGCGCGTGAACATCTCCAGGTAGTCCATCAGCGAATCGGCGCCGCGGATGGCCGCGGCGGCATCGCCCGTGGCGATGCCCTCGGCCATGGCCATGTGGCGCCGCGCGCCTTCCGTAATGTCGCCTTCGTGCTGGTAGGCATACCAGAAGCGGCGGCACTGGATGATCAGCGGTTCCACCGCATTCACCGCCGACACATTGCGACAGGCGTTGTGGCAGACGTGGTCCAGAGATTGGTCGGCCTGCATGTAGTCATCCAGGTTGCCGCCTTCGGCCGCACGGATCATCTGGGCCGCGCATTCCACGATCTGGCTGCGCTGCGCCGGCGTGGCGCGGCGCGCGGCGCTGGCCGCGATCAGCTGTTCCAGCGCCCGGCGGGTCTGGATCAGGTCCATGTGGTCCGCCAGCTGGATCATCGACACCCGCAGCCCGCGGCGGGGTTCCTGGCGGATCAGCCCGGCCGCCACCATGCGTAGCAGCGCTTCGCGCAGCGGGGTGCGGCCCAGGCCGGTTTTCTCCACCAGATCCGCTTCCACGACCGCGCTGCCGGGTTGCAATTGCAGCGTGGCGATCATGCTTTCGATCTGGTCGTAGGCGACGTCGGCGGCGCGCCGTTTGGGTTCTGCTCCGGCCATCAATTATTGTTTTCCTTCGTTTTGCGCCACTGCGTGCAGGCCAGCCATTCGCCGACGAACCCGCGCCGGAAGAACGACACGCACAACACGAAAATCAACCCGATGACGATGGTGACGACATCGCCCAGGGTGGCAAGGTAGTTCTGCAGGCTGACCACCAGGGTGGCGCCCACCACGGGGCCCCACACGGTGCCGATGCCGCCCAGCAGCGTCATCAGCAGCACCTCGGTGGAGGTGGCCAGCGACACGTCGTTCAGCGCCACCAATTGCAGCACCAGCGCCTTGAGCGAGCCGGCCAGGCCGGCGACCGAGGCGGACAGCACGAAAGCCAGCAGCTTGCACCGATCCGTATCGTACCCCAGTGAAATCGCCCGCGGCGCGTTGTCGCGGATGGTCTTGAGCACCTGTCCGAAGGGCGAATGGATCACCCGATACACGAACAGGAATCCCAGCACGAAGACCCCCAGCGCGAAGTAGTACATATGGGTGTCCGAGCTCAGGTCCACCAGCCCCAGGAACTTGCCGCGCGGGATGCCCTGCATGCCGTCCTCGCCGCGCGTCCATTTCACCTGCACGGCCATGAAGTACGCCACTTGCGACAGCGCCAGCGTGATCATCGCGAAATAGATGCCGGTGCGGCGGATGGCCAGCCAGCCGATCGCATAGCCGATGGCAGCGGCCATGGCCACGCCGCACAGCATGGCGATTTCGGGCGGCAGGCCGGCCGCGCCGTACAGGATCATCATCTGGCCGGCGGCGTAGCCTGCCCAGCCGAAGAACGCGGCATGGCCGAACGACACCAGGCCGGTGAAGCCGGTCAACAGGTTGAAGGCCAGCGCAAACAGCGCGAAGCACAGCACCTTCATGACGAACACGGGGTAGACGACCTGCGGAAAGAACGGCACCAGCAGGGCCGGCGCCAGCAGCAGGGCCAGGATACGGATCGAAAGCGGGAAGCGGGACACCTTATTTCTCCTTGCCGAACAGGCCCGCGGGGCGCATCAGCAGCACCACCGCCATCACGATGAACACGACCACGGTGGACGCTTCGGGGTAGAACACCTTGGCCAGCCCTTCCAGCAGGCCCAGCGCCAGGCCGGTGACGATGGCGCCCATGATCGAACCCAGGCCGCCGATCACCACCACCGCGAACACGATGTTCAAGAGGTTGGACCCCATCAGCGGATTGATCTGCATCACCGGCGCGGCCAGCACGCCGGCCACGCCGGCCAGCGCCACGCCAAAGCCATAGGTCAGGGTGATCATCACCGGCACATTCACGCCAAAGGCCTGCAGCAGCCGGGCGTTTTCGGTGCCGGCCCGCAGCAGCGCGCCCAGCCGGGTGCGTTCGAACAGGTACCAGGTCACCAGGCACAGCGACAGCGACGCCACCACCACGAAGGCGCGGTACACCGGCAGGAACATGAAGCCCAGGTCGAAACCGCCTTGCAGGATCTCGGGCGGCTCGTAGCCCACGCCCGAAATGCCGTAGAAGTAGCGAAAGCCGCCCTCCATCATCAGCGCGATGCCGAAGGTCAGCAGCAGCCCGTACAGGTGGTCCAGGTGGTAGAGCCGCTTGAGCAGCGTCTTCTCGATCACCACGCCGACCGCGCCGACGATCAGCGGCGCCAGCACCAGCGCGGCCCAGAAATTGACCTGGACGCCGGGACCCAGCAACTGCGGCAGTTGGGTAAAGCCGATCCACGCCAGGAAGGCCGCCATCATGAACTGGGCGCCGTGGGTGAAATTGACGATGTTGAGCAGGCCGAAAATGATGGCCAGCCCCATGCTGAGAATGGCGTAGAAGCAGCCGTTGATCAGCCCCACCAGCAGTTGGGCGAGCAGGGCGGGAAGCGATATGTCGAACATAGTGGGCGGCAGGCGGACACGCGGACGCGTCGGTTTCCAGGAAGGCGCGCAGACGGCGCGCGCCTCGTGCAGGTCGAACCGGCGCCGGGCGTGGCCGCCCGGCGCCGGCCACGCATTACGACTTGTTCAACGGGCAGGCGGCCTGCGGCTTGGGGAACACCTCGTCGCCCTTGAGCACCGATTTCACGTGGTAGTAGTCCCACGGCGCCTTGGATTCGGCCGGCGCCTTCACCTGCAACAGCAGCATGTCGTGCACCAGCGCGCCGTCGGCGCGCAGCTTGCCGTTGCGGATCACGGCATCGTTGATGGTCATCTCGCGCAGCTTGGCCATCACGGTCGGGGCGTCGTCGGTGCCGGCCGCTTCCACCGCCTTCAGGTAGGACAGCGTGGCCGAATACACGCCCGCCTGCGAAGCGGTGGGCATCTTCTTGGCCTTGTCGAAGAACTTGCGGGCCCAGGCGCGCGAGGCGTCGTCGAAGTCCCAGTAGAACGCCTCGGTCAGGTACATGCCCTGCGCCTTGGCCAGGCCCATGCTGTGCACGTCCGAGATATAGGTCAGCAGCGGCGCCACGATCTGCTTCTTGGTGATGCCGAATTCGTTGGCCTGCTTGACTGCGTTGACGGTGTCGTTGCCGGCGTTGGCCAGCGCGATCACGTCGGCCTTGGATGCCTGCGCCTTCAGCAGGAACGACGAGAAGTCGTTGCCGGGGAAGGGGTGGCGCGACACGCCGACCACGCTGCCGCCGTTTTCCTGGATCACTTCCGTGGCGTCCTTTTCGAGCGAGTGGCCGAAGGTGTAGTCGGCGGTGATGAAGTACCAGGTCTTCTTGCCTTCCTTGACCAGTGCGCGCGCCGTGCCCGCCGCCAGGGCGTAGGTGTTGGTGGTCCATTGCGCGTTCAGCGGCGAACATTTCTCGCCCAGGATGGCCGTGGACAGGCCGGCCGACGGCATCGTCACGCGATTCTTCTGCCGGGCGATTTCCATCACGGCCAGCGCGGTCGACGCGGTGGGGAAGTCGGTGATCATGTCGACCTTGCCCTGGTCGAACCATTCGCGCGCCAGGTTGGCCGCGACGTCGGGCTTGTTCTGGTGGTCGGCAGCCACTACTTCCACGGGCTTGCCCAACACCTTGTTGCCCATTTCCTCGGCCGCCATGCGGGCTGCGATCACGGAGCCGTTGCCGGCCAGATCGGAATACACGCCCGACAGGTCGGTCAGTACGCCGACCTTGACGACGTCATCGCTGATGCCGCCCTGGGCGTGGGCCACGCCTGCCAGGCCAAGCGTGCACAACGCTGCTGCGATTCGATTCAATTTCATCTGACTACGCTCCGGATAGGAATGGGGGGAACTGCGGTCGGAAAACCACGGGAAACTGCAACGACGGGGAACTGCGCGAACTGTCAGATGCCGAGCAGCGCGTTCAGCCGGTCTTGCGACTGCTGCACTTCGGCGCGGTCGATCACGGCGGCCACCTGGCCGTGCTCGATGACGTAATGGCGATCGGCCAGGTGCTGTGCGAAGCGGAAGTTCTGCTCGACCAGCACGGTGGTGTAGCCACGCTCTTTCAATTGCCGGATCACCCGGCCCAAGGCCTGCACGATCACGGGGGCCAGGCCCTCGGTGATTTCATCGAGCAGCAGCAGCCGTGCGCCGGTGCGCAGGATGCGCGCCATCGCCAGCATCTGCTGCTCGCCGCCGGAAAGCCGCGTGCCGGGGCTGTGGGCGCGCTCTTTCAGGTTGGGGAACATGGCGTAGATCTCATCGATCGACATGCCGCCCGGCCCCACCGAGGGCAGCAGCATCAGGTTTTCTTCGGCGGTCAGCGATGCATAGATGCCGCGCTCTTCCGGGCAGTAGCCGATGCCCTTGCGGGCGATCTTGTGCGGCGGCAGGGCGATGGTTTCCTGTCCCATCACCTTGATCGAGCCGCTGCGGCGTCCGACCAGTCCCAGCACCGACTTCAGGGTCGAACTGCGGCCGGCGCCGTTGCGGCCCAGCAGCGTCACGCATTCGCCCGCCCGCACGTCCAGGTCGATGCCGTGCAGGATGTGCGACTCGCCGTACCAGGCGTGCAGGTTGCGGATTTCCAGCATGGCCTGCGAGGTCGCGGCGCGCTGCGGGGCAGTGTCGATCGCCAGGGTCTCATTCATCTTCCGCTCCCATGTAGGCTTCGCGCACGGCCGGGTTGGCCGCGACCTCGGCGTACGGCCCTTCGGCCAGGATTTCGCCGCGCTGCAGGACGGTGATGGCATCGCAGATGTCGGCCACCACCTTCATGTTGTGTTCCACCATCAGGATGCTGCGGCCGGCGGACACCTGCTTGATCAGGTGCTTCACGCGGTCCACGTCTTCGTGGCCCATGCCTTGCGTGGGCTCGTCCAGCAACAGCAGTTCGGGTTCCAGCGCCAGCGTGGTGGCGATTTCCAACGTGCGTTTGCGGCCGTACGGCAGATCGCCGGCCGCCACGTCCAGCTGGCCCCGCAGGCCGACCTGGTCCAGCAATTCGTCCACGCGCTGGTGCAGCCGTTCCAGCGTGCTTTCCGAGCGCCAGAAGCAGTAGTCCACGCCCAGCTTGCGTTGCAGCGCCACGCGCACGTTCTCGCGCACCGACAACTGCGGGAACACGGCGGAAATCTGGAACGAACGCACGATGCCGCGGCGCGCGGTCTGCGCCGGCCGTTCGGCGGTGATGTCCACGCCGTCGTAGACGATCTCGCCGCGCGTGGGAATATGGAATTTGGTGAGCAGGTTGAAGACCGTGGTCTTGCCGGCCCCGTTCGGCCCGATCAGCGCATGGATCGCCCCGCGCCTGACGCTCAGGTTGACGTCGTTGACCGCCACGAAGCCTCGGAATTCCTTGGTAAGGCCCCGGGTCTGAAGGATGATGTCGCTTTGCATGGTGTCCGAGAGGCTGCGGGAAGACCGCGCGGCCTTTGGGGGCCGCGCCTGTTCTTCGTCCGGGGCGGGTGGCTTACTTCGACTGGTATTGGCGCGGCCGCTTGGCCAGCTGCGCCTCGATGATGGCGGTGCAGCGCTCGCGTTCGGCGCCCACCAGCGGCAGGCGCGGGCGGCGGACGTGTTCGTTGCCCACGCCGGCCAGCGTCTCGGCCAGCTTGATGTTCTGCACCAACTTGGTCGAGACATCCAGGTGCAGGAGCGGCGTGAACCACTGGTACAGCGCCAGCGCTTCCTGCCACTTGCCGGCCTTCATCAGGTCATACAGCGCCACGGTTTCGCGCGGGAAGGCGGTCACCAGGCCGGCCAGCAGGCCGTCGGCGCCCAGCGCCAGGGCTTCGAACGACAGGTCGTCCACGCCGATGAACAGCTGGTAGCGGTCGCCCAGCGTATTGCGCAGGTCGGTCACGCGGCGGATGTCGTCGCTGCTTTCCTTGATGGCCACCAGCCACTTGCAATCGGCCAGCTCGGCCATGTGTTCCGGCTTCAAGTCCACCCGGTAGGCCACCGGGTTGTTGTAGATCATGCAAGGCTTGGCGGCGGCTTCGGCCATCGTGCGGATGCTCTGCATCGCTTCGCGCGAATCGGCCACGTAGATCAGCGACGGCATCAGCATGAAGCCGTCCACGCCCAGCGCCACGGCTTCCTTGATGAAGCGCAGCGCTTCGCGGGTGCTGGTCTCGGACACATTGGCCAGCACCGGAACGCGGCCGGCGCTGACTTCCACGGCGCAACGCGTCACGGCCAGCTTTTCTTCCAGCGTCAGGGTGCTGGCTTCACCCAGCGAACCGCAGGTGACAAGGCCATGTACGCCGTTGTCGATCAGGAAGCCGAAATGCTTGCGCATGGCTTCGAAGTCGAGGGTTTCGTCGGCATGGAACTTACTGGTTACGGCAGGAAAGACGCCCTGCCAACGCACGTTACTCAACTTGGTTCTCCTCGTAAGGCCTGCGCCGCGAGGGGGGGAGCGGCGGGCAGGAGAAAGTCTAATATCGGTTAAATATATTTAGAAGATATTTTGATGTGGGAGTTTCCCCAGAGCGGGTTTTCCCCGGGGCAGGCGACAGAAGGGAACGCGTCGGCAGGGCGGCGCCTGCCATCCAGAGGGGGGGCCGGTCAGCCCGACTTGCGCTGGAACGCCCGGCTGGCGTCCTGCATGAAGGTCTTCACGGCCTGCTCGTATTGCGCGCCGCTGCGGAATGCGCCCGAGTGGGTGGCGCCTTCGATCTTGACCAGCCGCTTCAGGTCCGGCGATACGTTGCGGGCGGCGGCATACAGCTCGTCGCTCATGGTGTGCGGCACCACGCGGTCGGCGGTGCCATGCATGAACAGCATGGGCGTGTGCAGGGCGGCCAGCTTGTCGACCGAGTCGAACGGCTGCGTGACCAGGAGGCCCGCGCCGGGCACCCGGCCCCACTTCATGGTCGCCAGCATGGCGCCGATGCTGGTGAAGCTGGATTCGACGATCAGGCCGGCGAAGTCGGGCTGTTCCGGCCGCGCGGCCAGGTCGATGGCGATGGCGCCGCCCAGACTGTGACCGTAGACGAAGCGGCGGGACGCGTCCGGCTGCAGCCGCGCCAGTTCCTTCAGCCCGGCCATGGCGTCTTCCAATGCACTGGCCTCGGACGGCAGGCGCGGCGTCGACGCGCCGAAGCCGCGGTAGTCGATCGCCAGCACCGAATAGCCCATGCGGGTCCAGCCGTCGATGCGAAAGGCGCTGCCGTTCAGGTTCCAGCGCGCGCCATGCAGATACAGCACGGTGGGTGCATTGGCCTGCGGGCTTTGCCAGTACCAAGCGCGCACCTTGTCGCCATTGGCCAGCGCCAGGTCATACACCTGGGTGCCCGTGGCAGGCTCGCGCCACCAGGTCTGGGGTTCGGCTTGCGGCGAAAAAATGGTCTGCCGCTGCCAGGAATCCAGCTGCGAGCAGCCAACCACGCCGGCGGCGGTCAGCAGGGCGGCGCCGAACAGGCGGCGGAAAGTGAATCGGGGCAGGGCAGGCATGGAGAATATGACTCGCGCGAACGGATGCGGTTCCGCCGGCAGCTTACAACGCGGCCCGGCGGCCGATCGCATCAAGCCGTATCCGGATGCATCTCCCGGGCCAGCGCCAGCCAGGCTTGCGCGGCCTGCGACAGGTAGCCGCCGCGGCGCCACACCAGGCCCATCTCCCATTCCGTGCGGGCATCGCTCAGCGGCACCTGCGCCACGCCCGCGCAGCGTTCCTCGTCGGCCTTGATGCGCGGCAGGAAGGCCACGCCCAGGCCCGCCGTCACCAGCGCCACGATGAAATCGATCTGTCCGCTGCGGGCCGCGACGGCGGGCGCAAAACCCGCCCGCAGGCAGGCGTCCTGGATGATGCGGTTCAGCGCAAAGCCGCTTTCGAACAGGATGAAAGGCGAATCCCGCAGGTCGGCCAGGCTGACGGATGCCGCATTGGCGCAGGGGTGGTCGGCGGGCAGCAGCGCGATCAGCGGCTCGCGCGCCACCGGCTGCCATTCGAAGTTGGCGGACTCTGGCCGCAGCGAGGCGGCCAGCTCGATGTCGCCGGCCATGACCATCTCTTCCAGCCGATGGCCGCCATGTTCCAGCAGGCTGATCTCGATGCGCGGATAGCGGCTGCGAAAGCGCGCAAACATCGGCGCGAACAGTGCGTTGCTGCCCAGCGGCGGCAGGCCCAGGCGCAGCGAGCCACGCGCCAGGCCGCGCAATTCGTCCAGTTCGGCGTACAGATCGTCGCGTTCGGCCAACATCTTCACGGCGCGGCGGTAGACGATGTCGCCTGCCTCGGTCAGCCGCGGCGGCTGGGCCTGGCGGTCCAACAGGGGCATGCCGATTTCGTCTTCCAGCTGGCGCACGGCCTTGCTGACCGTGGGCTGGGTGGCGAACACCGTCTTGGCCGCCTGGGAAAAACCGCCCTGGCGAACCACCTCCACCAGCGCGCGCAAGGTACGCAGATCCATGGATATTCCTATATGGAATAGGGTGAATTCAACAAATTCATTTTATCTATGGCGTGCGCAGGCGTAAAACGTTTCCATCCGCTGGAATCGCCCCATGTCACCGCTGCTCTTGCTTCCTACCCGCACCGCCGTCCGATTGCGCAGCCTGCTGCGCCGCAGCCGCGTGCTGCAGATCACCCTGCTCATCCTGTTCTCGCTGCTGGGCCAGGCGCTGGCCAATGCCGCCGGCCTGCCGGTGCCGGGCGGCGTGATTGGCATGGCGCTGGTGCTGGCGCTGCTCGCCAGCGGCCTCCTGCGCGTGCGCAACGTGCATCGCGGCGCCAACTGGCTGCTGGGCGAGATGCTGCTGTTCTTCGTTCCCGCGGTGATGTCGCTGCTGGATCACCGTGAATTCCTGGGCGTGCTGGGCCTGAAACTGCTGGTGGTCATCCTGGTGGGCACCGCGCTGGTCATGGCCGGCACCGCGCTCACGATCGATCTTTGCTACCGCTGGATGAACCGCCATGCGGGCTGATTTCAATCTGCTGTTCTGGCCGCTGGCGACCGTGCTGGCCTACGTCTGCGCGCGGCTGTTCTATCGCCGCTACGCCTACTGGTGGACGTCCACGCTGGTGGTGGCGCCGGCCTTGCTGCTGGTCCTGGCCCTGGCGCTGCACACCGGCTATCGCGACTATATGTCCGGCTCGCATTGGCTGATGATGATGCTGGGCCCGGTCATCGTGGCCTTCGCGCTGCCGCTGTACGAGCAACGCGCGCTGATCCGCCGTTACTGGCCGGTGCTGGTGGCCGGCGTGGCGGTGGGCAGCCTCATCGCGGGCGCCAGCGCCTGGCTGTTGGGCAGCCTGCTTGATCTGCCGCCCGACCTGCGCCTGAGCCTGTTGCCGCGGTCGGTGGCCACGCCGTTCGCCATCGCGGTATCGGCGCATGTCGGCGGCGTGCCGGACCTGACCGCGGTATTCGTGATTGTCACGGGGGTGTTCGGCGCAGCCATCGGCCAGTTGATGCGCGGCTGGCTGCCCTTGCGTTCGGCGCTGGCGCGCGGCGCGCTGTTCGGCATGGGCGCCCACGGCGCCGGCACTGCCAAGGCCCGCGAACTGGCGGCCGAAGAAGGCGCCGTGGCCGGCCTGGTCATGGTGATGGCGGGCTTGTTCAACGTGCTGGTCACGCCCGCCGTGGTGGCGGGCCTGCTGGCCTAGGCGCAGTGCCGGATCGGGTTGGCCGGCCGTGGGGTGCGATGCCGAAGCCGGGCAGCAGTCAAAGGATCAGTGCAGCGCTTCCAGCACCACGGGGTACAGCGAGGCCACCAGCAGCAGCGCCATGCCGATATTGAACGCGCGGATCGCCCAGGGCTTGTGCAGCACGCGGCGCAGCGCCGTGCCGAACGTGACCCAGATGCCGATGCTGGGCAGGTTGACGATGCCGCACACCACGGTGGCGATGACCAGGTTGGCAAAGAAGCCGGCCTGCGGCGTGTAGGTGGCCACCACGCCCACCGCCATTACCCAGGCCTTGGGGTTGACCCACTGGAACGCCGCCGCCTGCAGAAAAGTCAGCGGCTTGGCGCGGGCCTCGCCTTCTTCCATGCCGCCCGAATTGGCGATCTTCCAGGCCAGGTACAGCAGGTAGGCGGCGCCCACGTACTTCAGTACCGTGTACAGCACGGGCACTTGCTGGAAAACCGAGCCCAGCCCGACGCCCACCAGGAAAATCATCAAGGTAAAGCCCAGGTTCACGCCCAGCAGGTGCGGCATGCTGCGGCGGAAACCAAAATTCAGGCCGGACGAGGCCAGCATCACGTTGTTCGGGCCGGGCGTGATCGAGCTGACCAGGGCGAACAGCGCCAACGGGCCCAGCAACGATAACGAGGCAAGCGGCACATCGGCCAGATTGGCGGGGAACAGCGTCATTTCTTGACTCCAACGATCGCGCGGCGCCCGCCGGCGATGACAACGATGACGGCGGCGGCAAACAGGAACGTCGCCAGGTCCACCGATTCATCAAAAAACAGGGCAGCGGCCAGCACCGTCAGGAACGGTTGCAGCAACTGGATCTGGCCGACGCGCGCGATGCCGCCCGCGGCCAGGCCACGGTACCAGGCAAAAAAGCCCAGGAACATCGACCCGAACGCCAGGTAAGCGCAGGCCCAGACCACGTTCGCGCCGGGCCAGCTGGCCTGCTGCGCGGCCATCCAGCCCGCCGGCACGGCAATCACCGGTGCGCTGATGGCCAGCGCCCAGCAGATGGTGCGCCAGCCGCCCAGGGTGCGCGCGGCGCGGGCGCCTTCGGCATAGCCCATCCCGCCCAGCACCACGGCCAGCAACAGCCAGAAGTCGCCGATGGCCAGCGTGCCGTGTCCCTGGCGCAAGGCGAACGTGCACACCAGCGCGGCGCCCACCAGGGCCCAGGCCCAGAACGACGGCGAGGGTCGCTCGCCGCTGCGCCACGCCGCGAAGGCCGCGGTCGACAGCGGCAACAGGCCGTTGAACACTGCCCCGTGCGACGACGACACACTTTGCATGGCCAAGGTCGAGGCCAGCGGCCAGCCCACCACGATGCCCACCGCCGCCAGCGCCACGCCCGGCCATTCACGCCGGTCGGGCCGGCGGCTGCGCGTGATCCAGAGCAGGGCCAGCGCCGGTACAGCGGCCAGCAAGGCGCGCCCCAGGCCCACCATCAAAGGCGGCAATTCCGACACCGCCACGCGGGTCATCGGCAGGGTCAGCGAAAAAATCAGTACACCCAGGAAGCCATAGCCATAGCCCTCCCAGGGCGACGCCACCGACGCGGCGGGCGCGGTCTGGGCCGACGGATACAGCACGGAGGGGCGCATGGAGATCATCCAGAAAACAGGGCCCCATGGTCGCCACTTGCGGGCCTGGGGCATTGCTGTCACTCTACCCATAGTTGTCGGTACAGTACCGGTACACTTCGGCATATCACTTTAACCACTGGCCTGGTGAAATCCCCATGACAGTTGCTCCCCCCTCCATGCCCTGGCAGCCCGTGCGCCAGGCGGACGCCACCCTGGTGGCGCAGTTGGCCGACGGCGTGGCCCGGCGCATCGACGAACAGGGCCTGCGCCCCGGCACTCGCCTGCCGTCCATCCGCAAGATGGCCGAGCAGTCGGGCGTCAGCCGTTTCACGGTGGTGGAAGCCTATGACCGGCTGGTGGCGCGCGGCCTGGTGCAGTCGCGCCGCGGCGCCGGCTTTTTCGTGCGCGCCCGCAGCGGGCCGCTGGCCCCGGCCGCCGCCCAGGCGGCGCCGCCGTTCGCAGCGCCCGCGCGCATCGATGTGGCCTGGCTGCTGCGCAGCATGTTCCGCGCCGGCGGCGGCCCCGGCATGCCGGGCGGCGCAGGCCTGTTGCCGGCCGAATGGCTGGACCCGGAGATGGTTGCCGGCGCCGTCCGCGCCGTGGGCCGGTCGGTGCGTGGCCAGTTGGTGTCCTACGGGCACCCCCAGGGCTTTGCGCCGCTGCGCCAGCAAATTGCCGCCTCGTTGCAAAGCGAAGGGGTGCCGGCCCACCCGGAACGCAACCTGTTGACCACCAACGGCGTCACCCATGGCCTGGACCTGATCGCCCGCCATCTGGTGCATCCGGGCGATGTGGTGTTGGTCGAAGACCCCGCCTGGTTCGTCATCTTCGGCCGCCTGGCCGAGTTCGGCGCCCGCCTGATCGGCGTGCCGCGCGGCCCCAATGGCCCCGACGTCGCGCAGCTCGATCAATTGGCCGCACAGCACAAGCCCAAGCTGTTCATCATCAACAGCGCGGTCCACAACCCTACCGGCCATACCTTGTCGGCCGGCATCGCCTACGACATCCTGCGCATCGCCGAGCGCCATGATTTCATGGTGGTCGAAGACGACACCTACGGCGACCTGCACCCCGGCGGCGCCATGAAGCTGGCCGTTCTGGACCGGCTCAACCGCGTCATCCTGGTCAGCGGTTACTCCAAGATGCTGGCGGCCAGCCTGCGGGTCGGCTATGTGGCCGCCAACCCCGACATCCTGCAGAAGCTGGCCGACCTGAAAATGCTGGCCGGGCTGACCTCGCCCGAACTGGGCGAACGGGTGGTGCACCGGGTGCTGATGGAAGGGCAGTACCGGCGCCACATCGAACGTGTGCGCCTGCGGGTCGACGAGGCCCGCCAGCGCTGCGTCAAGGGGCTGCTGAAACTGGGCCTGACGATTCCACACGAGCCGCACGCCGGCATGTTCGTCTGGGCCGATTGCGGCCGCGACAGCGAAGTGCTTGCCCGCGCCGCCGCCGACCGGGGCATGCTGTTGGCCCCCGGTACGCTGTTTTCGCCGTCGCAGGCGCCGTCCACCATGTTGCGCTTTTCCGTGTCCATGGCGGACGACCGCGGCGTCTGGAACGTCCTGGAAAAACTGTTCGCCTGAAACCGCCCCGACAAGCAATAATATTTAGCTGTCCCCATCAAGGAATCGCCATGTCCGCACCCATCAAACCCCTTACCGAGAACTTCGCCGTCGCCCCGCAACTGGGTCCCGACGACATGGCCGACGTGGCCGCCGCCGGCTATAAAAGTGTCATCATCAACCGCCCTGATTTCGAAGGCGGCCCCGACCAGCCCACCGCAGCCGACGTCTCCAAGGCCGCGGCCGCCGCGGGCCTGAAAATCGAATACCAACCCGTTGTGGGCAGCGCCATGACCGCCGCCGACGTCGTCCGTTTCGCCGAATTGCTGCGCACCCTGCCGGGCCCGGTGCTGGCGTACTGCCGCACGGGCACCCGTTGCACCAACCTGTTCGCTGCTGCCCAGCAGCTGGGTTGACGCGCATCAAGCGCCCCGGGTTCGCTTGATGTGAACCTGGCGGCTTTCCGGTAGCATGGAGCTTCCTCTCAAACAGGAGCAGGCAAGATGTTCAAGAAGATCCTGATTCCCACCGACGGCTCGCCGCTGTCGGCCCAAGCCGCCAACGCCGGCATTTCCTTCGCACGTTCCGTGGGCGCCGATGTCGTCGCGCTCTACGTGACGCAGCCTTTCGCCGCCACCATCGGTTTTGACGGCATGGCCGCCGCCTACGCCATCACCGACGAAGACTACGAAAAGGCTTCCGCCGAACAGGCCGACAAGTACCTCAAGCAGATCACCGACCGCGCCGACACCGGCGGCGTGAAGGCCGAGGCGCGTGCCGTGTCCAACTTCAACGTGGCCGACGGCATCGTCCAGGCCGCCGCCGACGCCGGCTGCGACCTGATCTTCATCGGCAGCCACGGCCGCAGCGGCCTGTCGCGCCTGCTGCTGGGCAGCGTCACCGCCAAGGTGCTGTCGCTGGCCAGCACCGCCGTGCTGGTCTACCGCGTCAAGGAAGAAAAGAAGTAATCGCTAAAGCGTCAGGCGGCTGTCAGGCCGTCCGGCGTTGCCAGGCCAGAAACCTGGCCGATGCATGGCTAAGCCCCTCGTCTTGCGAGGGGCTTTTTTCATGTCCGGCCCGCCGTCCAGGCCATCCCCTATGGCGCTTATGGCTAAAGCTTGTAAACGCGCCTGCGGCGCGTAATATTTACGGATAAGTGCGGGCGCGATTTCGCAACATCCCGAGCACACCTCTCACGCGGCATGGCGCCCGCCGCGGCAGCGTCCGGTCGGACCCTGCCGTCCATTCCTGGTGATTACTGCAAGGAACGAGGCCATGACTCGCAAGACGCCTATCGAGCTATACCGGAACATCGGCATCAGCGCCCACATCGACGCGGGCAAGACGACGACCACCGAGCGCATCCTCTTCTATACCGGTATCACCCACAAGATCGGCGAGGTGCACAACGGCGCCGCCGTGATGGACTGGATGGAACAAGAGCAGGAACGCGGCATCACCATCACGTCCGCCGCCACCACGGCCTTCTGGAAGGGCATGGCTGGCAACTATCCCGAACACCGTATCAACATCATCGATACGCCGGGCCACGTCGACTTCACGATCGAGGTCGAACGCTCGATGCGCGTGCTGGACGGTGCCGTGATGGTCTACGACGCCGTGGGCGGCGTGCAGCCGCAATCCGAAACCGTCTGGCGCCAAGCCAACAAGTACCGCGTGCCGCGCCTGGCGTTCGTCAACAAGATGGACCGCGTTGGCGCCGACTTCCTGCGCGTGCAGCGCCAGATACACGAACGCCTGAAGGGCGACGCCGTGCCGGTGCAGCTGCCGGTGGGCGCCGAAGACGGCTTCGAGGGCGTCATCGACCTGGTCAAGATGAAAGCCATCATCTGGGACGACGCCAGCCAGGGCGTGCGCTTCGAATACCGCGACATTCCCCCCGCGCTGCAAGCGCAGGCGCAGGAATGGCACGACAAGATGGTCGAGAAAGCCGCCGAGGCCAACGAGGCGCTGCTTGAAAAATACCTGGGCGGCGAAGCGCTTACCGAAGCCGAGATCAAGCAGGGCCTGCGCCAGCGCACGGTCGCCAACGAAATCGTCCCCATGTTGTGTGGCAGCGCGTTCAAGAACAAGGGCGTGCAGGCCATGCTCGACGCCGTGATCGACTACCTGCCGTCACCGGTCGACGTGCCCGCCATTAAGGGCCACGACGAACGCGACCGTGAAATCGAACGCCATCCCACCGACAAGGAACCGTTCTCGGCACTGGCGTTCAAGATCATGACCGACCCCTTCGTCGGCCAGCTGGTCTTCTTCCGCGTGTATTCCGGCGTGGTGAAGTCCGGTGACTCGGTCTACAACCCGGTCAAGGAAAAGAAGGAACGGCTGGGCCGCATTCTGCAGATGCACGCCAACGAACGGCGCGAGATCACTGAGGTCTACGCGGGCGACATCGCCGCGGCCGTGGGTGTCAAGGACGTCACCACGGGCGACACGCTGTCCGATCCCGCGCACGTCATCGTGCTCGAACGCATGGTCTTTCCCGAGCCCGTCATCTCGCAGGCGGTCGAGCCCAAGACCAAGGCCGACCAGGAAAAAATGGGCATCGCCCTGGGTCGCCTGGCGCAGGAAGATCCCTCGTTCCGCGTGCGCACCGACGAAGAATCCGGCCAGACCATCATCTCGGGCATGGGCGAGCTGCACCTGGAAATCCTGGTCGACCGGATGAAGCGCGAGTTCGGCGTCGAGGCCACGGTGGGCAAGCCCCAGGTGGCCTACCGCGAAACCATCCGCAAGACCTGCGACGAGGTCGAAGGCAAGTTCGTCAAGCAGTCCGGCGGCCGCGGCCAATACGGGCACGTCGTGCTCAAGCTTGAGCCGCAAGAGCCGGGCAAGGGCTACGAATTCGTCGATGCCATCAAGGGCGGCGTGGTGCCGCGCGAGTTCATCCCCGCGGTGGACAAGGGCATCCGCGAAACGCTCAACGCTGGCGTGTTGGCGGGCTACCCGGTGGTGGACGTCAAGGTGACCCTGTTCTTCGGCTCGTACCACGACGTCGACTCCAACGAAAACGCCTTCAAGATGGCGGGTTCGATGGCCTTCAAGGACGGCATGCGCCGGGCCGACCCGGTATTGCTCGAACCGATGATGCAGGTCGAGGTCGAAACGCCCGAAGACTTTACCGGCAACGTCATGGGCGACCTGTCGTCACGCCGCGGCATGGTGCAGGGCATGGAAGACATCGCCGGGGGCGGCGGCAAAGTGGTGCGCGCCGAGGTGCCGTTGGCCGAGATGTTCGGCTATTCGACCTCGCTGCGTTCCCTGACGCAGGGCCGCGCCACCTACACGATGGAGTTCAAGCACTACGCCGAAGCGCCTCGCAACGTGGCGCAGGAAGTCATCGCGGCCCAAGGCACGGGCCGCTGATCGGCGGCGGTCGGCAGCGCTGTCGCTGCCGACCGCCCGCCTTCACGCGGCGGCGGTGGCCGTCGCGGCGCGAGCGCGCAGCCGCGTCGACGCCAGCTTCACCCCCAGCAGGATCATCACGAAGCCGTAGGCGTGGAACAATTGCGGCGCCTCGCCCAGCAGCGGCCAGGCCAGCAGCGCGGCATACACCGGCACCAGGAACATCGACAGGCCCGCCGTCGCCGGTCCGGCGCGGCTGATCAGCCGGCCATAGACGTAATACGCGCCCAGGCTGGGCACCACCGCCAGAAACAGCAGCACCGCCGCCAGACGCGGATCGGTCCAGGGCGGCGTGGCGCCGGCCGCGGCCTCGATGCCGGCAAACGGCGCCAGGGTAATCACGCCACCCAGCATCATCGTCGCCAGGCGCGCGCTGTCCGGCACCGCCGGCAGCGTCAGGCGCTTTTGCAGCACCGTGTAGAACGCCCAGCCGGTGGCCGCCAGCAGCACCCACAGATCTCCCTGGCCGAACGCCAGCCGCGCCAGGGCGTGGGCATCGCCGCGCGTCAGCACGACCAGCACGCCGCCCAGCGCCAACGCCAGGCCGGCCACGCGCAGCGGCGGCAAGGGCTTGCGCCACAGCAGGGCTTCCAGCAGCGCCACCAGGAGCGGGCTGCAAGAGAAGATCAGGGCGATGTTGGTGGCGCTGGTGGACTGGGCGCCGATGTACTGCGGCGCCACGGCCACGCCCATGCCCAGCACCGCCAGCGGCAGCAACGCGGGCAGCCCGCGCCACAGCGCCTGGCGATGCCGCAGCAGGGCCGGTGCGGCCAAAGGCAGCAGGATCAGCAGGGCGATCAGCCAGCGGCCGAAGGCCAGGAAAACGGGGGGCAGGGCGGCGTCGTGGGCCCAGCGGGCGGCCACCATGTTCGAGGCGAATAGCGCCGGTGCGGCCAGGAGCATGGCGGTGCCAGAGAGGCCCAGGCCGGTTCTTGCGGGTACTGCTGCTGCGTGAGACATGATTTTCCACCGCGCGGATCGACGCGCGGCATGCTGCGGTAGACGCCCGGCGCGGACGCCGGGTTGTGCCGCGGCGCTTCACGCTGGATACGACGGGCGGGGTGGTGCCCGTCTTGCTGGAAAGTCTACGGCCGTGCAGGGAAAATAGGTTTCCTGATTCTCGCCAGTTTGTTTGAAAAAGGAAAAGGCTTATCCTCTAAAATCGTCTTTTGCAGGGAAATTATCTTTTACGGATCCGTCGCTATGTCCTCCGCCCCGAAAATCGACGAAACCGACCGCAAGATCCTGCGCGCGCTGCGCGCCGACGGCCGGCTCACCAATCTCAAGCTGGCCGAACAGGTCGGCCTGTCGCCCACGCCGTGCTGGAACCGGGTCAAGGCCCTGGAAGATGCCGGTGTCATCGAGGGCTACGCCGCCCTCTTGAACCAGAAGGCGCTGGGCCTGCCCGACACGGTCATGATCGAGGTCACCCTCGAACACCACGATGACGACACCCTGGCGCGCTTCGGTGATGCCATCACCCGCTTGCCGCAGGTGGTCGAGGCGTTCCTGGTCACCGGCGAATACGACTACCTCATCAAGGTGGCCGTGGCCGGTACCGAGGGCTATGAGGAATTCCTGCGCAAACGGCTCTACAAGCTGCCCGGTGTGCGGCACAGCCGCTCCACCTTCGTGCTCAAGCGCCTGAAGCACACGCCGTCGGTCGAACCCTGACGGCGCGAGCGGGCCAGGCGGCTGGCAGCCGCGAATGGGCCGATGATCGACTACCCGCCTAGCCGCGCAGAAAGGCTTCGATGGCGCCGTTGAAGGCGCGCGGATTGCCCAGGTTCATGCCATGGGACGAGCCCGCGATGGTCACGCGCTGCGATTGCGGCAGCCACTGTTCCAGCGTGTCGAGCAGAGCCGGGTAGGGGGCAGGGCTGAGCGCACCGCCAATCAATAGCGTGGGCAGCGTAATCGATCCGATCTCGGCGGCGCCCAGCGCGGCTGGCGTCTCGCGGGCCTGGCCGAACAGCGTGCCGACGTTGTCGCGCACCATGTCCTTGAACCACGGCACCATGCGCTGCCAGGTGTCTGGCCCGGTCACCGTATCCACGAACAGCGCCAGGCCTTCCTCGATGGCGCCGTCGCGGATCAATTCCAGCGCCCGCTGGCGAAAGCCGCCTCGCGCATCGTCATCGCCGGGCAGCGCCAGGCCGGGGTCGGCCAGCGTCAGACTGCGCAGCGCGTCCGGCCGCGTCAAGGCGGCTTCCAGCGCCACGCGGCCGCCGCGCGAATGGCCCACCAGGTGGGCGGGCTCGCCCGCCACGCGGTCGATGAACTCCAGTACGTCGGCGGCATGCTGGGCCACCGAGAAGCCGTCGCCTTCGCCATCCCAGGTCTCGGGCCAGTAGCGCCGCAGGCACACCGCCAGCACCCGGAACGAGCGCCCCAGCGGCGCCATCTGCGATTTCCAGTAGCGGCTGTCAGACAGCGAACCGTGCACCAGCACCAGGGGCGCACCCTCGCCGTATTCGGTGTAGGACAGGGCGTAGCCGCCGATCTCGGCGGTTTGCAGGGGCAGGACGGGTTCGGAACGCATGGGATACGGGTAGGAAAAGCCAGGCCCGCATTTTAGGCTGATACACTCGTTTCCCGATTTCTTGCCTACGAACGGAGTCCGCCAGATGTCATCCGCCACGCCCGCCGAGCTGCCCGAATCCGCCCAGCGCGTTGCCCGCCTGCTTCAGCAATTAGGCCACGACAAGCCCGTGGTGGTACTACCGCAAACCGGCAAGACCTCGGCGGAAGCGGCGGCGGGCCTGGGCTGCGAAGTGGCGCAGATCGCCAAGTCGATCATCTTTCGCCGCGCTTCCGATGACGCGCCGGTGCTGGTCATCGCCAGCGGCGTGAACCGCGTCGACGAGGCCAAGGTGGCGGATCAAGTCGGCGCACTGGCCAAGGCCGACGCCAAGTTCGTGCGCGAAATGACCGGCTACGCCATCGGCGGCGTCTGCCCCATCGGCCACGCCGTCAAGCCGGTCATGCTGCTCGACCAGGACCTGTTCCAGTACGACAGCCTGTGGGCCGCCGCGGGGCATCCGCACGCCGTGTTCAACCTGACCCCGCAGCAACTGGCCGCCATGACGGGCGCGCCGGTGGCCGATGTGGCGCTGCGCACCTGAAACAGCGCCGGGCGCGCGGCTCGGGCGCTCCATTTTGGGGCGGGCGGGCAGCCTGCACCCGGCTTCGCCCAGATCGGGTCAGTGCGGCCGCGCTTGCAGGTCGTCGATCAGCACTTGCAACCGGCCGCGTGAGCAGGCCTCGACCCGGCCCTGTACGCCGTACACGGCCGCCAGCGCGGCCGGCGTGATCACCTCGGCAGGCGCGCCAGCCGCCACCAGCCGGCCGCCATGGATCATCACCGCGCGGTCGGCGTGCTGCAACGCCACGTTCAGGTCATGCAGCACGATCACGGTGATCAGCCCGTGGTCATCGGTTTCCTGCTTCAACAGCCGCATCACATGGAACTGGTAATTCAGGTCCAGCGCCGATAGCGGTTCATCCAGCAGCAGCACCCGCGGTCGGCGCACCAGCGCCTGGGCCAGGCCCACCAGCTGCTTCTGTCCGCCGGACAGGGCATCCAGGTAGTGCTGGGCCAGGTGGCCGATGCCCAGCCGTTCCAGCAGGCGATCGATATCGTGCAGGCTGGCCGGCGGCCCCACGGCCTCGCTGGCGCGAGCCGCCACCAGCACCGACTCGAATACCCGCAGGTGCACCGCGGCGGGCAGGCTTTGCGGCAGGTAGACCAGGTGCCGCGCACGCGTGGCGAAATCCAGGTGCACCAGGTCCAGCCCATCCAGCCTCGCGTGGCCGCTACGCACTCGTATCAGGCCGGCCAAGGCCTTGAGCAAGGTCGACTTGCCGCTGCCGTTCGGGCCCAGCAGGGCGGTGACTTCCCCCGCCTTCAGATCAGGCAGCGACAGGTCGTGCAGCACGTCCCCGCCGCCATAGCCTGCGCTGATGTGGCTGACCGCCAGCATGGGGGGCGGGGCAAGCGCCGCCGTCACGGCATGCTCCGGCGCAGCACCACCGCCACGAAAAAGGGAATGCCGATCAACGAGGTCACGATGCCCACCGGCACGATCACGCCTGGCGACAGGTTCTTCGATGCCACCGACGCCAGCGACAGGATGACGCCGCCCACCAGGGCGCTGCCCGGCAGGAAAAAGCGGTGGTCCTCGCCCACCAGCCGGCGGGCGATATGCGGGGCGATCAGGCCGATGAACCCGATCGTGCCGACGAACGCCACCGCCAGGGCCGACAGCAGGCTGACGCGCGCCAGGGCGGTCACGCGCACACGGCGCACGTCGACGCCGAAGCTGGCCGCGCGCTCTTCGCCCAGCCGCAACGCCGTCAGCTTCCAGGACTGCCGCATGGCCAGCGGCAAGGCCAGTGCGAACGCCAGGCCCAGCGCGGCCACCGTGGTCCAGCTGGACCGCGACAGGCTGCCCATCGTCCAGAACACCAGGTTTTGCAACGCCTCGGCGCTGGCTGTGAACTGCACCAGCGACACCAGCGCATTGAAGGTGAACACCATGGCGATGCCGAACAGCACCACGCCGGACGTGTTCATGCCGCCGCGGCGCGCCACGAAATCCAGCAGCAGGGCGGCCACCATGGCAAACAGGAATGCATTGCCGGCGATCAGCCAGCCATCCGGAATGCCGGGGATGCCCAGCCCCAGCACGATCGCCAGCGACGCGCCGAAGGCGGCGGCCGATGACACGCCCAGGGTAAAGGGGCTGGCCAATGGGTTGTTCAGAATGGTCTGCATCTCGGCGCCGGCCAGGCCCAGCGCCATGCCCACCAGCGCGGCCATCAGCGCATAGGGCAGCCGGATGTCCCAGACGATCACCCGCAGCGTCGGGTCGGCCGTGGCCGGCCCGGTCAGGGTGCGCCACAGCTCGCCCCAGCCCAGGCCCGAAGGCCCCAGGGTGAAATCCAGCAGCAGCCCAATGAAAATCGCCGCCAGCAGCAGGGCGATGAGCCCTGCGCGGCGGCGCAGGATGTGCCGATAAGCGGCGACCGCGGATGCGGCGTCGGCCATTACTGCAGCAGTTGCAGGCGGCTCTTGGCCGTGCTGGCAGCCGGTGCGGTGGGGTAGTCGCGAACGATGCGCTGCAGCGTCGTCTTGGCGGCGGCGCGGTTGTTCATTTCGATCTGGCTGCCGGCAATGACCAGCAGCGCATCGGGCGCGCGGCCGTTGTCCGGGGCCTTCTGCACCATCGCGTTCAGCTGTTCGATCGCGCCCTTGAAGTCCTTCAGGGCGTAGCGGCTGCTGCCCAGGTAGAACTGGGCGCTGGGGGCCAGCTGGCTGGCGGGGTAGAGCGCGGTAAAGGCGGCCAGCGATTCGGACGCTTCCTTGTACTGGCCCTTGCGGAACAGGTCGATGGCGCCGTCATAGGCGGCCTGCTCTTGCGGATCGCCGGCGGTCGCGCCCGGCGGGTTGGCGCCACCCGCGGCGCCGCCCGGCTTGTTGGCGCTGGGCTGCTGGCGCGACACCAGCTCGAGCTGGTCACGCAGTTGGGCAACTTCCTGCTGCAGGGCTTGAATCTGGTCGGCCAATTGAAGCTTGGCGCGTTGGCTCTGCTCGTTCTGCTGCTGTACTTGCTGGCGCAAATCCAGGATGGCCTTGCGGGCCTCATCATCGGAAAAAGCGTGGGCGGGCGCCGTCAGGGCCGCAAGCACCAGGCCGGTGGCCACAATCAAAGGACGCAGGGACAGAACGTTATCGCGCATGAAAATTCCCGGGTGTAAAAACAAACGTCGGGACGGCCGGCTGACCGTCCCGACGCGTGGTGGGGCACTTGGCTATACGGAAAGCTTAACGCTGATATTCGATATCGGCGCGGCGGTTTTCCGCAAAGTCGGCTTCCGACGTACCAGTCGCCTTCGGCTTTTCTTTACCAAAGCTGATGGTCTCGATCTGGTTGTCGCTGACGCCCAACAGGGTCATCATGCGACGCACTGCGTCGGCACGGCGCTGGCCCAGGGCCAGGTTGTACTCGGCGCCGCCGCGTTCGTCGGTGTTGCCTGCGATCTTGATTTTCTGCTGCTGGTGCGAAGCCAGGTAACGGGCGTGGGTTTCCACCAAACCGCGGTACTGGTCGGACACCGTGTAGCTGTCGAAGTCAAAGTACACCGAGCGCTGTTGCGCCAGGATGCTTTGGGGGTTGAAGGGATCAAGGATCTGGCCAGAGGCCGATCCTTGGCCAGCGCCTCCGCCCTGACCCGCTTTATCGTCGAGAGGGACGGAGCTGCAAGCTGCCAGGGTGGCGGCCAGAGCGGCGATGGTTAGGCTTTTGGCAATGCGCGACTTCATGATAGTTCCTTTGCAAAGAGAGTCACACGTGTTATCGGGTAAATGGGCCCCAAGTCGGTTCACGTATTTCCCCGTTCAGTACCGAAAGCGTTTGTCGTACGCGGCCATCGCTCGAGACGCCTGCAAGCACGCTACGGCCATTTTGGATGGCGGCGTAAAGGACTTGCATGCCGTTCGGCGCGAAGCTTGGCGACTGATCGTCACGACCATCGGTCAACAAGTTCTCCGAGCCGGAGGACAGGTTCAACGATGCGATCCGGAACGCGCCGTCGCGTCTGGCAACGTACAGCAACGTCGATCCATCGGGGGAAATTCGGGGTGAGATGTTGTAACCACCATTAAACGTGAGGCGGCGAGCATCGCCACCGTCCAGGCCGGTTTGATAAATCTGCGGCCCGCCGCTGCGGTCACTGGTAAAGATAATGGAACGGCCGTCTGGCGTAAAGCTCGGCTCGGTGTCAATCCCGGGAGAACGCGTAACTCGCTTCATATTCGAGCCGCCGGCGGCGCTAACGATGTAAATTTGCGACAAACCGTCACGCGTCAGAGCCACGGCCAGCTGGGTGCCATCGGGCGACCAGCCGGGGGCGCTGTTATTGCCCTTGAAGTTGGCGACCGGCACGCGGGCGCTGGTGGCCAGGGTGTGCACATACACCACCGGCTTGCCCGACTCGAAGCTCACGTAGGCCAGCTTGGCGCCATCCGGCGACCAGGCCGGCGAAATGATCGGCTCGCGCGAACGCAGGGCAACCTGCGGGTTCTGGCCGTCGGCATCAGCCACTTGCAGTTCGTAGGTCGGGCCTTGCTTGAGCACGTAGGCAATGCGGGTCGAGAACACGCCGCGCACGCCGGTGATCTTTTCGTAGATGCGGTCGGCGATCTGGTGGGCCACGCGGCGCAGTTCCTGCTCGGTACCCGAGAACGCCACGCCGTCCAGCTGGCCCTTCTTGACCGTGTCGGCCAGGCGGTAGCGCACGTCGTAGCGGCCATCGCTGCCGCGCACGATGCTGCCGTAGGCGATGAAGTCGGCGCCCTTGCCGCGCCAGTCGTCGTGGGCGATGGGCGAATCGACGTTCAGGCCCGAACCGGCGGCGCTGATCAGGCGGAACTGGCCCGTGCGGGTCAGGTCGGCGCGGATCACTTCAGCCAGGGCGCGGCCATGGGTGTCATCCACCGCGAAATCGGCGATGGCGACCGGGTATTGGGTGGCGCCGGTACCCGAGATGTCGACACGAAGCTGCGCCTGGGCGGGCTTCATGGCCATCAGGCAGGCCAGCGCGAGCAGCAGCAGTCCGAGTCCGTACAGTCGCCACAGGGCGGGTTGAGGGGCTCGTCGGCTAGGGGCGGGAGTCATAATCAGCAATCTCCTGTCTATTAGTACATGCTGTACTCACCGTAGATACTCGGTTCGTAGCGGCCATTAGAAGGTTTCGGGAACGGGTTGCAGCGGCGGATGCCGCTTTCGATTGCGCGGTCAAAGGCGGGAATACCCGAAGATCTGGTAATCGTAACCGCAGTGACCTTTCCGTCTGAGGTATTCAACTTTACTTGGTATTCGGCCGTCGGGTTATCGGCGCCGCTGCGAGGCGGAGTCGGATAGGCCACGCCCGGTTGCACGCAAGCGCGCACCTTGGCGCCGTAGCCCGCATCGCGGCCGCCCGCGCCACCCGTCTGGTTGCGGTCGGCGGTGCCGCCGGGGATGCCGGCTGCGCCCAGGGCGTCGTTGCGGAACGCGTCCTTCAGCGCCTTGTCGGCGGCGGCCTTCTTGGCGGCTTCTTCCTTGGCCTTCTTCTCGGCAGCGGCCTTCTCGGCGGCGGCCTTGTCAGCGGCGGCCTTTTCCGCCGCAGCCTTGTCTGCTGCCGCCTTGTCCGCCGCGGCCTTGTCGGCGGCGGCTTTCTCGGCGGCCGCCTTCTTGGCGGCGTCGTCCTTGGCCTTCTTTTCGGCAGCGGCCTTCTCAGCCGCGGCCTTGTCGGCGGCAGCCTTCTCGGCAGCCTGGCGTTCCTGCTCCAGGCGCTTCTTTTCCTTCAGTTCAGCCTGCTTGCGCTCGTCTTCCAGGCGCGCCTTTTCCTTGGCGGCCTCGGCGGCCTGGCGGGCCTGCTCTTCCTGTTCGCGCTTTTTCTTGGCTTCCTGCAGCGCAATTTCCGGATCCACTTCTTCGGTCTTGGGCTGGACCTGGGGGTCCGGCTTGGGCGGCGGGGGCGGGGGCTCGGGCGCTTTTTCAGGCTCGGGCTGGGGCTGCGGCTTCGGTTGAGGCTGCGGCTTGGGCGGTTCGGGCTGGGGCTTGGGCGGGGTCGCGTCCGGCGACACGCCGTCGGCCCATAGCTGGACTTCCACGGGGCCCGGCGTCTCGGTGCGCCAGTTCAGGTTGAAGATCAACACGGCCAGCAGCAGGGCGTGCACCAGCAACGCCAGGATCAACGCGATCCGGTTGTCGTTGTTGGGCGGGGTGGCCGGCGGGCCGCTGTGGTGTCGAATAATGGGTGGCGTCATGAGCGTTGCAAGCCGGCAGGGCCGGCGGAGGGCGTCGCGTTAGCGTTTTTTCGCGGGGGCAGGCTGATTGCCGCCGGCGGACTGGTCCACCAGCAGGCCCAGGCGGGTAATGCCATTGGTACGCAGTTCGTCCATGACCTTCACGACCGTCTCGTAGGGCACCTTGCCGTCGGCGGCGATCACCACCGGCGTTTCGGCGGTGATGCGCGAGCGCACTTGCGCTACCAGCTCGGGGCGGGCGATGTCCTGCAGGGTGGCGCCGGGCTCGCGCATGCGCAGCGCGATCTTGCCGTCTTCCGAAATCTGGACTTCCAGCGGCTTGACCGGCACGTCGGATGCCGCGCCGACCGAAGGCAGCTGGATCAGGCCCGGCGTGATGAGAGGCGCGGTCACCATGAAGATGACCAGCAGCACCAGCATCACGTCGATGTACGGCACCACATTGATGTCGGCCTTCATGCGGCGGCCGGACCTGCCGCGCGAGCTTACCGAGGGCATTAGCGCACCTGCCGTTGCAGAATGTTCAGGAATTCATCGACGAAGCTGTCGAAACGGATCGAGATGCGGTCGATGTCGTTGGTGAAGCGGTTGTAGGCGACGACGGCAGGAATGGCGGCGAACAGGCCGATGGCGGTGGCGATCAGCGCTTCGGCAATACCGGGGGCCACCGAGGCCAGCGTGGCCTGCTGCATGTTCGACAGGCCGATGAAGGCGTGCATGATGCCCCACACGGTGCCGAGCAGGCCGATGTACGGCGATACCGAACCGGCCGAGGCCAGGAAGTTCAGGTGCGATTCCAGCGCGTCCATTTCGCGCTGGTAGGCCGCGCGCATGGCGCGGCGCGGGCCGTCCAGCAGGGCGGTGGCGTCGCTGCCGGCGTTGCCGCGGCGGGCCTTCAGGAATTCGGTCATGCCGGCATCGAAGATGCGGGCCAGGGCGCCTTGCTCGTCGCGGCGCGAGGCCACGGCCTGTTGCAGCATGGACAGGTCGCCGCCCGACCAGAAGTCGTCTTCGAAGCGGCGGGTCTGGGCGTGGGCGCGCTTGATGGCGAGCCGCTTGGCGAAGATGTACGTCCAGGACATGATCGAGATGCCCAGCAGCATCAGCATGATCAGCTGGACCGGCACGCTGGCGTGCGAAATCAACGAAAGCAACGACATGTCGTTGGTGGCTTGCATGGTTATTCCTGAATTGATTCCAGTTTGGCGCGGACGTCGGCCGGTAGTTCCACCGGCCGCATGTTGACGGCATCGACGCAGCAGACTTGGATGTTGCCTTCGGCAAGCAGTTCCCCGTCCCGTTCTGCGCGCTGCGCGAAGTGTATCGAAGCGCGGCCCAATTTTGTGACCCGGCTGCGAATAGTTAGCAAATCGTCCAGTTTGGCGGGTTTGCGGTAGGACATGTCCAGCGAGCGGACAACGAACAGGCGTTGCTCGCCGGTGGCCAGGTCGGATTGGTTGACGCCCAGGTCGCGCAGCCACTCGGTGCGGGCGCGTTCCAGGAATTTCAAATAGTTAGCGTAGAAAACCACCCCGCCCGCATCCGTGTCTTCGTAGTAGACACGGACTTGCAGGCGGGATTCGGCGGACTTCGGATCGGTCACGATGCGGGCTTCGATAATGCGGGTTGGGACGCGAAAAGTCCGTAGTTACTTTAGGGTTTACAGCGTGTCGAGTTTCGTCAGCACGGCCTCAAGCGCGGACTCTACCGGAATCTTGGCCGCTTCGGTTTCCCGACGGGCCTGCAATTCCACCACACCGTCGTTCAATCCGCGTTCTCCAACTGTTACGCGCAGCGGAGCACCGATCAGTTCCCACTCGGCAAACATCACGCCGGGGCGGGCATCGCGGTCGTCCAGGATGACGTCCACGCCGCGCGCCAGCAGCGATTCGTACAGCTTCAAGGAGGTGTTACGCACGGTTTCGCTTTTGCCCCAACCCACCGGGCAGATCACCACTTCGAACGGCGCAATGGCACGGGGCCAGATGATGCCGCGGGCGTCATGGTTCTGCTCGATGGCGGCGCCGACGATGCGGGTCACGCCGATGCCGTAGCAACCCATTTCCAGGGTGGCCGGCTTGCCGGTTTCGTCCAGGAAGGTGGCCTTGAGGGCTTCGGAGTACTTCTTGCCCAGGTAGAACACGTGGCCGACTTCGATGCCGCGCTGGATGGACAGCGTGCCCTTGCCGTCCGGCGACGGGTCGCCCGCAACCACATTGCGCAGGTCGGCCACGAGCTCGGGCTCGGGCAGGTCGCGTCCCCAATTTACGCCCTGGATGTGGAAGTCTTCGCGGTTCGCGCCGCAGACGAAATCGGCCATATTGGCCACGGTGCGGTCGGCAATGACGTGCACCGGGCGGGCGGTGCGGACCGGGCCCAGATAGCCCGGCTTGCAGCCGAAGTGCTCGACGATCTCGGTTTCCGTGGCGAAACGGAAGCCGGCCAGGCCCGGCAGCTTGCCGGCCTTGATTTCATTGAGTTCGTGGTCGCCGCGCAGAAGCAGCAGCCAGACGTCGACCTTGCCCTTTTCGCCGTCGGTGGCCAGGACGATGGATTTCACCGTCTTTTCGAGCGGGATGCCCAGCAGGCGGGCCACGTCTTCGCACTTGGCTGCACCCGGGGTGGCCACGTCGGCCATCGCCTGGGCGGCGGCGCCGCGCGTCGGGTACAGGCTGACCGCCTCGGCCAGCTCGATGTTGGCGGCGTAGTCCGTCTCGGCGTTGTAGACCAGCAGGTCTTCGCCGGTGTCGGCGATGACCTGGAATTCATGGCTGCGGGTGCCCCCGATCGAGCCCGTATCGGCGGCCACGGCGCGGAATTCCAGCCCCAGTCGGCCGAAAATGCGCATGTAGGCGGCGTACATGTTGTCGTAGCTGCGCTGGGCGCCGGCTTCGTCGCGGTCGAAGGAGTAGGCGTCCTTCATGGTGAATTCGCGGCCGCGCATCAGGCCGAAGCGCGGGCGGCGCTCGTCCCGGAACTTGGTCTGGATGTGATAGAAATTCAGCGGCAGCTGGCGGTAGCTGTGGATTTCATTGCGGGCGATGTCGGTGATCACCTCTTCCGAGGTGGGCTGCAGCACGAAATCGCGCTGGTGCCGGTCCTTGATGCGCAGCAGTTCGGCGCCGTACTGCTCCCAGCGGCCCGATTCCATCCAGAGCTCGGCCGGCTGGACCACCGGCATCAGCAGCTCGATCGCGCCGGAGGCGTTCATTTCCTCCCGGACGATGGCCTCGACCTTGCGGATGATCTTCAGGCCCAGGGGCATGTAGGTGTAGATGCCGCCCGCGAGCTTGCGGATCATCCCGGCCCGGGTCATCAGCTGGTGGCTGGCGACTTCGGCTTCGGAAGGGGCTTCTTTGAGGGTGTTGATGTGGTAGTTGGATGCGCGCATGTTTAAAGGTGGCAGCAGATACGTATAATCGACTGTAATTGTATTGAATTCGGTGGGGGTGGCCCATGCTTGACCGCGAAGGCTACCGCCCCAATGTCGGCATCATTCTCGTCAATAGCAGAAACGAGGTCTTTTGGGGCAAGCGTATCAGGGAACATGCCTGGCAGTTCCCTCAGGGTGGCATCAAGTACGGCGAAAGCCCGGTGCAGGCCATGTATCGCGAGCTCCATGAAGAGGTGGGCCTAAAGCCCGAGCATGTCCGTATTTTGGGGCGTACACGCGATTGGTTACGTTATAACGTGCCCGATCACTTCGTCCGGCGTGAGTGGCGTGGCCACTATAAAGGACAAAAACAGATTTGGTTCTTGTTGCGCCTGGTGGGACGTGACAGCGACGTGTGCCTGCGCGCGACGCAGCATCCGGAATTCGATGCCTGGCGCTGGAGCCAGTATTGGGTCCCCCTGGATGCCGTCATCGAGTTCAAGCGAGACGTCTATACCCAGGCGTTGAACGAGTTGTCAGCAATCCTCTTTCGGCGTCATCACGAAACCCGCTACCTGCGTCAGCGCGTGCATGGGCAGCGGGCGGCAGAGAACTTGCCCGAAGGAACGGACGGTCATGCGCATATTGTTGGTTGAAGATGAACGGGACATGGCGTCCTGGCTCATGCGCGCGCTTGCGCAAAGCGGGTTCGTGCCCGATCACGCGGCCGATGCCCGCACGGCGGAAGCCTTCATGGCGGGCACCGAATACGACGCCATCGTCATGGACTTGCGCCTGCCGGACAAGCACGGCCTGGTCGTGCTGCGCGAAATGCGCAATCGCGACGACCGCACGCCCGTCCTGCTGCTCACCGCCCAAGGCGCGCTGCAGGACCGGGTGCGGGGCCTGAACCTGGGCGCCGACGACTTCCTGACCAAGCCGTTTGCCCTGGAAGAACTCGAGGCCCGCCTGACCGCCCTGGTGCGCCGCAGCCGTGGCCGCCAGCATCCGCGGCTGCAGTGCGGCTCGCTGTCCTACGACAGCGAAAGCCGCGCCTTCACGCTCGACGGTTCGCTGCTGTTCCTGACCCCGCGCGAACATGCCGCCCTGGCGGCCCTGCTCACCCGCAGTGGCTACCCCGTGGACAAGTCGCAGCTGTTTGGCAAGGTCTTCACGCACGACAGCGAAGCCAACCCCGACGCCATCGAAGTGGTGCTGCACCGCCTGCGCAAGAAATTGGCCGGCAGCGACGTACGCATCGTGACCGTGCGCGGGCTGGGCTACATGCTGGAAAGCGTCGCCAGCGAAGCCACCGACACCTGATCGGTCACCCGTGAGCCTCCGGATACCTGGATTGCCGCGGGTCGGCATTCGCGCCCTGCTGATCATCCTGCTGCTGCCCGGCGTGGTGGCGCTGCTGGTCATCGACAGCCTGAACGACTACCGCACCCTGTCCGAGATCACCAACGAGGCCTACGACAGCGCGCTGGTCGAACCGGCCAGGGTGCTCGAAAGCAGCCTGGAATTCGCGCCCGACGGCTCGCTGCAGGTGGCTACGCCCCTGTACGCCCAGGTCATGCTGGAATCTCGGGCGGGCCTGCGCAAGTATTTCCGGATCGAACAGATCGATCCGCCCCTGCCAGACGATTCGCCCGTGCCCACCGAGCAGGGCAAGACGCTTCTCGGCATGCCCGAGCTGCCGCGTCCGCCCACCTGGCCCCGCGCCAATGGCCAGCCCGTGTTTTACGACGGCGTCTACCGCAACGACCCCGTGCGGGTCGTGTCGGTGGTGCGCGATCTGTATTACCAGGGCAACCATCGTCAGGTGCTGGTGCTGGTTGCCGAAAGCACCGGCAAGCGCATCGAGGCCGAAAATAGCGCGCGGCGCCAGGAAATCCTGCGCGATGCCCGCATGCTGGGGCTGGTCGTGCTGCTGGTCTGGTGGGGCGTGTCCTGGGCGCTCAAGCCGTTGCGCCGGCTGCGCGCCGACATCCGCAACCGCCGGCCCGACGACCTGACGCCCCTGGACGCCTCGCGCGTGCCCAGCGAAGTGGCGCCCCTGGTCGATGCCGTCAATCATCACATCGCCCGCTATCGGCGCGTGCTCGAAGAGCAATCGCACTTCCTGGCCGACGCCTCGCACCAGTTGCGCACCCCGTTGGCCATCATGCTGACGCAGGCGCAGTACGCGCTGCGCGAGCGCGACCCGGCGCGGGCCCAGGAAGGCTTGCGCGCCATCGTCGACCAGCTTGGCCGCACCCGCCGCCTGACCGAACAGTTGCTCTCGCTGGCGCATGCCAACCAGGCCGACCCGCTGCCCCGCCAGTTGCTCGACATGAACGCGGTCTCGCGCGAAGTGGTGTTGCAGTACCTGCCACTGGCGCACGAAAAGCAGCAGGACCTGGGCTGGGTGCAGGCCGTCAACGAGCAGGGCCAGGAAGTCGGCGCACCCGTGTCCGGCAACGAGGCCGAACTGCACGAGGCCCTGTCCAACCTGGTGCACAACGCCATCCATTACGCGCCCGTGGGCGCGCGCATCACAGTTTCGGTCAGTCGGGTCGATAACCGCGCCGAAGTCGCCGTGTCCGACAACGGTCCCGGGCTCGAGCCGCTGCTGCGCGCCCGCGCCTTCGCCCGCTTCGAACGGGTCGGCACCGACAAGCCCGTGGCCTCGTCGGGCTCGGGCCTGGGGCTGGCGATTGCCCGCGCCTATGCCCGCCGCAACGATGGCGACATCGAACTGCGCGACGGCGAACCCAACGAGCAGGGCGGGGTCGGGCTGGCGTCTGTCGTATGGCTGCCGCTGGCCCCTACGGTCTCTCAGTATCCGCGTCCCGCAGACGTTGAGTTCACGGGCGAACAGTAGATTTGTCCAACCCAGCTTTCATTCTTTCCTCCTAGCCATCATTGCCGAAGCGGCCTGTTTCCATCAGGGATAACCCCTGGATTCAGGAATGCGACAGCGCATAGAAAGCGGATTAGCAGCTTGCTTCCGTAATCTGCGAGCCGGTCTGTCGTAAAGGGCCGGGTGGCGCTCGATCTGAGCGGCGCCTCAAGGGCTGCACGGCCCTGCTTCAGGAGGATGGAAGTGCAAAAAACAATTAATAGAAAGGACTACTACGGCGGCGCGCTGATGGTCCTTATCGGATTGGGGGCGATTTACGGTGGTACGGACTATCACATCGGATCGCTCAGCCACATGGGCCCGGGGTTCTTTCCCGCGGCATTGGGCGGCCTGCTGGCGCTGACCGGAATACTGATCGCGATTTCCGCGCGTTCGGGCGAGGCGACCCCGCCGGCGCCGGGCGACGGCCACGCGCACGGCCTGCCGGATTTCCGCGGTGGCGCCTGCATCCTGCTGGGCACCCTGGCGTTCCTGGTGCTGGGTCACTGGGGCGGCCTGCTACCTGCCACGTTCGCGATCGTCTTTATTTCCGCCCTGGGTGATCGCAAGAACACGATCAAGCAGGCATTCGTACTGTCGCTCGGCATGTCCGTGATTGCGGTGGTGGTTTTCTGGTGGGCGCTGCAACTGCAGCTGCCGCTGTTTCGTTGGGGTTGAAGCGCCATGATCTCTCAATCTTTGATGGACCTCTGGTACGGCTTCGGCGTCGCGTTCCAGTTCCACAACCTGATGTGGTCGTTCTTCGGCGTGCTGGTGGGCAACCTCATCGGCGTGCTGCCCGGCATGGGCGCGCTGTCGGCCATTTCCATCCTGCTGCCGCTGACCTACGTGATGCAGCCGGTGCCCGCCATCCTGATGCTGGCCGGTATCTTCTACGGTTCGCAATACGGCGGCGCCATTGGCGCGATCCTGCTCAACCTGCCTTCGCATCCGCCGCACGCGGTGACCTGCCTTGACGGTTATCCCCTGACCAAACAGGGCAAGGGCGGAACCGCGCTGGGCATCACGATGATCTGTTCGTTCTTCGCGGCTTCGGTCGGGATCATCGTCATGATCTTCGCCTCGCCCTTGCTGGTCGAAGTGGCGTTCAAGTTCGGTCCGACCGAGATCTTCTCGATCATGCTGCTGGGGCTGCTGGCCGGCGCGACCATGTCGCGTGGCTCGCCCCTGAAGGGCGTCGCCATGACGCTGTTCGGCCTGATGTGCGGCGTGGTGGGCACTGACGTCAACACCGGCACCATCCGCTTCTCGTTCGGCCTGCTGGACTTGTCCGATGGCCTGGAACTGGTGGCGATTTCGATGGGCCTGTTCGGCGTGGCCGACTTCCTGATGAGCGTCAATCGCATGACCATCATCGGCAGCGGCGCCAAGCTGCGCCTGCGCGACATGCGGCCCAGCAAGCAGGAACTGAAGACGGCCTTCTGGCCCATGGTGCGCGGCACCGCGGTGGGCACGCTGTTCGGCGCCATGCCCGGCACCGGTCCCACCATCACGACCTTCGTGGCCTACGCGCTGGAACGCAAGATCTCCAAGACGCCCGAGAAATTCGGCACCGGCATGATCGCCGGCGTGGCCTCGCCCGAAGCATCGTCGCACTCGAAGACGCAGGTCGACTTCATCCCGACGATGAGCCTGGGCATTCCGGGCGACGCCGTGATGGCGCTGATCCTGGGCGCGCTGCTGATCCAGGGCATCCAGCCCGGCCCGCAGCTCATCACCGAGCATCCGGACATCTTCTGGGGCCTGATCGCCAGCTTCTGGGTTGGCAACGTGCTGCTGATGGTGCTGAACGTGCCGCTGATCGGCGTGTGGGTCAAGCTCTTGCAGGTGCCGTACCGCTACCTGTTCCCGTCCGCGCTGTTCTTCATCGCAGTGGGCGTGTTCAGTACGCAGAACAGCCTCTTCCAGATCTGGGAAGTGCTGGCCTTCGGTGTGATCGGCGCCATCCTGATGACGCTGGAATTCTCGGTTGCGCCCATCCTGCTCGGCTTCGTGCTCGGCCCCATGGTCGAAGAGAACTTCCGCCGCGCGCTGCTGTTGTCGCGCGGTGACCTGGCGGTGTTCGTGCAGCGCCCGATCAGCGCCTGGTTCATCGGCGCCAGCGCACTCTTGATCCTGTTGCAGGTGTGGGCCTTCCTGCGCCGCAACAAGGGCAAGAACAAGCCGCAGGTCACGCAGACGGCCTGATCCGGCTGGCGGTACCTGATGTGCGCACGGCCCGGCTTTCATGCCGGGCCGTTTGATTTACGGGCGGCCTTGCCGCATGCTTGTGGTTTCTCCAGCCCGCACAGATTCCCGCCATGCACATACTCTTTGCCTGCCCCCTGCACGATCCCGATGTCTGGGTCCCGCGCCTGGAAGCCGCCATGCCCGGCTGCCGCATTTCCGTCTGGAATCCCGATGGCCCGCCGTCGGGCGCCGAAGTTGCCCTGGTCTGGCGGCCGCCGGCAGAACTGTTCAGCCACGAAACCGGCATCACCACCTTGTTCAATCTGGGCGCGGGCGTGGATGCCTTGCTCAAGATGCCCGAGATTCCGCCGCAGGTGCGCATCGTGCGCCTAGAAGATGCCGGCATGTCGGTGCAGATGGCCGAATACGCGCTCTACGCCTTGCTGCGCGTGTCGCGTGATTTCCAGGCCTTTGACGAGGCTCAGGCGCGCCAGCATTGGGATACGCGTGAAGGCACGCGCCAGGCAGACTGGCCGGTGGGTGTGCTGGGCCTGGGGCAAGTCGGCGCCCGCGTGGCGCAGACGCTGGCCGAATTCGGCTATCCGGTGGCGGGCTGGTCGCGCACGCCGCGCGATATCCCTGGTGTGCAAACGTTCTCCGGGCAGGATGCCTTGCCGGCCTTCCTGGCCCGCACGCGTTTCCTGGTCAACGTGCTGCCGCTCACGCCCGACACCCGCGGCATTCTCAATCGCGACACGCTGGGCCAGTTGCTGCCCGATGCACACCTGGTCAACGTCGGCCGTGGCGAACACCTGGTCGAAGAAGACCTGGTGCAGATGCTCGAAGAAGGCGAGATCGCCGGCGCCACGCTGGATGTCTTCCACACCGAGCCGTTGCCCAAAGACCACCCGTTCTGGCGCGATCCGCGCGTGCACGTCACGCCGCACATCGCCGCCCGCACCCTGCGCGACGAAAGCATCGAGCAGATCGCGGCCAAGGTGGCGCTCTTGATGCGCGGCGAGCCCATCACGGGCGTGGTCGAGCGCTCGCGCGGTTACTGAGCCGGCAACGCAGTGCCTTGCTTTTCCAGCCGTTGGTAGGTGGCGGGCAGGCGCTGCGACAGGAAATCCAGCAACGTGCGCACTGCGGGCATCATGCCGCGGCGCGACGGATAAATGCAGTGCACGATGCCTTCCGGCGATTGCCATTGCGGCAGCACCGGCACCAGCTGGCCGCGCCGCAGTTCCTCGTGCGTCGCAATGGAGGGCAGCAGCGCGATGCCGCGGCCGCGCACCGCGGCCTCCACCAGCACGATGAAGTCGTTGCACGACAGCTGCGGCTTCAATTCGATGTGCACCTCTTCGCCCTTGTCGTTGCGCAGTGGCCAGCGCACCTCATTCTGCGGATCGCTGAAACTCAGCGTCGTGTGCGAGGCCAGGTCCTGCGGCGTATCGGGCGTGCCGTGGCGTTGCAGGTAGCCGGGGCTGGCCACCAGCGTGCCGCGTGCCGTGCCCAGGTGGCGCACCACCAGTTCGGCATCGGTATCCAGCTTGGTCCGTACGCGCAGCGCCAGGTCCACGCCTTCGCGGATCAGGTCTACCCGCCGGTTGGTCACCAGCAACTGCACCGAAATCGCCGGCCAGGCGTCCAGAAATTCGGGCAGCAGCGGGGCCAGCACGTCCTGCGCGATCGATACCGGGCAGCTGACGATCACCGGGCCGGACGGTTCGGACTGCAGCTGGCGCATGGCGTCGTCTGCCGCCCGGGCCGAGGCCGCCATTTCGCGGCAGTAGTGCAGGTAGCGTTCGCCCGCAGCTGTCAGCCGAAGCCGGCGGGTCGTGCGTTGCAGCAGCCGCACGCCCAGGCTTTCTTCCAGGTGCGAGATGCGGCGTGACAAGCGTGATTTGGGGATATCCAACGCCCGGGCCGCCGCGCTGAAGCCGCCCTGCTCGACGACTTGGGAGAAGTAGTAGAGGTCGTTCAGATCTTGCATGATTGTTCTATGTGTGGAACGAGTAGTTCATCATACAGGGGTTTATGTGATCAATTAAGCGATCTACAGTGAGGCCATGCATTCAGGACCTGCCCCAATCGCGCGGTCCCCACTGGAGATTAAGTCATGAAGACCCTGGTAATCCTTTCCTCGATTCTCGGCGACCGCTCGCACAGCAAGCAATTGGCCGACCACCTCGTTGCCCGCGTCAAGCAGGCCGAGCCGGCGGCGGTGATCACCACCCGCAATATCGGCGCCGCGCCGCTGCCGTACTTCGATGGCGCCACCGCTGGCGCATTGTTTACCCCGGCCGATGCACGTACGCTCGAACAACGGCGCATCGTCGAACTCAGCGATACGCTGGTGGCCGAACTGAAGGAAGCCGACCGCATCGTGTTCGCCGTGCCGGTCTACAACTTCAACCTGCCCGCGCAGTTCAAGACCTACCTGGACTACGTGGCCCGTGCCGGCGTCACGTTCCGTTATACGCCGGAAGGCGTGCCCGAGGGCTTGGTCAAGGGTAAGCAGGTGTTCGTGTTGACCGCGCGTGGCGGCAAGGCCGAAGGCACCCCGTCGGACACGATGACGCCTTACCTGCGGCAGATGCTGGCCTTCCTGGGTATGACCGATGTCACCTTCATCGCCGCCGAAGGCATGGCGATGGGCGAGACCGCTGCGCTGGAAGGCGTGGCGCTGGCCCGCGAGCGCATCGATGCGCTGCTGCAAGTGCCGGCCTCGGCCGCGCAGCAGGCGGCCTGAATGAAAAATGCGGACCCCTGGGTCCGCATTTTTTTGCCGATTCGGCCGGGTCAGTCGCGCAGGCGCTTGACCAGGCTGGACGTATCCCAGCGGCCGCCGCCCAGTTTCTGCACGTCGCCATAGAACTGGTCCACCAGCGCCGTCAGCGGCAGGCGCGCACCATTGTGGCGGGCCTCGGCCAGCACCAGGCCCAGGTCCTTGCGCATCCAGTCCACTGCGAAACCGAAGTCGAACTTGTCGTCGACCATCGTGCCGCCGCGGTTTTCCATCTGCCAGCTCTGGGCCGCGCCCTTGCTGATCACGTCCAGCACCAGCTTCATGTCCAGGTCGGCGGCCTGGCCGAATGCCACGGCTTCCGACAGGCCCTGCACGATGCCGGCGATGCAGATCTGGTTGACCATCTTGGCCAGCTGCCCGGCGCCCGGCGGGCCCACGCGGGTGACGGCGCGGCCAAAGGCCTGGGCCACCGGCTTGATGGCATCGAACACGGGCTGTTCGCCGCCGCACATGATGGTCAAGACGCCATTGACCGCCCCTGCCTGGCCGCCGGATACCGGCGCATCGATGAAATTCAGGCCCAGGTCCTTGGCTTGCGCGTAGAGCTCGCGCGCCACGTCGGCCGACGCGGTGGTGTGGTCCACGAACACGGCGCTCGGCGCCATGCCCGAGAAGGCGCCGTCCGGGCCCAGCACCACGCTGCGCAGGTCGTCGTCATTGCCCACGCAGGCGAACACGATCTGTGCGCCGGCCACGGCCTCGCGCGGCGTCATGGCGCTGTGGCCGCCGAACTCCGCGGCCCAGGCCTGGGCTTTGGACGGCGTGCGGTTGTAGACGGTGACGTCGTGCCCGGCGCGGGCCAGGTGGCCAGCCATGGGCAGGCCCATCACGCCCAAGCCGAGGAATGCGACTTTCTGGGCCACGACCGCGTCGTAGCTCTTGGTACCGATCGATGCCATGCAGGGGACTCCGCAGAGGAAAGGAAAACCTGAGGCAGTAACCTTAACGCAATCAAAAGCCGGCGGCGAGTCCATCGCGACGGCTGTCGCTGGCGCTGACGTAGCCATCGACCGCCGGGTCGCCCAGGCGCCAGATGAACTGGCCCGAGCCGAAGTCCATGTAGGGGTCTTCGATGCCTTCCAGCACGTGGCCGCGTGCGCGCAGGCCGTCGGCCACGGAAGGCGCCATCGAGGGCTCGACGTCCACCGCCAGCCCCTGGTTCCATTTCCAGCGCGGGGCGTCGCAGGCCGCCTGGGGCTGCTGGCCGTAGTCCAGCATGCGCACCAGCGCCTGTACCTGGCCCTGCGGCTGCATGTTGCCGCCCATCACGCCGAAGCTCATCACTGGCGCGCCGTCGCGCATCAGGAAGCCCGGAATGATGGTGTGGAACGGTCGCTTGCCGCCCGCCACGACGTTGGGATGATCGGGCAGGGTACTGAAGCAATGGCCGCGGTTCTGCAGGCTGACGCCCGTGCCCGGCACCACCACGCCCGAGCCGAAGCCCATGTAATTGGACTGGATGAAGCTCACCATCATGCCGTTGCGGTCGGCGGCCGTCAGGTAGACCGTGCCGCCCTGCGGCGCATGGCCACAGGCGAACGCCTGCGCCACGTTCGGGTCGATCAGTCGCGCGCGTTCGGCCAGATAGTCCGCGCGCAGCATCTGCGCCACGGTCAGGCGCATGTGTCGCGAGTCGCCCACATGCGTATAGACGTCTGCGAACGCCAGCTTCATGGCTTCGAGCAGCAGATGCTGGGTCTCGGGGTGATCGACCGGCCTGGATGCCAGGTCGAAATTCTGCAGGATGCCCAGTGCGATCAGGGCGGCGATGCCCTGGCCGTTGGGCGGAATCTGGTGCAGCGTATGGCCGCGATACAGCTGGCTGATCGGCGTGACCCATTCGGGCGCGTAGTCGCGCAAGTCGGCCAGGGTCAGCGCCGCATCATGGGCCTGCGCGTGCGCCACCAGCTTGTGGGCTGTTTCGCCTTCATAGAAATCACGGCCACCGCTGGCCGCAATGCGCTTGAGGGTAGCGGCGGCGCCTTTCAGCACGAAATGCTCGCCCACGTGCGGCGCACGGCCGCGCGGCAGGAAGTGCTCGGCAAAGCCGGGTTGCGGCTGCAGCACATCCGCTTGCGCGGCCCACTTCTGGTGCACCATCGGGCTGATGGCAAAGCCCCGCTCGGCATAGTCGATCGCGGGCGCCAGCACGTCGGCGAACGCCATGCTGCCCAGCTTTTCATGCAACGCGGCCCAGCCGGCCACGCAGCCGGGCACCGTGACGCTGTCCCAACCTCGGGTCGGAATCACGCCCTGGTGGCGGCGGCGGAAATACGCCAGGTTCCAGGCGGCGGGTGCAGGGCCCGAGGCGTTCAGGCCATGCAGCTTCGAGCCGTCCCACACGATGGCGAAGCAATCCGATCCCAGGCCGTTGCTGACCGGCTCGGTCAACGTCAGCGTGGCCGCCGCCGCGATGGCCGCGTCCACGGCGTTGCCGCCATTGGCCAGGATGCGCAGGCCCGCCTGCGCCGCCAGCGGCTGCGAGGTGGCTACGACGTTGCGCGCAAATACCGGCGTACGCGGGGTGGGATAGGGGTTGTTCCAGTCGAAATTCATGTCGAATCATCGCGTGGGGTAAACCCGTAGCTTAACGTAGAAGATCGGCGTTGCCGCGCATTTTGTAGCGCGTTGTAATTATCAGTAGCTTTTGCCGGACCTGGCATGCCGCGTTGGCGTTACGCGCGGCCAAACAAAAACCCCCGGCAAGCCGGGGGTCTGGAAGGGGGCTGCAATCGCTGCCACGAGGGCAGCGATCAAGGCATCACTCTTCTTCGACGAAGGTCTCTTCGCGCTTCTTGCGGATGGCCGGCAGGGCCACCAGGATCACCAGGAACACGGCCACGGCCAGCAGCGATGCCGACAGGGGGCGCGTCACGAAGGTGGTGAAATCGCCACGCGACAGCAGCAGGGCACGGCGGAAGTTCTCTTCCATCATGGGGCCCAGCACCAGGCCCAGCAGCAGCGGGGCGCCTTCGCACTTCAGCTTCGACCAGACATAGCCCACGATGCCGAACATGGCGGTCGTGAAGATATCGAACGAGTTGTAGTTCAGCGAATACACACCGATCGTGCAGAACACCAGGATCGCCGGGAACAGGATGCGGTAGGGCACCTTGAGCAGCTTGACCCACAGGCCGATCAGCGGCAGGTTCAGCACCACCAGCATCAGGTTGCCGATCCACATCGAGGCGATCAGGCCCCAGAACAGCTCGGGGTGGCTCGTCATGACTTGCGGGCCGGGCTGGATGTTGTGGATCGTCATCGCGCCCACCATCAGCGCCATCACGGCGTTGCCCGGGATACCCAGGGTCAGCAGCGGGATGAACGACGTCTGCGCGGCGGCGTTGTTGGCCGATTCCGGGCCAGCCAGGCCGGCCGGGTGGCCCTTGCCGAAGCGTTCCGGATTGCGCGAGATCTTCTTTTCCAGCGTGTACGAGGCGAACGACGACAGCACTGCGCCACCGCCCGGCAGGATGCCCAGGGCCGAACCCAGGGCCGTGCCGCGCAGGACAGCGGGGTACGATTCCTTGAATTCCTGCTTGTTCGGGTACAGCGAACCGATCTTGTCGGTGATGTCGACGCGGTTTTCCTTCTGCTCCAGGTTGGTCATGATTTCGGCAAAGCCGAACACGCCCATGGCCACGATGGCGAAGTCGATGCCGTCTTGCAGTTCCGGCACGCCGAAGTCGAAGCGGGCAACGCCCGAGTTGACGTCGGTGCCGACCATGCCCAGCAACAGGCCCAGGATGATCATCGCGATCGCCTTGGGCAGCGAGCCCGAGGCCAGCACCACGGCACCCACCAGGCCCAGGCACATCAGCGAGAAGTATTCGGCGGGGCCGAACTTGAAGGCGACTTCAGCCAGCGGGGGCGCGAAGGCGGCCAGCAGCAGCGTGGCCACGCAACCGGCAAAGAACGAACCCAGGGCGGCAATTGCCAGGGCGGCGCCAGCGCGGCCATTGCGGGCCATCTGGTGACCGTCCAGCACGGTCACCACCGCGGACGTTTCCCCTGGCAGCGCCACGAGAATCGCCGTGGTCGAGCCACCGTATTGGGCGCCGTAGTAAATACCGGCCAGCATGATCAGGCCAGCCACCGGCGGCAGCACGTACGTGATCGGCAGCAGCATGGCGATGGTCGGGACGGGGCCGATGCCCGGCAGCACGCCGATCAACGTACCCAGGACGCAGCCAAGCAGCGCATACAACAGGTTCTCGGGCGTGAACGCCACCGAGAAACCCAACATCAGGTTGTCAAACAATTCCATGACCGGTTGCTCCTTAGTTCATGCCCAGAAACGACGGCCACAGCGGGAAAATCAGCCCCAGCCCCTTGACGAATGCGAGATACGAGAACACCACCAGGAAGATGCCGTTCGCAACGGCGACCTTCAGGCTGAACTCGTGGCTCGCCAGGCTGCTGATCACAACCAGGATGAACACCGAGATATAGATGCCCAGCAGCTTGAGGACCAGGCCGTAGATGACCACGGATCCGACCACCAGCAGGACGATGCGCCAGTCGAACTTGTCGACGTGGGTCTCCTGGGCCTTCTTGGACAGCGAGCCAAGCAGCACGATGGCGCCCAGCAATGCCAGAACAATGCCTAGCCAGAAAGGAAAATACCCGGGGCCCATCCGGGCGGCAGTACCCATTTGGTAGCTGCTGGCTTGCCAGGCGAATCCCAGTCCGAGGGCGATGAACATCACCCCCGACCAGAAGTCCTGTCGATTGCGTAGCTGCATGATTGGTTGGCTCCTGTTTACAGCATGTAGATAAAAAAGGGCTTGTGATCTGCCAGACGGGCCGAAAGGCGAGTGACAGGCACAAAAAAGGCACGTCGCGGTGCCTGGGGTCTTTTGAAAGCGTCGGCGAGGCTTCTTGAAAGGCCGAATGGTAATGGACGCCCGCGGCGATGCAAACCCTGTAAGCTCGGTGAAAGCCTGGGGTTTTCCCTAGAATTGGGGAACTCCCGATCCCCAGATGTAACGGGGCGGGCAGATTGATGGCGTTTTGAAAGCTAAGTGAAAGTTTATAGAAAGAAATGCGAAAGCGGACCGAGTCGATCCGTCGAATTCCAGGCGCGCGGGACTTTTCTAGTTGGTCCTGATCGGTTATGTTGCCGGCCGCTGGAATGACAGCTGCATTTCCTACTGAATATTGCCGTGTTTCTCACCTTGCGTGAAGAGGCCCGATTCCCACCTGGATGGTTTACGATAGCGCCCATGCTGCAAGACCTAGACCAACTCGCCGCCCGTATCGGGCAACTGGTGCAACGCACCCGGCACCTCCACGCCGAGCGCGACGCGTTGCGCGCGCGCCTGAACGAATCCGAAGCCGAGCAGCGCGTGCAGAAGCAACGCGCTGCCGAGCGTGACGCCGACATCGCCGCCTTGCAGCACAAGCTGCAGGACAACGACGGCGCCGTCACCGCGATGCTCGAGCAGGCGCAGAAGGCCGAAGTGGCCCTGCGCGAACAGCTCGCCCGCGAAACCGCCGAACGCCACTCGCTCGAAGCGCGTTTCTCCGCCCGGGAAACCGAGCTGCAGGGCAGCCTGCAAGTGCGCGACACCGAACTACAGCGCTTGCGCGCGGCCGCTGCCTCGGCCCGCGAGCGCATCGACGCCGTCCTGGCCCGCTTGCCGGGTGCGCCGTCCGGAGAGCAACACTGATGGAACGCGTTGACGTAACCATATTGGGGCGCGACTACTCGCTGGCATGCTCCCCCGAAGAAAAACCCACCCTGATGGCCGCTGTGCGCCACGTCGACCAGCTCATGCTGCGCATCCAGGGCACCGGCAAGGTCTCCAGCAACGAACGCATCGCCGTGATGGCCGCGTTGCAGGTCGCTGGCGAGCTGCTTGCCATGAAAGCGCCCGACGGTCCGCTGGGCGGTTTGGCGGTCGGCGACTTCAAGCGTAGAATTGAGGACATGAACGCAGTCCTCGACGATGCCTTGTCGGGCCAAGAAAAACTGCTCTAACGTTCATACGCGGTTTTCACCAGTTTTTTCAGTATTTTCAGTTTGTCCCTGCCGTGTCCGTGACTTGGCCATACATTCTCTGAACCTATGTCTTATGGCATATTGGTTGCGGGAGTGCAGAGCTGGCGTGATTGTCTCTCGTAGATGAACCCAAGGCTCTTCGGAACGCGACCACCTTGAACCTCAGGGTTCGAGATGCCGGCCTTGACGGCACAGGCGGGGCATCTATCCCAGCGGGCCTGCCATTAGCGCAGGTCCGCGTCGGGCGCCTCCCCATCGTCCTCCCTCATAGGACCAGTCCATGTTCAAACCCCCCGTTTTTTCGCTGACCAAACTTGGCGCGGCGTGCGCAGCCGTGGCCGCTCTGTCCGTGGCTCAGCCCGTTTTCGCGCAGGCCCAGACGCCCGCGCCGACGGAAGCCACGGCCAATCGCTCGCCCGAGTTGACCCTGCAGGCCACGGCCTCGTCCGAGGTCAAGCAAGACACGGTGCGTATTTCGCTGTCCGCCGAGGTCGAAGCCGCCGATCAGCCCACGGCCGGCCAGAAGCTGACCGCCATGCTGGACGACGTGGCCAAGCGGGCACGCGATACCAAGGGGGTGGATGTGCGCACCGGCAGCTTCAATGTCTGGCCCAATTCCAGCAGCGGCAGCAAGGTGTCCAAGAATGCCGGCTGGCGCGGCCAGGGCGAGATCATCCTGGAATCCAAGGACTTCGCGGCTGCGGCCGCGCTGGCTTCCAAGCTGTCCGACAAGACTGCCATTTCGAACATCAGCTTTTCGCTGTCGCGCGAAGTGCGCGAAGCCGAAGAACGCAAGCTGCTGAAAGAAGCCGCGCAGGCCTTCAAGGACCGCGCGCTGGCGGCATCGAACGCCTTTGGCTTCTCGGGCTACCGCCTGAGCAAGCTTGAGCTGGGCGGTTCGGGCGGCGTCACGCCGATGCCGCGCATGATGGGCGCGATGGCCAAGGATGCCTCGGGTGGCGCCGGCTTCAGCGCGGACGTCCCCCTGGAAGCGGGAGACGTCACGGTCAGCATCTCGGTCAACGGGACGATCGTTTTGCAGTAAGGCTGAACATGATGGCGCCCAGGGCGACCATCGGCAGGGACAGCCACTGTCCCATGCTCAATCCGCCCGCGAGCAGGCCCAGGAAGTTGTCCGGCTCGCGGGTGAATTCCACCAGGAAACGGAACGTTCCGTAGCCCATCAGGAATACCGCGCTCACCTGTCCCAGGGGGCGCGGCTTGCTCGAAAACCACCACATCAGCGCGAACAGCACGATGCCTTCCAGGCCCAGCTCATAGAGCTGCGACGGATGGCGCGGTACGCCGTCACCGCTGCTTGGGAACACCATCGCCCACGGCACGTCAGTGGGGCGGCCCCACAGTTCGCCGTTGATGAAGTTGCCCAGGCGGCCAAAGCCCAGCCCCAGCGGAATCAGCGGTGCGATGAAATCGCTGACCGCGAAAAACGGCAGGCCCTTCTTGCGGGCGAACAGCAGCATCACCAGGATCACCCCGATCAGGCCGCCGTGGAACGACATGCCGCCTTCCCACAGGTACAGCACTTCCAGCGGGTGCGCCAGGTAGTAGCTCGGCTTGTAGAACAGCACGTAGCCCAGCCGGCCGCCCAGCACCACGCCCAGCACGCTGTAGAAGATCAGGTCTTCGAGGTCGCGTACGTTCAGCGACGTGGTGTGGCCGCGCGTGATACGCCGGCGGCCCAGGAAATACACCAGGGCGAAGCCCAGCAGATACATCAGCCCGTACCAATGGATAGCCAAGGGCCCGATCTGCAGGGCAACGGGGTCGAATTTTGGATATTGCAGCATGTTCCGCCCGACACAATGAAGTTGAATGATAATAACCGGCGAGCCTTGAAGATTCGCATGCGAGCGAGCCAGGCCACCCTCCCGGGCGCGGTCGCCATGTCCGCGCCCTGACGGCCGACAGGAGACAACAGACCATGTCGCACAACGAACGTTCCCGCCATATCACCCACGGCGTTGCCCGGGCGCCCAATCGCGCCATGTATTACGCGCTGGGCTACCAGGAAGCCGACTTCGATAACCCGATGATCGGCGTGGCCAACGGCCATTCCACCATCACCCCCTGCAACAGCGGCCTGCAGCGCCTGGCCGACGCCGCCATTGAAGCCATTCGCGGCGCCCACGCGAATCCGCAGGTATTCGGCACGCCCACCATCTCGGACGGCATGTCGATGGGCACCGAGGGCATGAAGTATTCGCTGGTGTCGCGCGAAGTCATCGCCGACTGCATCGAAACCGCCGCCCAGGGCCAATGGATGGATGGGGTGGTGGTCATCGGCGGTTGCGACAAGAACATGCCCGGGGGCATGATCGCCCTGGCGCGCATGAACGTGCCCGGCATCTACGTCTATGGGGGCACCATCAAGCCGGGCCACTACAAGGGCAAGGACCTGACCATCGTGTCGGTCTTCGAAGCCGTGGGCGAATACACCATGGGCCGCATGCCCGAGGCTGACTTCAAGCAGATCGAGAAGTGCGCCATCCCCGGGTCGGGCTCCTGTGGCGGCATGTACACCGCCAACACCATGAGCTCGTCCTTCGAAGCCATGGGCATGAGCCTGCCGTACTCCAGCACCATGGCCAACGAAGACGACGAAAAGGTCGTGTCCGCGGCCGAATCGGCGCGGGTCCTGGTCGAAGCGGTCAGGCGCGGCCTGCGGCCGCGCGACATCATCACCCGCGAATCCATCGAGAACGCCGTCTCGGTCATCATGGCCACGGGCGGCTCGACCAACGCGGTGCTGCATTTCCTGGCCATCGCGCATGCCGCCGAAGTGCCCTGGACCATCGACGATTTCGAACGCATCCGCAAACGCGTGCCCGTGCTTTGCGACTTGAAGCCTTCCGGCAAGTACGTCGCCACCGACCTGCACCGCGCCGGCGGCATCCCGCAGGTCATGAAGCTGCTGCTCAATGCCGGCTTGCTGCACGGCGATTGCATGACGATCACCGGCAAGACCATCGCCGAGACCCTGGCGGACATCCCGGATGCGCCGCGCGCCGACCAGGATGTGATCATGCCGCTGGACCGGGCCCTGTACCCGCAGGGCCACCTGGCCATCCTCAAGGGCAATCTGTCGCCCGAGGGCTGCGTGGCCAAGATCACGGGCCTGAAGAATCCGGTCATCACCGGGCCGGCGCGCGTCTTCGATTCCGAAGACGACGCCATGGCCGCCATCATGGCGCGCCAGATCAAAGACGGCGACGTGGTGGTGATCCGCTACGAAGGCCCCAAGGGCGGGCCCGGCATGCGTGAAATGCTAGCGCCGACTTCGGCGCTGATCGGGCAGGGCCTGGGCGAAACCGTCGGCCTCATCACCGACGGCCGCTTCTCCGGCGGCACCTGGGGTATGGTCGTGGGCCACGTGGCGCCCGAAGCCTTCGTGGGCGGCCCGATCGCGCTGATTCGCGAGGGCGATTCGGTTACCATCGATGCCCACAAGCTGCTGTTGCAGCTCAATATCAGCGACGAAGAAATGGCGGCTCGTCGTCAGGCCTGGGTCCAGCCCAAGCCGCGTTATACACGCGGTGTGCTTGCCAAGTTCGGCAAGCTCGCCAGCACCGCGAGCCGTGGGGCAGTAACCGATGCATTTGATACGTAGTTTGTGGGTAGTCGCCGCCGGCCTGCTGGTCGCCGGCACGGCGCAGGCCCAGACCACCGGCCTGGACCTGGCCAAGAGCAAGGCCTGTATGGCGTGCCACCAGGTGGACGCCAAGCGCGTGGGCCCGCCGCTGGCCAGCGTGGCCGAGCGCTATGCGGGGCAGGGCGACGCCATGGTGGATTACCTGGCCGGCAAGATCCGCGGGGGCGGCCGCGGCGCCTGGGGCGCCGTGCCCATGCCTGCGCAAACCCACGTCAGCCCTGAAGACGCGCGTCTGCTGGCCGAATGGATCTTGTCGCTCGCGCCGCCCAAGCAGTAGTCTTATCGTCTTCTAGAAAGGAATCGTCATGGCAGAACAACCTTCCCCGGGCAATGAAGTCGCCGTTCTTGGCGGCGGCTGCTTCTGGTGCGTCGAAGCGGTCTTCGAGAATCTGCGCGGCGTCAAGAGCGTGCTGCCCGGCTACAGCGGCGGCCACGTGGACAACCCCAGCTACGAACAGGTCTGCGGCAAAGACACCGGGCACATCGAAGTGGCCCGCGTCGAATTCGATCCGGCCGAGCTTTCCTACAGTGACCTGCTGCGCGTCTTCTTCGCCACCCACGACCCGACCACCCCGGGCCGCCAGGGCAACGATATCGGTCCGCAGTACGAATCGGCCATCTTCTGGCAGAACGACGCCCAGCGTGAACAGGCCGAAGCCGTCATCGCCGAAGTCGATTCGCAGAAAATCTACGATGCGCCCATCGTCACCAAGGTGTTGGCGCCCGCCAGGTTCTGGCAGGCCGAAGACTATCACCGCAATTATTTCGCCCTGCACCCCGAGCAAGGCTATTGCCAATTCGTCATCGCGCCCAAGGTGGCCAAGTTCCGCAAGCAGTTCCAGGACCGCCTGACGAAGTAACACCGGCGAAAAAAAACCTCACGCAAGGTGAGGTTTCAAGGCCAGCGCGCGGCGCAAGACGCCGGGCGCTGGAGGGGGAAGCGGTCAGTCGACGTTTTTCACCACGCCGCGGCGCATCTGGTCCAGCTCGATCGATTCGAACAGGGCCTTGAAATTGCCTTCGCCGAAACCGTCGTTGCCCTTGCGCTGGATGATCTCGAAAAAGATCGGGCCGATCTGGTTTTCGGTGAAGATCTGCAGCAGCAGGCCGCCGTCGGGGGCGCCATCCAGCAGGATGCGGTTCTTTTGCAGGCGGGCCACGTCTTCGCCGTGGTTGGGCAGGCGGCGGTCCAGCAGCTCGTAATAGGTTTCCGGCGTATCCAGGAACACCACGCCGTTGGCGCGCAGCGCCTCGATGGTGCCGTAGATGTCTTCGGTGGCCATGGCGATGTGCTGGATGCCTTCGCCGCGGTACAGGTCCAGGTATTCCTGGATCTGGCCTTTCTCTTCCGTGCCTTCCTCGTTGATCGGAATGCGGATATTGCCGCAAGGCGACGTCATCGCCTTGGACTTCACGCCCGTCACCTTGCCTTCGATGTCGAAGTAGCGCACTTCGCGGAAGTTGAACAGGCGCTCGTAGAACTCGGACCATTCGGCCATGCGGCCCTTGTGCACGTTGTGCGTCAGGTGATCCACCAGCGTCAGGCCCGCGCCGCGATGGTTCAGGTCGGCCTGCGCGTTGTCCGGGTCCACCGGCACGAAGTCCACGTCATAGATGCTGATGTCGCCGATGCCGCCGTGACCTTCCTTGCCCTGCCAGCGATCCACCAGGTAGATCAGCGAATCGCCGATGCCCTTGATGGCGGGAATGTTCAGCTCCATCGGGCCGCTGTGCGAATCAAAGCCCCAGGCACCCAGTTCCAGCGCGCGCTTGTAGGCAGCCGCGGCATCTTGCACGCGAAAGCCGATGGCACAGATGGACGGGCCATGCAGGCGGGCAAAGCGCTGGGCGAACGAATCGGGTTCGGCATTGATCAGGAAGTTCACACCGCCCTGGCGGTATAGCGTCACGTCCTTGTGGCGATGCTTGGCGATGGCCTTGAAGCCCAGCAGTTCGAACACCTTGCGCAGCGCGGCGGGGTCCGGCGCGGCGTACTCGATGAATTCGAACCCGGCGGTGCCCATCGGGTTGTCCCAGGGTTGGAAAGCGCTGGTCATAGGTCTGCTCCCTTGAATCGTTGTGCGGTCGACTTGTTCTCCAAGTCCAGGATGAAGATTGTAGGGAGGAACGCCAGGCAGACAATTGCAAACATGTCGCGAAAGCGGCAAGGTTGGGCAATAATATTGCTGAAGATAAAACATCTGGGGCGAAATATGTCTGACTTGGAGCTTGATAGGACAGATCTAAGGATTCTGGCCGAGTTGCAACGCGATGGCCGGCTCAGCAATCAAGAACTGGCCGACCGCGTATCCCTGTCGCCCAGCCCCTGCCTGCGCCGGGTCCGGCGCCTGGAAGAGAAGGGCTTCATCAAGAAGTACGTGGCGCTCATCGACGCCGAAAAGGTGGGGCTTGGTCTGCTGGCCTACGTGAACATCCGCCTGAACAAATACAGCGGGTCCAGTCACGCCCCGATGAGCGACTTCGCGCGCGACGTGCAGCTCTGGCCCGAAGTGGTCGAGTGCTACGCCATGTCTGGCGACATGGACTACCTGCTGCGCATCCAGGTTGCCGACCTGGCCCACTTCTCCAAATTCGCCATGGACACCTTGATGCGCCACCCCGCAGTGGTCGACATGCGATCGTTCTTTGCGCTCCAGCAGATCAAGGAAACCACCGAGCTGCGGCTGTAGTCCTTTGGCGGATTCGGGTCCTCTATATATAAGGGGGGCGTATAAGCGGGCGGCGCAGGGGCGGTCTGCATAGGAAGCAAGGACAAGCGGATCCTCGTTTTACGCTTCCATATATAGGCAGGGCTTCGGCCGCCAGACGCCTGCGGTGGCGGAATCGCGGGACACGACGCGCTTCTGTACGGGATGCGCCTTGTCCCTATATAGAGAGGGTCCAGTGCCTGCTTCGTCTCCATATAGAGAAGAAGCTACAAGAACTGCCTGTCAGCAAGGGGTGCGTCCCCCGAAAACATCATCTTTCTGCAAAGCGGGTGTCATTCTGGCGTGACAAGCCAAAATTCTGTGCTATAGTCTCGCTCCTTCGCAGTTCAAGCAGTTTTGTGAACAGCGAGGCCAAGCAAGTGCAACGGATCTGGATGCCTCGGCAAGACGGATTTGCCGCAGGGCTTCAAGGCGATGGATTGAGTAGCAAGTGCCACCCGATCCTCGAACCAGCAGTCAGCGGGTTTTGCAAAAGAGGGTGCAAATCAGGCAGAAGCCAGTTGCACAATCTGCAAAAATT
>NZ_JBYSYL010000010.1:0-282095 GCF_058783235.1 Achromobacter sp. FW305-C-28 | reverse complement strand
TCCGGAGCGAAGGCTCCGGACCGCAATCGTAGCCCCGCCCTCTGCCAGCCGACCCCGCCAAGCGCGACTTAAGAACCAAAGCCCACGCACATCGAAAAACTCAAACCCCCTCAAACTCCCTCAACAACGGCTCAACAACCGCCCGCAAAGACGCCTGCAACTCAGCCCCCGGCTCCACTAAAGGATCCAAAACACAAGGAGAATCGACGCCGATAAGATCCATCACAGACTTCATCGGTCCAGGATTCGTCTCCGCGAATGCCAGGTTCATCAGGGGGATCAGGCGGCGGTGCAGCAGCATGGCGGCTTGGGTTTGGCCGGCGGCGGCCAGGTCGTAGACCTTGCGCCAGGCCTTGGGCAGCAGGCTTGCCGTGACCACGATGCCGCCGCGGGCGCCGGCGGCCAGGTGGACGGGGAGCAGTGTGTCTTCGCCGCTGAAGACGGCGAACGAATCGTCTACGCCTGCCACCGTGCGCAGGAAGTGGTACATGTCCGTGTTGCAGGCCTTCATCCCGATGATGTTCGGGTGGCGCGACAGCTCGTGCAATACCTCCGGGGCAATCGCGATGCGCGTGCGGTACGGAATTTCGTAGATCATGATCGGCAGCGGCGAGGCGTCTGCGTAGCGCAGGAAATACTCGCGGATGCCGGCTTGCGTCGGCGTCGTGTAGTAGGGCGTCAGCACCATCAGTGCGTCCGCGCCTGCGTCGGCGAATTCCTGGCCGGCTTGCAGTGCGTCGTAGAAGCCGGGGTCCAGTACGCCCGGGATCACCGGCACGCGGCCGGCGACGGCGTCTACCGTCAGCTTGCACATGCGGATGCGTTCGGCGCGGGCCAGCGCGCCGTATTCGCCCGTGCCGCCCAGCGGCACGATGCCGTCGATGCCTTGCTTGAGCAGATAGGCGATCAGCGCCTGGGCGGCCGGAGCATTGATCGTGTCGTCGGCGTTGACCGGGGTGGGAATCGCGGGGAACACGCCGCGCAGTTGGCTTGCATTCAACATGGAATAGGTCCTGATAAAGAGGAAACGGCGCCGCGTGTCAGCCCGCCAGGCTGCGGCGGCGCAGCCGGTCGGCGAGCCAGATCAGCGCGGCGATGAAAATGAACAGGCAGGTCGAAACCGCGGCGATCACTGGCGAGATCTGTAGCGTCACCTCGTCCCAGAACTGCTTGGGCAGGGTGGCGTTCAGGCCGCCCGAGGCGAACAGCGCGATCGTCAGCTCGTCGAACGACGTTGCAAACGCGAACAGGAACGACGACATCAGGCCCGCGCCCAGGATCGGGAACGTCACGAATCGCAGCGTCGACCACGGGCCGGCGCCCAGGCTTTGCGCCGCCAGGTCCAGCCGTGTGTCGTAGTTGCGCAGCACCGCCATCATCGTGATCACCACGTACGGCACCGCCACCACCGTATGGGCCAGGATCAGGCCGATCGTGGAACCCACCAGGCCGACGCGGGCGAAGAAATAGAACATGCCCACCGCGATGATCATGCGCGGCACCACGATGGGCGAGAGCACGAAGGCCAGCATGGCCGACTTGCCGCGCATGTCAGCGCGCACCAGCAGAAAGGCGGCGGGCGTGCCGATCAGCATGGCCAGCAGGCCGGTGCCCACACCCACGATCAAGGATCGCGTGATCGCCTGCATCCATACCGGCGACGTGAACATCTGCTCGTACCATTGCAGCGAGAAGCCCTTGGGCGGCCAGGTCAGGCCGGAACCCGAATCGAACGACAGCGGGATCATCAGGAACGCGGGGGCGGACAGGAAGGCCAGCACCGCCAGCACGATCCACCACAGCGTGCGGGACTGGCCGGTGCCGGACACTGAGCGGCGCAGGCGCGATGGCAGCAGCGAGAACAGGCGGTCCGATAGCGAAGCCAGCAGGTCCAGCAGCGCTTCGCCCGCGCGGCGCATCAGGCCGGGCTTGCTGGACGTGCGGGGGCGCGATGCGCTGCCGCCGGTCATGGTCGACAGGCCCAGGATCTTGTCGTACAGCGCGAACACCGCCAGCACCACCACCAGCAGCAGCACCGAGACCGCGCCGGCGAATTCCCAGTTCATGGTCTGCTGGACCTGATCGATGATGATCTGCGTGATCATCGTTTCCTTGCGGCCGCCCAGCAGCGCGGGCGTGATGAAAAAGCCGATCGCGGTGACGAATACCATGATGGCCGCGGCGGCCACGCCGGGCATCGACAGCGGGAAATAGATCTTCCAGAACGCCGTGCCGGGGCGCGCGCCCAGGGTCGATGCGGCGCGCGGCAGGTTGCGGTCGATGTTCTCCATGACCGACAGCATCGTCAGCACCGCCAGCGGCATCAGCGCATGCACCATGCCGACCAGCACGCTGCCGAAGTTGTAGAGCAGGTTGGCCGGCGCATCCAGGATGCCCAGCGCCTGCAACAGCTGGTTGACCACGCCGTTGCGGCCCAGCAGCACGACCCAGGCGAAAGTGCGCACCAGGAAACTGGTCCAGAACGACAGCAGCACCCAGAACAGCAGCGAGGTCTTGCGCCGGGCCGACAGGCTGGAGATCAGGTAGGCGACCGGGTACCCGGCCACCACCGCAAAGAACGTCGTCCACAGCGAGATCTTCAGCGTGATCAGCAGCACGTTGACGTACACCGACGACTCGAACAGCCGGTGGTACTGGGCCAGCGTGAAGCCCTGGTCGCCGTAGAAGCTCAGCAGCAGCAGTTGGCCGACCGGATAGATCAGCAGCACCAGCAGCAGGATCACCAGCGGCGCGGCCATCAGGAAATGGCGCCGGCCCTGGCTCATGCGCTTGCGGGGTGGGGCAAGGGGGCTCATGCCGTCACTCCGCGATGGCGACCGCGTCGGCGGCCTGCCAACTGACCGACAAGGGTTGACCGATGGCGTATTGCTCGGCTTCGCGGCGGGTGGGGTAGGCCACCACGATCGGGGCGCTGTCGGGCACGCCGGTGTCCAGGTAGAGCTTGGTCAGGCTGCCCGTCACCATCACGTCGAGCAGCTTGCCGGTCAAGGCCGGGCCATTGAGGTCAGGGGCCGCGGCGGGGCCGGCCTGCAGGTTCTGCGGCCGCAGCATCAGCGTGACCTTCTGGCCGACCCGGATGGCGGCGCCGTTGGACAGCGCCTGGCCGGTCACGCCCTGGTGGGCAAGCTTGACGGTCAGCGTGTCGCCATTCAGTTCGGTGACCTCGCCCTGCAGCAGGTTGGATTCGCCAAGGAAGTCGGCCACGAACAGCGTGCGCGGGCGGAAGTACAGGTCGGCCGGGGTGCCCAGTTGCTCGATCGCGCCGCCGTTCATCAGGCAGATGCGGTCGGACATGGTCATGGCCTCTTCCTGGTCATGCGTCACGTAGACGATGGTCGTGCCCAGTTCGCGGTGGATGCGCTTGATCTCCAGCTGCATCTGATCGCGCAGCTTCTTGTCCAGCGCGCCCAGCGGTTCGTCCATCAGGATGATCGCGGGGCGGTAGACCATGCAGCGCGCGAGCGCGATGCGCTGTTGCTGGCCGCCGGACAGTTCGCGCGGCAGGCGCGCGCCGACCTGGGGCAGGCGCACCATGTCCAGCGCTTCCTGGGCGCGGCGTTTCGCCTCGGCCGCCGGGACCTTGCGCATCTTCAGCGGGAACGCAATGTTCTCCAGGATGGTCATGTGCGGGAACAGCGCGTAATTCTGGAACACCATGCCGATATCCCGTTCGTACGGCGCGCCGTGGGTGACGTCGTGGCCGTCGATCAGCACGCGGCCTTCGTCGGGCCGGGCCAGGCCGGCGATCAGGCTGAGCAGCGTGGTCTTGCCCGACCCGGACGGGCCCAGCAGGGTCAGGAATTCGCCGCGGGCGACGTCCAGGTGGGTGGGCGCCAGGGCGACGAAGTCGCCATAGCGTTTGCCCAGGCCGGAGATTTGCAGATTGGAAGAAGACATGGTGTTCGGCGTTTGCGGAGATTTACTTCAGGACCCAGCCGTTGAAGCGCTCGAGCACGTCGCGCTGCTTGTCCAGCCAGTACGCGGCGTTGATGTGCAGGCCGGTCTTGATGTTGTCGGGGTGGGTGGGGCAGTTGCGCGCGACGTCGGTCTTGATGAAATCAAACGCGGCGGGCTGGGTGACGCCGGCGGCGAAATACTCGACCAGCGCGGCCTGGCGCTTGGGGTCGGACGCGAACTTGATGAATTCGCGGCAGGCGTCGGCGTTGGGCGTGCCTTTCAGGATCGACCAGTTGTCGCAGCCCCAGATGTTCTGGTCCCATACGATCTGCACGGGGGCGCCGTTGGCGATGGCCGATTGCGCGCGCGAGACCCAGGTGGCGATCATGTCGACTTCGCCGGAACCGAGCATCTGTTCGACCTGTGCGCCTGTGTTCCACCACACGTCGACCGACGGCTTGATCTTGTCCAGGCTGGCCAGGGCGCGGTCGATGTCGCAGGGGTAGACCTTGTCGGTGGGCACGCCATCGGCCATCAGCGCTTCTTCGATGGTGTCGAACGGATGCTTGCGCAGGCCCCGGCGGCCGGGGATGTTCTTGACGTCCCAGAAGTCGGCCCACGAGGCCGGTGCGCGGCGGCCCTTGAAGGCGTCGGTGCGGTAGGCCAGCACGGTGGTGTAGACGTTGTTGCCCACGCCGTACGGCGACATGTATTGCTTGGGAATCGTGGCCACGACGGGGTCGGATTCCAGGCCGTGCTTTTCCAGGTAGACCTTGCCGCCTTCGGTCAGCATCAGGATGGCGGGCTGGCTGATCTTGGCCATGTCCCAGGTGTAGTTGCCGGTGTCGACCATGCTGCGGATCTGCGCGGTGGGTTCGGCGTTGGCCTGCACGCCCACCACCTGGATGCCTGTGGCCTCGGTGAATGGCTTGTAGAACACGGCGCCGTAGGCCTTGCTGTAGATGCCGCCGTCATCGCGCACGACGATGCGCTTGGAGGCCGCGCGCGACGGCGTCCAGATCATGGGCATGGCCAGGGCGGCGACGCCGGCGGCGGCGGTCTTGAGCGCGCTGCGGCGCGAGGCGTTGTACGAAGTGCGTTTCATGGAAGGCTCCAGCGGGGCGGGGACGGCGGACGGGAAGGGCGCTTCAAGGCAGCAAGCGGCCGGGATTGAAGAGGGCGGCGGGGTCGAAGCCGGCTTTCAGCGTGCGCATCATGGCCAGCTCGACCGGCGACTTGTAGTGCGCCATTTCGGCCAGCGACGTACGGCCCACGCCGTGCTCGGCGCTGAAGGTGCCGCCCAGTGCATCGGCGGCATCGTTGACGGCGCGACGGATGGCGGCGGCCGTGGCGTCGCGCTCGGGCAGCGCGTTCCAGGCGTCGAACGTGAAGAACGGAATGAAGTGCACATTGCCGTCGCCCAGATGGGCCACGATCAGGATGGGCAGGCCTGGCACCAGGCGATGGACGGCTGCGGTGGCGTCGGCAATGAACTGCGGTACGCACGAAACGGGCACGGCGCTGTCGGTGGTCAGGCCGACGCCGGCCTTCTTGTTGCCTTCGGACACGCTGTGGCGAACTTCCCAAAGCGCGGCGCGCTGGCTGTCGTTGGTGGCCAGTACGGCGTCGTGCAACAGACCTTGTTCCGAGGCCTGTTCCAGGATCTGTTGCAGCACGTCCTGCAGTTCGGGGCCGCTGCCGGTATCCGACAATTCCACCAGTACGTGCCAAGGATGCGTGCCGCCCAGCGGGTTCTTGCGGCCCGGCACGTGCGCCATGACGATGTCCAGCTGGTTGCTGTCGATCATTTCGAAGCCGGACAGGCGCGAAGCGCATTGCTGCTGGAACAGGCCCAGGATGTCCAGTGCGGCCTGCGGATCAGTCGGTGCGAGCCACGCGACGGCGTGACGGGTCGGCAGTGGATGCAGCTTGAGCACTGCCGCGGTCACGATGCCCAGCGTGCCTTCGGAACCGATGAACAGGTGCTTGAGATCAAAGCCGGTGTTGTTCTTGCGCAGCGCGGTCAGGCCGTTCCAGATCGTGCCGTCGGGCAGCACCACTTCCAGCCCCAGGATGTTGTCACGCGTGTTGCCGTAACGCAGCACGCCGGTGCCGCCGGCATTGGTGGCGATGGTGCCGCCGATCTGGCAGGAACCTTCGGCGCCCAGGCTGATGGGGTAGAGGCGACCCGCGTCGGCGGCGGCTTGCTGCACGGTGGCCAGCACGCAGCCGGCTTCGACTTCCATGGAGTTGTTGGCGGGGTCGATGCGGCGGATCTTGCGCAGGCGGCCCAGGTTGACGATGACGGGCGGCGGGCCTGCCGCATCGGGGACGGCGCCGCCGCACAGGCTGGTGTTGCCGCCTTGCGGCAGCACGGGGGTGGCGTAGGCATTGCACAGGCGCACGATGTCGGCCACCTGCTGCGTGGTCCCCGGCAGCGCCACGCACAGGGCCGGACCCTTGTAGCGGCCGCGCCAGTCTTCGGTGTAGCCGGCCATGTCGGCGTCATGGCGCAGGATCGCGTCGGCGCCCAGGGCCTGGGTCAGCGCGTCGAGCAGGGAAGTGCTGGTCATTTCTGTCGTCCCGTGGGGATCGGGGGAAGGAAACCCCGATCACGTTGAGACACAGCATACGATTACTTAAATCGCTTTTCGATTTGATTAATCGTATATCAATTGATTTTAGGGTATGTCCTAGGGCGGAAGGCCCGAATGGCGGTTTTTAAAATAATCGAAATACAATCGATACGTTCGATATGTAATTTAAACGGAATCCGGCCAACAAGGAAGAGCCATGCTGCCCAGCGTGATGGATTACCGGACGCAGGCGCGCAAGCGACTGCCCCGGCTGGCGTTTGATTATCTGGAAGGCGGGGCCGAGAACGGCGTCACCCTGCGGCGCAATATCGCCGCCTATGGCGAACTGGAATTCCTGCCGCAGGTAATGACGGACGTGACCGACTGCGCGTTGGGCACCACGGTGCTGGGCGCCACCGCGGCGATGCCCGCGATCGTCGGGCCGACCGGCCTGAACGGCCTGTTCTGGCCGGATGCAGACGCGCATCTGGCGCGTGCCGCCCACCAGGCGGGCCTGCCGTTCGTGCTGTCCACCGCATCGACCTCGTTGCTGGAAGAGGTGCGTGCGGCCAGCGCGGGCGAACTGTGGCTGCAGCTCTACGTGCAGCGCGACCGCCGCATCGCCGAACACCTGATGGACCGCGCCTGGGCCAGCGGTTATACCGTGCTGCTGCTGACCGTGGATGTGCCGGTGCATGGCAACCGCGACCACGACAAGCGCAACGGCTTCAAGTTGCCGCTGCGCCCGTCCGCCCGCTTGCTGCTGGACTTGGCGGCACACCCCGGCTGGTGCTGGCGCCTGCTGCGTGGCGGCGGCCCGCAATTGAAGAACCTGGCCGTCAGTTCCAACGCGCGCGAAAACATCACCGAGCAGGCGTCCGCGCTGAGCCGGCAGATGGATCTGGCATTGACCTGGGACGACATCGATTGGCTGCGCCGCAAATGGCGGGGGCGTATCGTCGTCAAGGGCATCCAGACGCTGGCCGATGCGCGCCGTGCCCGGGCCCGCGGGTTGGACGGCATCGTGCTGTCCAACCATGGCGGCCGGCAACTGGACAGCGCGCCCTGCGTGCTGGAGGCCTTGCCCGAGGTGGCGGCTGAACTGGGCCAGTCGCTCGAAATCCTGGTGGACGGCGGCGTGCGGCGCGGCAGCGACATTGCCAAGGCGGCGGCGCTGGGCGCGCGTGCCGTGTTGCTGGGCCGGGCGCCGTTGTACGGGCTGGCAGGGCGCGGGCCGCGCGGCGCGGGCGAGGTGCTGGCGATTCTGCGCGCCGAGCTGGAAAACACGTTAAGGCTGCTGGGCCGTGATCACATCGGTGCGCTGGACGGCGCTGCGGTGCGCCGGCGCCGGGCCATTGTCGATTGACCTGAGGAACGGAACATCATGCGCGAAAAAATGGTTTTCATCGGCGGCGGCAACATGGCCAGCGCCATCATCGACGGCTTGCTCGGACAAGGCCGCAAGCTCACCGACTTCCTGGTGGTGGAACCCTACGAGCCCACCCGCGCCAGCCTGCTGGCGCGCGGCCTGGCGTGCCGCGAAAGCGTCGGCCCCGAACTGGCCGACGCGGCGTTGTGCGTGCTGGCAACCAAGCCCCAGGGTTTGCGTGAAGCCTGCGCGCAGGTACAGGCGCACTTGCCGGCGCACGCCACCGTGGTCAGCATCGCGGCGGGCGTGAACCTGGCTTCGCTGTCGCAATGGCTGGGTGGCCATGCGCGTATCGTTCGCGCGATGCCCAACACGCCCGCCAAGGTGGGGCTGGGCATGACGGGCCTGTACGCCACCGCGGCTTGCGAAACGGCGCAGCGCGACCAGGTGGACAGCCTCTTCGCGGCGGTGGGCGAACGCATCTGGGTCGACACCGAAGCCATGATCGACGCGGTCACCGCCGTGACCGGCAGCGGCCCGGGCTACGTGTTCTATTTCATGGCGGCGCTGGAAAAGGCGGCGGGGGAATTGGGCTTTGGCGCGGCCGATGCGCGGCGCCTGGCGGTGGCGGCGTTTCGCGGCGCGGCCGAACTGGCCGCGGGCGACGATGCGGCGCTGACCGCGTTGCAGGACCGCGTGACATCCAAGGGCGGCACCACCTACGCCGCGCTGACGCACTTGCGCGAGGCCGGCGTGGCGCAGGCCATCACCGAGGCGGCCTTGAAGGCCGAGCAGCGCGCACGGGAATTGTCGGCGGGGTAGGTCGACGGGGTCAGCGCTGGCGGCCCAGCCACGCCAACAGCAATACCGATGCCGCGATGGCGGCCACGTTGAATTGCATGGCGCTGGCGAACGCGTGCGCATAGCGATCGCCGACAGCGGCATCGGAATACACATCCAGCGCGCCGCTGAACAGCATGCCGGCGGCGGATACGCCCAATGCCGCGCCCACCTGCTGCAAGGTCGCGACCACGCCGGCGGCCATGCCGGCCTGGCGGTCTTCCACCAGGCCAAGCGCCAGGTTCACCAGCGGCGTGTTCACCGCGCCTTGCGCCGCACCGAGCCACACCAGCGCGGGTACCAGCGACCAGGGCGCCAGTGCGCCGCCCGCCGCACCCACTTGCAGCATCAACGCCGCCGTCGCACCGCCATACAGCACGGCGGCCACCAGGATCGCGCGCGTGCCGTAACGCGCCACCAGCCGCGGCGCCGCCATCGAGCCGGCCACGAAGCCCACGCTGGCCGGCGCGAACACCGTACCCGCCGTCAGCGCGTCCACGCCCAGGCCGGTCTGCAAGAGCAGGGCGTAGCACAGGAACATGGCGCTGGCGGTGGAAAACACCAGCGTCACCAGCAGGCAGCCCGCCGCAAAGCGCGGTTGCGTCAGCAAGGCCATGTCCACCAGCGGCGTGCGGCCCGCGGCGGCGGCGCGGCGCTGCAATTGCGTGAACCACGCCAGCAATGCGATCGACGCGACGCCCGCGGCCCAGGTCCACACGGGCCAGTGGTGCGCGGGGCCTTCGACCAGCGCCAGCAACAGCAGGCCCAGGCCCAGGCCGACCAGCGCGGAACCCGGCCAGTCCATGCTGGCGCCCGCGGCATCGCGCGATTCGGGAATGTGGCGGGCCAGCCGCCACGCGATCAATCCCAACGGGACGTTGACCAGGAAGAGGGTGCGCCAGGCCAGCCCGAACCAATCGGCGTGCACGATCCAGCCGCCCAGCACCTGGCCCGCAATGGCGGCCAGCCCCAGCGTCATGCCGAGCAGGCCGAAGGCGCGGCGGCGTGCATGGCCGTCGTAGCTGACGCGGATCAGCGCATAGACCTGCGGAAACAGCATCGCCGCGGCAGCGCCTTGCAGCACGCGCGCGGCGATCAGCGCGTTGGCGTCCGGCGCCAGGCCGCACAGGGCAGACGCCACTGCAAAGCCCGCCATGCCCAGCATGAACAGGCGTCGTCGGCCGTGGCGGTCGCCCAGCCGGCTGCCCGCGATCAGCAGCACGCCATAGGCCAGCTCGTAGGCCACGATGATGAAATTGATCTGCGCGAAGCTGGCGTCCAGCGTGGCCTGCATGCTGGGAATGGCGACGTTGACCACGAACAGGTCGAAGATCGTGATGAAGCCGCCGGACAGCAGCACGGCCAGGCCGAGCGGGCCCGGGGTGACAGGCGTGGATGCGGGGGCGGGGCAGGCGGCGGGCAGGGCGTTGGAAGACATGGATAGGCCGGGGCGTAGACGATTGGCGCTATTCTGGAGAGTCCCGCAGCCTTATACAATTTAGCTGCTTATGCTATTACTGAAGGCAATAGTCGATGCCCCGTTTCCGCAAATCCGATGCCCTGAGTGAAAGGACGTCTGACGTGACGCCCGTTGCGGCATTGGCAGGCGCCGTCGATGCCGCTGGCGCATCGACGTCCCCGTCCGCTGCACGCCTGGATCGCACACGCACCGACCTGGCCGAATTCCTGCGCCTGCGTCGCGAACGGCTGAGTCCGGCCGCGCTGGGCCTGCCCGCAGGCGGCCGCCGCCGCACGCCAGGGTTGCGGCGCGAAGAAGTGGCGGCCCTGGCCGGCGTAGGCCTGGCCTGGTACACCTGGTTCGAGCAAGGCCGCAACATCAGCGTGTCGGCGACGTTCCTGGAAAACCTGGCGCGGGTCCTGAAGCTGGACGCGGCCGAGCGCCGCCACCTGTACCTCCTGGCGCATCAACGTCCGCCCGCCGAACCCGGGCGCACCTGGTGTACCGTGCCGCCGCAGGTGCGCCGGCTGATGGACGATCTGCCCACGCGCCCCGCCTACATCCTGAACCTGCGTTGGGACGTGGTGGTGTGGAACGCTGCGGCCGAGCGCGTGTTCGGTTTCGGTGCGCAAGCGCCGGGGCGACGCAACCTGCTGTGGATGCTGTTTACCGACCCTGCGATGCGGCAATTGTTCGTCGACTGGCCGGCGCAGGCGCCCGCCATGTTGTCCACGTTTCGGCGTGACTTTGCATCGGCCGCGGGCGTGCCCGACATCGCCGAACTGGTCGACGAACTGGAACGCGTGTCGCCGGACTTCAAGACGTGGTGGCGCGAGCACGACGTGCATGGCAACTGCATGGGCGTGCGCTGCCTGCACATCGATCCGCTGGGCGACGTGGCGTTCGAACACTCGACATTGTCGGTGGACGAAAGCCGCCATCTGCGCCTGGTGGTGTATGCGCCCGCGCCGGACGAACCGCAGGCTCGCGCGTTCTCGCAGTGGCTGGCGCGCAAGCCACTGCTGCCTGCGCGTGGCTCCAGAGAATAAGCGCCGCGTGGGTCTACGGCGGGGGCGCGGCGCACTCCTATAGTCGGCGCCATGCCTGCCGAAAATCTGTCTCGCCGCCATGCCCTGACCCTGCTCGCCATCGTGGTGCTGGCCTGGGGATTCACCTGGGTCGTCAGCAAGCTGCTGCTGCAATACACGACGCCGATCTGGGCCGTGGCGGCGCGCAGCGTGGTCGGCACCGCCGCATTGCTGCTACTGGGCCTGGCGTTGCGGCGGGTGGCGTGGCCGGTCAAGGCCGACGTCCCTGTGATTCTCAGCGTGGGCCTGCTGCACATGGGCGCCTTTGCCGCGCTGGTCAGCCTGGGGCTGCAATACGTGCCCGCAGGCCGCTCGGTGGTGCTGGCGTACACCACGCCGCTCTGGGTCATTCCCGCCGCGCGGCTGTTCCTGCGTGAACCCATCGGCCGTGGCCGCCAGGCGGGCCTGGCGCTGGGCCTGGCCGGACTGGTGGTCATCTTCAACCCCCTGGCATTTGACTGGCACAACGCCGACGCCGTGTTCGGCAATGGCCTGGTGCTGCTGGCCGCGTTGTGCTGGGCCGCCAATATCGTCTACGTGCGGGCGCATCGCTGGGTCACGCCGCCGTTTGAACTGGCGTTCTGGCAGGCGCTGCTGGCGTCCGTGGTGCTGGCGGCGGTGGCGTGGGCGGCCGAAGGCACGCCACGCGTGATCTGGAGCCCGGACCTGGGCTGGCTGCTGGGCTATGGCGGCGTGTTCGGCATTGCCGTGGCGTACTGGGCGGCGGTGAATGTGAACCGCTCGTTGCCTGCCGGCGTCACGTCCATCGGCTTGCTGGGCGTGCCGGTGGTGGGGTTGCTGTGTTCGGCCGCCATCCTGCACGAACCGCTGAGCACGCCGTTGGTGGTGGGGATGGCGCTGATCGTGGCGGGCATCGCGGCCGGCGTGCTGGACAAGGGGCGCGGCTAGCAAGATTTTAAAAAGGCGCTTGACGCCGGGAAGCGGGGCTGTGTATCGTAAGATATATATCTTAAGATACATCGTAAGTCATGTCCCAGATACCCAGCGAGGCCATGCCATGCGCCACTTCCACTTCCTGGCTGCGTTTTCACGCGGTCTTCGCCATGAATCCCGCGACGGCCACGGCCACGGCGGCCACGGCGGCCGCCACCATCACGAACGCGGCAGTCACCATCACGATTACCCCGGCAGCCCGAACGAACAGCCTGGCTCCCGTCACGCCCAGGACATGCCTGACGGCAATTTCTGCGAAGGCGGCCGCGGCCGTCATCGTCGCCATGCCGCAGGCGGCGGTTGGTTCGGTGGCCCCTGGGGCGGCCGTGGCGGCGATGCCGACGACAGCTTCGGCGGCGATGGCCGCGGCTGGGGCCGTAGCCGCAAGGTGTCCGCCGACGATCTGCAACTGATGTTGCTCGGCCTTCTGGAACAGAACCCCAGCCATGGCTACGAGCTGATCAAGGCGCTGGGCGCACTGTCCAACGGCTTCTACACGCCCAGCCCCGGCATGGTCTACCCCGCGCTGACCTACCTGGAAGAGCTGGGCTACGCCACCGTCGAACAGGAAGGCACCAAAAAGCGCTACCACCTGGCCGAGCCGGGCCGCGCCCACCTGGAAGCCAACCGTGAGCGCCTGTCGGTGATGTTCAACAAGCTCAAGCACGTGGCGCGCAAGATGGACTGGATGCGCCAGGCCTGGAGCGGCGAATCGCGCGCCGCGCCCGCGGACGACGAGAACGCCACCGGCTGGATCGACGAATTCGTCCACGCCCGCCAGGCGATCCGCCATGCGCTGCTGGAACGCACCGAGGCCTCGCCGGCCGAACAGCGCCGCATCGCCGCGATCCTGCGCCGCGCCACCGAGGAAATCACCGGCAAGAAAGACTGTGCCTGATTCCGTTCACCCCCTTGGAGTACCCATGACCCGTAGCGACCTGACTGTCGAACGCGTGCGCCATTCGCTGAAGATGCGCATCCTGACCGTGGCGCGCGTCGAGCGCATCGCGGGCCTGCTGGCCCGCGTCACCTTCACCGGCGAAGACCTGCACGACTTCGTCTCGGCGTCTTTCGACGACCACGTGAAACTGTTTTTCCCCGCTGATCCGTCCCAGCCGCCGGCCCTGCCCGAAGTCGGCCCCGACGGCATCAAGTTCCCCGAAGGCGTGCCGCGTCCAGCCGCGCGCGACTACACGCCGCGTCGTTTCGATACGGCCCGCCAGGAACTGGATATCGATTTCGTGCTGCATGGCGACGGCCCTGCATCCACCTGGGCCGAACAGGCCGAGGCGGGCCAGCGCCTGGGCATTGGCGGCCCGCGCGGTTCGTTCGTCGTGCCCACGGGCTTTGATTGGCATGTGCTGATCGGCGACGAGACCGCGCTGCCGGCCATCGCGCGCCGCCTGGAGGAACTGCCCGCCACCGCGCAGGCGCTGGTGCTGATCGAGGTGCCTGGCGCCGACAACGAAATCCCGCTGGCCACGCGCGCCCAGGCCAACGTGCGCTGGCTGCATCGCAACGGCACGGCCGCCGGCTACAGCACGTTGTTGCTGGAGGCCGCGCGCGAACTGACGTTGCCGCCGGGCGAGGGCTATACCTGGATCGCGGCGGAATCCGCGGCGGCCAAGGCGGTGCGCGAAATCATGGTGGCCCAGCACGGCATCGACAAGAGCCGCATTCGCGCCGCCAGCTACTGGAAGCGCGGCGCGGTGGCGGTGCACGAGTCGCACGAAGACTGACGCAACGCGCCCATCGGCCCTGGGCTATCGTCCCACCGCGGCGCATGTCGGCCGCGTGCTGGCGTCTATCCCTGCGCCAGTGCCAGCAGATTGGCCACGCGCCCGCCTGGCGTGTCTTCACGCACCGCCAGCCCCAGCACTGCGCGCGGCCAATCCAGCGCGAACGGGCGGTACACCACGCCGTCCGGCCGCAGGTGGCGCAGCGACGCGGGCACGATGGCGACGCCCATGCCCGCGGCCACCAGGTTCACCGCGGATGACAGCTGCGGGGCGCGCTGCCCTGGCAGCGGATTCAGGCCGTGCTGCCGGCAGGCGGCCATGATGTCGGCGCTGAGCCCGTAGCCGGACTTGCGCGAATACTGGATGAAGCGTTCCTGCGCCAGGTCGGCGGGCGCCAGCCGCTTGCGTCGCGCCAGCGCATGGCCCAGCGGCAAGGCCACCATCAACGGCTCTTCGGTCAGTTGCAGAAAGCGCAGCCCGCCGTCCATCGCGAAGGGCGGCCGCACGAACGCCGCGTCGATCTTGCCGTCGCGCAACTGCGCCACCAGCGTTTCGCTGTCGTCCTGCGACAGCGTCATTTCCACGTCGGGATACTGTTGCCGATACAGGCGGATCAGTTCGGTCACGACCGGGTGAAACGAGGCCGACTCGGTAAAGCCTAGCGCCAGTTCGCCGACCTCGCCGCGCGCGGCGCGTTGCGCCGTCTGCACGGCGGCTTGCGCGCGTTGCAGGATGTCTTCGGCGCACACCAGGAAGGCGCGGCCGGCGTCGTTCAGGCTGACGCCGCGCCCGCGGCGGTCGAACAGCGGCGTGCCCACTTCTTCTTCCAGTTGCCGGATCTGCTGCGACAGCGGCGGCTGCGCCATGCCCAGCTGTTCGGCGGCGCGGGTGAAGTGCTGGGCCTCGGCCGTGGCCACGAAATAGCGCAGATGGCGCAGTTCCATATCGATACCTGAAAAGTACTGATTATCAATTTTCCATATATTGGACATTCTATTGCAGCGGAACGATCATGCAGGCATCGATCTTTCGTTTTCAAGGAATGCACATGCCTCCCTCCCTGACCCCCGGCGCGCGGCTGCGCCAGCATCTGGCCCAGGACATCGTCGTTGCCCCCGGCGCCTACGACGGCATCTCGGCCCGCCTGGTGGCAGCCGCCGGCTTCAACGCGGTGTACGCCAGCGGCGGCGCCATTGCCCGCGCGGCCGGCTACCCGGACATCGGGCTGCTCAGCTTCACCGAGGTGATGGACCGCGTGGAAAAGATCGTCGACGCCAGCGGCCTGCCGGTGGTGGCCGACGCGGACACGGGATTCGGCGGCTCGGCCAATGTCGAGCGCACCGTGCGCATCATGGAACGGGCCGGCGTGGCCGCCTTTCATATCGAAGACCAGTCGTTTCCCAAGCGCTGCGGCCACCTGGACGACAAGAGCCTGGTGGATGCCGAGGAAATGTGCCGCAAGGTGCATATCGCGCGGCAGACGCTGGCCGACGCCGACACCCTGGTGATCGCGCGCACCGACGCCATCGCGGTGGAGGGCTTTGACGCGGCCATCGCGCGCGCCGAGCAATACGTGAAGGCGGGCGCCGACATGGTGTTCGTCGAAGCGCCCGAAACGCTGGAGCAGATCCGCGCCATTGCCGACCGGTTGCCCGGGCTGAAGCTCATCAACATGTTCTACGGCGGCAAGACGCCGCTGGTGCCTTTGCCCGACCTGGCGGCCATGGGCTATCGCCTGGCGATCATTCCGTCTGATCTGCAGCGCGCAGCCATTCACGCAATGCAGGCCACGCTGGCCGCCATCCGCGAGACGGGCGACAGCAGCGCGCTGGCCGACCGGCTGACCAGCTTCAAGGAACGCGAAGAAATCGTGCAGACTCGCCGTTACCTGGCGTTGGATACGCAGTAACGGCGCGCTTTGGACCGGGCGTGGAAGGCCCGGTCACGGCAATGCATCCGACAGCCGCGGCGCACCCGGTGACCACGCCGCTGCGACTGCGCGCTACCGCTGGCAGCGTTGCGGCATCGACAGTGGCCACAGCCGCTGGTTGTACGCACCGTAAAGCGTGCGGATGCCGCACTCCATGCCGACCCGCGCCACCATCGCGCCTTGCTGATCCAGGATCATCGACATGTCGCGCGTGGACACCACGGCGCGTTGACCCGAGAACGGCGTGGCGTATTGGTACACCGGGGCGATCGCCAGCTTGCCCTGGCCGTCGGCATAGCCCAGCAGGCCGCCTACGCGGGCCAGGGCCAGGCCGTCGCGCCGCAGGCCGAGGTATTCAAACACCGGACCATCGGCCACGGCCTTGTCGTTGACGGCGCGCTCGGTGCCGTTGGGCAGCGTCATGACCGCGCGGCCTTCCGAGAAGCCCGAGCCGAAGCCGGCCAGCGTCATGCGCGTCTTGCCTGTCAGGTCCGCGTAGTGGGTGATGTGCTGGCCCTGCTGCTGGTCGCGCCGCACCAGCCAGGGCGAGCCCGCCGGCCAGCTCCATTCGCCCGCGGGCAGCGTGGCCACGGTCTTGCCGTGTTCGTCGATGATGCGTGCGCCTTCGTCGTCGCTGAGCAGCGCGCGGGCGGGCTTGCCCTGGAAAGGCGTGCCCGCGACCGGGCCGGGGGCAATCTGCCAGCGGCCGGCGCCGTCCAGATAGCCGTAGCGATCGGCGCGGCGGATGGACATCCAGTTGCCCATCGGGGTGTAGCGGGCATCCTGCACGTCCAGCGCATCGGATGCATCGGGCGCGATCATCCAGCGCTGCTTCTGGCTGTAGGCCAGGTAGGCGCCGTCGTCGGTGCGCGAGACGTCCATGCCGGACTGGAACGTGGTCAGCGCGCGGCCGCTGGCGTTGATGACCGCTTGCGGCCGTTGGTAGTCCTCGCCTTTCCAGCCGGCCTGCGACACCAGCCAGAGCTTGTCGTTGACGCGCGTGGCGCCGTGATGGCTGGGCGGCACGACCCATTTGCCTTGCCGGTCGATCACGCCGACCTTGTCCGCGCCCAGTGCGGCTACGGCCTGGCCCTTTTGGAAGACGCCGATGAACTGGAACGCCGGCGCCGACACTTCCTTGCCGGCGATGAAGTCGTACAGGCCCCAGGGATCGCCTTCGGCCGCGGTCTTCAGGTAGCGCACCAGGCCGGGCGCCACGACCTCGGCTTCGAAATAGTCGGGTAGCGCATAGGTCTTGCCGGCGCGGTCGATCAGGCGCGCTTCGCCCTTGGCGTAGATCAGCGCGTAGCCGTGGCGGAAGGCGCCGATGTGCTGCTGCAAAGGCAGGTCCATCGGTTTGCCGCGGGCATCCAGCAACTGCATGCCGTCTTCGGTCTGCGCGGCGTAGCGCAGCTGGTCGGCGGCGGGCGTGTCGCCGGCCTCGTCTTTCGGGGCGTATTCATCTTCTGCGCCATCCAGCGGCAGGACGGCGGTCCAGGTCTTGTCGGTGGCTACGCTGCCATCGGCCAGCAGCAGGCCGGCGCTGCTGTCGCCGCACTGGCAGTAGCCCTGGCCCAGCAGGCCCAGCGGGCCGCCGGGCACATCCAGCGGCATGTCGCGCAGTTGCGAACCCTGCGCGGCCGCCAGGGCCTCGGGCTGCAGTATCGCGCGGCCCTCGGCATCCAGTGCATTGAACAGCTCACCGTCTTCGCCGGACAGCCACAGCTTGCCCTGGCGCAGCGCGAGCCGGCTGACTTGCGCCAGCCACGGCGGCGCGGTGTCGCCGTGCAGCCACGTGCCCTTGGGCGTGAGCAGCCCGGCGACGCGGCCCGCCGGGTCGCGGAACAGCACGTAGTTGCCTTCGTTCTCAGCGGCCGTCATGCCCGTGCCCAGGGTCACGGGTTCGGCGCGGCCAGGCACATAGGCCTTGAGCGTGTCGCCCGTGGCGTAGACCAGCGTGTCGCCGTGCAGCACCGTCGACTGCGCCTCGGCGTCGGTCAAGGTGCCCAGCGGCTGGCCGGCGGCGTCGAGCAGCGCATAGCCGCCGCGTGGCAACTGTGCGCTCCAGAACGCCTCGCCCACCTTGATGATGCGGCGATAGTCCTTGCCCTGGCCGATGACGTTGCCGGCGGTGTCGATCAGCGCCACTTCGTCTTCGCCCATGGCCAGCGCCAGGGTATCCTTGGACCGCCGGGAAATGTCGAGGTACTGGGGTTTCACGCGCCAGTTCCAGTCGCTGTCGAGCAGGCCATACCGGCCGCGCGCGTCCGCGGCGATGAACAGGTCGGGGCCGTAGCTGGACAGGATGCGGATGTCGTCGGTGGCGTAGCGGCGTTCGCCGGTGTTGGACCGGTATTCCTCGCGGTACGTGATGGCCGCCTGCGCCGGCTTGCCTTCGCCCAGCTGCACGCTTTGCACGCTGGCGTCGAGCGCCTCGCCCACGGCCTTGCCGCTGCGGTCGATCACCTGGTATTGGCCGTCCAGCGTCACCACGGCCAGCCCCGCTTCGACGAAGTCGGACGCGCTGCTGTAGCGCGGCGGCACGGCCATCTTGCCCTTGGCGTCGATGTAGCCCCACTTGCCCTTCCAGCGCACGGCGGCCAGGCCATGGTGAAAGTCACCTACCGCTTCAAATTGCGGATTGACGGCCAGCTTGCCATTGCCGTCCAGGAAGCCCCAGGCGTGCCGGCGCAGCGATTCATCGGTGGGCACGCGGTCGATCTCTTCCAGCGCCGACGGCAGCAGCACGGCGGCGCGGTTGTCGGACAGCGCGCGGATGCAGCCCAGGTCTGCGTTGCGGGTGCCGTCGCGGTCTTCGACCATGGCCGTGGTGTTGACGGCCGACGCATCGACGCAGGCGCTGCGCGCCTGGCGGTATTGGGCGTGGGCGGACAGGGAAACGCCCAGCGCGGCGACGGCGCAGGCGATGCGGGTGGCGTGAAACGCGCGTGAGGTCATGGTCATTCTGCTTTGGCGGATGCGGGGACGGGCGGCTGTTCGATCTCGGCGGCTTCGGGGCAGGTCAGCTTTTCGCGCGGCCAGGTCTGGTTCTCTTGCGCGTCCAGCACCACGATTTCGTCGCACAGCTTGCCGAACAGCGCGGTGGTCTTGCCCTGGGGGTCGATGAATTCCAGCAGGCGGCCGCGGCGCACCAGCGCGCGTTCGTCCTGGAAGTCGGAAGCCCAGCCGAAGTCCGGCGCGATCGCGTAGCGGCCGGTCAGGTCGATGTAGCCGTATTGTTCGCCGGTGCGTTGGATGCGCTGGGCCAGCGCCCGCCCATTGCGCAGCGGGCCCAGCTTGTCGAAGTAGGGGCCGACGATGCGCTTGCCGTCGGCGTTGATGAAGCCATAGCGGTCGTTCTGGCCGCGATACGGCACGACCCCTTCGCTGGCCTTGCGTTCCTCCAGCGAATACTTGCCCTTGATGCGGGTGATCTCGCGGCCCTGCAGGTCGGTGATGATGCCTTCGGACGTCTCTTCGTCGTCAAACACCAGGCGTTTCATCGACGCCAGCGGCGTGCCGTCGCCGCGCTGCGCAAGCAGCGTCTTGCCGTTTTCGTCCATCAGCCGGTAGCTCTGCCCGTCATAGACGCGGGCCAGGCCTTCGGGCTGCACGAAGAACGGATTGAATTCACCGTTCACCGCGGCGATCTTCATGTTGCCGCGCGCATCGATCGCGCCGTTGCGCGATCGGTACTGCACGTAGATCCAGTCGCCATACTGTTCCTTGCGGTCAGGGCTGCCTTCCCACAGGCGGGTCGTGCCGCCCTGGCGGTCGAACAGCAGCGTGGCGCCGTCCTGCCCTTGCCCCAGGAAGCGCCCCTGGCGCAGGTTCTGCGGCTTTTCGCGCAGCACCGGGCTGTGCTGGCCCGTACGCAAGTTGATCAGGCGATAGCCTTCGCGATAGCTGCCGGATGCCCCCTTGACCCGCGGTTCGCGTGCCAGCAGGTAGCCGTTGCCCAGGTATTCGAGTTCGTAGCTGCCGGAATACGTGGCCGGCACCACCCACTTGCCCTGGCGGTCGATGACGCCCCAGCGGTCATTGTCCTGGGCGTTGGCCCAGTCGTCCTTGAATTCCTCGATGCGTTCCAGCGTCGGCTTGACCGCCACGCTCGCGCTGCGGATGTTCCACAGGCCCCAGCGCTGGCGGCGGTTGTCGTCCTGCGTGTAGTAGTAGAGCAGGTCGCCGTCGATCTTCTCGCCGTTGACCTCCACTCGGGCGGGCAGCTTCTGCACCTGGCCGCGGGCGTCGATCAGCAAGGCTGCGCGGCGGTCCATGTCGGCCGTGCGGGCCCAGGAATACGGGCCGTCGAAACCGCGGATGCCTTCGTAGTCGGGCGGCAACAGCCAGTTGCCTTCCGCGTCGATCAGGCCTGCGCCGCGCTTGCGGGTCTTGACCACCAGCGGCGCGCTGGCGTTGTAGGTATTCATGTCGTCCCAATCCGGGTTGGTGACGATCTTGCCGGATGGCGTCAGGATGCCGGAAGGCTGCGTGTAGTCGTCGGGGCGAAGCAGCGCCAGGGGCAGTTGGGCGTTGTCTTGCGTGCCGGCCGGGGCCTCGTCCGGTGCGGCGTCGGCTGCGGTCCGGGGCGTGAATTCCGACACCCGGTAGCGGGCCAGACGCGCCGCGGTGTCGGCGTCCAGCAGCGTCGTGCCGTCGGGCCGGTAGATCTGCACCAGGCTGGCTTCGGTCTGCGTGCTGCTGCCGGTGATGTCGATCGCGGTTGCGGTGTCGGCGGCAGCTGTGGCGGCAGGGACGGCCTGGTCCGAGGCGGCATCCACCGCGGCATCGGCGACGGTGGCGGTGTCGGCGGCAGCGGTGGCCTCGGCCGGGGCCGCGGCCGAGGCGTCCGTTTCGTCCGGCGGGCGGGCGGCATCGCCGGCGCCATTGGCGGGCGGCGTCGGTGCAAAGGCATACACCCAGGCCAGGCCATTCTTGATCGTCACCTGAGGCAGGTGGCCGGGAATCTTGCGCATCTTGCCGTCGGGGAAGACCAGCATCACCGCGTCGGCGTCGCTCAGGATCTTCCAGCCGCTTCGTTCTTCCACGGCCGCGTAATTGACCGAGAAGGTGTGCAGCGTGGCCAGCTTGCCGTCGAGCAGCAGGGACGGGCCGTCGTTCTTGGCCCTGACCAGCCACAGGCCGGGCGCGACCTGCTGCACGTCGCTGTAGCGGGTGTCGGACAGCGGCGTGCCGTCGGGGCGTACGAAGACCCAGGTTTCGTCGCGGCGCACGGCGATCGTGTCGCCATCGCGTCGCGGTGGTTCGTGCGAACGCAGCACATCGGGGGCGATGGCCCAGCGGCCTTCGGCATCCAGCAGCCCCCAGGCGCCACCGTAGCGGGCGCTGCGGCGCTGCGCGGGCAGGTAACCATCGGTGGGCTTGGACAGGGCCATGACGTCGCCGGGCAGCGTCAGGGCGCGTCCGGTCGTCGTGTCGAACAGCCGTGGCGCTTGCGGCACTTCCATCGAGGCCAGTTTCTGGCCGGGCTCGAAGCCCCACGAACGCATGCCCAGCTCGAAGGTCTTGACGATCTGGCCCTGGCGATTGACCAGCACGTCGCGCTCGTCCAGTTCGACCAGCGCGGTGCCTTCGGCATTGAAGCCGGTGGCTCGCGTGAAGCGCGGCTTGATCGCCCACTCGCCGCGGGTATCGATGTAACCCCAAAGCTCGCCCTGCTGCACGGCGGCCAGCCCGTTCTGGAAGGATTCGGCTTCCTGGAAGGCGGGCGGGATTGCCATGCGCCCTTGCTTGTCGATGTAGCCCCAGGTGCCGGCCGGGTCGCTCGTCTTGCCGACCTGCACGGCTGCCAGCCCCTCGGTATAGGCGCGGTTGCAGGGCGTGTCCGGGTTGATGGCATAGGTGCTGCCGATGCACGCGCGCTGCCAGTCTCTGTCGTATTGGGCGCTGGCGGGGGCCGCATACAGGCCGGCAAGGGCCGTAGCGAGCGCCAACAGGCGGAATGAGCGAAGCCGGACGTGCCGCATGGTCGGTTTGCCTGCCAAAAAATGGGGGAAGGCAGCACTGTAACCAGCAGTAGCAGTCAAAAAACCGAGAAATGTAACGATAAAAAACGAACCGTTAATCGTCCAGCCAGGCGTCCTGGACGCGCATGCGTGACCGCACCAGTGCGCGGGCGCGCGACAGGCGGCTGCGCACTGTGCCTACCGGCAGGCCCAATTGGATGGCGGCCTCTTCATACGACAGCTCGTCCACGCAGATCAGCACCAGCAGTTCGCCCAGGTCCGGGGGCATCTCCGCCAGCGAGCGGTCCAGGATGCGGATCAGCTGCAGCAGTTCGACGCGGCTGGCCGGATCGGCTTGCAGGTCGGCTTCGTCGGTCAGCGCCGCGTCGCTCACGAAGGTGAAGCGACGTTCGGGCGAACGCGACAGGTGGTTGCGGATCAGATTGCGCGCGATGCCGAACAGCCATGTCGACGGTTTGCTCTCGCCACGGAACTGGTCGTAGCAACAGGACATTTCGACGAACGCCTGCTGCGTGATGTCGTCGGCGTCCGAGCCGTTGCCCACGTGGCGCAGCACGAAGCGCCGCAAGCGTTCGGATTCCTCGCGCACCAGCTGGCTGACCGGATCGGGTTGGGGGGAAGCGGCGTAATGGAGAGCAGGGTGCATGGTGACGGTGCAGCTGTGCATGGACGGGATGCTCGGCACGCCGGGCAGGGGCCGGCGCCTGGCTCGGGCGCGCAACGTCCCGGCGCGGAACCGGAGCGGTCCGCGCACGTTCGGATGGGCGTGGGGGGGAATTCAGTGCAGGCCTGTGATCTCCCATGGCCCCTTGCGGAAAGAGAACGCAGGACGCTGCGGAATCAGTCTACGTTTGGAAGATTCGGTAGCAAATACGACGAGCGCCGTATTTTTGGAAGACTTTTTCTTTCAGGCGCTGGGCAGGCCCAGCCGCACCGCATACGCCACGAGTTCTGCCGTGCTGTGCAGCGCGAGCTTGCGCATCAGGTTTTCGCGATGCTTGCGCGCGGTCAGCGGGCTGATGTGCAGTGCTTGCCCGATCTGTGCAGAGGTGGCGCCTTGCGCGGCCAGGGCCAGCACCTGTTGCTCGCGCCGGGTCAGGGTCTCGGCGGGGGTGGGCACGTGCTTGAGCTGGGCGCGGGCCGGCAGGCGGGCCTGCCCATCGTGCAGGCGCTGGATGGCCGCCATCAACTCGCGCGAGCTGCCGGTCTTGGTCAGGTATTCATCGGCGCCGGCCTCCAGAATGGCCTGGCGGCTGCGCGCGTCGGTATTGGCGGTCAGGACCATGATGTACAGCGACGGATGGCGTTCGCGCAGGGCGCGCACCCAGCCCGATCCCGCCACGCCCGGCATGCCCAGGTCCAGCACCAGTACATCGGCGCCATGGGCGGCCAGCAGGGCCAGCACCTGTTCGCCGGTTGCCGCCTCATCCACCGATCCGATCAGGCCGACCGCCTGGTGCATGACCATCTTCAAGCCCTCGCGCACAATGCCATGGTCGTCGGCCAGCAGGACGCGCAGCAAGGGGGGCGTAGAGGTCAGGGTCATGGCAGGCGGACGAGGGGCGGCGCCGCAAGGTTGTGTCAGAATGATGCACCATTATAGGGACCGATCAACGCGCATGACCGCCCCTTCCGCACTGCCCCCGCCCCGCTTGCCAGGCAAGCCTGACGTCGACGCCCCGGCGGTCGACGACGCCATCGCGGCCGAACTGGCGACGCTGCTCTACAAGCAGTCCCATGGCGTGCTGTTCGCCAACTTCGCCATCGTGGTGCCCGTGGCCTATGTCATGCGCGACAGCGTGCCCGTCTGGCTGCTGGCGTCGTGGGCCGCCATTCTGTATTTGCTGACTTTGCTGCGGGTGGCTGTCAGCCGTCGTTTTTCCCGGCGCGGTCCCGGACCGCTGCGGCCCTGGGTCTGGGGGTTCTGCCTGCTGTCCTGGACGTCGGGCCTCTTGTGGGGGCTGGCGGGCGTGGCCGCGGTGCTGTCGGGTCAGGACATGCTGCTGGCCTTTGGTTGCGTCATGCTGGCCGGCATGTGCAGCGGCGCCGTGCCGTCGCTGTCGGCCTATCCGCCCGCGTACGCGGGGTCGGCGCTGGGCATGGTGGCGCCCTTCATCATCGCCTGCCTGGCGGCGGCCGACGGCCTGAGCTGGGTGTATGCGGTCTTTGGCGTCTGCCTGCTGGGCGTGAACCTGTACTACAGCGCCGTCACGTATCGCAGCCTGCAGACCACGGTGGCGCTGCGCTTTGAGAACTCCGCCTTGATCCACAGCCTGGAGCGCGAGCGCGACCGGGTGGCGGCGGCCGACCGCGCCAAGACCCGCTTCCTGGCCGCAGCGGGGCACGACCTGCGCCAGCCGGTGCATGCGCTGGGCATGTTCACTGACGTGCTGGCCAGCCGCGCCGAACAGGGCAGCGTCACGCCGCAGGACGCGCTGCACGTGGCCCGTCGCCAACAGACGGTGCTGGACGGCCTGAACCGCCTGCTCGACGGCCTGCTGGACCTGTCGCGCATGGACGCGCATGCGCTGCGGGTGGAACGCCAGGCGGTGCCGCTGGATGCCGTGTTCGACGACGTGCGCCAGGACTTCGAACCGCAGGCGCGTACGCGCGGCCTGCGGCTGTCGGTGACGCCGACCACCGCAGTGGTGGATACCGATCCCGCCTTGCTGCGCCGCATCCTCGACAACCTGCTGGGCAATGCGCTGGCGTATACGCCAGCGGGCGGCGTGCTGCTGGCCGCCCGAAGGCGACGCGGCGGCGTGCTGATCCAGGTATGGGATACCGGCGTGGGCATTGCTCCCGACCTGCAGGAATCCGTGTTTGCGGAATTCACGCGCGGCGCCGCGCCGTCCGCCGTGGCCCCGAGCGGCCAGGGGCTGGGCTTGGGGCTGGCCATCGTGCGCCGGTTGACCGACTTGCTGCACGGCCAGGTGTCGCTGCGGTCCGTGCCGGGCAAGGGCTCGGTATTCTCGTTGTGGCTGCCGCCTGGCATTCCCGCAGCGCATGCCGCCGGCGATAAATAATCAGTTGAACGCCGGCCGCGCCGGCCCTGTAATAGCGCAAGCTGCCCGCGCGTGCGGGCGTTGACGTTTCCCATCAGAGGTCCGCCATGCCTGCCGCCCCGTCCGCCCCGTCCGCTCATCCCGCCATTGCACGCAACCTGTGGGTCATGGTGCTGGCCGGCGGCATCGTCATGGGCCTGGCGCTGGGCGTGCGGCATGTGCAGGGCCTGTTCCTCTTGCCCATCACGATGGACCGCGGCTGGTCGCGCGAAACCTTCGCCATCGCGTTGGCGGTGCAGAACCTGACCTGGGGCGTGGCGCAGCCGTTCACCGGCATGATCGCCGACCGCTACGGCTCGGCCAAGGTCATCCTGGGCGGTTTGGTGTTCTATGCCCTGGGCCTGGTCGGCATGGCGCACGCTGCCAGCCCGGCGGCCTTCATGTGGACCGCCGGCATCTGCATCGGCATCGCCTTGTCCGGCACCGCGTTCGCCGTCATCTACGGCGTGCTGAGCCGGCTGGTGCCGGCCGACAGGCGCGGCTGGGCGCTGGGCGTGGCCGGCGCGATCGGCGGCTTGGGGCAATTCACGCTGGTGCCGGCGGCGCAATGGCTGATCGGCGGCTGGGGCTGGGTCACCGCGCTGCTGACGTTCTCCGTGGTGCTGGCGGTGGTACTGCCGCTGGCGTGGCCCTTGAAGGAAACGGCCCGGCGCGACGCGCAGCCCGCGGGGGCGGGTACCGCGGCCGCCAAACCGTCCGACCTGCCCATGGGCGCCGCCATTCGCGAAGCGTTCGCCCAACCCGGCTTCTGGCTGCTGAACCTGGGCTTCCTGGCCTGCGGCTTCCAGCTGGCGTTCATCGGCACGCACCTGCCGGCCTACCTGATGGACAAGGGCCTGCGCGCCGCCGACGCGGTCGCGGCCCTGGCCATCATCGCGCTGACCAATGTCATCGGCACCTATGTCTGCGGCCTCCTGGGCGCGCATCATCGCCGCAAGTACCTGCTGGCCGGCATCTATCTGCTGCGCACCGCGGCCATGGCGCTGTTCTTCCTGTTGCCGCTGTCCACCGGGTCGGTCTATGCGTTCGCGGCCGTCATGGGGTTCGTGTGGCTGGGCACGGTGCCGCTCACCAACGGGCTGATCGCGCAAGTCTTCGGCGTGCGCTACATCACCACCCTGTTCGGCTTCGTTTTCTTTGGCCATCAGGTGGGGTCGTTCCTGGGCGTGTGGCTGGGCGGCGTGGTGTTCGAAGCCACGCATTCCTACGACCTGATCTGGCTGGGGGCGATGGCGCTGGGGGTGTTGTCGGCCGTGTTGCACTGGCCCATCGACGACCGCGAACTGCCCCGCGTGCGGACGGCGATGGCCGGCTGATGGGGCCATGGCTGGCCTGGTGCCGGGGGGGACCGCGCTGCGTGAGGGAACGGGAATCCGCGTTATAACCGTGCCGTGCGCCGCGTTGGCGCAGGCCATTGCGGCAAGGAGCCCGGCATGCAGATTGAATCCCGTTGGCTGTTCCCCTGCGAACCGCGCCATGTCTGGCCGCATTTCCTGCATGCCCGCATGGACGATACCCGGCCGCTGCTGTTCCGGCTGGGCGTTCCCAAGCCGATCAGTTGCAAGGTGCTGGAAGGCGTGGCGGCCGTGGGCAACACGCGCCAATGCACCACCGACCGGGGCACCATCGACCAGCGCATCCTGATATTGCAGCCCGACGAACGCCTGCGCTATCAGATGCAGCACAGCACCGTCTGGTGCGCGGATTGGGTCGGCACGCTGGTGGATACCTTTGAACTGCGCGCGGTGCCGGGACAGGGCACCGAAGTGCGCCGTACCACCCAGTTCGAGGCCGCGGGCAGCCTGCGCTGGGTCAAGCAGATCAGCCTGTGGGCCGGCTTGCGCCAGGCCCACGCCTACGCCAGTCGCAACTGGCGCCGGCTGGCGTTGCAAGCGCAGTCAGCAGAAGCACAGGCCGCGCTCAGCGGTGCCCCAGCGCGCTGACGATATCCGGCAATCGGGCCGCGGCCTGCTCGTGCAGCTGGGCATACAGGCTGTTGCCGTGCGCATCGATCGCCACAGTGGCCGGCCCCAGGTGTTCGACGTCCAGCGTCAGCAGCCGGAATTGCGATATGTATTCGGGCCAGTGCATGGCCGCCACCCGCCGTAGCGATCGCGACAGCAGGTTGACCCCACCGCCCAGGAACGACAGGTACGCGCAGCCGGACTCGCGCATCGCCTGTGCGCTGGCCGCGTCCAGGCCACCCTTGCCGCCCACCAGCCGCAGGCCCAGGCCGCGGATCAGCGTTGGCATCCACGGGTTGTAGCGCGTGCTGGTGCTGGGGTTGAGATACAGCGGCACCGGCCCGTCGGCGGTCTCGTCGACATAGGTGCTCAAGTGAAAGAACGCGCCGCCTTGCAGATCGATCGGGGGCGCCTCGCCCCGGGCGACCAGTTCGGCCAGGCGGCGGTGGGTCGGCAGGCCGATGCTGACGGTGATCTGGCCCGACAGGCACACCATGTCGCCCAGTTTCAAGTCCAGCACCTGTGCGGGCGCCAATGGCAATTGCAGGGTTCGGATGGCGGGCATGGTCAGTCCTCGAAAAATTCGACGCGGCCATCGCCATGGATGCGGGCCGCGGTGCGCCGGTTGATCCAGCAGTTCAGGCACACGGCCACCGGCACGAAGCCGTGGCTGGCCGCGTAGTCCACGTGTACCGCCATGACGGAGGTATCGCCGCCCGTGCCCATGGGGCCGAACCCCATCGCATTGACGGCATCGCGCAGGCGCTGTTCCATGCGCGCCAGCGCGGGTTCCGGATTGGTCTGGCCAAAGGGTCGCAGCACCTGTTCCTTGGCCAGGCGCGCGGCGTAGTCGAAGGTGCCGCCGATACCCACTCCGATCACCAGCGGCAGGCAAGGCTGCGAGCCGGCGCGCAGCACGGTGTCCAGCACGAAGCGCTCGATCTGCTCCAGCGTGGGGTAGACGAACGCGTCGATGGCTTCCCAGCGGCCGGTGCCCATCGCCTTGGGGGCACAGACGATATCCATGTAGTCGGCGTCATCGAGCAGGTCGACGCTGACGATCGGCATGTCCTTGCCGGCATAGCTGCGTTCATGGGTCAGAGGGTGGGTGACCATCTTCAGGATCGGCGGCGAGATGTGGGCCGCCAGATCGGCGAAGCCGTCGCGGATGGCGGCGCGCACCGGGCCGTCGAACTGCACGCGCGTGCCGATCTTCAGGCTATAGGTCGGAATGCCCACGTCGGTGCACACCAGGGCGTCATCGCGCTGGGCGCCATCGGCGCTTTCCAGCATGATCGCCAACGTGGCCCGGCCGGTAGGGCTGGTTTCCGTGCGGGTCGCCCGCTGTAAAAAGGCGCGGGTGTCGCGCGGGATCGCCTTGAGCGAGCGTTCGTAGAGCTGTGCCGTGACGCGTTTGATCGTCGCGCTGCTGATGGGCATCATGGGTTCCAGAAAAAAAGGGTCAGCCCAGGACAGCAGGGCTGACCCTGGGGCGTGGGGATTCGTGCCGGAAGGCCGAGCGGGTTCCACCGTGGCCAGATTTCGGCAGGAGAAATCCCGCCAGAAAATGCTGGACGGCAAAGGCGGCTTGAGGACAATGGGCAGACCTTGTTTCTGCTGCCGACGCTTCCATGAATCAGACTTCCATTTCTGCCCGCCGTATTGCCATCATCGGGGCCGGCGCCATCGGCGGCCATTTCGCCGCGCGCCTGGCCCTGGCCGGGCATCGCGTGTCGATGCTGGCGCGCGGCGCCACCTTGCAGGCGTTGAGCGCATCGGGCCTGCGTTACGCCGCACCCGACGAACCTGAACGCACCGTGCCCGTGAACGCCTTTGCAGACTGCGCCGCCATGGGCCCGCAAGACCTGGTGGTCATCGCGCTCAAGTCGCATGCCCTGCCGGGTGTGGTCGATTCGCTTGCGCCGCTGATCGGTCCCGAAACCGTCGTGCTGCCCGTCGGCAACGGGCTGCCATGGTGGTATTTCCTGACGCCCGGCAACCCGCTGCAAGGGTTGCGCCTGGCCAGCGTCGACCCCGACGGCCGCATCGAACGCGCCTTGCCGCTGGGGCAGGTGCTGGGCGGCAGCGTGATGGCGTCGTGCAGTTGCCCGGCCCCCGGTGTGGTGCGGCACCATAGCGGCGGCAAGGTCGTCATCGGCGAACCCGCCGGTGGTGCCAGCGACCGCGCCAGCGATTGGGCGCAGGTGCTGACGGCGGCCGGCTTGCCCACCGCGGCCAGCACGGACATCCGCCGCGACTTGTGGATGAAGCTGCTGGGCAACGCGTGTTCCAACCCGCTCAGCCTCATTACCCAGGCCACCACCGATCGCATCGTCGACAACCCCGGCACCCGGGCCGTGTTCAAGAACCTGCTGACCGAATGCCTGGCGCTGGGCCGCCGCGCGGGCCTGACGCTGGACGTCGACGTCCAGCAGCGCATCGCCCAGACGCGCCAGCTGGGCGCCATCAAGACCTCGATGCTGCAAGACCTGGAAGCCGGCCGCTGGGTCGAACTGGACGCCATCCTGGCCGCGCCGCTCGAGTGCGCGGCACGGCTGGAATTCGATGCGCCCTGGCTGAAGACGGTGTTTGCGCTGGCCGGGTTGCGGGCCGCGCAAGCGGGCTTGTATGGAGACCATGGCGTACCGGGCTGAGCGTCAGGCGCGGCCGTAGTCGGCGGCATTGGCCACCCAGCCTTTGCCGATGAAATCCTGGCGGGGCGGCGAGAATACGTCGATCAACAGGTGCCGCCCCGGCCCCACGCCTTCGGTGGTGTGGATCATCTGCACGGGAATCGTCATCATCGATGCGGGTCCGGCTTGCAGGTGCCGGTCGTCGCGCCATTGGTCGGCGTTCGGGCCCCATTGCACCCGCAGGTGGTGAATGAAGTGCCCGTCGATGGCCAGCGACCCCTGTTCGAAATCGGCATGGCTGTGCGGGCTGAGGCTGCTGCGGTCGCGTGCGTTCTGGTATTCCACCCAGTTGATGCTCAGGGTTTCGGTCTGCAGCATCTTCAGCCGCGGCTTGTCGGCCGGCGGGCGGATCGCATCGATGGCAATCACCTGCAATTCGCCCTGGCCGTGCGTACGCCGGTAGCCGCTATCGCCGGCGATGATGCGAGGGTCAGGCACCGCGTAGTCGGACGCGTTGGCGATGCTGTCCGGCGCCAGGTCCGGGCGTGACGACGCGAGCAGGGCGGCGCGCGCGTTGGGCTTGAGCTGCACCGTCGCGTCGCCGGCAGGCAAGACACAGACGCTGCGGCCGGGCACGGCTTGCCAGTCGCCGTTGCCCACGCGCACCTGTGCGCCGTCATCGGGCAGCAACAGCAGCATTTCGTGGCCGCTGCGGGCGGGATAGGGCGTTTCGCGACCTTCCAGCCACTGCACGAAGAAATTCTGGCCGCGTGCGACGGCACCAGGCGCCAGGCCATAGACGGCAGTCTCGCGGACGCCATTGTCGGAAAGCGTAGTCATGTGGGGAATCCGTGGTGTGTAGAAAAGGAAGGGAGTCGGTCGGGCCTCACGCGCATCAGTCGCGCCGCGGGCTGGGCCGGCCCAGCACGTCCAGGGGGCCGACCGTCGCGTAGCGGTTGCCGTCCAGGCGGGTCAGGGGTTCGGTGCGGGCCGTGTCGAAATAGCCGTCGGCATCGACATAGCGGTCGTCCAGGTGTACGCCCACCACCAGGCCAAAGACGACGTTGCTGCGGGTGTCGCCCGGGCCGATGGGGTCGATGTCGATGATGCGCAGCAGCCGGCATTCCATGCTGGCCGGCGACGCTGCCACGCGCGGGGGCTTCACCAGCACGCTGGGCGCCTTGGCCAGGCCGGCCAGTTCGAACTCGTCGACCCCGCGCGGCGCATTGAACGAGCTGGCGTTCATGGGCTGGCGTAACGACCAGGTCACCAGGTTGGTGACGAATTCGCCGGTTTCACGCACGTTCGCGATGGTGTCCTTTTCAGGGCGGTCGGCCGGCGCATTGCACGAGAACATCACGACCGGCGGCGCGGTGGACACCAGGTTGAAATGGGAAAACGGCGCCAGGTTGACGCGGCCCAGGGTATCGACGGTGCTGATCCAGCCGATGGGGCGCGGCGCCACGATGGCGTTGAACAGCGTGCGCTTGAAGCCAGGGGTGGCGGCGAGGTCCAGGAACATCGTCGTTTCTCCGGGTCAATCGCGCGTGTTGGGCTTGGCGAACACGCGCTTGCCGGTCTGGTACAGCACCGCATCGCGCTCGGCGTCGGTCAGCAATGCCGTGGCCGCCAGCATGCGCTGCACCATGTCCTGGTAGGTGCCGGATGACGTGCCGATGTCCGACCCCCACATGATGCGGTCGGCGCCGAACAGATCGACCGCGCTGCGCAGCGCCTGGTCGGCGGGCAGGTCGGCTTCGCGGTACAGGTCCAGGTTGATCGAGGTGAACTTGAAGTAGATGTTGGGTTCGGCGGCGAGCGGCTCGAAGCGTTCGTCCAGGCCGAAGTTCGCGTCTTCGGCTTCGGGTTCCAGCATGTGGTCCAGCACTACCCGCAATCGGGGATGGCGCCGCGCCAGCGCGATGATGGCGGGCACCGATGGCCCGCCGCCGCCGGCGGCCAGCACTTCGATGTCCATCACGATGCCGTGTTCGTCGGCCACCGCCCACGCCTGCAGCGCGCGGGGAGAATCCAGCCACGGCATGCTGCCGTCGGCCTCGCGGCCGCCGAACAGGCGCACGCCGACCAGGTCGTGTCGCGCAATATAAGACCGGATCAGGTCTGGCGTGCCGGCGTCTTCGGCGTCAAGAATGACGACGGCGGAAAACGTGTCGGGATGCGCGTCGGACGAATCCAGGATGTAGCGGTTGTCGTAGCGGTAGACCATGCGCTTTTGCACCGCCACCGCGCCTTCCACGCCGGCTTGGCGCATCCAGGGCAGCATGCGGGATACGTCCGGGATTTCGTTGATCGGGTGGTCGCCATGCTTGCCGCCAGGCAGCCCGATCACGCCAGGCGGGCGCGGCGGCGCCAGCGGCGAACGCTTCATGGGATTGCGCGGATAGCGGGCCTGGTCGTCGGCGACCAGATGGGCGTGCGAATCGAAGATCCGCTGGGCGGAACGCGGCGAAGAACGGGGGGTTTCTGGGTGGGCGGGCATTGTTTGTCTCCATGCAACGGCGCCAATCCTCCCACGCGGCCAGCCGCCATCCAAGCACGTTTCCGAAACTTTCCGCGTGGCGAAATCACGCGTTTGGGGTCGACGCGTAAGACCAATCCCAGGCCCCGATTCCGCCACGCGAAATGTCCAAGATTCGCGCTTGGAAAGGGGCACGCGGCCGGCATAGCATGGCTCGCCGTGGAGGGCCTGCGCCCGCCGCGCAACCATCACATAAAGGCCGGCACCGCGCCCGGCCAGCCAGCAGCAACGGAGACGACATGGAATCAAAAGCGGCCATTGGGGCCAGCGCCTACAGCGCGCAAGACGAAAGCCTGATCAAGCAGGTGTGGTGGCGCATCATGCCGCTCATCCTGGTGACCTACCTGGTCTCCATCATCGACAAGGCCAACGTCAGCTTTGCCAAGCTGCAGATGGTGAGCCAGATCGGCCTGTCCGAAACCGCCTATGGCCTGGCCTCGTCGCTGTTCTTCATCGGCTACCTGCTGTTCGAGATTCCCAGCGCGCTGGCGGTGCACCGCTACGGCGCGCCCAAATGGTTCTTCCGCATCATCCTCAGCTGGGGCATTGCCACGGTACTCATCGCCTACGTGGCCTCGGGGTCGGCCTTTGCCGCGCTGCGGTTCCTGGTCGGCGCGGCCGAGGCCGGCCTGTACCCGGGCGTGGTCTATTACCTGTCGGTGTGGTTTCCTCGCCGCTACCAGATCCGCGCGCTGGCACTGCTGACGCTGGGCAGCGCCCTGGGCAACATGCTGGGCTCGGCATTCGGCGGACTGCTGCTGTCGCTCGATGGCCTGTGGGGCCACGCGGGCTGGCAATGGGTGTTCCTGGTGACCGGCGTAATGGCGTTGGCGCTGGCGCCGGTGGTGCTGTGGCTCTTGCCGCGCAACATCGAAAAGGCCGCCTTCCTGGCGCCGCAACAACGTGACAGGCTGGCGCAGATGGTCGCTGCCGAAGCCCCCGCGGCCCGTCACGAAGGCAGCGTGTGGGCCGTGTTGAGCGACCGCAAGGTGCTGGTGCTGGGCGCCGCCTACGCGCTGCTGCTGACGTCGCTGTACGGCATCATCTATTGGCTGCCCACCGTCATCAAGGGCTTTGGCGTGTCCAACAGCTTGAACGGTCTCTTGACCATGGTGCCTTGGGCCTTCACCGGCGCGCTGCTCTTGACGGTGCCGCGCCTGCTCAAGAGCGAACGCCATGTGCAACTGGCTGCCGCCGTCATCGGCGCGGTCGGCGGGCTGGCGTTCCTGACCAGCCTGCTGGTCGCCGACCCGGTGGTGCGCTACATCGCCATCGTGCTGGGCACGCCCTGCACGTCGTTGCTGTTGCCGTGCTTTTGGTCGCTGCCGTCCAAGTATTTCAGCGGCCGGCGCGCCGCCGCCAGCCTGGCCGCCATCAGCTGCGTTGGCAACCTGGGCGGGTTCCTGGCGCAGAACGCCATGCCGTGGTTGGGCAAGACGCTGGGCCACCCCAGCTATGCCATGCTGCTGCCCGCGTTCTGCCTGCTGCTGGTTGGCGTCATCGCGTTCATCCTCCGCGCCACCGCCACCCGCCAGCCGGCGCCGCTGGCTTCCTGATCCCTGTTTCCGCCCATCGCCATGCCTATCGACTCCCGCATTCCTGCTTCCCGCCAGACCGGTACCTTCGTCAAGACTGGGGCCCCGCAAATCCTCGAGATCCTGGGCGGCGCCGGGCTGGATTTCGCCGTCGTCGACGCCGAACATGCACCGTTCGATCGCGCCACCCTCGACATCCTGGTGATCGCCGCGCGGTCGGTCAGCTTGCCGCTGTTCGTGCGCATACCTGACGTGGCGCCGGCCACCATCCAGTCCGCGTTGGACCTGGGCGTGGATGGCTTGCTGGTGCCCCATGTGGATTCCGCAGAGGCGGCGCGTGCCGTGGTGGGCCGCAGCCGGTTCATCGGCGGCGAGCGGGGGTTTTCCAGTTCGCCGCGGTTTGCAGGCTACGGCGCACTCGGCATGAAAAAGGCCGTCCAGGCCGGCGACGGCACGGCCATCATGTGCCAGATCGAAAGCCGCGCGGGCTGTGACGCCGCGCGCGACATCGCCGCGGTCGACGGCGTGTCCGGGCTGTTCGTCGGCCGCGCCGATCTTGCCCTATCCATGGGCCTGACCGATGCCCGCGCTCCCGAGGTCATGCAGGCCACGGTGGACATTCTTGCCATTGCCCGCCAAGCCGGCAAGATTGCGGGCGTTGCGCTGGGCGATGCCGCCGAGCGCACAGAGTTCGAAAGCATGGGCGCCAGCTGGTTCGTGGTGGGTTCGGACCAATCTCTATTGCGCAAAGGCGCGCTATCCCTGATGCTCTGACGAAACTGCGATAATTCGCGTTTTCGACGGGCCCGCGCCGTGGTGGCAGAAACGGGCCCGGCCAACAGGGCAAGGCGATACGATGGGCGAGCGCGAGTCTTCGATCCGGGCAGTCGAGCGGGCGATTACATTGTTGCGCGCCTTGAACCAGATGCCCATTTCCACGCTGGACGGGCTGCATCAACTGACCGCGCTGCCCAAGCCTACGCTCATCCGGCTGCTGCGCACCTTTGCCGACCAGGAACTGGTCGCACGCGGTTCCCGCCCCGGCGAATACCGTCTGCTCAATGGCGTCAACGCGCTCAATTCCGGCTACCACCATGTGCCGCGCGTCGTCGAGATCGCCTCGCCCCTGGTGCGCGAACTGACCGAAGACATCAAGTGGCCGATCGCCGTGGCAATGCTTGATGTCGACGAAGTCGTCATTCGTTGCAGCACCATTCCCTATTCGCCGCTGTCGCTGCTGCATTCGTCCATCAACATGCGCCTGAGCCTGATCTCCCGGGCGTTGGGGCGCGTCTACCTGGCGTTCTGTTCGCCCGACGAACAGGAGATGCTGCTTGAAGTCGTGCGCCAGCGTGGCCACCCCGAAGACCAGCTTGCGCACGATCATGTGGCCGTCAAGGCCATGCTGGACGATATCCGGGCCTGTGGCTACGCGCTACGAGACCCGGCCTTGCGCCCGGTTTCCGGTACGCTTGCGGTACCTGTCATGGCCCGGGAATTCGTGGCGGCCTCCATCGGGGTCACGTGGTTTTCGTCCGCCTTGACGCCTGCGCAGGCGGTTGAGCGCTACCTGGCGCCGTTGCAGGACGTGGCCCACCGCATATCGGAGCAATTATCGGCATGAACCAAGGATTCGACGGCGTACGGCCGGCTTCCGAGTCGTCCATCGAGATCGGCTTTTTCTACCAGGGCCGGCATTGTGTGGAACGCGTCCGCGTCAAGCCCACGGCGGCCAACCTGAAACGCGCGACAGAGCGGCGCGCCGCGATCCTGGCCGCCATTGCCCGTGGCGACTTCGACTACGACGCCGAATTTCCCAAGCGCACCGCGTCCCGCCTGCGCACGCCATCGGAGCCTTCCGCCCCGCCTACCGCTTCTTCCAAGGATGACGCATGACCCGCGCTGCCGCATTGCCTGTACACGACCTGACCGACGATGCCTTCAAGCCCTATGGCTGGATGCTGGGCAAGCCCATTCCGCAGGGCAATGGCATTCCGCTGTTCAGCAACGACGCCACCGATTTCTGGCAAGAACACGTGTTCAACACCGGCGCGGGCGGCGATGCGGAAGTGCTGTGGGTCAACTACCGCAGCGCGTCGGCCGATATCGCCAGCCTGGAAAAGCACTTGCTGACGCAGCAGGCCATCGTGCCGCTGACGGGCAACATCATCCAGGTGGTGGCGCGCAGCGCGGCGGACGGCAGCCCCGACCTGTCCACATTGGCCGCCTTTCATGTGCCGCAGGGGCAGGGCGTCTGCATGCGGCCTGGGTGCTGGCACGCCACCCGCGTGGCCGACGCCGAAGTGACCTGCCTGATGTTGACGCGTCGGTCCACCACCGTGGACCTGATCCAGCACCTGACCACCGATGCGGCCGCCACCGAAAGCGCCATCACGCCGATTCCACCGGCCCAGCTTGAAGGGCTGCCCTTGCCCGCTTGAGGCCGGGTGCAGGCCGTCTGGGGTCGAGCAATCAGACGCCAGGTAGTGCAGCTGAGGGGGCACTGTTTCACTATGGTCACGAAAAGTGTGCCAGAATTTCGGCGACTATCCGTCTTGCCCGCGACGCTGCCGCCATCTGGGCGTTGCCAACATCCGCCCATGTTGGAGCATCGAATGCGCGACCGCCTGGTTGGCACTGCCCTCATTTCCACCCTTCAAGGCGTGGCCGGTGTGGCGCTGGCCGCCACCTTGGCCGGGTGCAGCTTCACGTCTCCTGATGCGGCAACGGGGTCGCAGTTCGTGGGTATCGATGGAGTCTCGGCACCCGAGGCGCGTCGCATTGCCAAAGAAGCCTATGTGTACGGCTACCCCATGGTCGCCAGCTACCAGGCGGTGTACGCCACGAACATCGATTCCACCTCTTCACAGTATCGCGGCCCTTTCAACACGTTCCACCACGTCGCGCGGGTGTACACGCCAGAAGACGCCGGCATTGCGGCGCCCAATCTCGACACCGCCACGTCATCCGCCGTGCTGGATCTGCGGGCCGAGCCGGTCGTGGTCAGCGTGCCGCCCATGGAATCCCGGCGCTATGTCGCGCTGCAACTGACAGACCTGTACGGCCAGAACTTTGCCTATATCGGCAGCCGCGCCACGGGTAATGGCGGGGGGCATTTCCTGATCGCCGGCCCGCGCTGGAAGGGCACGGCGCCCAAGCACGTGGCCAAGGTCATCGTGGCCGAAACCGAACTGGTCACGCTGTCGGGGCGCACCTTGCTGTATTCCGCGTCAGACCTGGCCCACGTCAAGCGCATCCAGGCGGGCTTCAAGCTTCAGCCCTTGTCGGCCTTCCTGAAAAAAGCCGCGCCGCCCGCGCCGGCACCCGTTACGTGGATCGCGCCGGAAGCCCCGGCGCAGATGCGCAGCTCGCTCGAGTTCTACAACCAGCTGGCCTTCCTGCTGCAGTTCGCGCCCGTCGAGCACAGCGAAAAAATGCTGCGCCGGCGCCTGGACAGCCTGCGCATCCGGCCGGGTGAACCCGTCGTGACCGACCGCATGAACCCCCGCCTGCGGCAGATGATGCAAGAGGGCATGCACGACGGCCAGAACGATATCGACAAGCGCCGCGTGGCGCTGGCCGGCAAGACCGACACGCTGTTCGCCGACCGCCGCACCTTCAAGAACGATTACCTGGCCCGCGCCACGGGGGCCCAGGTCGACCTGGGCGGCAGCAGCCGCGAGGAAGCGTTGGCGCCGGTCATCGAACAAGACAGCGCCGGGCAGCCGCTGGATGGCATGCGCGCCTACACCCTGCGCTTTGCCCCGAAAGGGCTGCCGCCGGTCAATGCCTACTGGTCGGTCACGCTATATCAACTGCCCGGGCAAACGCTGGTGACCAACGCCGCCAAGCGCTACACGATCAACGCGGGAATGCTGTCGTCGCTCAAGCGCGACCGCGACGGCGGCGTCACGCTTACCCTGCAACCGGCATCGCCGGGTAAGGGCCTGGAGGCCAATTGGCTACCCACGCCACCGGGTCCGTTCATGGTTGCGCTGCGCTACTACTGGCCCAAGCCCGCGCTGTTGGATGGCTCGTGGCAAAGCCCGTCGCTGCAACGGGTCGCGCAGTAGGGGGAGTGCGGCGCTGCCGTGAATCAATCGGGCGAATCGGGTGGCGATGCGCCTGCCGCGCCACGCAGGCCGGCACGCGTCGGATCGCACGCATGCGATCACGCGCCTCAGAAGTCGTCGCTGCGCCACACCTTCAGTACCCGTCCGAAGATTTGCAGGTCCATGTCTTCGGTGATGTCCCAGGCATCGTACTTGGTGTTTTCGGATTTGGCGCGAATCAGCAACCCCTGCGCGCTGGGAATGCGTTGCAGCCGCTTGATGAACCCTTCGTTGCCCACCCGAAAGAAATAGATGCCGTCGATGTCGGCCTTGGCCACGCCCAGGTCCACCAGCAGCGGATCGCCGGGGTTGTACATGGGCCGCATGCTGTCGCCGAAACCGGTGACCACGCACAGATTGCCCACCGACGTGTAATGACGCAGGTTCTTGTGCAGCCATTCCTGGCTGACGCGCAGGCTTTGGATGACGCCGGGCTGGTCGCGCAGTTCGACCCCCGCGCCCATGGCGCCTCCAGTATCGAAGCGCGGGATGCGCAAGTCGTCGGCCATGCCGTCGTCCAGACGCACCAGCGCGTCGGGCGCTGACAGCACGGTGTCGGGCGGGTACTGCGCCGCTTCATCCAGCAGCTGTTCCAGCGACAAGCCCAGTCCGGCTGCCAGCCGAGCCGCGTATTTCGAGCGTTCGCTGTCGCGCCCTTCGAGCGCGGCGATGGTGCCCACGCCCACGCCCGTACGGGCTTCCAGCTGTTCCAGGGTGAGACCGAGCGCGGCGCGATAGCGCCTGATTTGTTTTCCGAGAGCCATGGTGCGGACGCTAAACAGTTGTGGAATGTTGTGCAACAACAAGTGTTGAAACGGCGATTATACACTTGTAGAATTCCAGACATGAATTACCCAAAACGCGTGCTGTTATCAGACGGAAGCGTTGGTAGCGTTTCGCTGCCAGAAGACTTCTCCCGACAATCTTTCCGACCGGCGATTGCGCCGGTCCGCGCACCAGGCGCCCTCGCGGCGCACTCCCGGGACAGCCCCCAGGCGGCTCACCCCGGCAACGAACTCAACGGCAAGGAGCGGCATATGGATCAGGCAGCAAACATGGCATTGCGGGCACCGCAAGGCTGGGCAGTGGCGGCATCGCAGGCGGGGGCCGCGATTGCGCGCTCGATCGCCGCGCGGCCGGCGGGCAATGCGGACCGCACGGTCCGCGCAAGTATTCAGAAGGGGCAGGGCATGACGCGAGAAGAATCGGACCAGGTTGAAGCGTTGATCATGGAGTGGTACCACTGGAGCCGCGGCTACCGGCCCAAGTTGGGCGTGGGCCGAGTATCGGCCTTTGCGCGCGGCATGATGCCGGACGATGCCTACGTCGACGACGAAGACATCGATGCACGCCTGACCGCCGCGCGTGGCGAGCAGACCGAGCTGTGCATCGATGAACTGCCCTGGCAGCAACGCTCTGCTATCGGCGTGCACGCCGGCAACAAGGCGGCGGGGGCACGCGTATTCAGCAACCCGCGCATGACGCCCGAACAGCAGCACGCCGCCTACCAAGAGGCCAAGATCGCGCTGTTGCCCGCGCTGCGCCGCCGTTCGCTGGTGACCGCCCCGCAAGTGCGACACGCTGATCGCGCAAACGCTTGCAGCCCCTACAAGGCCCGCGCATAATTCAGTCGTCGGGGCAAGTTGCGCCCGAAGTAAACAAACCCGCTGGCCTACACGAAACCCGTGCTTGCCCGCGGGTTTTTTCTTTTCAGCATCCGTGCAGCGCCGGCATCGCGCAGCGTGCGGGCGCCGCGGCTTCGACATTTCATCCTCAACACGCTGATCAGGCCTCGTGGCATTCGCCATGGGGCCTTTTTCATGGTTGCGCCGGAACCCCGGGGTAGCCGCAGCTGCCCGCCTATGGCGGGCTTTTTTCTGGAGTCTGCAATGGCAGGTACTACCGTTTCGCAATTCGTTCAAACCCAAGGCACGCAGCTGGAAGTGTCCACCACGGCCACCGAAGACCTGGGCGCCGCTGGCCTGACCTACGCCGATCTGGCGATCACCATCAAGGACCCGAACTTCCAGGGCGGCCAGACCACCGAGATCGACGTCACCGTGCTCAAGTCCACCGCCAAGGAATACGCCCTGGGCCTGGACGACAGCGGCACCTTCAGCATGGCCGGCAACTGGAAGGCCGGCGACCCCGCCCAGAAGGCGCTGGTGGCCGCCCGCAGCGACAAGAAGACCCGCGCGTTCCGCGTGACCTTCGCCGATGGCGCCAAGTTCGAGTTCCTGGGCCTGGTCACCCAGTACCAGTGGCAAGGCCAGCTGGACAACGTCGTGTCCGCCACGTTCAACGTGCGCGTCACCGGCGCCGTCAAGCTGACCGACGCACCCGCCAACGGGGGCTGAGCGCCATGACGGACACGTCGATCAATCCCCTGGCACGCGGCCCGGGCCTGCGCGGCCTGGCCGCCGACCCCCTGGCCGGCTTTCATCACGAAGCCGTCACGGTGCCGCAATGGCAGGACGCGCGCGTCATCGTGCGTGCGCCCAGCGCCAGCGACCACCTGTTCCACATCCGCGCCATCTGGGCGGCCGCGGGCGTGGTGGCGGGCGAAGACAACGACACCGTGCGCGCCAAACTGGATGCGCCGGGCGTGGATTACACCCGCGCTTCGGCCAGCCTGCTGGTGCGCACGCTGTTCGAGCAGACCGCCAATGGTCCGCAGCGAGTCTTTCGCGACGAAGACGTGGATATCGTCGCGGCGGCCTACGGGCTGGCGCACGCCACGCTGGTGGCCAAGGCGATCGAACTGGGCAACCTCGGGGAGGGGGCGCAAGAACGCGCAAAAAAGCCCTCCAGGAAACGCCAGACCTCCGTTTCCTGATGGTCCTGGCGCTTCGGCTGGGGCGCACGCTGGGCGAGTTGATGCAGGCCATCGACACCCATGAACTGTCGCTGTGGCGCGAACTGGACCGCACGTCTCCCCTGGGCGACGAACGGGCCGACCTGCTCGCCGCCAGCCTGGCCGCCACGGTGGCGCAGGCTGCCGGCGCCAAGGTGCGCGCCACCGACATGCTGGTGCGCTGGGGCGAGCAAGACGCGGAAACACCGGCCGAGGCCGGCGCGGACGCGTTGAAGGCGTTCCTGCTGTCGAAGGTCAAGAAGGGGTCTTGACGACGTACCCGGCCCGCGCAAGCGGGCCGGAGGCGGATTTATAAGAGGTGAAAGACCATGGCAAGTAACAAGACAGCGGCACAGCTGGCCGCGGAGAACTTGGCGCTCAAGCAGCAAAACGACCTGCTCGCTCGAAACGCCCAAGCCCAGAATGCGCGCTGCAGTGAATTGGCGAAGTCCGCAACGGCAGGCACGAAGGACAACTCGGTCACGAAGATCGGCACGAGTGAAAAGGCGAAGGCAACGCTGGCGTTGAAGCAGAACGCCGAAGCGGTCAAATCGGCCGTGGTCGAGCAGGTGCTTGCCGACCAGAAGCGCACTGCGGCCTATCTGAGCCTGAAGTCCGAGACCGGCAAGATGCTGTACGAGACGGAATTCGGCAAGTACGCGGGCGAGAGCGAACCTGATAAGGATCGGCTGATCGAAGGCGCGACGCGTCTGGACAAGCGCCGGGAGCAGGTCAAGATGAGCGATTACATCGCAAGTCTGAAAGGCGCGGAAACCGCAACAGCCGAGAAAGACCAGAAAATGGCGGCGCTGGACCAGGCCCTGCAAGACGGCAGGCTGGACCAGGGCACCTATGACAAGGCGCGAAGGAATCTCGGCGTCAAGAAAGACGGCGATTTCATGCTGGACCTGAATGACAAGCTGGTCGAATCCGCGCGCACCAGCGCGGGCAAGATCCAGGACACGTTGGGCACGAAGATGTACGACTTCGTGGCCGAGAAGTTCGACAAGATGGGCCTGTCGTTCTTGAACAACGTCGCCAAGATGGTGACGTCGGCGGCATCGGCCAAGCTGATGGAAACGCTGCTGGGCGGTGATTTCATGAAGAACGAGAACGGTGGCGGTCTGGGTGGCTGGATCGGCACCGCGGGCAAATTCATCTCCGGTCTGTTCGGTAGCGGGGGCGCCGCCGCCCAGGGTCCGATTTCCGTGGGAAGCAATTTCGTTTCCGGTGGAACTGCGCTGTCGTCACTGAACGGGCTTTTCCCCAGCGCCAAAGGCAACGCCTTCACCAACGGCATGGTCAGCAGCCCCGTGGCCTTCCCCATGGGCGTCATGGGCGAGGCCGGCCCCGAAGCCATCATGCCGCTGCATCGCGGCGCTGACGGCTCGCTGGGCATCCGTGCGGCGTTCCCCACTGTGGGTGGCGACACCGGCCAGGTGGGCGGCGGCGTATCCGTCAACGTTTATGTGCAGGACGGCAACGTCAACGCCGAAACCGAGTCGGGCGAAGGCGGCTGGAAGCAATTCGGCCAGCAGATCGGCGAATACGTCAACCAGTTGGTCGACCGTCGCATGACGCAGTCGTACCGCCAGGGCGGCCTCGCATGGCAGGCCAGCAACAACCGTTTAGCAGGGGCATGAGCATGGCAATCGAAACCTTCACTTGGTCGCCGCGGCCCAACCCCGTCGGCACGTTCAAGGACCGCACGCTGCGGGTGCAGTTCGGCGATGGCTACGAGCAGGAAGTGGCGGACGGCATTCATACCGTGTCGCAGTCGTGGCCGCTGCAGTTCGTGGGCAACGAGACCTACGTGCGACCCATCCTTGACTTCATCAACCGGCATGCCGGTGGCAGATCTTTCGCGTGGACACCGCCGCTGGGCGAGGAAGGCCGCTACAAGGCGCGCTCCCTGTCGGTGCAGCCGATGGGCGCTGACATGTACACCGTCGCGGTCACGTTGGAACAGACGGCGATCCCTTGATCGCCAGTACAGGCACTGACCGGACAAACACGGAAGGCACTATGGAAAATCTTGACATCATAAACATCGGCGCCATGCCCAACGACCGGCTGGGCGACCCGAATCGTGATGCGTTCGCCAAGGTGAACGCCAACGACAGGAAGCTTAAGACCGGCGTGGATGCGGCACAGGCGGCAGCCGTCGTCGCGCACACGGCTGCCACCAAGGCCCAGTCGACCGCGGACGGCGCCACGTCCGCGGCCGCGCAGGCGCAGCACCAGGCTGATCGAGCGGCCGCGGACGCCGCGACGGCGCAGGCCACTGCCGACTCGGCCGTGACGGCGGCAACGCGTGCACAGACGACGGCAACCACGGCAGGCCTGGCCGCCGCCGCCGCGCAGACCACGGCGGACATGGCGGTGCCCTTGGCGCAGAAGGGCATCCCGCATGGCGTCGCCACGCTCGGGGCCGGCGCCACCATACCCGAAGCTCAAGTCCCCCCCCTCTACGGCACCATCCTGATGCCGCCTGAGACGGACCTGAATTCCCTGGACGTGCCGGGCGACTACTTCCAGTTGAATAACGAGGTGGCCGCCGCGGGGCACAACTATCCCGTGCCGTTGGCCGGGCATCTGGCGGTGGCCGCCACGCCCTGGAGCCGCGACGTCGCGATGCAGGGTGATTTCGTGTACCAGCGCTATCGCGTCTATACGCTGGAGCAGCCGCGCGAGTTCCTGCGCACGCGCTACCTGGGTACGTGGGGGCCCTGGGCGGAATTGGCCGGCGCCGGGCAGGTACAGGTGGCCCTGGACCGCAAGGTCGACCGCGTGGTCTTGACGGGCCCCGGGGTGGACCTTGACGCCCTGCATGCAGGCCCGGCCTGCTACACCTGGGACGCCGCGGCCACCATGGCGGGCGGCGCGCACTTTCCCCCACACCCGTCGAACCGTCCGGGCGCTTTGTGGAGTTTGCGCATATCTGCTGCCGTCGTCATGCAGACGGCAGAGATGCATGAGCAGGACTCGTCCTTGCGCAATGCACGTTATGTCCGTAGCGGAGACCCGTCCTCAGGCCAATGGGGCCGCTGGCTGGCACTGGGAGCGGTGTCGGCGGTATCGCAGTTGCCGCGCCAGGATGCGGGCGACGTCTATGTCGACGGCGTGGGTTGGCATCGCTGGAGCGGCGCGGCCTATGCCCGGGTCGACATGGTGACGCGCGATCAGCTGGACGCGATCAAGAACGGCGTTCGGGCGCTGGTGTATCGGCAGCCCGGCACCTACACCTTCGCCATGCCGGCGCCGACGGTGTACCTGGATGGTTGTGCGGGCGGCGGGGGCGGCGGCGGCGGGTCGGGTTACGTCGGCACGGGCGTGCGGCTGAACGGCGCTGGAGGCGGCGCGGGCTTGCCCGTGTTGGGCTGGACGATCTCCGCACCGGTTGGTTCCACCGTCACGGTGTCCATCGGCGCGGGCGGTGCGGGGGGTGCCGGTGGCGGTGTATCGGGCGCGGGGGGCGGCGGCTTGCCGGGTGGCCCGACCACGGTGAAGGTCAACGGCAACACGGTGGTGACACTGGATCCCGGCCAGGGCGGTCAGGGAGGCTCCGCGGGCGGCCCCGCGCTGGGCGGAGCCGGCTATCCCGTGGGCGGCGACGCAACCGCGGGTGACGTGACCAGCGTGGCCTCTTGGGTGACCTCCGGTGCGGGTGCCAGCGGCCCGTTCGGCGGCGGTGGCGGCGCACGCGCCAACCGCTTTGAACTCATGGCGGGCCTGCCCGCCTATGGCCACGGCGCCGGCGGCGGCGGTGGCACGACCCCGGCGGGGGCACAGGCCGGCGGCGGCGCGGGCGGGGCCGGCGCTGGCGGCCTTGCCAAGTTCTATTGGTAAGGCGCCAGGCCATTTCCGCCACGCGGAAGGAGATTTGAAAAATGACTATCAACGCAGATGTACAAAAGCTGGAACCTGGCGCCTTGGTCGAACTGTTCGAGCTGGACGCCAGCGAGATCGGGGGCGCCGTGCAGCGCTTTCATGGCTATGCGCAGACGGGCCCGATCTACTGGCAAGGCAAGCAGTACGACCCCTGGTCGATCCAGGCCGAAGGCTTCGAGCAGGTGGGCGAAGGCCAGCAGCCGTCGCCGACCTTGCGCGTGGGCAACATCGGGCAGGACGAAAAGGGCAACCCGCTGGCCGGGGTGATCTCGGCCCTGTGCATCCACCTGGACGACCTGGTGGGGGCGCGGGTGGTGGTGCGCCGCACGCTGGGCAAATACCTGGATGTGGCCAACTTCCCGGAAGGCAACCCGACGGCGGACCCGCAGGAAGAGCTGCCGCCCGAAGTGTGGATCGTGCAGCAAAAGACCGCGGAAACCGCCCAGGCGGTGGAATTTTCGCTGTCCAGCGCACTGGACTTCAACGGCCAGAAGCTGCCCGACCGGCCGATCATCGCGGGTGTGTGTTCGTGGTTGCGCAAGGGCGGCTATCGCGGCCCGTATTGCGGCTACACCGGCAGCCGGATGTTCGACCTGGACGGCAAGCCCGTCAATGATCCGACGCTGGACCGCTGTTCCGGCCTGATGTCGGATTGCAAGAAGCGCTTTGGCGAATACGAAATCATCAACTTCGGCGGCTTTCCGTCCGCCGACCTGGTCAGGGGATAAGCATGCGCAAGAGCACGATGCAGGCCATCCGCGACCATGGCGAGGCGACGTATCCGCAAGAATGTTGCGGGCTGGTGGTCAAGGCCGGCCGCCGCGAATGGTATGTGCCGTGCCGCAATACGGCCGCCAGCGAAGAACATTTCGTGATGTCGGCCGAAGACTACGCGGCCGCCGAGGAGACCGGCAAGATCGCGGCCGTGGTGCATTCGCATCCGGATGCGGCGGCGGTGCCCAGCGAAGCCGATCGGGTGGCCTGCGAGGCCTCGGGCTTGCCCTGGTACATCGTGGCCGTGGACAAAGGCCTGGACGGCAAGGTCCGGGCCGGGGAAATCCGCGGCTTCACGCCGGAAGGCTTCCAGGCGCCGCTGCTGGGGCGCCAGTTCGCCCACGGCGTGCTGGACTGCTATTCGCTGGTGCGCGACTGGTACGCCAGGGAACGCGGCATTCGCCTGCGCGACTTTGCGCGCGAAGACGGCTGGTGGGAACCGGGTCGCGCGGGGGATCTGTACATGGACCATTACGCCGAAGCGGGCTTTCGGCCGCTGGCGTCGCGCGAGTCCATGGCGCCCGGCGACGTGGTGATCATGCAGGTGCGGTCCGACCGGGCCAACCATGCGGGCGTCTTCATCGGGGCCGAGCCGCTGGCCGAAGCGCCGGGCCTGTTCCCGCTGCCGGATGCCATGCTGCACCACCTGTACGGACGCGATTCCGAACGGGTGGTGTACGGCGGATTCTGGCGCGAGGCGACGCGCATCGTATTGCGTCATGGGGGAATGGCATGAACGACAAACTACGTTTGGTGCGGCTGTATGGCTGGCTGGGCGCGCGCTTTGGCCGCGAGCATCGGCTGGCGGTGGCCAGCCCCGCCGAGGCCGTGCGGGCGCTGTGTGCGCTGTTGCCCGGTTTCGAGAAATCGCTGGCGCATAGCGATGCGCGGGGCGTGCGCTTTGCCTGCTTTGCCGGCCGGCGCAACCTGTCGGAAGACGAGCTGGCGTATCCGGTGGGCGGCGATGCCATCCGCATTGCGCCGGTGATGGCGGGGGCCAAGAACGGCGGTCTGTTCCAGACCGTGCTGGGTGCCGTGCTGATCGCGGCAGCGGCGTGGTACAGCGGCGGTTTGGCGGCAGCCTTTCAGGCTGGGGGCATGGTGCAGGCCACGGCGACGCTGGGCCTGTCGATGATGCTGGGCGGCGTCGCCCAGATGCTGTCGCCGCAGCAACGGGTGCTAAGCGCCAGGGACGGCCCGGAAAACGGCGCGTCCTACAACTTCAATGGCCCCGTGAACACCACGGCGCAGGGTAACCCCGTGCCGCTGCTCTACGGGGAAATGTTCGTCGGCAGCGCCACGATCTCCGCAGGCATTTATTCGGAAGACCACGTATGAAACAACGACATCGCATCAGGAACAAGGCGCCCGCGGGTGCCTTTGCTTTTGGCGGCAAGCGGGCGGCCGGCAGCCAGCACCTTATCGGCCACAAGGGCAAGGGCGGCGGCGGCGGCCGCGCGCCAGTGGAATCGCCGGACAGCCTGCACAGCACCGCCTATGCGCGGGTCATCGACCTGCTGGGCGAGGGCGAGATCTACGGCCCCGTGCACGGGCTGGACAACGCCTTGCGCGACGTCTACCTGAACGGCACGCCCGTGGCCAACGAGGACGGCTCGCTGAACTTCACCGGCGCGTCCATCGACTTTCGCACGGGCACGCAGTGGCAGGACCCGCTGCCCGGCTTTCCCGCGTCGGAAAGCACCATTGGCATCAATGCCGAGCTGAAGTCCGGCCAGCCGTGGAACCGCCTGTTCACCAATCTGCAGGCATCCGCCGTGCGCATCACGCTGGCCGTCGAGGGCCTGAGCCAGGCGGACACCAAGAATGGCGACATCAACGGCTATCGGGTGGAATACCTGATCGAGGTGAACACCGACGGCGCCGGCTACCAGGTGGTGCTGTCCACCGCGTTCGACGGCAAGACCACGCAGCGCTACACCCGCTCGCACCGCATCGACCTGCCGCGCGCTCGCCAGGGCTGGAACATCCGCGTGCGCCGCATCACGCCCAACGCCAACAGCAACACCATCTCCGACCGTACGGTGGTGGATACGGTGACCGAGATCATCGACGCCAAGCTGCGCTATCCGATGTCGGCGGTGGTGGGCATCAAGATCGATGCGTCGCAGTTCCAGAGCATTCCGACCCGCGCTTACCACGTGCGTGGCCGCATCATCCGGGTGCCGTCCAACTACCACACCGACCTGCGCAGCTACGACGGCGTGTGGGACGGCACCTTCAAGCTGGCCTGGACCAACAACCCGGCCTGGGTGTTCTACGACCTGATCAGCAACGACCGCTATGGCCTGGGCACCCGCGTGCCCGCCGGCTGGCTGGACAAGTGGGGGCTGTACCAGATCGGCCGATATTGTGACGAGATGGTCGACGACGGCTTTGGCGGCAAGGAACCGCGCTTCACCTGCAACGTCTATCTGCAGCAGGCGGCCGATGCCTACCGCGTGGTGCAGGACTTCGCGTCGATCTTTCGCGGCATGGCCTACTGGGCGAACGCCGCGGTGTTCGCGTCGGCCGACATGCCGGGCGATCCGGTCTATACGTTCTCGTCGGCCAACGTGGTCGAAGGCAAGTTCAACTACGTCGGGTCCGCGCTGACCACCCGCTACACCGTGGCGCTGGTGTCCTGGAACGACATGTCCGAAATGGGCCGCCAGAAGGTCGAATACGTCGAGAACCGCGAGGGCATCGCGCGCTATGGCATCCAGCAGATCGAGGTGACGGGTTTTGGCTGCACGTCGCGTGGCCAGGCGCATCGCATCGGCAAATGGATGCTCTTGACGTCCAACATGGAAACGCGCTCGGTGACGTTCTCGGTGGGCCTGGATGCCTGCCGCGTCCGGCCGGGCAGCGTCATCCGCGTGGCCGACCAGCATCTGGCCGGCCGCCGCATCGGCGGCCGTATCCACGAAGGCAGCGCCAGCAAGATCACGGTGGATGCCGAGCTGGGTGTGCGCCCGGGCGATCGCCTGACGGTCAACCTGCCCAATGGCCTGTCCGAAACCCGCGTGGTCGCCAAGGCGGTGGGCACGGGCCTGACGGCGGATAACACGGTCTTCACGGTGGATTCGACCGAATTGACGGCCGACCTGGTCGGCCTGCCCGGGACGGTGTTGCACATCACCGTCACCACGCCGTTCTCGCAGGCGCCCGAGGTCGAGTGCGTCTGGACGCTGGAATCCGAAGTGCTGTCGGCGCAGACCTTCCGCGTGCTCAGCGTGAAGCGCAAGGAAGGCCTGGTGGCGGAAATTTCGGCTGTGCAGCACGAACCCGGCAAGTTCGACAACGTGGACTTCGGCACCCGCCTGGATCCCAAGCCCATCACGGTGGTGCCGCCGTCGGTGCAGCCCGCGCCGACGAACATCCGTCTGGCCTCGCGCTCGGTGATCGACCAGGGCATCGCCCGGCACGTCGGCGTGATCAGCTGGGATGCGGCGCCGTCGGCCGTGGCCTACCAGGTGCAATGGCGGCGCGACCGGTCCGATTGGGTCGAGGCAGGCCGCACCGGCGCGTTGACGCTGGAACTGCCGGACATCCGCGCCGGCGGCTACATTGCGCGCATCCGCGCCATCAACGTGGCGGACGTCTCGTCGGTCTGGGTCAATTCCACCGAGACGCAGCTGGAAGGCGACATTGCGCCGCCGCCCGCGCTGGCGTTGCTGGCCACCAAATCGCTGGTGTTCGGCATCGACCTGCGCTGGGCCTTTCCGCAAGGGCGCTTCACGGCGCAACGCACCGAGATCTGGTACAGCGCATCCAACGACCGCGCCAGCGCGATCAAGCTGGGCGACTACGCCTTCCCGCAAAGCGCCCACACCTTGATGGGGCTGTCGGCCGGCAAGCGCTTCTACTTCTGGGGGCGCATCGTTGCGCTGAACGGCGAGATCGGCGCCTGGTATCCGGGCGAGCAGGGCGTGATGGGCGAGGCCAGCTGGCAGGCCAGCGAGATCCTGGAATACCTGAACGGCCAGATCAGCCGCGATGAATTGGCCAAGGAACTGGTCGGCACCATCGACGGCCTGACCGACGGCCTGGATGAAACCCGGGCAGCGATCACCGCAGAGGAAATCAAGCGCGCCGACGAGGACGGCGCGCTGTCCTCGCGGGTGGACACGGTCATGGCGACCGCCAACGGCGCGGCTGCCGGGGTGCAGGAGACCCGCTCCGCGTTGGTCGGCGTGGATGGCCAATTGAAGGCCACCTACAGCATCCGCGCCCAGATCACGCAGGGCGGTGATATCTATGCGGCCGGCATGTCGATGGGCGCCTACGCCCAGCCCGACGGCACGGTACAGAGCTCGGTGTACTTCCTGGCGGACCGGTTGGCGCTATTGAACCTGGCGAACGGCCAGACCACCACGCCCTTCGTGGTTCAAGGGGGGCAGACCTTCATCAATGATGCGGTGATCGGTACGGGGCGGATCACCAACGCGATGATCCAGAGTCTGGAGGCCCACAAGATCAATGCGGGGTTCATGAGCGCGGAACGGATCGATACCGGGTCGTTCAACGCCAAGGTGGCCAATATCGGCCAGGCCTACATCAAGCGTGCGCACATCTTCGATGCGCAGGTGGATACGCTGGCCATCGCCGGTAATGCGGTGACGATACCGGTGGCATGGTCGGGCACCGGGGCGGGTTCAGTGTCGCTCGTCAGCAACGTGGCGGGACCTGCCGTCATCATTGCCTACCGTGGCGGGTATCCGTCTCAGCCCAGTGCGCTGAGGATCTCCGCGAACAATGTCCAGCTGGATCGGGTGGAGCCTTCGTATACCTCCACGACGCCCAACGAAGGGGGAGGTCTCATCTACAACACGATGCCCTTGTCGGTCATGGCAGTGACGCAGTTGCCCGCGGGCACGTCGACCATCACCGTGAATTCCGAGGGTAATACCGGCAACGCACCGCTTCGGTTGCTGGTTCTGATGGTCAAGAGGTAAAGATATGGAAACCGTTTCTTTCTACGACGCCGACGGCCGCATCGTCGGCGTGATGAGCGGGCCACACGACTGCATCGTCGCGACGGGCCAGCACAACCAACAGCAGTGGGTCGACGGTGGCAGCGACCCCGAAACGCACTATGTGAAACAGGGCGTCTTGACGCCACGACCGCAGAACCCGGCGGTGCTCGATGGCGGGGCATTGCGCGGGCTGCCCGTGCCCAGCTCCATCACCATCGGCGACGTCGACTACCCCTGCGACGAGCCGGTCGCCGAACTGGCTTTCGACCAACCCGGCACCTATCGAATCATCGTCCGGGCCTGGCCCTATCTGAACAAGGAGTTCACCGTTGAAAATCCGGCACTATGAACCGTATGCGCCGCTGCGCGCACGCGCCTACCCCGCCATCGGCGACCAGCTGGACGCGATCATGAAGTTCGCGCAGCACCTGCAAACGTCGGGGCAGGTCTTGCCCGACGAAGTGGCCCAGTGGGTGGCGCAATGCAACCACGTCAAGCAGCGCTTTCCGAAGACTGCCGGCAGTGGCGCCGCGCCGCTGCCGCCCGCCTAGCGAGAGCAGACCATGACACAACAACTGAAGACCATCCGCCTCTACGGCAGGCTGGGCGCGGAATTCGGCCGGTTGCACCGGCTGGCCGTGTCCAGCACGTCCGAGGCGATCCGCGCGTTGTGCGTCTTGCTGCCCGGCTTTGAAAACCGACTGCTCGACAGTGAATCCAAGGGGGTGCGCTACGCCTGCTTCATCGGCCGGCGCAACCTGGGCGAAGACGAACTGGCGCGTCCGGCGGGCAACGAAGACATCCGCATCGCGCCCATGCCGACGGGCGCCAAGCGTGGCGGCCTGATGCAGGTGGTGGTGGGGGTGGCGTTGATCGTCGCGTCCTTCATTCCCGGCTTGAACGCCATCGCCTGGGGCTCGATGACGCTCTCGGGCGCCATGGCGTCGATGGGCATGGCCATGGCCCTTGGGGGCCTGGTGCAGATGCTGAGCCCCCAGCAACGGGCGTTGAGCGCCAAGGACGGGCCCAACAACGGCGCGTCGTACAACTTCAACGGCCCGGTCAACACGACGGCACAGGGTAATCCCGTGCCGCTGCTGTACGGCGAGCTGATCGTGGGCAGTTCCACCATTTCGGCCGGCATCTACTCGGAAGATCAGGCGTAACGCCAGGTGCCTTCCCGTTGTCGGACGGATTTCCCGTGCGGCGACGGACGGGTCAGCCGCGATACCCCCTAGAATCAGGAACCGGGCGGGGCGTGGCCCCGCCGGCTGTGTTCTACCGGGAGCCGCGATCTCGCATGAAGCGCAACTTCAACATCCACGACCTGCGTATCTTCTACACGGTGGTCATGACGGGGTCGACCCGGCAGGCCGCGCAGGCCATGCACCTGACGCAGCCGGCAGTCAGCCACGCCATTTCGCGGCTGGAAGCCGCCACCGGCGTGCTGCTGTTCGACCGGTCCCACAAGACGCTGCGCCCCACCGAGGCCGGCCAGTACCTGTACAGCGAGGCCAAGTTCGTGCTGGACGAGCTGGTGCGCATCGACGAAGCCCTGCACAGCATCGAGCAGTTCGGCGGCCGCAGCCTGCGCATCGCGACCTCGCCCGCGTTGGCGCTGGACTACGCGTCCGACGCCGTGCGCCGCTACGTGCAGGCCAACGGCACTCGGCCGTTCTCGATCGACCTGGAATCGTCCGTGCAGCTCATCAGTGCGGTGGAAACCATGCGCGCCGATGTCGGCCTGGGTGCCGTGTCGCAAGACAGCGCGCGCCTGAGTTTCAGGCCGTTCCTGCGCACCGAAGTCATGGCGATTGCCCATCGCGACCATCCGCTCGCAGGCGGCAGCACGGTGGCCGTGGCGGATATCGCGCCGGACACTTATGTGCAGCCCTTGTGGTCTGACTACGTCATGCCCCAGGGCGACATCGCCGATACGCTGCAGCTGCGGTCCGGCATGCAGGCGCACATGACGTTGCTGGCGGGTACGGTCAGGGCGGTGCGCGGCATCAGTCTGGTCAATGCGTTGTCGGCGTCCGACATCGTGTCGGCCTATCCGGATCTGGTCGCCTTGCCGCTGACGTCGCGCCAGTGGTTCGATTTTCTGCTGATCACCCGCAAGGAAAGCGCCAATCAAGACGTGGCCGAGCGCCTGCTGGAAGCCTTGCATGCCGGCGCCCAGGCGCGCCGGCAGGGCGTGTATGCCGATACCATCCAGCTGTTGGTTTAGGGTGCAGCTCAATCCGCAGGCGGCTGCCACGGCAGCGACTGCAAGTCGCCGTCGATGCTGATCGCCTGCCCGCTGATCATCGCGCCAAACGGGCTGGCCAGGAACAGCGCCATGTTGGCGATGTCGGCCGCCCGGACGAACTGGCCCAGGCTGACGCCGGCCAGCTCCAGGCGGGTTTCCTCTTCCACAGTCAATCCCATGTTCCCGGCGCGCGCTTCGATCACCCGATCGATGCGCGGCCCGGCCACCAGGCCGGGTAGCAGCGCATTGACGCGGATGCCGTAGCCGCCCAGCTCCACCGCCAGCGAGCGGGTCAGACCCACCACGCCCCACTTGGTGGCCGCGTACGGGGTGCGCATCGGCACGCCCATGCGGCCCGCGACCGAGCTGATGTTGATGATGCTGCCGCCGCCTGCCTGGCGCAGCGCCGGCAGCGCATGCCGCACGGTATGGAATTGCGCGGCCAGATTGATGTCCAGCGTTGCGTCCAGGGCGTCGGGTGCGATGTCGGCGATGCCAGCCGTGGGGCCGGCGATGCCGGCGTTGTTCACCAGCACATCCAGGCCGCCCAGGTGCGACAGGGCCTCTTGCATGTAGCGATCGATTTCGTCGCGGCGGCTGACATCAGCGCGCGACCACGGGTGCGGGCAGGCCGCCAGGGCCTGTTCGTCCACGTCGCAGACGTGGACCCGCGCGCCGCGGGCCGCGAATGCACCGGCGATGGCGGCGCCGATGCCGCCGGCGCCAGCCGTCACGATCACGCGCTTGCCGGCCAGGTCGACGGGCAGGGCGCCGATATCGCCGGGGACAGGATTCTTCTCAGCCATTCGAATTCCTTTTGTCGGTTCAGGGCTTCATCAGCCGGCAGGTCGATTCCGCGGGCGACGTGTAGATCTGGTCACCGGGCGCGCGTGCCACCAGCTTGTAGTAATCCCACGGCCCCTTCGATTCTGCCGGGGTCTTCACCTGCATCAGGAACATGTCGTGCTGCATCAGCCCATCGGCGCGGATCTTGCCGTCCTTGACGAAGAAGTCGTTCACCGGATTGGCCTTCAGCCACTTCATCACCGTGTCGCCGTCCGTCGTCTTGGTGGCGGCCACGGCCTTCAGGTAGGTGGTGGCGGCCGAATAATCGCCCGCTTGCAGCATCGAGGGCTTTTTCTTCATTCGTTCCTCGAAGCGCGCGGCCCACTGGCGCGAGGCGTCGTCCTGGTCCCAGTACCACGCCGTGGTCAGGTACATGCCCTGCGCGGCTTGCAGACCCAGGGCGTGGATATCGGTGATCAGCACCAGCAGGCCGGCGATCTTCATCTTGGGCGTCAGGCCGAATTCCGCGGCCGCCTTGACGGCATTGCTGGTGTCGCTGGCGGAGTTGGCCAGCCCCAGCACCGTCGCACCGGACGCCTGCGCCTGCAGGATGAACGACGAGAAATCGGCGGTGTTCAGCGGATGGCGCACGCGGCCCTTGACGGTGCCGCCGTCGGCCGTCACCACCGCCGACGCATCGCGTTCCAGCGCCTGGCCGAAGGCGTGGTCTACCGTCAGGAAAAACCAGTCCTTGTTGCCTTCCTTGAGCATGGCGCGCGCGGTGCCGCGGGCCAGCGACACGGTGTCGTACACGTAATGCACCGTGTAGGGCGTGCACTGCGAATTGGTCAGTTCCGACGCGCCCGCGCTCACCACGAAAAAGGGCGTCTTCTTTTCTTCGGCCACCTTGGCCATCGCCAGCGCCGCTGCCGAATTGGCCCCGGCAATCAGCATGTTCACGCCTTTCTGGTCCAGCCATTCCCGGGCGCGCGATGACGCGATGTCGGCGCGGTTCTGGTGGTCGGCCACCAGTACCTCGATCTTCTTGCCGGCCACCGAACCGCCGAAATCGGCAATCGCCATCTTGATGGCTTCGGCCCCGCCCGGGCCGTCCGCGTCCGCCGACAGGCCGGACATATCGGTGATGAAACCGATGCGTATCACGCCGTCGTCGGCCTGGGCGGCTGCGCCCCAGCCCAGCGCCGCGGCCAGCGCGGCCGCGCACAATGTCTTTTTCATGGTGTCTCCTTGCTCCCTTGGATGTTGTTGTCGCGCACGCCTGGCCGGCGCCCGCGCAGGCTTGCCCGCCGCGCTCAGAACGCGACGTTGCTGCCGCCCTTCAGTTGCAAGGCCTGGCGCGCGTCGTCTGGTGTCGCCACCGGCAACGACAGCCCTTCCAGGATCTTGCGGATGCGCCGCACCTGGTCGGCGTTGGATTTCGCCAGTTCGCCCGGTCCGTCCCACAGCGAGTCTTCCAGCCCCACCCGCACATTGCCGCCCATCGTCGCGGCCTGGGTCGCCAGCGGAATCTGCTTGCGGCCTGCTGCCAGCACCGACCAGGTGTAGTCATCGCCAAACAGCCGGTCGGCCGTGCGTTTCATCATCATCACGTCTTCGGGGTGCGTGCCGATGCCGCCGCGTATCCCGAAGACCGACTGGATCAGGAAGGGCGGCTTGAGCAGCTTGCGGTCCACGAAATGCGCCGCCGTGTACAGGTGGCCGATGTCATAGCACTCGATCTCGAAGCGCGTGCCGTTGTCGTTGCACGACCTGAGGATGTGCTCGATGTCCTTGAACGTATTCTTGAAGATCAGGTCGTGGCTGCCTTCCAGGTAGGGGCGTTCCCAGGCGTGCTGGAATTCCTTGAAACGCTCCAGCAACTCGTACATGCCGAAGTTCATCGACCCCATGTTCAGCGAGGCCACTTCCGGCTTGAACTGCAGTGCGGGCGCCATGCGGTCGGCCAGCGGCAGTACGGGCGACCCGCCGGTCGTGATGTTGATCACCACATCGCTCGCCGCCTTGATGCGGGGCAGGAATTGCGCGTACAGCGCCGGGTCTTGCGTGGGCTGGCCGGTATCAGGCTGGCGGGCGTGCAAGTGCACGATGGCCGCGCCCGCCTCGGCCGCCTCGATCGCCGATTGCGCGATCTGGTCGGGCGTGACGGGCAGGTGGGGCGACATCGACGGCGTATGGACCGAGCCGGTGATGGCGCAGGTGATGATGACCTTGTTCCTGGAATGCTTCATGGCCTGGCACCTTCTGGTTTTTTGCAGGGGCCCGGTTGTCTCCTCCGGGTGCAGGCCATTCTGTCGCAGGGTATCGGGGCTGTCACCTGAACAGAAATTATCAATTGATAGGGAATCCGGTGCTGCGATGCAGCGCACCCCTGAAATACAATCGTTGCACGCTTAGCCTGCCGGCGCCGGCAGGGCGATTGGATACGCGACCGTGCCTCTGAAGTCCGATTTATTCTCGCTCCCTGATGTCATGGCCCCGTGGGGCATCGTCCGTCTGGCCGAGGCTCTGCCATGAGCTACGTGCTGGCGGTGGACCTGGGCGGCACGCGCTTTCGCGCGGCGCTGGTGGACGAATCGGGCGCCACCGCCCATGCCTGCGCCATCGACAGCCCGCCCGGCGCCGGCCCGCATCCAGGGTGGGACGAGATCGACGCCGACGCCTGGTGGCGCGGCCTGCAGGTGCTGTGCGACACCTTGGCGGTGCAGGCCGGTCCGGCCTTCGATGCCGTGCAGGCCCTGGCCCTGTGCGGCGTCACGCGCACGCAGGTGTTCGTGGATGCACAGGGGGCCGCCATCCGGCCCGCAATCACCTGGCGCGATACGCGTACCGCGGCGGACGCAAGCCAATGGCTGAAGGCCTTGCCGTCGGATCATCCCGAAGTCCGCCAGATCAACGCCTTTCATCCCTGGGCCCGCATCGCGTGGCTGCTGCGCGCGGAGCCCGACCATGCCGCCCGCGTGCGGACCGTGCTGGACCCCAAGGACTACCTGAACCTGTGCCTGACGGGCCGGGCGGCCAGCGACACCGTGTCGATGGCCCGTCTGGCGGCATCGGCGCGGCCGGGTCCGACGCCCGTGGCGGCGACTGCATCCGCCGCGCAACCGGCCCCGTCCGCCACCGACCTGCTGACCGCCATTGGCGCCGATCCTGCCTGGGTGCCGGCCTTGCTCGACCCCCTGGATACCGTCGGTCCGGTGCAAGCCGGCCTGCCCGGTGCACTGGCCCGTCTGGCGGGCCGCCCCGTGATCGCCTGCGCCAACGACACCTGGGCCGCCGTCGCGGGCCTGGGCGCGTTGCGGCCGGGCTATGCCTACAACATCTCGGGCACCACTGAAGTGTTCGGCGCCATCGGCGCCGAACCCGTGCAGGCCCAGGGCCTGATGACCGTGGATTGGGGCGGCGGCAATCACCAGATTGGCGGGCCTGGCCAGAACGGCGCCGATACGCTTGCCTGGCTGCTGCCCCTGCTGGGCCGCCTGGGCGACGAAGGCATGGCCGGCGTGGGCGACGCCCTGAGCACGCTGCTGGCCGCCCCGCGCGACCGGCAGCCCGCGTTGTTCCTGCCTTACCTGCAAGGCGAGCGCGTGCCGTACTGGGACCCGGACCTGCGCGGCGCCTTCCTGGGCCTGAACCGCCGCCATGGCCCGGGCGACCTCGCCTGGGCCGTGCTGGAAGGCGTGGCCTTCCTGAACCGCATCGTGCTCGAGCGCGCCGAGGCCGCCTTGGGGCACCCCGTGGCGCAGATTCGCTTTGGCGGCGGCGCGGCATCCAGCCCCGAATGGTGCCAGCTCAAGGCCGACATCTGCGAACGCCCCGTCGTCGTCGGGCAGGCCGACCAGCCGGGCATCCTGGGCGCCGCGATCACGGCATGGACGGGCCTAGGGCGCTTTTCCGGCTTTGCCGCGGCGCAGGACGCCCTGGTGCAGGGGGCGCGACGCTACGAGCCCCAGGCCGCGCGCGTCGACATTTATCGCGGCCTGTACACCCAGTTCCGCGCTGCCGAGGCCGCGCTGGCGCCTGTCTCGCACGCGCTGGCGGCTGCCCGGCTGGGGTAAAACCCTAGGCGTGCGGCCGCGCCAAGTCGCGCCGGCGCCCCATCGCCGGGTATAAACTACGACGCCACAGGCCAGGGCATAGACCCGGTCGGCAGGGCGCAGCCGCCCCGCCATCATCAAACGCAGCAAGGGTCGAGTCGATGCGCGGCATCCTGGAAAAGTACGGTACGGCCATCGCAGGGGTGGCCCTGGTGGTTTTTTTCGCCATCGCCGCCCCGAACTTCGCTGCCCCCAACAACCTGTTGAACATCGCCAAGGAAACCAGTTTCCTGGCCATCATCGCCATCGGCTTCACGTTGGCGTTGGTCACGGCCGAGCTGGATCTTTCAGTGGCCGACGTCGCCAGCCTGGCCGCCGTGGTCACCGGCGCCCTGGTGCACACCGGCCAGCCTGTCGTGCTGGCCATCGCGGCGGGGCTGGGCGTGGGCCTGCTGTGCGGCCTGGTCAACGGCATGGCCGTCACGCGGCTGCGGGTGCCATCGCTGATCGCCACGCTGGGCATGGCCGCCATGGCGCGCGGCTTCGCGTTCATGCTGACCGACGGCGTGTCCTACGTGGGCCGCTGGCCCACCGCCTTTACCGATCTGGCCCGCGCCAAGCCCTTTGGCATTCCGGCATTGGTGCTGTGGATGCTGGGCGCCGTGCTGTTCGCCTTCTTTCTGGTCAAGTGGACCCGCACCGGCGCCCGCATGACCGCCACCGGCGAGGCCGGCGAGTCCGCCCGCCTGGCCGGCATCAACATCCATGCCATGAAGGGCATCGGCCTGGCGCTGTCCGGCCTGTGCGCCGGCCTGGCCGCCGTGCTGCTTACGTCCAGCCTGTCGTCGGCCGCGCCCAACATGGCCGGCGACTACTTCCTGTACGCCATCGCCGCCGTGCTGCTGGGCATGACCATGTTCAACCCCGGCCACGCCAACATACCCGGCACCCTGGTCGCCGCGCTGATCCTGAAAGTGCTGGGCAACGGCCTGGTGCTGATGGGCGCCGCCTATTACGTGCAGGACATCGTCCTGGGGTTCATCATCATCGCGTCCGTCGCGGTGTCATCGGCCGTGCTCAAGAAAGCGGCCTTCAAATTCGGATAAGCAAGGGGCAACGCCATGAACCGACTCATCACGCGCACACTGCTGCTGGGCGCTTTTGCCGTGCAGGCGCTGGCCGCGGCCGGCGCCGCCCACGCCTTCGAGGTCGGCGTCATCGCCTTCCAGATGTCTTCGGAAACCCATGCCCGCGCGGCCAACGCTGCCTCGGAAGCGGCCCGCGCCAAGGGCTGGACGGTGACCCAGCTGAACGCCGAAGGCTCGCTGCCCAAGCTGGCTGAACAGCTGGATACCCTGGTCAACAAGAAGGTCGATGCGATTGTCGTCGCCATGGGCAAGCCGGTGGAAACCGACGCCCAATTGCAGGCCGCCAAGGAAAAGGGCATTCCCGTCGTGGGCGTGATGTCGGGCGCCAGCCCGCACATGCTGTTCGACGTCGAGGTCAACGAATACGCCACCGGTGCGCAGTCGGTGCTGTACCTGCTGGGCAAGATGGGCTACCAGGGCAACATCCTGTCCGCCCGCTTCGACGGCAATTCCGGCACCCGCATCCGCGGCAAGATGCTCGACGCCGTGCTGTCGGAAAACACCGCCGTCAAGGACCTGGCCAAGTTCAGCATGGCCCGCACCCAAAGCTGGCGCGACGACGTGCGCAACGGCATGCAGGCGCTGTTCCTGCGCCACCAGGGCCAGTTCAAGGGCGTGTGGGCCTCGTTCGACGGCCAGGCCTACGTCATCGACGACCTGCTGCAGGCCCAGGGCCTGAAGAAGGGCGACATCACCCTGGTGTCAGTGGACGGCGGCCCCGAGACGTACCGCCGCATCGCCGACCCCAACAGCCTCATCACCGCCACGATGATGATCCCGTTCGAGCAGCTGGGCGTGACCGCCATCGACGCCATCGATCGCATCGTCGTCAAGAAGGAACCCAAGGACAAGATCGCGTCCGGGCCGTACCTGTTCATGGATTCGGTGCTGGTCGATGCCGGCAATGTGCAGAAGTTCCTCGCGCCCGCCAAGTGACGCGCTGATTTCGTTGATTGATGGTTTTGCCATGACCGCTGCCCCGTCCATCGCCTTGTCGCTACGCCAAGTCCGTAAATCCTACGGCGCCGTCGAGGCCCTGAAGGGCCTCGACCTGGACGTGCCGGAAGGCCGCGTCATGGCCATCTGCGGCGACAACGGCGCCGGCAAGTCCACGCTGATCCGCATCATCTCCGGCGCCCAGGAACCCAGCGGCGGAGCGCTCAGCCTGCGCGGCAAGCCCGCGGTGTTTCGCTCGCCCCACGATGCCCTGGTGCAAGGCATTGCCACCATCTACCAGGACCTGGCGCTGGCCCCGCGCCTGTCCATCTGGGAAAACGTCTTCATGGGCGCCGAACTGGTGCGCCGCATCGGGCCGCTGCGCTTGCTGGACAAGCGCCGCATGGCCCAGCAAGCGCGCGGCTACCTGCAACGTCTGTCGGTGCCCATCGACGACATGGATCGGCCCGTCGAGCGCATGTCCGGCGGCCAACGTCAGGCGGTGGCCATCGCCCGCGCGCTGCGCTGGGACGCCCGCGTCGTCATCATGGATGAGCCCACCGCCGCCCTGGGCGTCAAGGAAACCGCCCTGGTGCTGAACCTGGTGCGCAAGCTGCGCGAAGAAGGGCGCACCGTCATTCTCATCAGCCACAACATGGCCGACGTGGTGGCGCTGGCCGATCGCGTCGCCATCCTGAAAAGTGGCGTCAAGGTCATTGAGCGGGACGTGGCGGGGCTGGATGCCGATGCCCTGGCCCATATGGTGATGACGGGCAAGGCCTAGGGCCGGGGACAGGCGGCTGGCGGCGTTCACGGGCGCTTGTCCATCAACAAAGTCAGGCGCAAACTTCACAGACCTTCACACGGTTCGTGCGTAGCATGGGCGGGTCTGGTTTTCGAGAGCCGTCTCACTCATGACCCCCACCGCCGCCTGCCGCTTCGGGCTGCTTTCCCAACGCCTTTCCTGCCGCGTCCTGGTCTGCGCGTTGTTGGCCGGCGCCTTGCCCGGCATTGCCACCGCCGCGGTCGAGATCACGACGGCCGCTGGCACGGTCGCCCCGACCGCGCCCGAGCGTTGTATGCGCATCGGCGTGCATCAGCAAGATGACCGTCTGACCCTGCAAGCCGAATTCGACGCCGTTACGCAAACCGTCAACCCCGAGCGTTCGGCCGGCATCCTGTCACGCGAGTTTCGCCGCATCTACGACATGCTCGAAGAAAACCGGCGGCTGGATGCGCGGTTCGACGCCCGCATGGCGGTGCTGTCTCATGAATTCTTCGGCCCGCTGCTGCCCGGCCTGCGCAAGGCGCCCTGTGTGATCTTCCAGATCGAACCCACGTCCATGCATTTCGCGTTGGATTTGCTGCCCGTCGACGGGGTGCCGTTGTTCGTGTTGAAGCCGGTCGCGTTCAGCTTCGACAAGCTGGGCGGCGGCTCTGGGAATCAGGCGTCGGCTGCCGATGGGCGCACGCCTTCCGCCAAGGGACTCGATCCGCAGTCCAAGGGATTCATCCTGCGCGATGTGGAGACGGATCCCGACGACGCCACGGGTGAAGTGCAGAAGCTCTATCCCGGCTCGACCTTCCAGCTGATTCGCACGGCCACGCCCGACATGTTCGCCCGCAGCCGTTACGACTTCCTGCTGATCAGCGGCGAAGGCGTCGTCAGCCCTACCTGGGGCAAGCCCGAAAAAGACGAAAACGACGCCATCGGCCTGGGCGAAGACGACATGTATCCCAAAGACCTGCAAGGCGCCGCCTTCAAGCTGGTCTACCTGGACGCCAGCCAGCTGGCCATGAGCAAGGCCTTCATCGACGCCGCCCGCCGCAGCGGCGCGCGTCATTACGTGGCACCCCTCATCAGCCATGAAGCCGGGCATTCTTCGACGCTCACGCTGCGCTACTTCTTTGGCGACTTGAACAAGGGGGTGACGCCGATGGACGCCCTGTTCCAGACCCGCAGGCAGCTCTACAAAGCGTTCGAAGGCCGGGTGAACCGGACCGAGCAGATCTACTACGCGTATCCGTTCAGGTTGTATCTGCTGTAGGGGGGGCGTTGCCACTGTGTGGCAGGCCAGCCGCTTGCAGCATCGCAAGCGTTCCACCCATGAAAAAGGCCGCCGCCAGGAAACCCTGGCGGCGGCCTTTTTTGCGTGCGGCAGCGGGGACTTAGTCCTTGCGGCTGGTCACTTCAACCAGGTGATAGCCGAACTGCGTCTTGACCGGGCCTTGGACTTCGCCGACCGGGGCGCTGAACACTACGGTGTCGAATTCCTTGACCATCTGGCCCGGGCCGAACGTGCCCAGGTTGCCGCCGTCGCGGCTGGACGGGCAGCTGGAGTTTTCCTTGGCCACTTGAGCGAAGTCGGCGCCGTTGGCGATGGCGGTCTTCAGTTCGTTCGCTTTGGCTTCGGTCGAAACGAGGATGTGACGGGCGGAGGCTTGTGCCATGTTGGGCTCCTTGCGGGGGAATGATTGGGGAGGGGAGAGTACCGCATTTGCGTGGACTCGCTACCCCGACATCATAAACGGGCCAACGGAAAAGCTTTGGCGGGGACGGATCACGGCTCGGCCAGCCAATTCCTGAACGGCTCCAGGTCCAGGTGGTCGGGGACATACCAGACCTTCCGAGTGCGGTCCCATTGGGCGCCCAATGACTTCACCGCATCCTTGTTGGCATACGCCACCTTCAGGTCGCGGCGGCCGGCGGTGGCCGTGGGTACGGCCAGGTTGCGTCGCACGGCGTTGTTGGCGCGGTTGAGCGTGCCGGCCAGCTGCATGCGGGCGATGAACGGGCTGCGGCGCGCGGGATCTTGCGCCGGGATGAGGGTCAGGCGGGACTTGGCCCGGGTGGCCGCCACATAGAAAAGGTTTTCCTCTTCAGACAGCGTGCGCAGCGGATTCGGGAACTCCCCCTGGTCCAGGAAGGGCAGGATCACGTGGTCGAATTCCTTGCCCTTGACGTTGGCCACGCAATCCAGCAATACCGTGGCCTTGCCGGGCCGTGCCCCGGCGACTTTCTCCGCGGTCCCGATCCATGCGGAAAAGTCGGTCAGGTTCTGGTTCAAGTTGCGCGCCGTGCCGATGAAGCCGTTCACGCATTTGGTCACGACAGAGGCTTCGTACGGGTGGACATACAGGCGCTGCGCCAGTTTTTCCATTTCCACGAATTCGCAGACCGCTGCCAGCGCGGCGTGGGCGGGGGCGGCCGGTTCCAGGCCGCGTAGATATTCCACGGCCTTTTCAATACGTGCCCGGGCGGCAGGGTTGCCGACGCGCTTGATCTGGCCTTCGAAGAAATACTCCAGCGTGGCGGGGTCCCGGGCGATCGTCGCCTTGGCTTCGCTGAGTTCTTGCGGGGTCAGCGGCACCTCGGCGAAAGTCGCCAGCGCTTCCACGATGGCGGCCCGGGTTTCAGGTGAGGCCACATGATGAAAATCCCCCAGCGCAATCGCCAGCATCCCACGCAGAAACAGTATTTCGTCGCGTTGCAGATAGCTGTGCATCGTCAGCGTGCGATATTGCATCTGCGCCTGCATCAGCGCGTTTTCGATGTCGATGGATTGATGCTGATCGCGAAACAGAATGCAGCACGCATCCAGCGGCTTGCCGTCTTGCTGCCACTGCAGAACGGCCTCCACAACCTGTTGCCCGCACGCGCCGGGCTGGTCGGCATAGGGAGCCTCATGAATTTCCGTGCGCAGCGGCAGATTCGATTCCACGGCCTTGTTCTTGAACGCTTCCATGGCATAGGCCAGATGCGGGCCATGGCGGTAAGTCATCGACAGCGGAAATGTCGCGCAGTCCGGAAAACTGGCCGCGATTCGATATTGCAGAAAAGCGTCGTCGGCGCCCAGGTGCGAATAAATCACCTGGTCTTTATCCCCCACGCCCACAAAGTAGGGCTGGTGAACATTCAACAACGTTTCGATGATGCAGAAAGACGCTTCGTTGATGTCGTGCAGCTCGTCGCATACGACCAGTTTGCAGGCGGGCAGGGCCTGGTGCAGTTCAGGCGTCGTGCGCAGCGCGCAGGCCAGGTCATACGTGGCATCGAAAAACCCGCGCGCCTCGACATACCCGAACAGGTCGATGCGCTGCTTTTCATACTCGATGGCCCACAGATAATCGGTCAGCGGCACGGCAAGGCCTTCCGCCGCGAATTCCGGGTCCACGCCGTCGCCGCCACGCATGAGCGTCAGGGTGGCCTTCAGCTTGAGCAGGTTGTCCAGAAACTGGCTGACCGCCGTGTTGTGCGTGCGGATATCCAGCACATCGCCCCGGTCGGGATTATTGGGGCCGACGTTTTCCAGGGCGTCCAGCGCGAAGGCCTTCTGCTCGCGAACCGAGGCCAGCGCGCTCGGCACGGCATCTTCCATCCCGGCCAGCACCTGCCGCGAAAATTCCTCCACCGTCTGCACGCGAACCCGCCGGGCCGTGTTGTAGGCGATGCCCACGGCCGTCAGGCGCGCCTGCAGGACCTGCCTGGCCTCGTCGGTGAACGTCAGCGCCAGGATCTCTTCCGGTGCGGTTCCCTTGCTGATGGCTTCGCCGATGCGCAGCGCCAACGTCGTGGTCTTGGCCGCGCCCGCATTGGCCAGGACCAGATTGATGCGATGGCGGGACGCCTGGATCTTTCTCTGTTCGTCGGTCGGAACAAAACCTGTGGGAATGAATTGAACGGAGATCGATGAAGGGGTCATGTACCTGAGGGAAGGGGAAAGGCCGGGGTCGTCAACGATACTACGTAAGTGAATTCCGGGCGCGGCGCCCCGCAGCGCCATGCGTCACCGAGGCGGCAGGCAAAAAAAACGAGCGCACAGGGCGCTCGCTTTTTTGGGGAGGAAACGTCCTTAACGTACTGGCCACCCGTACATCAACCCGCCATTGCGGTAAGACGCATTCAGGCCGCGCGGCAGCTTCAGCGGGCTGGTCTCGCCCAGGTTCTTCTCGAAGCTTTCGCCGTAATTGCCAATCGTCTTGATGACGTTGTAGGCCCACTTGTCATCCACCCCCAGGTTCTTGCCCATGCCCGGCGTCACGCCCAGAAGGCGCTGCACGTTCGGGTTGGTGCTTTTGAGCATCTCGTCGACGTTCTTTGACGTCACGCCATACTCTTCCGCCTCCAGCATCGCGAACATCGTCCAGCGCACCACGTTGAACCATTGCTCGTCGCCCTGGCGCACCATCGGGCCCAGCGGTTCCTTCGAGAAGTTCTCGGGCAGGATGTCGTACTGCTCAGGGTTGGCCAGATTGGTGCGGGCGGCCGCCAGTTGCGACTTGTCGCCCGTAAAGGCGTCGCAGCGGCCCACCGCGAAGGCGCGGATGATCTCGTCCAGGCGCTCCACCACCACGGGCTTGAACACGATGTTCTTCGAACGGAACCAGTCGGACAGGTTCAGTTCGGTGGTGGTGCCAGGCTGCACGCAGACGGTGGCGCCATCAAGTTCCTTGGCGCTTTTCACGTTCAGCGACTTGTTCACCATGATGCCTTGGCTGTCGTAGTAGTTCACGCCCACGCCGATCAGGCCCAGCGTGGTGTCGCGCGTCAGGGACAAGGTGGTGTTGCGCGGCAGGACGTCCACTTCGCCCGACTGCAAGGCGGTAAAGCGCTGCACGGCGCTGACGGCCATGATCTTGGCCTTGGACGCGTCGCCGAACATGGTCACGGCCAGCGCACGGCACAGGTCCACGTCCAGGCCCATCCAGCCGCCCTTGCTGTCATTGACCGAAAACCCCGCCACGCCGGTGGACACGCCGCATTGGACGAAGCCCTTGTTCTTGACGCTTTCGAACGTCACGCCCGCGCTGGCGCCCCACGACGAAAGAAGCAACGCGGCGCCTGCCGCGACAGTGGTCAAAGTTTTCATGGTGTCTCCGCGCGAGGGGCGCAACGTATGGATGTCATCCCGCCAGCCGGCGGAAGTGCGGCGAATGGTATCGGCCGGTGTGGGGGCGGAGAATCGGGGAATTCCCGTTAAATCCATTGGGCGGAATTTATGGGGACGGGCGGCAGAACCGCACCGGGCCAGGCCCGCCACCGAAACCGCCTGAAACCACCAGCCCCCGCCGCGTAACCGTTTCGATAATTCCCGCCGCGCACACTAGCCTCACCGCGCCCGCCTCGTCCGGCGCGGCGATTGCAAGGGAGAAACCGTTATGAAAAGCTTCATCAAAGCCGCGATGACCGCGGGCGCCGCGGTGGTGTTGTCCTTGGGGGCGCTGAGCGTGCCGGGCGTCGCGCAGGCCAGCGTGGCCATCAGTATCGACGTGGCGCCGCCGCCACCCCGGGTCGAGGTCGTGCCGCCGCCCCGCGTGGGCTACGTCTGGGCGCCCGGCCATTGGGAATGGGTCGGCGGACGCCATGCCTGGGTCGGCGGCGTGTGGCTACCGGCGCGGCGCGGGTACGTGTACCACGGCCCGGAATGGCGCCAGCGGCATGGGCACTGGGTGTATTACGAGGGTAGGTGGGGGCGGCATTGAGAGGGGGAAAAGGTCCTGCCCGTCGCTGTGGGGCGGGACCGCTCCCTCAATGCGCATCCGCGCGCTCTATGAAGGCATCCGCCCGAACGTGAAAGCGCTCGACCAATGCGGCAATCTGGCGGGTGTTGAGCATCCGGCGGCCCGCCAGAATCTCGGACATGACGCTCTGGCTGCCCACCTCAGGCAAGTCGGATTGGTTCAGCCCGTGCTGATCCATCAGGAAGCGCAGCACCTCGCGGGGCGATGACGCCGGGATGGCGTGGTGATCGGCCTCGTACTCATGCACTGCCGCCGTCAGCAGATCCAGCAGATCCGCCAGCGGGTGCGAGGGGTCTTCTCGCGCTGGGGTGCCACGTGTCTTGTCCAGGATCGCTTCGATCAGCGCAAGCGCTCGGCCGTAGTCCGCTTCATTGCGGATCGCACCCACGCCCGCGATCGCGCGGAATTCGGCATAGCTGCGAGCCACTTCGGTCAGGTCGGGGATTACGGCTTCCATGAGTCGTACTCCTTATGCGTGAAAACGTACTTGATGAAGACGGTCTGCGATCGGAACACCACATCGGCAACGATGCGGTACTTGTTGCCGCCTATGTCGAAAACCACATAGCCGCCGACCCAGTCCACCGTGTTGAACACCGCCTTCAGCGCCGAGAAATCAGCGGCTTCTGCGTGTTCCAGCGTCGTGTGCCAATGAAGCAGGGAGTTGGTGGACCCGGGATGGATCAGCCAGAACTCACGCAACGATCGCTTGGAGATGATGTGCATGGAGAATTATCGCAAAAGCAGATAAAAATAGCAAAAACCGATATGGCACGACGCGACAAAGACGCCCGGGCAGTCGGCAGGAGCGAGTTGATGGGGAGCGACGTGCAGGAAGGCAAAGTCCACCCGTGAGGCGCCAAGTTTGCCGAATTTCCGGCCGCCTGAATCGGGCCGAGTGACAAATAGCGCGCGCTTTTTACAGCGTGCGTTCACACGCACACACTGGAGCTTCAATGGGTCAGAGCGATGGATCGAATCAGGTGAACCGACCGAATTGTCTCGATGAGTTCGTGACGCGAGTGTGCGCGCAACGAGATCGCCGTATCCAGCTGTCGGGATACAGGGCGTGGCAATCACGGGGAATATTCTTGATGGTGCCCGGGGCCGGAATCGAACCGGCACGCCTTGCGGCGGGGGATTTTGAGTCCCCTGCGTCTACCAATTTCACCACCCGGGCAAGGGGGTCGCGAACGCGTCCGGTGCTACTTGAGGACGGCTGCGGGAGAAGCGAAGACCGCGATTATATGCGGTCTGGAAAAAATTGTCAGGCGACGGGCCGGCGCCTGGCAACGCAGGCCTGCCCGGCCCGCGCGCCGTAGTGCCGCGCAAGGCCCAGTCGGCCACCGCTCACTTCTTCTCGGGCAGGAACCAGTTCATCACCAGCGCGCAGATGCCGCCCGTAGCGACGCCCGATTCCAGCACGCTTTTCACGGCATGCGGCAGGTGCGACAGGATTTCCGGCACTTGCGACACGCCCAGGCCCAGGGCCAGGGACACGGCAATGATCAGCAGGGCGCGGCGGTCCAGGTGGATGCCGGCCAGGATGTTGATGCCCGATGCGGCGACCGCGCCGAACATGACCATGGCGGCGCCGCCCAGGACGGGTTCGGGCACGGCTTGCAGCACGCCGGCCACCGACGGGAACAGGCCCAGCAGGATCAGCATGCCGGCGATCCACACGCCGACGTGGCGGCTGGCGATGCCGGTGAGCTGGATGACGCCGTTGTTCTGGGCGAAGACCGAGCTGGGGAACGTATTGAAGACACCGGCCAGCAGCGAGTTGGCGCCGTTGACCAGCACGCCGCCCTTGATGCGCTGCATCCACAGCGGGCCTTCGACCGGCTGCTTGGACACCTTGCTGGTGGCGGTGACGTCGCCGATGGCTTCCAGGGACGTGACCAGGTAGATGATCAGCATGGGCACGAACAGGGCCCACGAGAAGCCCAGGCCGAAGTGCAGGGGCATGGGGACCTGGAACAGCGCGGCTTCGCGGGCGCCGGTGAAGTCCAGGCGGCCCATGTAGGCGGCGGCGATGTAGCCGACGGCCAGGGCCAGGACCAGGGCGGTGCTGCGGATCCAGACGACCGGCACGCGGTTCAGCAGGATGATGGTGCCCAGCACCAGGCCGGACAGCGTCAGGTTCTCGGCGCTGGCGAAGGTGCCGCTGGCCATGGCGCCGAATCCGCCGCCCATGCTGATGAGGCCGACCTTGATGAGGGTCAGGCCGATCAGCAGCACCACGATGCCGGTGACCAGCGGGGTGATCAGGCGTTTGACGAAGGGCAGGATGCGGCTGATGCCCATTTCCACGAAGGACCCGGCAATGACGACGCCGAAGATCGCGGCCATGACGGCTTCGACCGGGGTGCCTTGCTTGACCATCACCGAGCCGCCGGCGATCAGCGGGCCGACGAAGTTGAAGCTGGTGCCCTGCACGATGAGCAGGCCGGCTCCCAGGGGGCCGAAGCGCTTGCACTGGACGAACGTCGCGATGCCGGAGATGACCAGCGACATGGACACGATCAGGGTGGTGTCGCGGCTGCTGACGCCCAGGGCCTGGCAGATGAGCAGGCCGGGGGTGACGATGGGCACCAGGATGGCCAGCAGGTGCTGCAAGGCGGCGACGAAGGCGACGGGGGCGGCGGGGCGGTCGTCGGGGCCGTAGACCAGGTCGTGGCTGGGCTCGGCGTCGTCGGCGGCGCCGTGGGAGGCGGGTTGGGTCAGGGAGGCGGGTTGCATGGCGGAGGGGCCGGCAAGGTGGGGGGATGGAAGAAAGTGCGGGATTTTAGCGGGGAAGGCGGCGATGCGCCTTGTGCGATCAACGATCGGATAATCCGGGGCGGATCGGCTTGATAGAATTTCCGGCCATCAACCCGACCTTCGCACCGGGCCTTCCTGGCCGAAAACCATGCAGAAACGCACCAGATGGATCGCGATCGTTTGCGCCTTGCTGATTGCCGGTTTGCCAATGAGCCTGCTGTTTCTGGTGATCAACGACAACGACGACTTTGTCGCTGTCGACAAGGGCGAGTCCTATCGCAGCAGTATCTACAAGCGATATCAGGGCGCCATCTACGCGGCCGTGCCCAGCAATGGGTATTACCGGATGGATGCGGCGGACCCGGCAAGTTTCGATGCCTTTGAAACGCGCACCTACGATGGCCGCCAGGCGGGGCGCGATAGCCGCCACGTGTATTGCGGCAATCAGATCCTGCCGGATATGAAGCCGGCGTCGGCCAGGTTCCTGGGCAACAGCTACTTCACGGATGGCACGATCACCTATTTCTGCGCCTTCCACTCCGAGTCGAACGAGGCATTGGGTGGCGTGCGGCAAGTGTGGCAGCAGATATTGTTCAGCGCGGGCCGGGGCGAGAAGCCCCAGACCTACCTTTATCCGTTCAAGGCCTTGCCGGCCAGTTCGCAGCCGTACCGGCCGCTGCTCGAGCGCGAGCTGGCCACCGACGGCGCGCGGGTGTTCTACGAAGGCACGGAAATGCCGCAGGCCAACCCGGCGACGTTGCGGCGGATCGCGTCGCGGCAAGATGGCGAGACGCGGCCGGGCGATCAATTCTTTGCTGATGGCCGCCACGTGTATTACCGCGAGACGCTGCTGCCGCTGTCGGACGCCCCGGGCCTGTATGCGTTTCAGGTCGACGGCCTGGACCGCCAGCGTTATCTGCGCGACCCGCGTGACGGCATGGTGTATGTCGGCGCGCAGGCGTTCGATGCGGCGCGGGCGCCTTACCGCTTGATCAGCGAAAAAGGCGGCCACGTCAATCAGGCCTTGTTTGCCGGCAAGGATGGCATTTATTTCTATAACAGCCAGACCCGGCAGGTCGAGCGGGCCGGCGATGATCCATTTGCGTCGGGGGCGTTTACCGCGCTGTCGCCGTTTGTATTTTCAGATGGTCGGCAGGTGCTGTTTCTTCGGGGCAAGGAATCCTGGTATCGGTCTCGCAGCAGCGGCGGGCTGATTTCGCGGTCGACTCTGATCTACCGGATGACGCCAGCGCCGGGCGGCCAATGGCAGAAACTGGGCGACGTATATCACCGCTTCGGCTCGGTCTGGCGCCATGGCGACGCGCTTTATTATTTTGACGAGCTGGGTGCGACCCAACTGGTCTTCAGCCCTATCTACCGCATCCTGGACCCGGCCACCGCCGATTTCCTGCTGCGCTCGCAGCAGACCTTGCAGATCCGGGCAGACGATATTCGCAAGCTGATTCGCGACGGCAAAATGGCCGCGATCGAGGGCGAGGAAATACTGGAAGCCAAGACGCGCTACCGCAAGTCCTGGGGCATTTTCTGATCGGCCTTGAAAAGTGGCCGATGGCCCCCATCACAGCAGGGTTTCCCGGAAACCGCGCGGGCGCTTCGTCCCGGTAACCGGTTTCTTTTGTCCCTAATTTTTTAGACCTTCACGTAGAACTATGAGCCAAAACGCCGCGTCGTCCCCGTCCGAAACCCTGGGATTCCAGGCCGAGGTGAAGCAACTGCTGCACCTGATGATCCATTCGCTGTACAGCAACAAGGAAATCTTCCTGCGCGAGCTGGTGTCGAACGCGTCGGACGCCTGCGACAAGCTGCGCTTCGAAGCCATCGACCAGCCGGCGCTGCTCGAAGGCGACAGCGAGCTGGCCATCACGGTCAGCTACGACAAGGACGCGCGCACGGTCACGATTTCCGACAACGGCATTGGCCTGTCGCGCGACGAAGCGGTGGCCAATCTGGGCACCATCGCCCGTTCCGGCACCCGTGAATTTTTCTCGCAACTGACCGGCGACAAGCAGAAAGACGCGCAACTGATCGGCCAGTTCGGCGTGGGCTTTTATTCGTCGTTCATCGTGGCCGACAAGGTCACGGTGATCAGCCGCCGCGCAGGGGCCACGGACGCCATCCGCTGGGAATCCGACGGCCAGGGCGAATTCACGATTGCCGCGGCCGAAAAAGCCACGCGCGGCACCGACGTGACGCTGCACCTGCGCGCCGACGAAGATGAACTGCTCAACGGCTGGAAGCTGCGCGAGATTCTGCGCCGCTATTCCGACCACATCTCGCTGCCGATCCGCATGGCCAAGGAAGAATGGGATGCGGAGAAGGGCGAGCAGGTCAAGCAAGACGAACTGGAAACGGTGAACCAGGCCAATGCGCTGTGGGCCCGCAGCAAGTCGGACGTGACAGAAGAGCAATACCGCGAGTTCTACAAGACGGTCTCGCACGACTACGACGATCCCCTGGCCTGGACGCACAACCGCGTCGAAGGCCGCAGCGAATACACCCAGCTGCTGTACGTGCCCAAGCACGCACCGATGGACCTGTGGGACCGCGACGGCCGCCGCGGCGTGAAGCTGTACGTCAAGCGCGTGTTCATCATGGACGACGCCGACCAGCTGTTGCCGTCGTACCTGCGCTTTGTGCGCGGGGTGATCGATTCGGCGGATCTGCCGCTGAACGTGTCGCGCGAAATCCTGCAGGAAAGCCGCGACGTGCGCGCCATTCGCGAAGGGTCGGCCAAGCGCATCCTGTCGCTGCTGGAAGACCTGGCCGAGAACAAGCCGCAAGACTACGCCACGTTCTGGTCGGAATTCGGGCAGGTGCTGAAAGAAGGCGCGGGCGAAGACCAACCCAACCTGGAACGTATCGCCAAGTTGCTGCGCTTTGCGTCGACCCACAGCGGTGACCAGGCGCAGACCGTGTCGTTTGCCGACTACGTGGCGCGCATGAAGGAAGGCCAGGACAAGATCTACTACGTCACGGCGGACACGTTCGCGGCGGCCAGCAACAGCCCGCACCTGGAAATCTTCCGCAAGAAGGGCATCGAAGTGCTGCTGTTGTCCGACCGCGTCGACGAATGGATGCTGTCGTACCTGCGCGAATTCGACGGCAAGTCGCTGGTGTCGGTGGCCAAGGGCGGCCTGGACCTGGCCGAACTGGCCGACGAAGAAGAAAAGAAGCACCAGGCCGAAGTCGCCGAAGACTTCAAGCCGCTGGTCGAGCGCCTGCAAAAGACGCTGGAAGACCAGGTCAAGGAAGTGCGCGTGACGCTGCGCCTGGTGGATTCGCCGGCCTGCGTGGTGGTAGGCCAGAACGAACTCAGCCCGCACCTGCTGCGCATGCTCAAGGCCGCCGGCCAGGAAGCGCCCAACGTGAAGCCGGTGCTGGAAATCAACCCCGAACACCCGCTGCTGGCCCGCATTCGCGCGGCCGATGACGGCGAGTTCGACCAGTGGGCCCGCCTGCTGCTCGACCAGGCGCTCTTGGCCGAAGGCGCCCAGATCGCTGACCCGGCGGCGTTCGTGAAGCGGTTGAATGCGTTGCTGCTGAAGTAAGCGGCAGTCTGCCCGGAAATGGCGCCCGAGTCCGGGCGCCATTTTTCATTGCTGCACACGGCATGCGCTTGTTCAGCGCAGATGCGCGGCAAGCATGTCCCTGACGTCGGAGATGAAAGCCGGCTCCTGTCTGCGCGGCGGTGCTAGGCTGAACTCGACATCCGGTAGCGCGGGCAGCCGGGGGTCGCCTTCCACGGCCATCGCGGTAGCGGGAACCGCGGACGCGTTCAGGCAGGCGATTCCCAATCCCGCCGCCAGCGCCAGGTGCAAGCCGCCGATGTCGGACGCCGTGTGCTCGATGCTGTAGGCAACGCCGGCCGCGTCCAGGGTATGCACGGCAAACCGTTGCAGCGAGCAGGTGTCCGGCAACACGATCAGGCCCAGTGTCTGGCCGGCGGGCGGCAAGGCGAACGACCGGTCGGCGATCCAGTGCAGGGGTTCACGGCGCAGTTTGATGCGTTCCGAGGGGGCGTCGTTCGGCGAATGGCCGGTGTGCAGAATCGTCATCGAGACGCCGATGTCGAAACTGGCGGCATTGGCCTCCTGCTCGATCCAGGCGCTCTTGCGGATGCCGACATGCAGGCGTAGCTGCGGAAACTGTTCGCGGATGTGCCGAATGATGATCGGCAACGCGTGCGGCCGGAAATAATCCGTGATGGCCAGGCGCAGGTCGCCCGTCAATTGGGCGCCCTGCATGTCGCGCCAGGCCGCGTCGCTGAGCGACAGCAGCTTTTGCGCATGCGCCACCAGCCGTTCGCCCGCCGGGGTCAGGCGGGTTCCCGTCTTGGCGCGCACCAGCAGCGAGACGCCGCATAGCTGTTCCAGCTTGCGCACCTGGTCGCTGATCGCCGATTGGGACCGGTACAACCGGGGCGCCGCGGCCGACAGGCTGCCTGCATCGGCAACCACCACCAGGGTATTGAGAAGCTCCAGATCCAGAAGGCGTGACATCTATCTGCCTGTTTTTCCGATAGATGTCAGCATAACTTCCCGCTTTTCCGTGAACAAGAGGCAGCCGACACTGGCGGCTCACGGTTCAACAAGGAGCAAACATGCCTGGTATCAATGTCATCGTGTCTGGCCACCCCAACGCGGCGCTTACCCGTCAACTGGTGGAACAACTGACCCAACTCACCTGCGACGTGCTGAAGAAAGAGCGCGCGCGTACCCGCGTCATCGTGCAGTACGTGCCGGCCGATCAATGGTTCGTGGCTGGGCGGTCGCTGGCCGAAGAGGGCAGGAACTCGTTCCAGCTTGAGGTCACGATCACGGGCGAAACCAATACCCGCGGTGAAAAGGCGGATTATCACAAGGCGGCCTATGAACTGCTGGCCGGCTTATTGGGCAACGTGCACCCGCATTCAAGCATCCACGTCGCGGACTGCCGGCCAACGGCATACGGGTATGGGGGCGTGACGCAGGAGTGGCGGTATCAGCACGGGTGACGGGCGGGCGGCGTTTGCCTAGAGGGGAGCGTGCAAATTATTCCCGTTCGGTAATTTTTTCGACTTGAACGAGCAAAATCTTGATAAAAATTACCGATCGGTAATTTTGTTGGGATTTTTGAGCTGAATAGGCATAAACTTACCGAACGGTAATTTTGGAGTGCCTCATGTCAGCGTCATCGTTCGCCAATGATGTCCCTGCCACGATCCGCACCGCCGCTGACTTGGGCGAGCTGGTGAGAAGCCTGCGGCGCGAGCAGGGCCTGCTGCAAACGGACCTTGCAGGCCTGTCGGGCAGCGGCAACCGCTTCGTGGTCGACCTGGAGCGCGGCAAACCCACCTTGCAGTTGCAGAAGGTGCTGGACCTGCTGGATCTGATGGGCTTGGAGGTGTTGATCCGGCCCAAGCGCGTGGGCCGGTCATGAGAGTCGATGTGCTGAATGTCTACCAGGCCGATCGTCGGGTGGGCCGCTTGTTCGACGAACGGCCGTTGCGCTTCGTCTACGACGATGCCTGGTTGCAGTGGCCCGATGCGCATGCGATCTCGCCCGAGGTGACGCTGCGCGTCGGCGACCACACGGATGCCGCGGTACATGCCTTTTTTGAAAACCTGCTGCCCGAAGGCTCGATCCGTCGCTTCCTGCAGGTCAGCCGCCACGCCACAACGGTGTTCGGCTTGCTGGGCAGCGTGGGGGGGGATACGGCCAGCGGCTTGACGATACTGCCACAGGGCGAACGCCCCGCACCGGCGCGATATCGCGCGGCGACATGGAGGGATATCGCCACGCGCTTGCAAGATACGGCCATACCGGCGCTGGTCGCCGAGAATGCAGACGGAGCACGCATTTCGCTGGCCGGGGCGCAGGACAAGTTGCTGGTGACCGTGATGCCCGACGGCTCACCCGCGATACCCGAGGGCGCGGCGCCGTCTTCGCACATCCTTAAGCCGGATATCCGGGGCTTCGCCTCGGTGTGGGCATCGGCGTTGAACGAGACGTTGGTGATGCAATTGGCTGCGCGGTTGGGGCTGGGAGTCGCCGAGGCCGCCTTGCAACCCGACACGCGGGCTTGTTTGATCAGGCGCTACGACCGGGCGCCGGATGGCGAGGGCGGCTTGTTGCGCCTGCATCAGCTGGATTTATGCCAATTGGCAGGCAAGCCGTCCGACATGAAGTATGAAGCCGACGGCGGCCCGTCGCTGGCACAGTGCCGCGATCTGCTGGTTCGAATGGCCGTGGGGCCGTTCGACCTGAAACGGTTCCTGCAGTGGGTGCTGTTCAATCTGTGCGTGGGCAACAACGATAGCCACGCCAAGAACCTGTCGGTGTTGCTGATGCCCGACGGTCGCTATCATCTGGCGCCGTTCTATGACCTGATGTGCACGGCGATGTATCCCGGGCTTGCGCGCAATTTTGCGTTTGCGGTGGGCGGCGAAACAAAGCCGGGCAATATCGGCCCGGAGCAGGTGCTGGCGATGACGCGGGATCTGGGTTTCGGCCCTCGCTATGTGATGGGGGTGGCGCAGGCGCTGATAGATGCGTTGCTCGCCGCCTTGGAACCGGTACAGGCCGCGCTGCGAGGACAGGCGATGGCAGGTACTGAAACCACGCTGATCGATCGCCTGGGGCTATGGATTCGGACCAATACCCGCAAGCACGCCAAGCGGTGGGGGCTGTCGGCCTGAGTGGTCAGGGGGGCGGTCCGACTTCCCCGGTGCAGGTTGGCCTGCCCCCCCGCCATTCATGACTCCAGGTCAAAAGTGTTTCCCCGTTTAGTCGCTTTTTCCGCAAGGGTATCCCCGGCATACTGGGCGCCTGTCTTCCGATCGGGTTTTCCCTAGGTGCCGGCTGATGTAGCTGGATCGCCCCTGAACCGTCCGGTCGGCGCAATCCCTCCAAGGAACCCGCATGTCTATCCATGAATCCCCGCCGGTCAAAGCCGGCTTGCCGTTGCTGGCGCTGGCCGTCGGCGCCTTCGGCATCGGCGTGACCGAATTTTCCCCCATGGGCCTGCTGCCCGTGATTGCCGACGGCGTGGGAGTGTCGATTCCCAGCGCCGGCATGTTGATCAGCGCCTACGCCATCGGCGTGATGGTGGGCGCGCCGTTGATGACGCTCGCGTTTTCGCGCTGGTCGCGGCGCAAGGCGCTGATTCTGCTGATGGCGATCTTCACCCTCGGCAACATCCTGTCGGCGCTGTCGCCCAATTACACGACGCTGCTGCTCGCGCGTCTGGTGACCAGCCTGAACCACGGCGCGTTCTTCGGCCTGGGGTCGCTGGTGGCGGCCAGCGTGGTGCCGCGCCACAAGCAGGCGAGCGCGGTGGCGACCATGTTCATGGGGCTGACGATTGCCAACGTGGGCGGCGTACCCGCCGCGACATGGCTGGGCCAGGTGATCGGCTGGCGCATGTCGTTTGCCGCGACCGCCGTGCTGGGCCTGGTTGCCATGCTGTCGCTGTGGTTCGCGCTGCCTTCGGGCGAAGCGGGCCGCCGTCCCAATGTGCGCCATGAACTGGCCGTGCTGAAGAGCCCCGTCGTGCTGCTGGCGCTGCTGACCACTGTGCTGGGCGCGGGCGCCATGTTCACGCTGTACACCTACATCGCGCCGACGCTGGCGGACATCACCGGCGCATCGCCTGCCTTCATTACCGGGATGCTGGTGCTGATCGGCCTGGGCTTCACGCTGGGCAACGGCCTGGGCGGCCGCATGGCCGACCGCTCGCTGGACGGCACGCTGATCACGTTCCTGGTGATCGTCATCATCGACCTGCTGGCGTTTCCGTGGATCGGCCAGACGTCGGTCGGCGCGGCGATTTCGCTGCTGATCTTCGGTGTGGCGACGTTCGCGGTGGTGCCGCCGTTGCAGATGGGCGTGATGCGCGCCGCGACGGATGCGCCTGGCCTGGCGTCGTCGGTGAACGTGGGCGCCTTCAACCTGGGTAATGCGGTGGGGGCGGCTGCGGGCGGCGCGGTGATTTCGGCGGGCCTGGGCTATGCCGCCGTGCCGATCGCCGGTGCGGTCATCGCCACGGCCGGCCTGGCCCTGGTGCTGGTGCAGCGCGCCGCCAACCAGCGTCGCCGGCTGGCGGTGCAAGGCTGCTGATCGGTCAGAACTCGAACGTAGCCCCCAGCTCATACGTGCGGCCCGGCGCCAGCAGCACCTGGCTGGTGGCCCGGCCGCCGTAATAGGCATACAGCCGGTCCGTCAGGTTGCGTACCCGGAAGGTCAAGAGGGCGGGCCGGATGCGGTAGCTGATCGCGGCATCGACGGTGGTGTGGCTGTTGATGCGGATCTGGTTGGCGTTGTCGGTGTAGATCTTGCCCGTGTGGTTCAGGCCCACGAAGAGGTTCATCGGCAGGTCCGCCAGCCGGTAGTTGGCGTACAGGTTGGCCACCCGCTCGGGCACGTTGGGCGGGGTGTTGCCCACGCGAGATGCGCCATCGGCCTCGGTCAGGGAATCGAAGCGCGCGTTCAGCACCGCAACGTTGCCCGACAGCGTGAACTGGGGCGTGACGCGCCAGTCGGCCGACAGTTCCACGCCGCGCGACGATTGGCGGCCGTTGTTGACCGTCAGGCGCGCATCGTTCTGGTCGCGCGACAACACGTTTTCCAGCTTGATGTGATAGACCGCCGCGGTCCATTCGACGTTTTCCAGCGTCTGTTTGAAGCCGGCTTCCCATTGTTCGCCCTTGGCCAGCGGATACGAGGCGTTGGCCTGCGATAGCAGGAACAGCGAGCCCACCGGAATGGTGGCGTTGGTGTACTGGGCATACACGGACGACGACGGCGTCAGGTCGAAGACGGTGCCCAGGCGCGCCGAGTTGGCGGAATAGCGGGTGCCGAATTCGCTGCGGCTGCCCACGTTCAGGTCCGTCACGCTGCGATCGACGCGGATGCGGTCGTAGCGGTAGCCGGCCACCACCGTCCAGGGCTCGGCCAGCTTGAGCGAGTCTTCCAGGAAGAACGCCGCGCCGCGCACGTCGGTGGTGAAGTCGGTGCGGTTACCGGGGCCGCTCATCAGCGCCGGGTCATCGTTGAAGTCGCCGACGGCAGGGTTGCGCAGCGACACCCGCAGCGCATCGGCGGTGGACGCGCTGCGGTTGGAGAAGCGCCGTTCGCTGTCCAGGCTGGTCTTGCTGAGTTCGCCGCCCACCACGAATTTATTCGACAGCCCCGCAATCGTGCCGCTGTGGGTGGCGTCGAAGCGGTCGATCAGGTAACGCTGGTGGTGCGTGATGATGGTCTGGTCGCGGTCGATGAAGCCGGGGGCGCTGTAGGTGGCGGATTCCGAGTTCTTCCACAGCCGGTCGACCTTGTTCATCGCGAATTCGTTGCGCAGGGTCCAGGCGGGCGTCAGCGTGTGGGTCACGCGGGCGCGCAGCCAGTAGGCTTCGGCTTCGTTGCGGTCGTCCAGCACGTTGTAGTTGTTGCGGGCCAGGCTGCGGTCCAGCACGCGGCCGTCGGGTGTGCTGACCACGCCGGTCGGGTCGCGGGCAACGCTGCGCGGCACCAGCGGCGTGCCCCAGTAGGCATGGCCGGTGTCGCGCGAGTAGTCGAACGACAGGTCCAGGCGGGTGGCGGGCGCCACGTCGAAAGCGATGCCGGTGGTCAGGTGGTCCAGTTTGTTGCTGTCGCGGTCGATGGTGCCGACGCGCGAGTCGTTGTGGCTGTAGTCGATGCGATAGGCACCGGTTTCACCGAAGTTGTCGCCCAGGCCGATGCCGGTGCGCGTGCTGCCGTAGCTGCCATACGAGAACATGGCTTCGCGGCTGGGATTGTCGCGGTCGGGTCGCTTGGTCTGGAAGTTGACGATGCCGCCGATGGCGCTGTCGCCCTGCAACACGGATGCGGGGCCTTTCAGGACTTCGATGCGTTCGTAGTTCCAGGTGTCTTCGACCCGGTTGGTCGAACCGGCGCCGGACATGCGCAGGCCGTCGTACAGGTACAGGATGTCGGTGAAGCCGCGCGAAGACAGCGTGGTGGGCGAGGACGGCGGGCCGCCGCCGGCCAGGCCCGTGGCGCCGCGCAGCGCGTCGCTGAGCGTGCTGGCGCCGCGCTCGCGCAGCGTCTGCTGCGACAGGATTTCGACGGACGCGGGCGTTTCTCGCAGGGTCAGGCCCAGGCGCGACGCGGTGCTGCTGCGCGAATCCAGCCGCAGGCCATCGGCTTCGCTGGCGGCTTCCACGCGGATGGCGGGCAGCTCGGGTTCCTGTGCCTGGACGCCGGGCACGGCGGCGCACGCCGCGAAGGCGGCGGTGGATACGACTTTCCTCATGACTCTTTCCCGTTGGGCTTGAAGGGGGGGACAGCGTGTCTTGGGCGTGGGCCGGCGCTAGACGACCCGGTAGCGGCGCAGGCGCCAGCCGGCCAGGGCCAGCAGCAGCACCGTGGGCGCCAACAGTTGCAGCAGCGCCCGCACCGCCTGGGCGCGCACGATGCCGGGGTCCTCTTCCTGCCAGCGAAACACCGGCATGGCCGCGAAGTCTTCGGGTGCGATGGCGCGGCCGGCTTCGATGCGGGGCAGGAAAAAGTCCTTCCAGGCCTGGTGGTAGGCGTCGATCTGTTTCATGAAATGGGCATGGCGGCGTTGGCCGGTGCCGGCCAGGGCGGTGATGCCCTCGTAGGCGACGGCGGCGGGCGACAGCACGCTGTAGCGCGCCACCAGCGTTTGCTGGCGGGCCAGCTGGGCGTCGAAACGGTCCAGCTCGGGCTGCATGGCCTCGTCCACCTGGCGCTCGACGCGGGCCTGGCCCATGGGCCGGCCGGTGATCTCCAGGCGGCCGTCGCGGGGGATCAGCACGTCGGGCTTGTCCATGTGCTGGTAGTCGGTGGACAGCAGCGCGGCGTTGTCGCGCATGGCCAGTGCGGTGGCGACACGCGTGCGGGTGGCGAGTTCGGCGCGTGACGGCGCGGGGCTGGCGAAGGCGGCGGCCAGGTTCAGCAGCACCGGCGCCACCAGCACCAGCAGCACCCAACCCACCATCAGGATCATGGCATTGGCCGCCGACGATTTGCCGAAGGCATTGACGGCCACCACGGCGGCAAACCAGAACAGCGCATAGGCGCCGACCAGCAGCGCCCACCACAGTGTCGTGCCGATCGTGTGCAGGGCCTGGGGGCGCACCAGCAGCAGGGCCGCCATGGGCAACAGCACCGCGGCCCCCAGCAGCACGGCGGCGCGCAGCGAGATCTTGCCGGCGATCAGCGTCAGCAGCGCCAGGGGTTGGGACAACAGCAGCCGCAAGGTGCCGTCTTCTTTCTCGCCCGACAGCAGGTTGTAGCTCAGCGCAAAGATCAGCAGCGGCAGCAGGTAGACCACCACGAATGCCAGGTCGAAATGCCCGCTGAGCAGGTGCCAGGGGTTCTCGATATCGTTGTTGTGGATGAAGTTGACCTTGCTTTGGTAGGTCACCTTGAATTGCGACGGAAACAGATCGGTCTGGCCCAGCGCCACCGGCGCCAGGGCCACGCTGGGCATGACGGCGTAATGCGCGCCCAGGCCGCCGCCCATGTTGGCGGGGCTGGCGGGGTTGCCGAACGGCGTGGGCGTTTCGCGGCCGTCCATGATGCGGTTCAGCTGCGCCAGCTGGCCGGCGCGGGCCTGCGCATCGGCGCGCACCAGCGCGGCCTGGGCCTCGTCGCGCAGCGAGGTCTGCCACAGGCCGTTGAAGACGGCATAGGCCACCAGCAGCAGGAACAGCAATCCGCACAGCCACAGGGCGCGCTCGCGGGTCAACAGGCGCAGTTCGTGCCGCAGCACCAGGGCGTAGCGGCGGGATTGTCGGGCGTGCACCAGGGGTCTCCTACAGGGCGGTCTGGCGGGCCACGGCGCGCCAGGCAAAGGCCAGGCTCAGCAGCAGCGCCGCGGCCAGCATCAAGAGGCTCAGGCGGGCTTCGTGCAGCGCCCAGCCGGCCGCGGGCGGCTGGTACTGGAAGGGCGGCACGCGGGCCCACAGCGACGGGCTGGCCTGATACGAAAAGTGCTGGTGGTCCAGCGTGTCGGCGTGCGCGACGAGGTCGGCGCTGACGATGTCCTGGATCACGCGGCGCTGGCGTTCGGCGGCCACGGTGAAGTCGCGATGGTGCGCGAAGTCGGTGCCCGCCATCGCGGCCGAGAACGCACGGATGGCCAATAGCGGCAGCAGCCAGCCGGCGGATTCCTGCACGGCCTGCTGCCTTTCCCAGGTGTCCCACAGGCCGCCGAAGTGGCGGTCGTAGACGGCGTAGCTGGACTGGTCATCCAGCTTGAGCGCCAGGCCCCATTGGTTCAGCGGCACGTCGCGGCTCCAGCGTTCGGTGGTGCCGAAGGCCTGCATCCACACGCGGTCGGACGTGGCTTTCAGGTCGTCCTGCAAGGCCTGGTTGAATTCCAGGCGGGTAGGGCTGGGATGCACGCCGCGCGACAGCTCTGCCATGACGCGCGGCGCGACCACGGTGTTGGCGATCCACAGGGCCAGCAGCACCGTGATGGCCACGCGGGATGACCGCGCGGCCGCCGACACGCCCAGCGTGATGAAGACGAAGGTGGCCAGGTACAAGGCATAGCCGGCCCCAAGCGCGACAAGGCGCCACAGCGCGTCGGCGCGTCCGCCGGCCAGCCACACCGCCAGGCCTGCGGCGATGGCTGCGGGCACGAGCAGCAGCGCCAGGCTCATGCCCAGCGCGCAGGCCTTGCCCCACAACAGGCGCCAGGGCGCCACGCCCAGGCTCAGCGTCTGGCGCAGGATGCCCTGTTCGCGTTCGCCCGAAAGCGCGTTGAAGCCCAATACGATCACCAATAGCGGCCCCAGCGCTTGCAGGATCCAAGCGGCCGACAGGTCGCCAAAGCGTTGCAGCCCCGTGGCATCCTGCGCCGGCCGGAATTTCACTTCGCTCTGGCGGTGCGCCTGCAGCCACACGGTGCTGCCGATGTAGGGGTTGATGCCGGCGTCCAGCAGCGCCAGGGCCGTGTCGGGCTTGAAAACGTGCATGCCCTGGTGGGCGGCATCGTGCGGATGGCGCGCGCCCTGCTTGAGCCAGTCGCCGTAGTCGGCGTTCTGGGCGGCGGCCTGCTCGGCGCGCGCTTCCTGCTGGTGCAGGTAGCCGACCGCCAGCGCGGTCAGGAGCAGCACGGCGACGATGCCGCCGGCCCAGTAAAGGCGGCCGTCGCGCAGCCGTTCGCGCAGGTCCTTGAAGGCGATGAGAAAGATCATGCGTCGGCCTTCATGTGCGCCAGGTACAGGGCTTGCAGGTCGGTGTCGCTGATCTGCCGGCTGTCCAGGCTGTCGACCAGCCGGCCGCGCTTCATGATGCCGACCCGGGTGGCAGTCTGGCGGGCGTGGAACAGGTCGTGGGTGGTGTTCAGGATGGCTACGCCGCGTTCGCTGGCGCGTTGCAACAGCCGCGTGAATTCTGCCGCCGCCGACGGGTCCAGGCCCGAGGTCGGCTCGTCCAGCAGCAGGGCGCGCGCGTTCTTGGCCAAGGCCACCGCGATCCAGACCTTTTGCCGCATGCCTTTGGAATAGGCGGCCACGCGCTTGTCCGCCGCCGCCGCTTCCAGGCCCACGTCCGCCATCAGCGCCAGCAGGCGTTCCCGCGGCGGCGCCTCGCCCAGCGCCAGCGCGGCGAAGTAGCGCAGGTTTTCCAGGCCCGTCAGCGTACCGTACAGGTTCACCTGCTCGGGGATGTAGGCCACGTGCTGCTTGGTGGCCAGCGGCTCGCGCGCCGCATCCAGGCCGTTGATCAGGGCCTGGCCGCCGTCGGGCGCGATGAAGTTCAGGAACAGGTTGATGGTGGTGGTCTTGCCGGCGCCGTTGGCGCCCAGCAGGCAATAGATTTCGCCCGGCTCGATACGCAGGTCCAGCGGATGCAATGCGATCTGGTCGCCGTAGCGTTTGGTCAGGCCAATGGCTTCAAGCACGGGGTGTCCTTCTATATTAGTTATGTTATATCATAACAATAATGCCATCCATGAATCGTCCGCGCATGAAAAAGGGCGCCTTTGCAGGCGCCCTTGAGGGGGGGGCAAGAGGAACGATCAGGCGTCGATCCGTTCCACTTTGCCCACCAGCAGGATGTACGACAGCGCGCCCAGCAAGGCCAGCGACGACACGTACACGATGGCCGGCGCGAAGCTGTCTTTGGACACCAGGAAGCCGATCACGATCGGCGTGCAGATCGATGACAGGTTGCCCACGAAGTTGAATACCCCGCCGGTCAGGCCCAGCAGCCGCACCGGCGCCAGCGTCGACACCAGCGACCACGTGATCGACGCCAGGCCGTTGCCGAAGAACGCGACGGCCAGAAAGAAGATGACCCAGGGCGTGGAATCGGTGAAGTTGGCGCCGATCATCGACGTCGAGATCAACAGGCCCAGAATGATGGGCAGCTTGCGCGCCAGGCCCACCGTGGCGCCGCGGCGGATCAGGAAGTCGGACAGCACACCTGAGCACAGCACGCCCACGAAGGCCGCCAGGAACGGCACCGACGCCAGGAAACCAGACTTGATGAAGTCCATGCCGCGGTACTTCACCAGGTAGGTGGGGAACCAGGTCAGGAAGAACCACAGCGTGGACGTCAGGCAGAACTGGCCCAGGTAAACGCCCCACAGCTTGCGGCGGGTCATCACCAGGCCCAGGTCGTTCCAGTTGAACGGAGCCTTCTTCTCTTTGACATTGCGGTCCAGGTCGACCACGCCGCCGCCTTGCTGGATGAGCTCGATCTCGGCCGCGTTGGCGCCCTTGAACTGGCGCGGTTCGCGATAGATCAGGTACCACAGCACGCCCCAGATGATGCCCAGCAGGCCGGTGCTGACAAACACCATGTGCCAGCCGTAGTGGTGTTGCAGCCAGGCCAGCACCGGCGTCAGGAACGCCAGGCCGACGAATTGGCCGGACGTGTAGAAGCCGATGGCGGTGGCGCGTTCCTTTTCCGGAAACCAGGTCGTGACGACGCGGTTGTTGATCGGATAGGCCGGCGCTTCCAGCGCGCCCACGGCCAGGCGCAGCACGAACAGGATCACGAAGCTGCCCGCAAAACCCATGAAGAACGTGGCCGTGGACCACAGGATCAGCGCGGCCGCGTACAGCACGCGCGGCGACACGCGGTCCACCAGCCAGCCGCCGGGAATCTGCATGGCGGCGTAGGTCCAGCCGAAGGCCGACAGGATCAGGCCTTCATGCACCGTGTCCAGGCCGAACTCGTCCTTCAGGGCGGGGGCGGCGATGGACAGGTTGCTGCGGTCCAGGTAGTTGATGACGACGGTGATGAACAGCATCACCATGATGAGATAGCGGCTGCGCGTGGGCCGCTGGGCGCTTTGCAGGCCCGGATGGGTGGCAGTGGTCAAGGGGGTCTCCTCTCTCTTTTATCGGCGTGCGGGTCAGCGGCTTACCATTCGGCGAAGCTGCCGTCGGCATGGCGCCAGACGGGGTTGCGCCAGCGGTGGCCGACGGCGGCGCGTTCCTTGACGTATTCCTCGTTGACCTCGATGCCCAGGCCCGGGCCTCGCGGAATCGCGACCATGCCGTCTTCATAGGCGAAGACTTCGCGGTTGCTGACGTAATCCAGCAGGTCGTTGGCGGCGTTGTAGTGGATGCCCAGGCTTTGCTCCTGGATGAACGCGTTGTAGCAGCCGGCGTCGATCTGCAGGCAGGTGGCCAGCGCGATCGGGCCCAGCGGGCAGTGCAGCGCCAGCGCCACGTCATAGGCCTCGGCCATCGCCGCGATCTTGCGGGTTTCGGTGATGCCGCCGGCATGCGACGGATCGGGCTGGATGATGTCGACGTAGCCTTCGGACAGCACGCGCTTGAAGTCCCAGCGCGAGAACAGGCGTTCGCCCAGCGCGATGGGCGTGGACGTCAGCGGCGCCAGTTCCTTCAGGGCCTCGTAGTGCTCGCTCAGCACCGGCTCTTCGATGAACATCAGCTTGAACGGGTCCAGCTCTTTCATCAGCACCTTGGCCATGGGCTTGTGCACGCGGCCATGGAAGTCCACGCCGATACCCACGTTGGGGCCTACCGCGTCGCGCACGGCGGCCACGTTTTCCAGGCACTTCTCGACCTTGTCGAACGAATCGATGTACTGCAGCTCTTCGGTGCCGTTCATCTTCACGGCGGTGAAGCCGCGCTCGACGGCGCTCTTGGCGGCCGCGGCGGTATCGGCCGGCCGGTCGCCGCCGATCCACGAATACACGCGGATGCGGTCGCGCACGTTGCCGCCCAACAGCTGCGACACCGGCACGCCCAGGTGCTTGCCCTTGATGTCCCACAGCGCCTGGTCGATGCCGGCCAGGGCGCTCATGTGGATGGCCCCGCCGCGGTAGAAGCCGCCGCGGTACAGCACCGTCCAGTGGTCTTCGATGTTGCGCGGGTCTTTGCCAATCAGGTAGTCGGACAGTTCTTCGACGGCAGCGGCCACCGAGTGGGCGCGGCCTTCGACGACGGGCTCGCCCCAGCCGACGATGCCGGCGTCGGTTTCAATCTTCAGGAAGCACCACCGCGGCGGCACGATGTAGGTGGTGAGCTTGGTGATCTTCATGCTTGGGTCTCCTGGGCGGGATAGGCGCGTTGCCAGGCCGCGATGAATGCGCGCGCGTTCTGGCCGACTTCGGCGGCCGACAGGCCGGGTTTGTACAAGGCGGAGCCCAGGCCGAAGCCGCTGGCGCCCGCCTGGGCGTAAGTGGAAAGGTTGTCGGGCGTGATGCCGCCGACCGGCACCAGCGCGATCGGCGGGCGCATCACGGCGCGCCAGGCCTTGATCACGACGGGGCCGAGCTGTTCGGCGGGGAACATCTTCAACACGTCGGCGCCGGCGGCCAGCGCGGCAAAGGCTTCGGTGGGCGTGGCCACGCCGGGGCAGGACGCGAGGCCAGCGGCCTTGGCCGCGCGGATCACGGCCGGGTCGCTGTGCGGCATCACGATGATCTCGCCGCCGGCGTCCTTGATGCGGGCGACGTCGTCGGGGTTCAGCACGGTGCCGGCGCCGACCAGGCAATCGGCCGGCAGCGCGTCGCGCATGGCGCGGATGCTGGCCAGCGGCTCGGGCGAATTCAGCGGCACTTCGATCAGGCGAAAGCCCGCGGCGTAGAGTTCACGGGCAACGGGCACGGCCTCGGCAGGCGTGATGCCGCGCAGGATGGCGATGAGGCCGCAGTGGCCCATGGCGGTTTGCAGTCCGGGATGGATCATGGCGTTTCCTTGTTCGATGCAGGCGATGTCGAGGGGGCCGCTTGGGCGGCGGGCACCAGCCCGGCGCAGACCGCCAGGTGCCACAGGCCGCGTTCGGTAGCGTTGCGGGCTTGTTCGGGCGTGCCCAGGCCGTAGTGGCGCAGCGCCAGGATGTAGCGCTGGCACAGCGCGTCGTCGCCGCACAGCACGATGCGCGGCAGCTCGCCTTGCTGGCGCAGCATCTCGGCCAGGGCGGCTATTTCGTGGCCGATCAACAGGCCCGACAGGTAGTCGGCTTGCGAGGCGCCGGCCAGTTCGCCGGTCAGCCCCAGCGCGCGGGTACTGAAAATCGTCGATAGCACGCCGGCGCGGCCAGCGGGGGCGCCCGCCACTTTCACGCCGCGTTCGAAGGCGGCCATGTCGGGCGCGGGGGCTTCGGTCATGGTGCGGCCCAGGATGGTGTGGCCGCGCAGCGCGGCGTAGACCTCGCCGGTCATGAAGGTATCGAAGTGGGTGACGCGGCCGCGGCGCGCGGTGACCCATTTCGAATGCGTGCCGGGCAGGCCGATCAGCACGTCATCCGCGCCGCCGCCAGCCTGGTCGAACAGCACGCCGAACACCTGGGTCTCTTCGCCACGCATCACATTGGGCAGGCCGTGGCGCTGGATCAGGCCCGGCACGATATGCACCGGCGTTGCACCCGAGCGGTCGATGCGGGTCAGCAGCGTGCCGATGCGCGGCAGGTCGACTGGCACGTCCAGGTAGGCGGCTTCCTGCCAGCCTTGCGCGCTGCCCACCATGCCGCAGGCAATCACGGGCAGCGCCGACTCGGCACGAAGCCAGTCGCCGCAGGCCTGTTCGAAAGCCAGTTCGAAACCCGACTGGGTGCTGGCGGTGGCGGCGCCGTCCTGCAAAGGCTGGGGCAGCCGCATGATGCCCCAGGGCAGGTGGCGGGTATCCAGCGTGCGGCCGGCGCCGTCCAGGCGATAGGCGCGCAACGAAGAGGTGCCCCAGTCCAGCGCTATCAGCGCCGCGCGGGCAGGCGATCCGGAAGTCATCAGGTAGCTGTCTCGTCTCGGGCCGCCGCGTGGCCCGGTCCGCGTGTGGGGTGCGGAGCGGCGCGCGTCGGCCTTGTTGTCGTCGAGCCCGTGGGCGGTGTCTTGGCGCGCCGGGCGGGCAGTGCGAAAAATTCTAGATCAGTGCTTGAAAAATCTCAAAATATAGAATTTAATCCCACATATAGGGAAACCATCTGTGGCAAGATACCAGGCAACCCTCCCGCTTCGCCCGTCTCTTGAATCTGCCGTATCCATGACCGCCTTGCCGTCTCCCGCCTCTTCTCCCCCGATCGATCCCGATGCCGCGGCCCCCGCCGGCACGCAGACGCTCATGCGCGGCCTGGCCGTCATCCAGGCCGTGGCGGGCGGTGCGCGCGACCTGAAGGACATCTGCGCCCGCATCGGCGTGGCGCGCAGCACCACGCACCGGCTGGCCAGCTGCCTGGTGCAGGAACGCTATCTGCGGTCATTGGCGGGCGTGGGCTACGTGCTGGGCCCCAAGCTGATCGAACTGGGCTTCCAGGCGCGCGAAGCCTTTCCGATGGCGACGCTGGCGCGCCCCTATCTGGACAGCCTGGCCGCGCAGACGGGCGACACCATCCACCTGGCGGTGCGCGACAACGACGAAGTGCTGTACCTGGAAAAGATTCCCGGCAAGAAAGGCCTGGAAATGCGGTCGCGCGTAGGTCACCGCATGCCGCTGGCCGCCACCGGCGTGGGCAAGGCGCTGCTGCTGGATGCCGACGAACCGCAATGGAAGGCGCTGCACCGGGTGGGCGCGCCGGTGTCGTCACGCGCGCCGGGCGGCCGTCAGACCTGGGAAGCCTTTCGCGACCGCATGCGCGACTACGCCGCGCACGGCTATGCGTTCGACCTGGAAGACAACGAGCCGTCGATCCGCTGCGTGGCCGCGCCGGTGCGCGATGCGTCCAGCGGCATCGTTGCCGCGATCAGCGTGTCCAGCACCGTGCCCTACATGTCGCTGGACCGCATGCAGGAAATGGTCGCTGTCGTGCAGGGCGTGGCGGCCGATATCTCGGCGGAACTGGGCTGGAAGGTGGCGCGCGGTTGATGGCCGCGTGAGGGTCAGGCGGCCCCTGCCAGCGGTGGCAGCGGCAACAGCTGCCGCGCAATGTTCTCCATGGCGATTTCCAATTCCGCGACCAGCGCCTGCGCGGCAGGCGACAGCGAGCGATCGCGCCGGTGCAGCAGCCCGATATAGCGGCGCGCCGACGCATCGCACAGCGGGGCGGCACGCAGCCCCGCCAGATTCAATTCCGGCAACGCCAGGCGCGGCAACACGCTCACGCCCAGGCCCTGGCGCACCATGCTGGCCGCGGTGCCCATGTTGGTCACGTCGTAGCGCAGCGCGGTGACCGGCGCCCCGACTTCGTCACGCACCGCGCGGTCGAATTGCTGCCGCGCGTTCGAACCCTGTGACAACAGCACCAGGTCGTAGCGCAGCACGTCGCGCCAATGCAGCAGCCCCGGCGCATCCCCCAGCGGATGGCCGGCGGGAAAGATGGCGCAGAAGCAATCTTCGGCCATCGGCGTGAAAGACAGGTCGGACACCGGCTCGGGCAGGGCGCCCACCGCGAACTCGATCTGGTTGGTGCGCAGCATGGCCATCAACTCATCGTTGTGCGCTTCCACGACCCGCACTTTCAGGGCCGGATGCGCCCGGCTCAGCGTGCCCACGGCCGCCGGCAGCAAGGCCAGGGCGGTTGACGGCAGGGCGCCCAGCGCAACGCTGCCGCGCCGCACGGCCGCCAGGTCCGCCAGGCTGCGGTAGGCCTCTTCCAGGTCGGCGATAGGCCGTTGCACCCGGGCATAGAAGTCCTGCCCCGCGGACGTCAGGCTGATGCTGCGCGTGGTGCGTTCGAACAGGCGCAGGCCCAGCACCTCTTCCAGGTCCTGGATCAGGGCCGTGAACGATGGCTGCGTGACGCCCAGCTGATTGGCCGCGTGGGTGAACGAACCGGTGTCCACCGCCAGCAGAAAGGCCTTGAGCGGCCGGTATTTGATATTTATAGCCATAGACTAAGAATATTAGAAAAATATCTATTTGTGTCTAATAATCGGCCGGCCGATGATGACGCCTACCGCAGAACTCCCGGACCCAAGACGTTATGGACGCATCGAGCCACAAGCCCTTCCGCTTGGGCGCCAACTGGCGCCACAGCCAAGACGGCGACGCCGTCATCACCTCCATCAATCCGGCCGACGGCAGCATTGCCGGTATCGTCACGCGCGCCACGGCGCAGGACGTGGACACCGCCGTTGCCATTGCCTGGGACGCATTCCAGAACAAGCCCTGGCGCAAGCTGCGTCCCGACCAGCGGGCCGCCACCCTGTATGAAATCGGGCGGCGCCTGTCCGCCGAACGCGAGCCGCTGGCGCGCTTGCAGATGCTGGACAGTGGCAAGCCCTGGAAAGAATGCCTGAACATGGTCGACAGCGCGGCGGGGCATTTCCGCTATTACGCCGCCGTGTGCGAAACCTGGCAGAACGAGATGACCTCGCCGCGCGGCGAATATTTCTCGATGGCGCTGGCTGAACCGTTCGGCGTCATCGCGGCGATCACGCCGTGGAATTCGCCCATCATGAACGAAGCCCAGAAGGCCGCCCCGGCACTGGCCGCCGGCAACGCGGTGCTGCTCAAGCCCTCCGAGGAAACCCCGCAGCTGGCGCTGGAACTGGCGCGGTTGTGCAGTGAAGCCGGCCTGCCCGAAGGGTTGCTGACGGTGCTGCCCGGCCATGGCGAAGACGTGGGCGCGGCGCTGGTGAAGCATCCCGGCGTGCGCATGGTGTCGTTCACCGGCGGCACCGAAACCGGCCGCATCATCGGCGGCATCGCGGGCCAGCGCCTGATTCCGGTGGGCCTGGAACTGGGCGGCAAGTCGCCTCACATCGTGTTCGACGATGCCGACCTGGACCGCGCGGTGGCGGGCGTGATCTCGGGCATCTTCGGTTCGGCTGGTCAGAGCTGCGTGGCCGGCTCGCGCCTGTTCGTGCAGAAATCCCTCTACAAGCGCTTCATGGACGAACTCGTGACCCGCACGCAGCAGGTGCGCGTCGGCCTGCCGGACGACCCGGCCACGCAGATGGGCCCGCTGGTGTCGCGCGCCCATCGTGAAAAGGTTGCTGGCTACGTGGATATCGGCCGCGGGGAAGGCGGCCGGGTACTGGTGGGCGGGGCCGCGCCGTCGCAGGCGGCGCTGGCCAACGGCTGGTTCTACCTGCCCACCATCATCGACGGCCTGGGCAACCAGGCGCGTGTGTGCCAGGAAGAGATCTTCGGCCCGGTGCTGGTGGCGCTGCCCTTCGACGACGAAGACGACGTGATCCGCCAGGCCAACGACATCCCCTTCGGCCTGGGCGCCGGCATGTGGACGGGCGACTACGCCCGCGCCTGGCGCGTGGCCCGCGACATCGAAGCGGGCTCGGTCTGGATCAACACCTACAAGCAATCGCACATTGCCACGCCGTTCGGCGGCTTCAAGGCCAGCGGCATCGGCCGCGAAAAGGGCCTGCACGGCCTGCGCCTGTACAGCCAGGTCAAGAGCCTGTACTGGGGCATGCACGACAAACCGATGGGACTCTGAACACCATGACGACTGACAAGAAAAACGCGGCCCTGACGCTGGCCGATTCCCGCATCCTGATCGCCGGCGCCGCCAGCCTGGTGGGCTCGCACACTGCCGACGCGCTGCTGGCCGCCGGTGTGCGCGAGGTGATCCTGCTGGACAATTTCGCCTTCGGCACGCCCGAAGCCATCGCCCACCTGCAGGACGACCCGCGCGTGAAAGTGGTGCGCGGCGACCTGATGCGCCTGCCCGACCTGCTGGCGGCCACCGAAGGCGTGGACGGCGTGCTGCACCTGGCCGCCTACATGACGCTGGGCTTTGCGCAGACACCGTGGCAGGCGGTGGACGTGAACGTGCGCGGCGCGCAGAACATGCTGGAAGCCTGCCGCGTCAACAAGGTCAGGAAGATCGTCTTCGCCTCGTCCAATGCGGTGTATGGCTACGGCACGGGTATCGCGGGCGCGCTGGTGGAAAACGGCCCCTTCCATTCCGTGGGCGCGCCACCCGCCGCCATCCTGTACGGCGCGTCCAAGATCATGGGCGAACAGCTGTGCCGCCAGTACTACCAGAAGGCCGGCCTGGACTACGTGGTGCTGCGCTATTCCACCGTGTATGGCGAACGGCAGCACTACCGCGCCGCCAATTCGCTGTACATCATGGAAACCTACGACCGCGTGCGCAAGGGCGAACGCCCCGTGCTGCCGGGCGACGGCACCGACACCAAGCACTTCGTGCACGTCTCGGACGTGGCGCGCGCCAACGTCGCGGCGTTCCAGAGCGCGGCGACCGACGTGGCCGTGAACGTATCCGGCCCCGCGCCCATCACCACCGGTGAGCTGGTGCGGCTGGTGCTCGACTACTGCAAGAGCGACCTGCAGCCCGAGATCAAGCCCGACCCCCCGGGCACCGTGCGCCTGACCTCGGGCGGCGCGTTCCACATTCCGCATGACCTGGCGGGCCAGCACATCGGCTGGCAGCCCAGGGTCGGCATGGCCGAGGGCGTGGCGCGCCTCCTGGCCTGGCGCGAGCAGCAAGGCGGCGGCTGACGTTACGAGCAGTCCGCGCCCGTGCAGTCCCGTGCACCGCGCCATAGAGCGCGGGCACCTGAAAAAAGTGCCGATCAGGCACACCACGAGGAGACAAGGCAATGAGAAAGCTGAAAAGCATGGGCGGGGCGCTGCTGGCCCTGGGATTCGCGTTGGGCAGCGCCGTGGCATCGGCCGCGGGCTTTCCTGACAAGCCGGTGACGCTGGTGGTGCCGTATCCGCCGGGCGGCGCCACCGACGTGATCGCGCGGCTGATCGCCGAAAAGCTGCCCGCGGCCTGGGGGCAGCAGGTCATCGTCAACAATCGCCCGGGCGCGGGCACCACCGTGGCCGCCGAAGCCGTGGCGCGCGCGCCCGGCGATGGCTACACCCTGTACATGACGACGGCGGCGCACACCATCAGCGCCAGCCTGTACAAGAAACTGAACTACGACCCGCTCAAGGACTTCGCGCCGCTGACGTTGACCTCGACGATCCCGCTGGTGCTGGTGACCGCGCCGTCGCTGCCGGTGAAGAACCTGGACGAACTCATCGCCTACGGCAAGGCCGCGCCGCAGGGCCTGAGCATGGCGTCCACCGGCAACGGCACGCCCCAGCACCTGACGGGCGAACTGTTCAAGGCCAAGACGGGCATGAAGCTGGTGCACGTGCCGTATCGCGGCGACGCGCCGATGCTGACCGACCTGATCGGCGGCCAGGTGCAGATGGCGTTCGTCACGCTGTCGGCGGCGCTGCCGTACATCCAGTCGGGCAAGTTGCACGCGATTGCGCTGGCGCATCCGCGGCGGGTCGAGGCGATCGGCCAGGTGCCCACGCTGGACGAAGCCGGCATGAAGGGTTTCGAAGCCGCGACCTGGTTCGGCCTGTTCGCGCCTGCCAGCATGCCGGCGGACCTGCGCGAGAAGATCTATCGCGACGTCGCCAAGATCGTGGCCACGCCCGAGATGACCAAGAAGCTGCAGGACATGGGCGGCGAGGTGAACAACAGTTCGCCGCAGCAGTTCCAGTCCTTCATCAACGCCGAAGCGCAGCGCTGGGCCGAGGGCGTCAAGCTCTCCGGCGCGCAAATCGATTAACGCCCGTTCACCCCGAGATGGCCGGCGCGCCATCCCGACAGGAGACCCGCAAGATGAGCACGACCGAACACGCTTTGCTGGCGCGTTGCGCCGCCTATGGCACCAGCACCTGGGCCGACGCCATGGATACCCTGGGGATCGCCGGGGTGGTGCAGGGCATCCCGCGGCGCGGCGGACACGGCCGCATTGCCGGCTTTGCCGTCACCGCCCGCCACGTCAGCGGCGGGCTGGGCGATTTCGACCGCGCCGATTTCGCGGTGGGACGCCTGGTGGCCGCCACCGGCCCCGGACGCGTGCTGATGGTGGACGCGGGCGGCGCCTGCATTTCCACCTTTGGGGGTATTGCCTCGCTGGCCGCATCCAGGCGCGAGGCGACCGGCGTGGTGATCGACGGCGCCTGCCGCGATGTCGACGAAATCGAAGCCACCGGCTTGTGGCTGGCGGCTCGCCATGTCACGCCCTTGACGGGCAAGACGCGGCTGCGCTTGCAAGCCATGGGCCAGCCCGTCACCATCGGCGGCGTGACGGTGGCCGAGGGCGACCTGGTGGTGGGCGACGACACCGGTCTGGTGGTGGTGCCGCGGGCGCAGCTGGAAGCGGTGCTGGCGGCCGCGCAGCAGGCGCAGGACACCGATGCGCGGGTGGAACAAGGCATTCGCGACGGCCTGTCGTTCGCCGAGGCCGCGGCTGCCGCGAACTACATCCCCGCCCGTGCCGGAGCGCCTGCGTGACTGCCCCTTACGACATTGTCCAGGTGGCATCGCTGGGGCCGGCTTTCGACCAGCAGCTGGCGTCGCGCTACCGGGTCCTGCCCGCCTGGCGCGAACCGCAAGGGCTGGCCGCATTCGGCGACGAACTGCGCAGCCTGCGCGTGGCCGTCACCTCGGTGCGCCACGGCTTCACGCAGGCCATGTTCGAGGCGCTGCCGGCTTTGCAGGCGGTATGCAGCTGGGGCGTCGGCCACGACACGCTGGACTTGCAGGCGGCGGCGCGGCGCGGCATCGGCGTCAGCGTCACCCCCGACGTGCTGGACGACTGCGTGGCCGACCTGGCCTGGGCGCTGCTCTTGTCCGCCGCGCGCCGCACGGCCGTGGGCGATCGCTACGTCAAGAGCGGCCAGTGGCGCGCCCTGGGGCAGTTTCCGGTGACCACGCGGGTGTCCGGCAAGCGGCTGGGCATTCTGGGGCTGGGTCGCATCGGCGAAGCCATCGCGCGGCGGGGGGCGGGGTTCGACATGGACGTGCGCTATCACAACCGGACGCCGCGGCCTCAGACGCCATACGGCTACGAGGCTCGCCTGGTCGATCTGGCCGAGTGGGCGGATTTCCTGGTGGTCGCCTGCGTGGGCGGCCCGGCCACGCGCCATCTGGTCGACGCCGCCGTCATCCGCGCGCTGGGCCCGCAGGGCATTCTGGTCAACATCGCGCGCGGCAGCGTGGTGGACCAGGCTGCCGCGCTGGCGGCATTGCGCGCGGGCGAGCTGGGCGGCGCCGGACTGGACGTGCTGGAACGCGAACCCACGCCCGCCACGGAATTCGCCGATCTGGACCAGGTATCCCTGATGCCCCACGTGGGCAGCGCCACCCGCGAAACACGCGCCGCCATGGCACAGCTGGTGCTGGACAACGTGGCGGCTTTCATGGACAGCGGCAAGCTGCTGACGCCGGTGGCCGCGCGGGAATGGCAGTCATGACCGCGCCCGGCGTGCCAAGCCATGCGGCCTTGCTGGCCGATCTGGTCGTCTTCCTGGGCGCCGCGCAGGTCTTGACGGGCGCGGATGCCGAACCTTACCTGACCGATTGGCGCCGGGCCGTCACCGGCCGCGCGCTGGCCGTGCTGCGACCCGGCTCGTGCGAGGAGGTGGCGCAGGTGGTGCGCCTGTGCGCCGCCGCTGGCGTGCCCGTGGTGCCCCAAGGCGGCAATACCGGCCAGGTGGCGGCCGCCACGCCGAGCGCGGACGGGACCGCGGTGGTGCTGTCGCTCGTGCGCCTGAATCGCATCCGTGCCGTCGATCTGGACGGCGACACCATTACGGTCGAAGCCGGTTGCGTGTTGCAGGCGGTGCAGGACGCCGCCCGGCAGGCGGGCCGCCTGTTCCCGCTGTCGCTGGGGGCGGAAGGTAGCTGCACCATCGGCGGCAACCTGGCCACCAACGCGGGCGGCACGCAGGTGCTGCGCTACGGCAATGCGCGCGAACTGGCGCTGGGGCTGGAAGTCGTCACGCCGCAAGGCGAGATCTGGCATGGGCTGCGCGGCCTGCGCAAGGACAACACCGGCTACGACCTGCGTGACCTGTACATCGGCAGCGAGGGCACGCTGGGCATCATCACTGCCGCGGTGCTCAAGCTGTTTCCGTTGCCACGGGCACAGCGCACCGCCCTGATCGTCGTGCCGGATCTGCATGCGGCACTGCGTTTGCTGCAACGCGCCCGCGCGGGCTTCGGCGCGGCGCTGACCGCATTCGAAGTCATGGCGGCGCCCTGCCTGCACGACGTGGCGCGGGCGTTTCCATCACAGCGCCTGCCTTTCCCGGCGCTGCCCGACAAGGCCTGGTGCGCGCTGCTGGAAATCTCCGACAGCGAAGACGAGCAGCATGCGCAGACGCTGCTTGAAACCGTGCTGGCGGAGGCGTTGGAAGCCGGCGAAGCGCTCGATGCCGCCGTGGCGGTATCCCAGGCGCAGAGCCACGCCTTCTGGCATTTGCGCGAAAGCATCACGCTGGCGTTGGCGCAGGCCGATGCGTGCGTCAAACACGATATCTCGCTTGCCGCCTCGCGCATTCCCGATTTCGTGCGGGCCACGGACCAGGCTTTGGCGCAAGCGTTTCCGGGCGTTGCGATGCGCGTGTTCGGCCATCTGGGCGACGGCAACCTGCACTACAACCTGCTGCCCCCGCCGGGTGCGCGGGAAGCCGACATCCAGCGTCTGGTGCACGACCGCGTGCACGAGGCAGGCGGTTCGATCAGTGCCGAACAAGGCGTCGGCCAACGCCGCGTCGACGACCTGCAACGCTACAAGGGCGCGGTGGAACTGACGTTGATGCAACGCATCAAGCAGGCGCTGGATCCGCAGGGCTTGATGAATCCGGGCAAGGTCCTGCCGGCCGATCCCCCCAATACATAAACACAAACAAGAAAGCACCCAGGAGACAAGCATGTTTTTTTCGAACAAGACCGTCGCGCGCGCCGCGCTTTCCGTCGCAGGACTGTGCGCCGCGTTGCCCGCATGGGCCTGGCCCGATCATCCGATCGAACTGATCGTGGGCTTCGCGCCCGGCGGCGGCACTGACCTGACCGCGCGCTCGCTGGCGGTGTTCCTGGAAAAGGAATTGGGCGCCACGGTGGTGGTGCAGAACAAGCCGGGCGCGTCCAGCGCCATCGCCCTGTCGTACGTGGCCCGTGCCAAGCCCGACGGCTATACGCTGGCGATGACCAACATGCCGGGGCTGGTGTCCCTGCCCATCGAGCGCAAGGCGGGCTTCACCACTGGCGACTTCACCTACCTGGCGAACCTGGTGCGAGACCCCAGCGCCTTCAGCGTGGCGGCCGACAGTCCCTACCAGACACTGGACGCACTGATCGCCGCGGCGAAAGCCAAGCCCGGCGCCATCAGCTACGGGTCCACCGGCGTGGGCACCGACGACCACCTGGCCCTGGTGCTGTTTCAGAACCTGACGGGCACGCAGTTGAACCACGTGCCCTACAACGGGGCTGGGCCTTTGCGCAGCTCGGTGCTGGGCGGGCATACGGTGATCGGCGGTTTGAACCTGGGCGAAGTCATGCCCTATCACGGCAAGAACATGCGGGTATTGGCGCAGGCCAGCGCCGAACGGTCGCCGCTGGGGCCGGACGTGCCGACCTTCAAGGAATTGGGTGTGAACCTGGTGTTTGCATCCGAGCGCGGCATCGTGGCGCCCAAGGGCCTGCCGGCGGACGTGGCCGACAAGCTGCGCCGTGCCTTGGGCAACGTTGCTGCCAACCCGGAATTCCAGGCCCAGATGAAGCAGCAGTTCACCGAGATGGACTACCTGGACGGCCCGCAATGGCAAGAGCGCCTGAAAGGCGACGACACCCGCCTGCGGGCCATCTGGGCCAAGACGCCCTGGGTCGAATAAGCCGGCTTATTCCAGCGGCAGCGTCAGCACGCCCTGCGGCGCGGGGCGCATCATCACGCGGCGGTACCAGGCCGACAGCGCAGGCGTATCCGGACGTTCGATGGGCAGGGCCAGCCAGCGATGCGCCGAACAGACCAGGGCGATATCACCGATGGTCAGCTGGCGGCCGGCGATGAATTCGCGGCCTTGCAGCGCCTGGTCCAGGATCTGGGCGCGGGCGTTGCTGCGCTTGACCGACAGGTCGATGGCGGCGCGGTCTCGCTTGTCTTCGGGCGTACGGATCAGGCCCAGGAAGGCCGGGCCCATGGCACCTTGCCATTCGGTCGTCTGCCAATCCATCCAGCGGTCGGAATCGGCCCGCATGCAGGCGTCTTCAGGCCACAGCGTGCCGGCGCCGTAACGCGAGGCCAGGTAGCGCACGATGGCGTTCGATTCCCACAGCACGAAGCCGCCGTCGTCGATGGCGGGCACGGTGCGGTTGGGATTGATCTTGGCGTAGTCCGGCGTGTCGACCACGCCGAACGGGCCACCCGCCTGGATGAATGTGTGCGGCAGCGCCAGTTCGCGCACCGCCAGCATGACTTTCTGCACGTTGACGGAAGTCAGGCGTCCCCAGATCTTCAACATAACGAATCCTTGTAAGGGTCAGGCGGGCGGCAATTGCCGCCGCGCAAAGCCGCTGTCGCGCGAAAAGCGCGTCCAGTTGAAAGCGGGGCCCGGGTCGGTCTTGCGGCCAGGAGCGATGTGCTCGTGGCCCCAGGCGGCCGCCAGGGGATAGCGCGTGCGCAGCACCGGTGTCAGCTTGCGCAGCGCCACGTATTGCTCGTCAGTGTAGGGCAGGGTGTCCGTGCCCTCCAGCTCGATGCCGAGGGAAAAGTCATTGCAGCGTTCGCGCCCCGCGAACCGGGACACGCCGGCATGCCAGGCGCGCGCGTCGGTGGACACGAACTGCACGATGCGGCCGTCGCGCCGGATGAAGAAGTGCGCCGACACGCGCAGCCCGCGCAGCCGTTCCAGCCAGGGGTGCGAGCCGTAGTCCAGCGTGTTCAGGAACAGCCCGGCAACCTCGGGGCCGCCAAACTGCCCCGGCGGCAGGCTGATGTTGTGCAGGACCAGCAGCGACACCTGCGTGCCCGGCGGGCGCGCGTCGCAGTTGGGAGAGGGCAGGCGGGAAACACCAGGGGCCGGCGCCAGCCAGCCATGTCGATCCAGAAGCAGGGCCATGGGAAGGAAGCATGCATGTTGTATCCAACATGCATTATGCCTGCGCGGCGCAGCGGGTCGGTTGGAGCGGTTTGGGGCCTGCGCAAACAGGACATACAGACCCCAACCAGCCCCTTCCGTCCTACTTCGCTGCAGGCCCCAGCCGCGCGTGTTCCGCGCTGCACCAGGTGTGGCCGCCCTGCAGCAGCGCTTCGGAACGCGGCAGGTGGATGCCGCAATGGGCGCAGCGGACCATGGCTTCGGGGGCGCCCGGCTGAGGGGTGCCCGGCTGAGGGGCGCCGGGGGCGGGTTGGCCGGCCGCGGGGCGCGGCTTGGCGCCCGGGGGCGGGGCCTGGCGGGCGGCGGCCATGCGGCCGGCGATGCGGGCCACGAACAGCACCAGGATGATGATGACGATCCAGAACAGCAACTTGCCCACGTCAGCCTCGATGCAGAATGACTTCCAGCACAAACCGGCTGCCGGTATAGGCCAGGATAAGGAACCCGAAACCCGTCAGGGTCCAGCGCAGGGCCACGCGGCCGCGCCAGCCCCAGATGTGGCGTCCGGCCAGCAGCACCCCGAAGGTCAGCCAGGACAGCAGGGTGAAGACGGTCTTGTGGTCAAACGGAAGAATCATGCCGGTCAGCTTCATGGACGCCACCGACCCCGACCCCACGGCCAGCGTCAGCACCACGAAACCGATCCAGATGATGCGGAACAGCAGCTGTTCCTGCACCAGCAGCGGCGGCTGGGAATCGAGCACCCGGCCGATGATGCTGCGTTCGGCGGGGGCGTCCAGGGGGCGGTGCAGATGGCGGTCGAGCAGGGCCATCATCATCGCGTGCAGGGCGGCGATGGTGATCAGGCCGTAGGCCGCCAGGGCGATCAGCAGGTGGACGCGCAGCCAGGGGTTGTCGGCATGGGGCACGAACTGCCCCTGGGGAAACAGGGCCGCCAGGCCGCTGGCCAGGGTGGCGGCGGGCAACAGCAGCAATTGCAGGCCGTCGATGCGCACCAGCAGGCTTTCCAGCCAGAACACCACCAGGCCCAGCCACACGGCGGCGGACAGCGCCAGTGCCCACCCTATGAACAGGTGCGGGGCCCCCAGCATGGATTGTTGCAGCCCGATTCCATGTAAAACCAGGGCCCCCAGCAGGCACGCCCGGGCGATTTTGCCCGTGTGCTCGACTTCCCCGGCGCCCGCCAGGCGGACCCAAAGGGAGCCTCCCAGCACTGCGTACGCCAAGGCAGCCGCTGTGTGAAATACAATGCCTAGTGACATAGAAACCGTTGTCTGGATGGGGCCTTGGGGTGCATACCACCGGAAAGCGCAGAATCCGCGCCTGCGGCCACCGTTCAATCAGCTAGTTTAAGCGGAAACGCCTCTCATGCTCGATAACCTAACTCAACGCCTTTCGCGCGTCGTCAAGACGCTGCGCGGCGAAGCCCGCCTGACCGAGGCCAACACGCAAGAGATGCTGCGCGAAGTGCGCATGGCATTGCTTGAGGCCGACGTGGCGCTGCCCGTGGTGCGCGAATTCGTCGCCCGGGTCAAGGAAAAGGCGCTGGGCGAAGAAGTCGCCGGCAGCCTCAGCCCCGGCCAGGCCCTGGTGGGCGTGGTCCACAAGGAACTGACCGCTCTCATGGGCGGCGACCTGGGCGCCGATTCCGGCGAACTGTCGCTGGCCGTGCAGCCGCCCGCCGTCATCCTGATGGCCGGCCTGCAGGGCGCCGGTAAAACCACCACCACCGGCAAGCTGGCGCGCTGGCTGTCCGAAGGCCAGCACACCCAGCATGGCCGCAAGACCGGCAAGAAAAAGGTCCTGGTGGTGTCCGCCGACGTCTATCGTCCGGCCGCTATCGATCAGTTGAAAAGCGTCGCGGCCCAGGTCGGCGTCGATTTCCTGCCGTCCGACCCCAGCCAGAAGCCTGAAGACATCGCCCGCAACGCGGTCGATCATGCCCGCCGCCACCACTACGACGTCCTGATCCTGGACACGGCCGGCCGCCTGGGTATCGACGAAGCCATGATGCGCGAAATCCGCGCCCTGCATGACCTGGTCAAGCCGATCGAAACGCTGTTCGTGGTCGACGCCATGCAAGGCCAGGACGCGGTCAACACCGCCCGCGCCTTTGCCGAGGCCCTGCCGCTGACCGGCGTGGTGCTCACCAAGCTGGACGGCGACGCCCGCGGTGGTGCGGCCCTGTCGGTGCGCCACGTGACCGGCAAGCCGCTCAAGTTCGTCGGCGTCTCGGAAAAACTGGACGGGCTCGAACCCTTCTACCCCGAGCGCATGGCGCAGCGCGTGCTGGGCATGGGCGACATCGTCTCCCTGGTCGAGCAGGCGCAAAAGAATATCGACATCGCCGAAGCCCAGAAGCTCGCGGCCAAGATCAAGTCGGGCAACAAGTTCGACCTGAACGACTTCCGCGATCAGCTCGGCCAGGTGAAAAAGCTGGGCGACATGGGTTCACTGCTTGAAAAGCTGCCGGCCCAGTTCCAGCAGGCCGCCGGCCAGTTGCAGGGGGGCCAGGCGGAAAAGCAGTTGCGCCGCACCGAAGGCATCCTCAATTCCATGACCGCCGCCGAACGCGCCAAGCCCGAACTCATCAAGGCCTCGCGCAAGCGCCGCATCGCCGCGGGGTCGGGCGTGCCCGTGCAAGAGGTCAACCGCCTCCTGGCCCAGTTCGAACAGATGCAGGGCATGATGAAGCAGATGAAAAAGGGCGGCATGGCCAAGATGATGCGCGCCATGGGCGGCATGAAGGGCATGGGCCGCTTCATGAAGGGCTGATGGGTCAGCGCCAAAAAAATGGCCAGACGTTGCGTCTGGCCAAGTGATCGCGGCAGCAGGGGGTTCTGCGCCGCGATGCAAGCCGACCACTGCAAAGGCGCAGCCGGCTTGTTCGCTGTTCTGATTTACGACAGGGGCGGAATGCGCAGCACCTGGCCCGGATAGATCTTGTCGGGGCTGGTCAGCATCGGCTTGTTGGCCTCGAAGATCAGCGTGTTCTTGGCGCCCTGGCCCTTGCCGTACTGCGCTTCGGCGATCTTCCACAGGTTGTCGCCCTTTTGCACCGTGTACATCTTGGCTTCGGGGGCGGCCTGCTTGACCTTCAGCTGGTTGTCCACCGCGGCCACGCCGACGGTGTTGCCCAGCGCCAGCGAGATCTTCTCGGCGGCCTCGGTGCTGGCGGCTTCGCCCGCGACCGTGACCTTGTCGCCGTCCACGGTGATCTGCAGGCCGTCGGCGTTCAGGCCGTGCTTATCCAGTTCTTTCTTCAGTTCATCCGCCGTTGCCGCCTTGGCTTCGCTCGCGCCAAAGAGCTTTTCCCCAACATCCTTGATGAAATTGAGCAGACCCATAGTGTTTCCTTTATCTATGTTGCGGTGAGAGAACGAGAAATTGCTGTCAGGACGTGCGGCCGACCAGCATCTTGCGCACGGCGCCGGCAATAAGCGTCAGTACCGCCCCGCCCACGCCGCCGCCGACCACGCTGCTGGCAATGGCGGAAAGATCCATGCCGCTGTTGCCCGCCGCCATGGCGCCCGCCCCGGCGGTGATCATCGGGGCCAGCCAGGACCCGCCTGCCAGGCCGCCGATCGCGCCTGCGATCGTGTTGCCCAGGGGCCCCAGCGTGAATTGCTGAAGCATCTTGCCCAGGCCATTGCCCCCGGCGGCGCCGGCGACAAGCTGGATGATGAGGTTAATGATGACCGCGGTGTTCATGATGCCTCCTCTGCCCATGGGGCAATGTGCAACGCTAGAACAACAACACGACAACCGTACGACGACAACGCCAGCAACGACGATTATGACCCCCTCCGTCGGCCTGAGACGAGGGGTTAACGTGTAACAGGTTGCTAGCCCGACGTCAGACTGCGCAAGATTGCGAGCGACTGCGTCGGCCTGCCCGCAACAAAAAGGGCTGCATCGCTGCAGCCCTTTGTCGACATCCAAGGGATCTTGGCCCGGGGCGTTCAGCCCCCGCCCACCGCCACCACGATCTCGATCTGGTCGCCGTCGGTCAGCGCGGTCTGGCCGTGCTGGCTCTTGGGCACGATCTCGCCGTTGCGTTCCACGGCGACGCGCTTGCCGGCGTAGCCCAGCGTTTCAAGCAGTTCGGTCACCGTGGTGTCCAGCGGGAACTCGCGGGCATCGCCGTTCAGGGTAATGTGCATGGCGTTTCCTTAGCGTTTTGCGTAGGCGTCGGTGGTCGCGATCAGGCGCGCCAGCGTGCCGGGTTCGTCAAAGGCATGGCCCGCGTCGGGCACGATGTGGAAGTCGGCTTCCGGCCACGCGCGGTGCAGGTCCCACGCCGTGCGCATGGGGGTGCAGGTGTCGTAGCGGCCTTGCACGATGGTGCCGGGAATGCCGCGCAGCTTGTGGGCGTCGCGGATCAGCTGGCCTTCTTCCATGAAGCCGGCATTGACGAAATAGTGGTTCTCGATGCGCGCGAAGGCCAGCGCCGCGCGGTCGGCGGCGTGGCTTTGCTGGTGGCGCGGGCTGGGCAGCAGCGTGATCGTGCTGTCTTCCCATTTGCTCCAGGCCTTGGCCGCGCGCAGCTGTTCGGCGGGGTCCGAGCCCGTCAGGCGCTTGTGATACGCCGCCACCAGGTCGCCGCGTTCGGCTTCGGGAATCGGCGCCAGGTACGCTTCCCAGTGGTCGGGGAACAGCCACGACGCGCCTTCCTGGTAGAACCAGTCGATCTCGGCGCGGCGCAGCGCGAAGATGCCGCGCAACACCAGTTCGCTGACGTGGTCCGGATGCGTTTCGGCGTAGGCCAGCGACAGCGTCGAGCCCCACGAGCCGCCGAACACCAGCCACTTGTCGGCGCCCATGACCTCGGCGCGCAGGCGTTCGATGTCCGCGACCAGGTGCCAGGTGGTGTTGTTGTCCAGGCTGGCGTGTGGCGTCGACCGGCCGCAACCGCGCTGGTCGAACAGCAGCACGTTGTAGCGCTGCGGGTCGAACAGCTGGCGATGCACCGGCGAGCAGCCGCTGCCCGGACCGCCATGCAGGAACACCGCCGGCTTGCCCTGCGGATTGCCGCAGAGCTCCCAGTAGACCTGGTGGCCGTCGCCGGTATCCAGGAAGCCGTGGCGGTAGGGTTCAATCGACGGATAGAGCATCAGGCGACTCGCTTGAAGATCAGGTCCCAGACGCCATGGCCCAGGCGCAGGCCGCGCGTCTCGAATTTGGTCAGGGGGCGGTAATCCGGGCGCGGCGCATAGCCGTCCGCGGTGTTTTTCAGCAGGGGCTCGTTGCCCAGCACGTCCAGCATCTGCACCGCGTACTCTTCCCAGTCCGTGGCGCAGTGGATGTAGCCGCCGGGGGCGATGCGGCTGGCCAGCAGCGCGATGAACGGCGGCTGGACCAGGCGGCGCTTGTGGTGGCGCTTCTTGGGCCACGGGTCGGGGAAATAGATGTGCACGCCGGCCAGCGAGTCCGGCGCGATCATGTCGCGCACGACCTCGACGGCATCGTGCTGGATGATGCGCAGGTTCGGGATGCTGGAGTCTTCGATGCGGCGCAGCAGCGAGCCGACGCCGGCGTTGAACACTTCGACGCCCAGGAAGTTGTCGCCCGGGCGGGCCAGCGCGATCTTCTCGGTGGTTTCGCCCATGCCGAAGCCGATCTCCAGCACCGTCGGCGCCTCGCGGCCGAAAGCGGCGGCCGGGTCCAGGCGGCGCGGCGCGTAGGGGATGGACCACTGGCCCATCAGGCGCTCAAGCGCGGCCAGCTGGCCTTGGGTGATGTGGCCGCGGCGGTGCACGAAACTGCGGATGTGCGTGGCGCCGGGGCTGTTCGGCGCATGCGGGGTACTGGCCAGCGCGGCCTGCGTTTCCTGGGAAATGGGCGTGGCAGCGGCGTCGCCGGCGGGTGTTGCGGGGGTGTTCACTGGCGTGGTCGCGGAGTTGTTCGCGGGGGTGTCCGCGGGGTTATTCGTAGTCATGGGGGGAATTGTAGTGGCAGCCCAGGCCAGCCGCCCCTGCCAGGGGGGATTAAAATAGGGACATATTTGTCCCGGCCCCTCCCGGCTATAGTTTCCAGCCCGGCTTTCCATCGGGCGCGCACCGCCCCGGTTTCTTGTCATGAACGTTGCCCGTTTCGACCTCGTCACGCTTTCCCTGTTTGTCTCGGTGGCACGCCAGGGCAGCATCTCGGCGGGCGCGCGCCAGTCGCATCTGGCCGTGGGCGCGGCCAGCAAGCGAATTTCCGACCTGGAAGCCGCCCTGGGCACCGCGCTGCTGTACCGCAACGCCGCCGGGGTGGAGCTGACCGACGCCGGCCAGGCCTGCCTGGTCCATGCGCTGCGCGTGCTGCAGGAAGTGGAGCAGATGGCCGGCGCGCTGTCCGACTTTGCCCAGGGCGTGCGCGGGCAGGTACGCATCGCCGCCAATACCTCGTCGCTGACGCAATTCCTGCCCGAAGACCTGGCCGCCTTCATGGACGGCCACCCGGCCGTACGCATCGACCTGGAAGAGCAGAACAGCAGCGACATCGTCACTGCCGTGCTGGAGAACCGCGCCGATATCGGCGTTTTCGCCGACCGCACTCCGGCCGACGGCCTGGCCACCTTTCCGTACCGCCTGGATGAACTGGTGCTGATCGTGCCGCAGCGTCACCCATTGGCCGGTGAACCCCAGGTAGCCTTTGCCGACACGCTGGCCTACGACTACGTCGGCCTGCCGCCCGCCACGTCCCTGGCCACGCGCCTGGCCGATGAAAGCGGGCGCCTGGGCCGGGCGATACGCCTGCGCATCCAGGTGCGCAGCTTCGATGCCATCTGCCGCATGGTGTCGGCCACCCGCGGCGTGGGCATCCTGCCGCGCATCGCCGCCGAGCCGCATGCGCGCTCGATGCCGATCAAGCTGATTCCCCTGACCGACGAGTGGGCGCGCCGCTGGCTGCTGCTGGGCGTGCGCGATGCCGACACGCTGACCGTGGCGGCCCGCCTGCTGCTGGCGCACCTGCGCAGCGACAGCTGATTCCCGCGGTTGCGGGTTTGCCCGGGGTTTCTCGTTCCGGGAATGCCCCTTTCCCCGATTGTCCATTCCGCCCGGCGCGACTTTGCGCGCACACTGCCGTCCATTGATATCGAGTGTCGCCAGGGAGGCGAAATGGCAGGGCAGATTCTTGCCGGCATCCGCGTGCTGGAGCTGGGCCAACTGATCGCAGGACCGTTCGCGGCCAAGACGCTGGCGGATTTTGGCGCGCAGGTCATCAAGATCGAGCCGCCCGGGCAGGGCGATCCGCTGCGCAAATGGCGCCTGCTGCACGAGGGCACGTCCGTCTGGTGGGAAGCGCAGTCGCGCAACAAGCAGTCGGTATGCGTGGACCTGCGTCAGGCCGAGGGCCAGGACATCGTGCGCCTGTTGGCGCAACAGGCGGACGTGCTGATCGAGAACTTCCGCCCCGGCACCCTGGAAAAATGGGGTTTGTCGTGGGAAGCCCTGCATGAACTGAACCCGCGCCTGATCATGCTGCGCGTCTCGGGCTACGGCCAGACCGGCCCCAAGGCGCGCGAACCGGGCTTTGCCGCCATCGGCGAGGCCATGGCCGGGCTGCGCTACCTGAACGGCGAGCCGGGCCGCGCGCCGGTGCGCGCGGGACTGTCGCTGGGCGACACCATTGCCGGCCTGCATGGCGCGCTGGGCGTGATGATGGCGCTGTACCAGCGCGATGCGCGCGGCGGTGTGGGCCAGGTGATCGACGCGGCGCTGTACGAAAGCCTGTTCAACCTCAGCGAAAGCCTGCTGCCGGAATATTCCGTGTTCGGCGCCGTGCGTGAACCCGCCGGCGCCGCGCTGCCCGGCATCGCGCCGTCCAACGCCTATCCCTGCCAGGATGGCTACGTGCTCATCGCCGGCAACGGCGACGCCATTTACACCCGCCTGATGGCCCGCATCGGCCGCGACGACCTGGGCCGGGACCCGGACCTGGCGCACAACGACGGCCGCGCCCGGCGCGTGGCCGAGATCGACGCCGCCATCGGCGCGTGGACGCTTGCCCGCCGCATCGACGACGTGCTGGCTGCCATGCGCGAGGCCGACGTGCCCGCCGGCCGCATCTATTCGGTCGCGGATATCGCCGCCGACCCGCATTACCGCGCCCGCAACGCCATCACCACCGTCGAATCCGCCGCCGGCGTGCCGGTGGAGATGCCCGCCGTCTTCCCCTACCTGTCGGCCAATCCCGGCGCGGTGCGCGAGCGCGCGCCCACCCTGGGCGAACACACCGACACCGTGCTGGCGCAGGCGGGCCTGTCGGACGAACAACGCAGCGCCCTGCGCGCCAAGGGAGTCATCGCATGAACACCGGCCCCACCCAGATCGAGATCAACGAAGTCGGCCCGCGCGACGGCCTGCAGATCGAGCAGGCCCTGGTTGCCACCGACGACAAGGTCGCCCTGGTCGACGCCTTGTCCGACTGCGGCTTTGCACGCATCGAAGTCACCAGCTTCACCTCGCCCAAGGCCATCCCCGCGCTGGCCGACGCGGCGGACGTCATGCGCCGCATCCGCCGCCGTCCCGGCGTGATCTACACCGCGCTGGTGCCCAACATCCGTGGCCTGGAGCGCGCGCTGGAAGCGGGCACCGACGAGATGAACCTGGTCATGTCGTGCAGCGAAACGCATAACCGCGCCAACCTGCGCATGACGCGCGACCAGTCCTTTGCCGAACTGTCGCAGGTGCTGGCCGCGGCCGGCCGCAGCGACATGCCGTGCAACGTGTCCCTGTCCACCGCCTTCGGCTGTCCGTTCGACGGCGACGTCGCGGCGGAACAGGTGCTGGACCTGGCCGCACGCCTGGTCGATGCGGGCGCGGCCGGCATCACGCTGTGCGACACCACGGGCATGGCGTTTCCGACGCAAGTGGCCGCCTTGTGCGAACAGGCGTCGGCCCGCTTGCCCGGCGTGCCGCTGACCGTGCATCTGCACAATACCCGCGGCATGGCGCTGGCCAATGCGATCGCCGCCTGGCAGACCGGCATCACCCGTTTTGACGCGGCGGTTGGCGGCCTGGGCGGGTGCCCCTATGCGCCGGGCGCCAGCGGCAACGTCAATACCGAAGAGCTGGTGCACATGTTCGCCTGCATGGGCGTGGAGTCCGGCGTGTCGCTGGCGCCCTTGCTGGCCATCGTGCGCGGCTTGCCCGCGCTGGTACAGCGCGACCTGTCCAATGCCTTGCTGCAAGCGGGGCCGCGCCTGGCGACCCATGCGGCGCCCGCGTGGCTGGCCGAGAAATTTCCGCAGTAGTACCGATATCGTTTTGACCACACTATAAAAACCAAGGAGACACACCCATGGCATTTCCCAGCCTGCCCACCATCCTGCGCGCCGGTATCGCCGCCGCGCTGACCGTTGCCGCCGGCGCCGCCAGCGCCCAAACCGACTTTCCCAACCGACCCGTCACGCTGATCGTGTCCGCCGCGCCCGGCGGCACCACCGACATCGCCGCCCGCCTGATCGCCCAGCCGCTGGGCGCCGCGCTGGGCCAAAGCGTCGTCGTCGAAAACAAGCCAGGCGCCTCCGGCGGCATCGCCGCGCAGGCCGTCGCCCGCGCCAAGCCCGACGGCTATACGCTGCTGCTGCAATACTCCGGCTTCCAGGTCATCACGCCCCATGTCACGCCCGCCGCCGGCTGGGATCCCATCAAGGACTTCGCGCCTGTTGCCAACGTGCTGTCTGCGCCGCAGGTGGTCGTGGTGCGCCCCGATCTGCCCATCCACTCGCTCAAGGAACTGGTGGCTTATGCCAAGGCCAATCCGGGCAAGTTGAACTATGCCTCGTCCGGCAATGGCTCGCTGCAACAGGTCGCCACCGAACTGCTGAACCAGATGGCCGGCACGCAGATCGCGCACATTCCGTACAAGGGCACCGGTCCCGCGCTGAACGACCTCTTGGGCGGCGCCGTGGACATGACCATCACCACGCCACCGCCGCTGCTGGGGCAGATCGCCGCCGGCAAGCTGCGCGCGCTGGCCGTCACCGGCAACACCCGCCTGCCGTCCCTGCCGAACGTGCCCACCGCCGCCGAGGCCGGCTATCCCGACCTGATCGTGTCGTCGTGGTTCGCCATGTACGCGCCCAAAGACACGCCCGCGCCGGTCGTGGACAAGATCGCCGGCGAAATCCAGAAGATCATGAAGACCGACGCCTTCCGCCAGAAAGCCGCCGAGCAGGGCGCCGAGGCCATCTTCATGGGGCCGAAGGAACTGGGCGCCTACACCCAGTCGGAACTGGACCGCTGGGGCAAGGTCGTCAAGGCCGCCAACATCTCGGCCAATTAAGCTCGGCTGATGGCGAACCCGGGGGGCGGCAAGCCGCCTCCCGGCGCAGAAAAAGGCACGCTATAATTCCGGTCTCTGCCCGAGTTTGATAGCCGGGCACGACACCCGAGCGGGTGTAGTTCAATGGTAGAACGGCAGCTTCCCAAGCTTCATACGAGGGTTCGATTCCCTTCACCCGCTCCAGCTTTCCCCACCGTCTTCTCCACGGGCCTGCCGCCGGGCAGCGCGATCGCCAGATTTTCCCTGGCAAATCTCCCGATCCTGTTTGCTTGACCGCGTCCCCCGGGTAGTCCGTTGCGGTCCTGCGTTCGCTTTCAGAATCTTCCAATTCCAGCGCGGCGTGGCGATTCCTAATATCGGGAGTCCCGCTTTGGGCCGACGGACCGGGTGTTCATGGTTTCCAGTCCTCTGCCTGTGAAAGCGCAGCGTGGTTCGTTACTTCCCACGCTATTTCTGCAGAGGAAGTCCGTTTTGCACCCCGTTCTCAAGTTCGTCGCCATCAGCAGCGTTGCCCTTACCCTAGCCGCGTGCGACAGCGCCAGGGATGCCAGCAAGAGCAACTTCGGTCAGGCCATCCAGGCGTATCTGGACACACAGCAGGGCCTATGCGCCGCGATTCCTGCAACGGGCTTGCCGTTCACCCTGGCAAATCAAGACCTGCTGGGCGGTCAGAACCAGAAGCGTGCCGATGCGCTGGTCCATGCCGGGCTGCTGAGCAAGCGAGACACCGAAGCCCCGCCCCTGTTCGGCGACAAGATGGAGCCGGCCGCCGAATACCAGGTCACGGACACTGGCAAGAAATTCCTCGTCGCCCACGGCGCCAACACCCCGGCTGGACAAGACGCCTTCTGCACCGGCAGGTACACCCTCGTGGCAGTGGACAGCTTCACGGAACCCCGCGACGTGATGGGCGTCAGGCTGTCGAAGGTGAACTACCACTACAAGGTAGATGGCGCCGACAACTGGGCCAAATTGGATGGCATCCGCGCCAACTACAAGAATTTCGAGGAGCAGACTCAGGGAGATATGCGGGGCAAGGCGGTTGTCATCCTGACCAACGACGGTTGGATGCACGAGCGCCTGTTCCGGCGTGGGGGGCGCTAATGCGGAGCCGTTGAAAACGTAGTCTGGTTCGTTATTCGACTGAGGATCAACGAGGTGGTGGAACTTTGGCTGCGGAGAGACGTATTGCCTACAAGGCAGTTAGAACTGCGGGGCTTACTCCAGAGCAGGCTAGATGCACCCTCATGAAGGCGGACCCATATTTTTCAGGAATTGGCGCTTCGGCATCGTCCTCTACTACTGTTCCAAAGCGAAGGAGATAGACAATGAAATCGATGGTGAAAGAAGAGATTTACCGACTTTTGGAGGGGCTTCTTGTAGCAATTAAGTCGGGGGATTTTGATGCCTTATCTGTCTACGAGATAAATGAAGCTATTTATGAAGAAATAACCGATGAGCTAGCAAGGTCGAGAGAGAATGTCGAAGGCCTTCAAGTGCCTCCATACAGCATCGCTTTTCAAACGGACAGCACCGGGCGAATTCCATTCGATATTGTCGAATCGAATTCCGAATCGGAGATTGGAAGAGTCTATTGCCAGCTATGGAATGCCACTGAAAAATCTGACCTCACCCTTGTTGCGGACGTGCGTCGGGAAGCGAATACTCCAACCTTGGCGTTCCGATTGTTGGAGACACAGTAATTTCTAGGAAATGCACAGCCAGGTGCATTGCGAGCAAAGACGGGAAGCCGGGCCGCACTGGAACCGGAGCGAACGCGTGAAGCGCAACCGTGAACGGCAGTGCGGCTTTACGCTGTACGGCTGGGACGGCGACACGCTGGCGTGGGAGAGCCGGATCGCCGATGAAGAAGGGCTGGGCGCGCGCACCACGCACTACGTGTATGAGCCGGGCAGTTTTGTGCCGCTCGCGCAGGCGGTGCGCGAAGACACCCTCGCGCTGCTGGATGAACCGGTGTACGGCGACTACTACCGGCAGGATGAAGACCCGCTGTGGCTGCCGCCACCGCCTGCCCCGCCCATCGACCGCGTGGCATGGTACCAGTGCGATCACCTGGGCACGCCGCAGGAGGTCACCGATGAGAAGGGCGAGATCGCGTGGGCGGCGGAGTACCGCGCGTGGGGTGTGGCGAGGGAGGCGATACGGAAAGCGTCTGGCCCTGCGCCCGTCACGAACCCGATCCGGTTTCAGGGGCAGTATCATGATCTGGAGACCGGGCTGCATTACAACCGCTACCGGTATTACGATCCTGAAGTGGGGCGGTTCATCAGTAAGGACCCCATTGGGCTGGCTGGGAGCGCCAATACCTATGCCTATGTGAATGGCAATCCAGTGATGTATACCGACCCGTCTGGTCTAGTTCGCCAGCTTGACCCCAATGGAGCAGAATGTCAGCAACTGAAGAGGAAGATTCAGAACAAGAAAGCGGACATTAATAAACGGATATGTGAAGTAAAGACTAATCCCGGCAATCTCCCATATTACCCACCATATCTTGGTGCGCGCCCGAGATTGAGCGTGCAAGGGCATGAAGACATCATTCAAGAGTTGAAGGATGGCCTTGCCGATGATGAGAGGTTATATGCTGAAAAATGTGGCGGTGATGGAGGTGGCACGGCTACAGCGCCGGTGACGTCTGCAACCTCGGATAACACCGCAGCAAAAGTAGCCGGCGCGGCGACGGGGGCTGGGATTGCTTATTGGATAATAAGTGAAGGCCTACGAGTTATCTTCCCACCGCGCAACTTGATTCCGGTACCGTAATTTCTCGACAGGCTCAACAGGAGCTAGTGCTTGTTCTGCTCGCTCCTGACCTTGGATAAATTGAGGTGGACATGCTAATCGAAAATGTAGAGTTCAGCGACGAGTCGTCGCTGTTGAAGACCCTGGAAGGATCGGTACTCAGATATTGCACACTCAAAAATTTTTCGCTTGATGGGAAGGTTGTTGATTCAGTTTTTTTGTCGTGCTTCATGGAGGACTTGAACTGGTATTGGGGGCTATTCAATTGCTGCCTTTTTGTTGACACTAAATTCATTGGCTGCGTATTCCGTGGATCTAACTTCGCTGATTGCCGCTTCCTGAATTGTGAATATGTCGATTGCCGATTCGAGGAAGATAATTTTCATTCGCCATGTAGCTTTGATGGTACCCAATGGTTTGGCGGCAATGCGACGAGGTGCAAGGGGTTGCCGGAATACGCTTTCCCAGCCCCGCCGCGAAGCCGCTAACACATCGACCCTCAGCGCTCGGCATCCAGGTAAAAAATAACGAACCAAATTACGTTTTTATAGAAGCGCAAAGCCGTCTCGGCCACGAGACCTTCGCCTTCGACCCGGCCAGCAACCTGATTGACCCTGACGCGCAGCGCGAGGCCGACCGCGCGCGCCAGCCGCGCCCGAAGGCGCTGGACAACCTGCTCAAACAGTACGCGGGCACGCACTATCAGTATGACGCGCGGGGCAACCTGACCCAGCGCTGGCGCAACGGCGAGACCTGCCGCTACACCTGGGACCTGTTTGACCGGCTCACGCACACCGAAGACGCCCGCCTCGCGGTCCGCTACACCTACGACGCGCTGGGCCGGCGCCTGTCGAAACACAGCCAGGCACATTACCAGGAACGCCGCGAGGCCGGGCCACACTGGAACCGCGCCGAGCGCGTCAAGCACAACCGCGAACTGCACTGCGGTTTCACGCTGTACGGCTGGGATGGCGACACGCTGGCGTGGGAGAGCCGGATCGCCGATGAAGAGGGGCTGGGCGCGCGCACCACGCACTACGTGTACGAGCCGGGCAGTTTTGTGCCCCTCGCGCAGGCGGTGCGCGAAGACACCCTCGCGCTGCTGGATGAACCGGTGTACGGCGACTACTACCGGCAGGATGAAGACCCGCTGTGGCTGCCGCCACCGCCTGCCCCGCCCATCGACCGCGTGGCATGGTACCAGTGCGATCACCTGGGCACGCCGCAGGAGGTCACCGATGAGAAGGGCGAGATCGCGTGGGCGGCGGAGTACCGGGCGTGGGGTGTGGCGAGGGAGGCGATACGCAAAGCGTCGGGCCCTGTGCCCGTCACGAACCCGATCCGGTTTCAGGGGCAGTATCATGATCAGGAGACCGGGCTGCATTACAACCGCTACCGGTATTACGATCCAGAGGTCGGACGGTTCATCAGCAAGGATCCCGTCGGGTATGCCGGTGGGGTGAACCTGTTTCTGTATGCGCCTAATCCCTTGGGGTGGGTGGATCCTCTGGGACTGAGCGGGACGCTTGCGGGCAGGCTTGCAGATAAGGCACAACGCTTGCCCGCCTCACAGCGACCGAACACGGTCGCTGTGATTGTTTCTAAGGACGGGCGTATTGTCGTTGGACGAAATCAAGGGGGAGTTACTAACCCCGAGGTCCAAGGTGTGCTAAAGGATATTCCACCGAACGAGTTTGATGCTCAATGTGCTGAAGTGAATGCAATAGCTAGAGCAAGGAATAAAGGTATTGATTTAACCGGGGCTACGATTTCTGTTGCTAACGTGCGAGGAAAGAATAGTACGAGTGGAGTTCATGGTACAGATAAGGCGCCATGCTCGGTGTGCAATCCATTACTCAAGAAATTTAAAATGAATCTAATTCAGCGGTGCAGCCATCATGAATAGAAGTGAGCTGGTTGTAAAATTGGAAGGCAGCTCTCCGGAGGACAAGCAAATTTATGCCTCTTCCTGCTTGCGCTCCTACTGTGAATTCAAGAATATTTCACATCCAGCTATCAATGAGCTATTGGATCACCTGGATTCAATAAGTTCGAGGCAACGAGTTGCAGAGTGGGATGAGAGAGGGGCATTGCTTGATCTAAATGGACGGGGCGATCCAATCCCGGAGAGTATAAGGTCCATGCTATCTGACGAGGATGTGAGTGAATTCGAAAATCTGGTTGATAGCGTGGTGGAGGTCGGGATCGTTGATCTGTATGGCTCAAAGACGGATCTTCCCCTGAGGTTCCTGGACAAGGCAATGTGTATCTTGGAGAAAAATAATATTCCTTTTCCAATATTGAATAGGTGATCGTGTTCGCTTGGTGTACGGAGTACCGCGGACTGAGATAACGAACCAGACTACGTTTTACCTGGGCTAATGAGGCAGTTATAGGCAGCATAAAGCAACCCATGACTTATCTACTTGGCGGTAATAGTCAGCCGCCCCTGTTCGACGGCGATCTTGACGCGCTGCCCTACTTCAAATCCCGCATGCTCAGTCCATCGCCCCGCCAGCTTCAATTTCGGTAAAGAATGGGCTGCGTTGCAGCCCATTGGTGTTTACTCCGAGGTAATAGTAGCCTTCCGTGTTCCACATTGATCTTGATGCGTTGTCCTATCCGAAATCCCGCCTGTTCAAGCCATCGTCCAGCAAGCCTGATACAGGCAACCGATGTGTAGCGTGCCTTGAAGTAAGCCGGTTGCATCGCATAAAGCCCACTGTAATGTGGTGGTCGCCATGACTGATGAATGGTCACGAGTCGCTCCGTGACGGGTGGACGTAATTTAGAATCGGCCTTAGCCATAATCAGTTGCTCCTTACTTATGAACTGATGGTGGTCAGCGGGTGGTAAGTGCGCTAACACTTACCACCCGCGCTTCATTCGCGGCAACACGGCTATTCAAATAACCCTGAATCATCGTGTGCCGCAGTCAAAACACTAAATAAAACCACTCGGGTATACAAGCACGCAAACAGGCGTAAACAAGCGTGTTTAGGCGTAAACGATGAGGTGTTAGGCCGCACATCCTGGACCCGTAAAAGCGTGCGCGTTCACGCCGTGGCGCCAAGGCCAAATGGCCTATGACATCACACCAGCAGTGCCCAAATAAAAAGCCGCCGTCGGCAAGCGGTGCAAGCCGTCAAGTCGTCTTGCACCGCATGCCCCAGCGTGACAAACCAGCGGCCGTCAAGGCTGCCCTCCGGCACGCTACGCGCGGCCTTGACGGGGATAGCAACGCGGTCATTCAAAAGCCCATTTAGACGCCCGGCGCAGACCGGCTGAGTGCGGCTTCACGCTGTACGGCTGGGACGGCGACATGCTGGCGTGGGAGAGCCGGATCGCCGATGAAGAGGGGCTGGGCGCGCGCACCACGCACTACGTGTATGAGCCGGGCCGCTTTGTGCCGGTCGCGCAGGCGGTGCGCGAAGATACCCTCGCGCTGCTGGATGAACCGGTGTACGGAAAATAACGAACCAGACTACGTTGTCATTGGTCTGGTTCGTTGTTTTCGTGGGGACGTATTGGGATGGGCAACGGCGCCGCCGTCTGCAAGGGTTCGGCTTTCTTCACCCGTTTCAACTTTCCCCGTCATCTTCGCCACGGTCGTTGTGCTGGACAGCGCGACCAGCGGGTTGGGTTGTCAATTCTCCTGATTGCTTGGACGGCATGCGGCGGGTCGTCCGTTGCTGTCCGCCCGGCATTTTCAGAATCATCCAATTCCTGCCGACCTGGGTGCGTCCTAGGATGGCGGATTGAGTCCTGAGCAATGGACTGGATGCCTGTTGCTTGGGGAGCAGCGTCGATGGGCGCGTGGTCCGGTCCTGTCGTTTCTTGGTGGTCCAGGAGCATGAACCGGGCATCTTGGAGCAAGATTGAATGCGTAATCTCTGGATGATCGTCTCGACCGTTGTGGTCGCTACCGTAATCGGCGGGGCGGCGTACTGCTACTTCCCTCGGCAGTCGCTCGGCAATCCGCTGCTAGCTGAGGGCAGAGGTCAACTTGATCGATGGGTGCCGTTCTATCCAATTCGGTGTGGTGAATCCTCTTCGAGAAAGCCGATCCCAAAGCGCCGCAATTCGAGTTTTGTATTAATGAAATCAGGCGTCGAGTTTCTGGAGCCACCGGGAAGGATTTAAGCAGAGAAGATGTGCTTGATCCGCGCGTCAAAGCGCATTGGCGCGAAGTGATGGGGGGGCAGTAGCAGTGTCATCTGGCTGCAGTTCTTCCACCCCACCAGAAGTTCTCTGGGCTGTCCAGGCCGGTACGGCGTAGCCCGTGCTTGGATATTTCTTATACCCCTGAAAACGCAGTTTGGAATGATGAGCCAGGCTACGTTATCTATCGTGTGAAAACGTAGTCTGGTTCATTTTTTGTTGATGGTACTGCCCCTGGAAACGAATCGGGTTAACGATTGGTGCCTTGCCCGATGCCTTCCGCAGCGACTCTTTCACCACCCCCCAGGCCCGGTATTCGGCTGCCCAGGCAATATCGCCCCGCTCGTCCGTCAGTTCCTGCGGCGTGCCCAGGTGGTTGGTCTGGTACCAGGCCAGGCTGTCGATGGTCGGCGCCGGCGGTGGTGGGAACCACAGCGGGTCTTCGTCCTGCCGGTAGTAATCGCCATACACCGGCTGGTCGAGCAGCGCGATGGCTTCTTCTCGTACCGCCTGCGCTACCGGCACGAAGCTGCCCGGCTCGTAGACGTCATGCCAGCCTTAGCTTGGAGTACAGACACAATCTGCGAGGATACCCGCAGGTCGAATAGGTCCCAGTAGTAGCGGCTGGCAAGGCACTATTTCTTAATTTTCAAATAAGACTCTAAGGAATGGAGTGAAGACGAAAAGTCATCATGAACGGAGTCGTTAGGTGCCAGCTTATTGGCTTCACTCAAAAACTTGTCCACTCCCTGCTGAATGCTCTCCGCTAGCAGCCTATAACTACTAATTGCTATCTTCCGCCCACGGTACTGCAGCAGTAGTATTTCTTTTGAATGCCTTAATGTGAACGAGAAGGATGAGTCTGTCGCGACAAATTCAAATGCTCCACCATTTTTTATTGATAGTAATCCATCAATCAGGGAGATGATTGACAAATAAATCATCATCCTAAACTTCTGGTTCTCTTTCGATGAAACAGATGTCTCGTCGATATCAATTTCCAAGTCACCAAGATCAAAACCGGAGGGGGCGCCACCACCAACTCTAGATACTCTGAAAAAAATCATGATTACTCACTCCTGATCGGGAAGATAGTGATTGTGCGGTTGTCGTCTTGAGAGTCAAATACGTCGCGCACGCGATCAGTTCGACCATTTACTTTCACCCGCTTTTCATAGGTCTGTATCCGCCTCGCTGGATCACCAATGCGCGTTCCCTTTTTAACCAAACACGCGCACGCCTTTTTTATTTGATCTCTTGAGGTGCCGGCAGCAAATAAATCCCCGGGACCATCCGAGTGTGTACCACTAATATGGCGTTCATCAATGTGTTGCCAGCCTTCCTTGCTATTCTCAGCCTCAATGCGGGGTTCGGTTCCCTTCGACCAGAAAGACCGAGTGGATCAATCCAACCAATTGGATTCGACACATACTCGAAAACGTTCAACCCACCCGCATACCCAATCGGATCCTTGCTGACGAATCTGCCCGACTCCGGATCGTAGTACCGATATCGGTTGTAATGCAGCCCCGCCTCGTGGTCATGGTACTGCCCCTGAAAACGAATCGGGTTATCGATTGGTGCCTTACCCGATGCCTTCCGGAGTACTTCTTTCACCACCCCCCAAGCGCGGTATTCAGCGGCCCAGGCAATGTCGCCCCGCTCGTTCGTCAGTTCCTGCGGCGTGCCCAGGTGGTCGGTTTGGTACCAGGCCAGGCTATCAATGGTCGGCGCTGGCGGTGGCGGGAACCACAGCGGGTCTTCGTCCTGCCGGTAGTAGTCACCGTATTCTGGTTGATCGAGCAGCGCGATGGCTTCCTCACGCACCGCCTGCGCCACCGGCACGAGGCTGCCCGGCTCGTAGACGTAGTGCGTGGTGCGCGCGCCAAGGCCATCCTCATCAGCAATCTTGCTCTCCCAGGCCAGGTTGTCGCCATCCCAGCCGTACAGCGTGAAACCGCAGTGCAGTTCGCGGTTGTGCTTGACACGCTCGGCGCGGTTCCAGTGCGGCCCGGCTTCGCGGCGCTCCTGGTAGTGCGCCTGGCTGTGCTTGGACAACCGCGCCCCAGGGCGTCGTAGGTGTAGTTGACGGCCAGGCGCTCGTCCTCATAGCGGGTGAGCCGGTCGAACAGGTCCCAGGTGTAGCGGCTCTGTTTGCCGTTGTGCCAGCGCTGGGTCAGGTTGCCGCGCGCGTCGTACTGGTAGTGGGTGCCGGCGTATTGCTTGAGCAAGTTGTCCAGCGCCTTCGGGCGCGGCATGTGCTGGCGGTCGGCTTCGCGCTGCTCCTGCGGATAAACGAGGTTGCTGGCCGGGTCGAAAGCGAAGGTCTCCAGGCCCAGGCGGCTCTGTGGCTCCAGCAGCCGGCCCACCGGGTCGTAGCGGTAGGCCAGTTGTCCGCGGCGGGTGTCGTTGATGTCGGTGAGCTGGCCGCTGGCGTCGTAGCGGTAGCTGCGCACCAGCAGGTGGTTACTGTGAGCGGTCTGGCGCGGCGCACAATCTCATCTAAGGGGCTGGCAGTTTCAATGACTCAACCCATTTGTTTGAAACTCCTCGAAAATGGTCCCGTAGTCTCTCTTCGATGTGTTCTGGGTCCCATACTGCTGCACGCTCCAGCCCTTCGCATTGCTGACGCGTCGCAGGAGTTTCAACACCATTGTGGTAAATGGAAAGCCTTTTAGATATGGGATCTACCTTAAAAAAGGCTGGGGAACTTGCCAAGTCTCCCTCCAGAGGAAGGTGGCCTATTTTTTTCCAGAGTTTGGACTTAAAAGCACTCTTCATGACCCAAACTTTAAAAGCAATGTTCGAGCCAGAAATATCCTCTATAGATGGAGTGCTCGGGGAAATCAGGTCGTAAAAAGCTAGCAGCGGACTTTCAAGAATCCTGGCAAACGCATAGCCATCGTCTCCAAGCGATATTTGAAAAATATCCCCCGGCTGCACATTTATTTTTGCCATTCGCTAACTCCCAAACTCATCAGTTGCGGCATTTAAGTAGCCATCTCTCTTTTTGTTCTTGGGTGAAATCCCATTAATCGCATTTCCTGATGTTCCGCCTTCGGATTTGGCCTTTCCGTTTGCATCAATAAGGTGCTGCTCACGACCCCGAATGGCCATCGGATTTTCTGATGATTTATCGAGGACAGCAGGACCGTATCCCTTAATGTGATGATTGCCATCGCGTTTTGCCACATTGTCTTCTGGCAATTCGCAGCCACACGTCCGTCCAGAATACACTTCTCCTGTCGTTGGGTGAGTCTTGGTGTAGGTTTGGTATGTCTTCTTCGCAAGCCCTAACTGAATATCGAACCAGACTACGTATTCAAAGTTCGACCCGCAATGCTAGACGTCGCCGAGTCAAGCAAGAATTGGAAGATTCTGAAAACGACCGCGTTGGACCACAACAAACGGCCCGCAGCCTGACGGGTGGAGAAAAACCACGAGGGGGATGCCAAGACAATCTGGCGAGCATGCAGTCCCGCAGATGGACTTCGGACAAAACAATAAGAAATGTCGAGGCGGGAGAAGGGAATAATCGATGACGTAGTCTGGTTCGTTATTTCAAGTACCCTGTAGCCCATCCCCGCGCAAGAACGACAACCATGCAAGACGATCTATTCGGAGATGCGCTACCCGTGCCGCCGGCCAACGCCTCGCAGCACGTCGCGTCTCCTGCCAATCCCGACCTTTCCGCGCTCCGGAGCATGGCCAGAGTGCTTCCTGCGCCGGCAGCGCAGGAATGGCGCGCGCTCGCGCAGCAGTTGCCCGCAGCGTTGCGCTTTGGCGTTTCCACCTGGTCGTACCCCGGCTGGGAAGGGCTGGTCTGGGACGGCGAATACGATTCGAGTACGCTGTCCCGGCACGGCCTTGGCGCCTATCATCGGCATCCGCTTTTGCGCACGGTCTGCGTGGACCGCACGTTCTGGCAACCGCTGACGGCGAGCCAGTATGCCGGCTATGCGGGGCAGGTCGATGACGATTTCCGTTTCGTCGTCAAATGTCCCTCCAGCATTACCGATGCCCAGGTGCGTGGCGAGGAAGGCAGGACGCGCGAGGCCAACCCGGTCTTTCTCGACCCGTCGCTGGCTGTCCAGGATTTCGTGCGGCCGGCGCTCGAAGGCCTGGGCGCCAAGCTTGGCGTCCTGGTGTTCCAGCTGAGTCCGCTGCCGCTGGGCTGGCTGAGCCGCTCGGCATCGCTGTTCGAGAAACTGGGGTGCATGCTGGCGGCGGTCCGGGAGGCCTTGTCCACGCATGATGGCGTGATCGTGGCGGTGGAAGTGCGGGACCCGGAGCTGCTGGGCCAGGCGTTGGTCGATACGCTCAAGGCGCATGGGGCCACTTTCTGCCTGGGGCTGCATGGCAAGATGCCGCCGATCGAAGCGCAGCTGCCGATGCTGCGCGCGCTATGGCCGGGGCCGCTGGTCTGCCGCTGGAACCTGAACCGCGTTTTCGGCCCCTATGGCTATGCCGCCGCGCAGAAGAAGCATGATCCGTTCAACGCCATTCTCAGCGAGGACATTCCGACTCGCATGGTGTTGGCGCGTACGGTCCGCGGCATTACGGGCGCGGGCCAGCCGGCCTACGTGACGGTCAGCAACGACGCCGAGGGGTGCGCGCCGTTGTCCATCCTGCAGCTGGCCCAGGCCATTGCGGGGTAGGTGGGGCTTCTAAAGCTGACTTCCATAGGCTTTCGACTGATTCTGCCCGCACCGAGCAGAGTAAAATCCGGTCCCCATGCGCTTCTCCGACTTCCACCCCCGCCTCGCCGCCCTCGGCGCCCAGCCGGCTCATCGCGGCCGGGTCATGCGCGCCTGGCTGAGCGGGCAAGCGTTCGACACGGATACCTGGCGCCGGCGTTTCGACAATTACCTGCCGTTGGCGCTGCGGGATGCGCTTCCCGCCCTGGCGTCGGAACTGGACGGCCTTGCGCGAGTCCATTCCGAGCATGCCGGCAACGACGGCGCGCGCCTGCTTCTTGCCCTGGCCGATGGCCAGATGGTGGAAAGCGTGCTGCTGCCGCGCGACGGGCTCTGTGTTTCCACGCAGGTCGGCTGTGCGGTGGGCTGTCGGTTCTGTATGACTGGCAAGAGCGGCCTGATCCGCCAGGTCACCAGCATGGAAATCCTGGCCCAGTTTGTGTTGGCGCGACGCCAGCGCGCGGTGAGGAAAGTGGTCTTCATGGGCATGGGCGAACCGGCGCACAACCTGGACAATGTGCTCGAGGCCATCGACCTGCTTGGCACGGAAGGCAACATCGGTCATAAGAATCTGGTGTTCTCCACGGTCGGTGACCGGCGCGTGTTTGACGCCTTGCCCCGGCAACGCGTCAAGCCTGCACTGGCGCTGTCGCTGCACACGACCAAGGCCGACCTGCGCCGTCATCTTTTGCCGCGCGCGCCGCAGATGACGCCCGAAGAACTGGTCGAGCTGGGTGAAACCTATGCCCGCGAGACGGGTTATCCGGTGCAGTACCAGTGGACGCTGCTCAAGGGCGTGAACGATGGTGACGACGAACTCGATGCCATTGAGCGCTTGCTCAAGGGCAAGTTCGGCGTGCTCAACGTCATTCCCTTCAACAGCCTGGAAGGCGACGACTACCAACGTCCCGACCCCAAACGCATTCGCGAGATTGTTCGCGTCCTGCATCGCCGCGGCGTGCTGACCAAGGTAAGGAATAGCGCGGGGCAGGACGTCGAGGCGGGTTGTGGCCAGTTGCGTGCCCGAGCTGTGGGGGCAGAGCAAGTGGTGGAACTGCGTCGGCGGCCGCGTGGCGCCAGGCTGCAAGCCGCGTAAAGCACCTGCCCTCGTTGGGCTGCGCGATCGCCATGTGGCCCGAATCGGTCCTTTAATGACGTTTCCCGAGCCGCATGTTTCGGGTCGTCCGGTGCGGTCGCGCTGACGCATTTTAAGAATTTTCCAATTTCTAGCCAGCCGCGCGCGCCCTAGCATGGGGAGTTCTGCCCGTGCGAACGCGGTTGGCATCTCGCGTTGTGATGCGCCGTCGGCTCGCTTGGGACTGGACACACCACAGGCAACGGCGCTGCGCCGTGAAGGCCATGGCAACCCCGAGGAGGAGACAACAATGAGCACGCCGGAAAAAGACACCGAACACCAGCAAGCCGCCTATCTGGACCGCCTGGATAAATGCTATTCAGGGATTCTTCACGATGTGATGCGGGCCGAAGGGCTACGCAATTTCACGCTGCCTTCTACGCTGCGTCCATTGATACCCGGTCAAAAGATGGCGGGCCCGGCGTTTACCGTGGCCGGCCGTGTCGATCCGTCTGCCGATGGGCACGAGACGTTGATGGGGTGGACCGGGTTGTTGTCCAAGGCGAAGCCGGGGCATGTCGTGGTGATACAGCCCAACGATTCCACGGTATCGCACATGGGGGAACTGTCTGCCGAAACGCTCAAGTACAAAGGGGTACGCGGCGTGATCGCCGATGGCGGGATTCGAGATTCCCAATCCATCCTGGACATCGGTTTTCAGGTCTGGCATCGCTATTACACGCCCCGCGATGTGGTGGGCTATTGGCTGCCGTACGCCTTTGACGTGCCGGTCACCCTCGGCGAGGTCAGGATATGTCCTGGCGATTACCTGTTTGGCGATCGTGACGGCGTGGTGCGCATTCCGCGTGTGCATCTTGACCGCGTGTTACGGCTGGCAGAAGAGGCCATGGGCAAGGAAAACCTGGTTCGTACGGCAATCCTGCAGGGGGTGGATCCGCAGGAAGCGTATCTGCGGCATGGAAAATTCTGACGGCCAATCCGGGCGGCTGCCCGCGCGCTGATTGACGGGTAAAAATGTAGTCGGGTTCGTTATTTGGAATCAGTCCAGATGGCTTGCACGATACCAGTCAACCAAGTCGCGCGGATAGTTGGGGTGGTCGCGATAACTGCTGTCGTCGACGTACCATAGCACCGTGACCAGCGCGGCTTCCAGGCACCAGTACCCGAAGTGAACGTCGTCGATATGCGAGTCGTGCCAGTAAGTCGGTTCCATGCCGTCGTACCACTCGTCCAGCAAGGTCTGCATGCAGGCCACGCGCTCATCGGGCGGAACCATGGTGACTTGACCCAGGGAACGATAGGGGACGGGATGCAGCATGACGCGCGGGGTTGCCAGGCGGACGCCGGTCAGCTCGGCCACGACGTTTTCAAACAAAGCGTCGCGACGTCGGTTGACGTCCCAGGACTGGTCGACCCAGCGCACGACTTCGGGGACCAGGGCTTCGTGTCGCAGCAACTTGCACAGGGCCAGCAGCCAGAACACGTAAACGTAGTTGTCGAGCTGGGTGACTTCCAGCGTATCGGCGACGTGTTCGGGCGGGAGCTTGCGAGAAGGAGAGGCGTCTTGGCCGAGGTAGTTTCCAAAGCGGGCAATGACGGTCGGCAGCTGGGTCCGCAGTTCTTCTATTGGCTTTCCTGCGGTGTAGCCCAGCAACAGTAATTCAAGGCTTTTGAAGGCGACGGTCCATCTGTTGGCGGAAGGGGCGTTCGGGGCCTTGGGGTGGCCTGACGCCAGCGACTCGAAGGCAAGCGCAATGTCTAATTGCAGGGAATGATCTTCTTTCAGGAACGCGCGCTGGTCGAGGGACTTCTGACGACGAATACTGTTGAAGTCGATCATGCATTGATCCTGGTGGACGGCCTAGGGGGCGGCTATGAATCGCCGCTGTGTCAGTCGTCCAGGCCTCGATCCGTCGTTTCGCGGTGAAGACCCATGAACGGTCTTGGGGATCATGCGCAATCCTGGGGGCGGGGGAAATTGGAAGATTCTGAATTTCTGGGGAGATTGGCGCAGAGATTTCTGCTCTGCAATGCAGATGACTCGTTGCGTGACTCCGAACTCCCGTTTGGCCCGGCCATTATGGATGGCGTCTGCCAGCTGAAACCTGGCCGTCTGCATGGGTTGTGTCATTGGAGGATGTTGGGATGAACCGCACGCGGGTGTTGTTGTCGATTGGACGTCGAGCGTGGTGGTCAACGCGTTGCCGCCGCCGTAGCTATATCTGGTTCACTGACAAATCTTATTAAGCTATCAAATATGAATTTTTATGATCATTAATATTTCATATATGACGTATTAACTAACGAGAAATGATTGATGGCTATCGGTCTATGTGTTCAAATATGAATGGTTAGCAGCCGTTTTACTTCATATCTGAGCAGGTGCGGACATGACATCTACCGATCAAAAGGGGGCCGCCCCTAAGGCAACATTGCCCAGGCCAGTCGAGCGCGCGTTGCATCGTCTCGGGCGAGATATCTCGACGGCTCGCCGCATGCGCCGGCTTAGCCAGGAAGATCTGGCCCTGCGAATTGGCGCGTCGCTCAGCACCGTCAGGCGTATGGAGGACGGCTATTCCGGCACCGCACTGCATACATTTCTGCGTGCCTTGCACGTGCTTGGCCGCCTGGATGCTGTGTCCGAGGTGATGGCCATGGAGAACGATGTGCTAGGAATGGAGTTGGCCAAGGAACAGTTGCCCCAACGGGTGCGGACCTCTGGTGGCAGCAAGCCCCGTGCGGCTCGTTCCGCCAAGGCCGGCGAAGACGTCGCGGATGATTCCGCGGAACTGGAGGGGTTCTGATGGCGGCCAAGGCATTCAAACGTCCAGACCTGGAGGTGCATCTGGGGGCGGGTGGCACGCTCGTGGGGCAGCTGCATCTAGGTAGCGGAAAACGCAGTGCGTTCAGCTATGAACAGCGTTGGTTGCGCGATGCGCGCTTCTTCGCGGTGTCGCCCGACTTATTACCCGTCATGGGCGTGCAACATCCTCAAGACGTATTCTTTCGCGCGCTGGAAGACACCGCGCCAGACTCCTGGGGCGAACGTGTGATTCGGCGTGCCCATGCCAAAGCGCGTCAGCAGGATCGCGCGACACCGGCACTTGAAGCGGTCGACTTCCTGATGTGGGTGGACGACGAAGCCCGTGCGGGCGCGTTGCGTCTCTTTGATCCAGAAACGCAAACCTATTTGCGCACCGGCGGAATGCATGGGCACGTACCGCCGCTGATTGAGCTGGACAAGGTGGTGCAAGCCGCCCGTGCACTGGAGGCTGGCACGGAAAGTGCACTGGATCTGCAATACCTGCTTGGGCAGGGCACCTCATTGGGCGGCGCTCGCCCCAAGTCGACAGTTCGAGATACGGATGGTCATTTGGCCTTGGGCAAGTTTCCCAGCCAAGCGGACCAGCGCGACATCATTCGCGGCGAAGTGCTCGCCATGCATCTTGCCGCCAAGGCCGGCATCAATGTGGCGAAGGCGCGGGTCGAGTCGATCAACGGAACGGCCGTTGCCATCATCCGTCGTTTTGATCGCAGTGACGATGGAGGTCGGATTCCCTACCTCTCGGCCGCGACGATGCTGCAGTCGGATGGCCGCGATGCGGCACATGCCTACACCGAACTGGTAGACGTGTTGCTGCAGGGCGGGGCCAACCCCATTGCCGACATTCACCAGCTATGGCGCCGCCTGGTCTTCAATTTTTTGATCTGCAATACCGATGATCATTTGCGTAACACCGGCTTTTTGTATGACGCGCGGCATTACGGTTGGCGTCTGTCGCCCGCATTCGACCTCAATCCAATGCCGGGTGACCGCCGCGAGAGCAAGACCTGGTTGACCGAGGATTCCGGGCCGATCGACAGTCGAGCGGCATTGATGGATGGCGCGCGCTACTTCAGACTGAATATTGAAGAAGCTGCAGCCATTTGGGCCGAGGTAGCGCAGGCTGTTGATAACTGGCGCAATGTCGCCAAGGCTTTGGGCATGCGTGGCACGGACCTTGTCGATTTCGAGCCGGCATTTATCGCCGGGCGGCAGTCCTGAGTCCGTAGAGAGGGCGACACAGGAAAATACCAAATACTCCTAGCCTGCAGCCCCACCGGACCCGCCCGGTTTTCGACTGATTTTCGCAAACCGATACAACGCTTCTGCATCCAGCACCGTCAATCCGCCGTAGTGCGTGCGCAGCACGCCTTCGCGCGCCAGCCGGGTCAGCGTGGCGTTGCAGCGCTGCCGTGACACCCCGCACAGCGCGGCGATCTCTTCCTGCGAGATCTTCAGCCGCCCATCAAAGCCGGAATGCTGCTCGGCATCGCACTGGGCAGCCACCGCGCGGGCCACGGTGGTGTCCACGTCCAGCAGCACGTTGCCCGTGTAGCAGGCCATCAGCCAATTGACCCGCTGCGCCAGGTGCATCATCAGCACCTTGGTGAATTCGATGTTGTTGTTCCACAGGCGTTCGCAGGTGTCGCGCGGCAGGATGACGATCTGGCTGGGGCGCAGGGCGACGACTTCGTATTCGAATTGCTCGCGGCGGATCATGGTGGCTTCGCCGAACCAGCTGCCGGTGCTGAAGCCGGCCAGCGACAGGGACCGGCCGTCGGGGCCGCGGGACGACCATTTCACCAGGCCGGCCACCACGCCATACCAGCCGGGCGAGCGCGAGCCCGAGCGAAACAGGTATTCGCCGGCGGCCAGCGACACGGTGCGCAGTTCGGACCGGACCACGCTGCGTTCCAGTGCGGGCAGGCCCTTGTACCAGGGCACGACGTCCAGCATGCGATCGACGGGGCAGGTCGCGGGGCGGCGCTTCCCGGCGGGCGACTCGTTGGCGGTGGCCTGCGCGTTGGCGCTGCCGGCGGGCGATCCACGCATATCCATCCCTTATTTTTTGAAGCGATATCGCTCAGGTAAACCCTAGGGCGATCTGTCACTGTGATGACTGTTCACATCCCGGGCGGGACGCAGAATAGGCCAGGGCCTGTCGACACCAAAAGTAGCCTGCGTACCCAATGAACGCGTATCAAGGCGCGAGGCGCAGTCGTGACAGGCTCTTGGCCGCAAGAGCCCAAAAACCATAAGAGGAGATAACGATGTTGTCAATGCAACAGGCGGTCTGCCGTGCTGCCGTCGCCTGCGGGGCCGTGGTCTCGCTGCTGAATGCCCCGGTCGCGCAGGCCCAGTATTCCGACGATGTGATCCGGATCGGCTTCATTACGGACCTGTCGGGCGTGTATTCCGGGCCGGACGGTCCGGGTGGGGTGGAAGCCATCAAGATGGCCATCCAGGAGATGGGCGGCGAGATCAACGGCAAGAAGATCGAGCTGCTGGTGGCAGACCACCAGAACAAGGCGGACGTGGCGTCGGCCAAGGCTCGTGAGTGGTTTGACCAGAAGGGCCTGGACATGCTGATCGGCGGCACCAATTCCAGCACGGCCTTGGCGATGTCGAAGGTGGCGGCCGACAAGAAGAAGCCGATCATCGTGGTGGGCGCCGGCGCCCCGGCGCTGACCAACGAACAATGCACGCCCTATACGCTGAACTACGCCTACGACACGGTAGCGCTGGCGCGCGGCACCGGGGCGGCGGTGGTGAAGGCGGGCGGCAAGAAGTGGTATTTCCTGACGGCCGACTACGCCTTTGGGCATGCGTTGCAGGCGGACACGACGAAGGTGGTGGAAGCGGGCGGCGGCACGGTGGTGGGGTCGGTGAAGCACCCGTTGTCGTCGGCGGACTTCTCGTCGTTTCTGTTGCAGGCGCAAAGCAGCAAGGCCGATATCCTGGCGCTGGCGAACGCCGGGGCCGATGCCACCAATGCGATCAAGGCCGCGAACGAGTTCGGCGTCACCAAGACGATGCGCCTGGCGGGACTGATCATGTTCATCAACGACATCCATGCGATGGGCCTGCCGGCCACGCAGGGCATGTACCTGACCGACAGCTGGTACTGGAACGCGTCGGAAGAGACTCGCGCCTGGAGCCAGAAGTTCTTCGAGGCCCGCAAGGCAATGCCGTCGTCGTTGCAGGCGGCTGACTACTCGGCGGCGCTGCAATACCTGCGCGCGGTCAAGGCCACGGGCACGGATGACGCCGACCGCGTGCTGGCCTATCTGCGCGAGACCAAGCTGAACGACCTGTACATCAAGGACGGCGTGGTGCGGCCTGATGGCCGGGTGGTGCACGACATGTATTTGCTGCAGGTGAAGACGCCGGAGCAGTCCAAGGAACCGTGGGACTACTTCGACGTGGTGCAGACCATCGACGGCAACGAGGCCTTTACCAAAAAGGACGAGACGCGCTGCGCACTGTGGAAATGAATGGCATTGGCCCACCCAGCTTGAAAGAGAATCTTCATGGCGAAACGTAAAGTGATCGTGACCATTGCCCCGACGGGGGGCATGGCCTTCAAGACCCAGAATCCGCACCTGCCGACGCAACCTGCCGAGATTGCCGACGACGTCTACCGTTGCTACAACGCGGGCGCCAGCGTGGTGGCGCTGCATGCGCGCCGCCCGGACGACCAGGCGACGTGCGATGCGGGCATCTACCTGGACATGAACCAGCGCATTCGCGAACGCTGCGACATCGTGCTGAACAATTCCACGGGCGGTGGCGTGCATGGCGACATGGTGCGGGAAAGCTATCCGGGCATGTGGGAGATCGTGTGGGAAGAGCGGCTCAAGGGCATGGATGCGGGCGCCGAGATGTGCACGCTGGATGCCACGACGCTGAACCTGGCGTTCGGCGACCACGAATACCTGATGAACACGCCGTTGACGAAGGCCCGCGAGCTGGCGGCGGGCATGAAGGCGCGCGGCATCAAGCCCGAATGGGAGGTCTTCAGTCCGACCCACATCCTGCAGGACGCGACGACGCTGATCAACGAAGGCCTGGACGACGGGCCGCCCTTCGTGAACCTGGTGATGAACGTGCACCGCAATTTCCAGAACGCGATGCCGTTTTCGCCGCGCTACCTGCAGATGATGGTCGACATGCTGCCCAAGGACAGCGTGTTCTGCGTGAGCGGCATCGGGCCGTCGCAGCTGGAAGCCAATATCAGCGCGTTGCTGCTGGGCGGGCATGCGCGCGTGGGGCTGGAAGACAATCTGTATTACCGCCATGGCGAGCTGGCCACCAATGTGCAATTGGTGGAACGCATCGTGCGCATCATCCGCGAGATGGACATGGAACCTGCCACGCCGACCGAAGCGCGCGAGATCATGGGCCTGCCGCGCCGCGGCGGCGTGCGGCCCCGGTTCGCCTGCTGACGGGCGGAGCGTTATTGCAAGCAGGCGGCGCGGTCGATGATCGCGCCGGTTTTTATTCTCTTACCGGCAGAACAACATGAGTGAATCCTTGAAGGGCAGGCGGGTACTGGTGACGGCGGGGGCGCAGGGCATTGGCCTGGCGATTGCGAAGAAATTCCTGGCGGCCGGTGCGGACGTGCATATCTGCGACGTGGACGAGGCGGCCGTAAAAGCGGCGGCTACGCTGTCGCCGCGGCTGAGCGCCAGCGTGACGGACGTGTCGCGCGAAGCCGAGGTGCTGGCCATGTTCGCGGACCTGACCAGGCGCTGGGGCCGGCTGGATGCGCTGGTGAACAACGCGGGCGTGGCCGGCCCTACCTGCCGCCTGGAAGCGATTGCGCTGGATACCTGGCAGAAGACGCTGGACGTGAACCTGACCGGCACGTTCCTGTGCTCGCGCAGCGCGGTGCCATTGCTGCGGGAAGCGGGCGGCGGCGCCATCGTCAATATTTCGTCGGTGGCGGGCCGCCTGGGGTTCTCGTTGCGCACGCCCTACAGCGCCACCAAGTTCGGCCTGGCGGGGCTGACGCAGACCTGGGCCATGGAACTGGGGCCCGACAACATCCGCGTCAATTCCGTGCTGCCGGGCGTGGTGGCGGGCGAGCGGGTCGAACGCATCATCGCCGCCCGCGCCGAGGCGGGCGGCGTCAGCCAGGACGAGATGCGCATGCGGCTCGTCGACAAGGTGTCGCTGCGCCGCATGACGCAGCCCGAGGACGTGGCCAATCAAGTGGCGTTTCTGTGCTCGGACGAGGGGGCGATGATCAGCGGGCAGAGCATTTCGGTGTGCGGGAACGTGGAGTATCTGGGGTGACCTCGCCCGATCAGGGCTTCCTAAAAGCGCAGACGTCCACTACCTGATCAATCGCCCCGAACGGCATGGCGCCATCCGGCCCGCGCGCAAAGATCCGCACCCGGTCGCCGTGGCGCAGGTAGGGCGGCAGTTGATCTTCGCGGGCGCCCTCCAGCTGCGCGCGCACGCGGGCTTCGGTAATGCAGGCGCTGCCTGAGGCCGGGTCGGCGTTGCTGATGGTGCCGGCGCCGACGATGCTGCCCGCGACCAGGCCGCGTGTGCGGGCCAGGTGTTCGATGATCTGCGCAAAATTGAAGACGACTTCGCTGCTGGCGTTGGGCTCGCCGAAGCGGGCGCCGTTGACGTCGATGCGTACGGGCAGATCCAGCATATGGTCGTGCCAGGCGCTGCCCAATGCGGCGGGCGTGACGGCAATGGGGGCGAAGCTGGTGGCCGGCTTGCTTTGGTAGAAGCCGAAGCCCTTGGCCAGCTCGGACGGGATCAGTCCGCGCAGCGAGACATCATTGAGCAACACGACCAGCGCGATCAGGTCGGCCGCCTGCGCGGCGGTCGCGCCCAGCGGGACGTCGCGGGTGATGACGGCGATTTCGGCTTCCAGATCGATCAGGTGATTTTCGTCGGTGGCGATGATGGGGTCTTGCGGGCCCAGCAGGATGTCGGACCCGCCCTGGTAGACCAGGGGCTCGTCTTCATAGCGCGGGGGAATGGGTTCCTGGCGCCATTGGTAGATCAGGCGGGCGTGGTTGCGGTAGACGGACGCGTCGGCCCATTGGTAGGCGCGGGGCAGCGGCGCCATGCATTGCGCGGGGTCGAAGGCGCTGGCCGCGGTCCAGGCGCTGGCATCGCGGGCGGCCTGGCGGCGGTCGAGTGCGGGCGCCAGCGTGGTCCAGTTGTCCAGCAGGGCTTGCAGCGTGGGCGCGCCGGGGCCGGCGCTGATCCAGCGGTCGCCTGCCGGACTGACGAGCATCAGTTCGCCATCACGTGTGCCGTTCTTGCGAGTGGCCAGGCGCAGTTGGGGGGCAGGGTGGGTCATGGGCGGTTCTGGTGGGGGGTGACAGGGCGTTGGCGGGTGGTCCAGCGGTCGAGCAGGCTGCGCGCCTCGCGAGCGTAGCCGTCGACAACGGCCTGGGCGGCGACTTCGACGGTGAGTTCCAGCCGCAACCCATTGGGGTCGAAGAAATAGATCGATTCGATGAAGCCGTCGTGGTCGGTGACGCCGACGACGGCGACGCCGTGCGCCTCCAATCTGGCCTTCATGGCGTGCAGGTCGTCTCGGCTCTCCAGGGCGAGGGCGATGTGGTTGACCCAGGCGGGGGTATTGGCGGACGGCAAGGCGGCGGTGTCGTCGCCCAGGTCGAAGAAGGCGATGCAGCCGCCGTTGCGCATGCGAAAGAAGATGTGCACGTAGGGGCAGTATTCGCCGGTGCTGGGCACGTGGTCGTTCTTGATGACGTGCACCAGCGGCAGCCCCAGCAGGTCTTCGTAGAAGCGCCGCGTTGCTTCGGCGTTGCGGCAGCGCCAGGCAAAGTGGTGCAGGCCCTGGACGGGGCGGGCAGATGGCATGTTCATGGCGATCCTCAATCCAGTGAGATGTGGTTGGCGCGGATGACCTCGCCCCAGCGGGCGGATTCCGCCCGGGCCAGCTGCTTGAAGGCATCGGGCGTGCCGGGTAGCGGTTCAAAGCCGAATTCGGTGAAGCGGTTCAGCACGGCCGGGTCGGCCAGGGCCTGGTTCAACGCCCGATTGAGCGTGGCGACGATGGGGGCGGGCAGGCCCGCCGGCCCCAGCAAGCCCTGGAAGGCAAAGACCTCGACGTCGGCAACGCCCACTTCGGCCAGGGTGGGCACATCGGGCAGTAGCGGGGAACGCGTGGCCGAGCCGATGGCCAGCGGGCGCACCTTGCCGGACTTGATGATCTGCAGGCCGGAGGCCAGGTCCAGGAACATGACGGGCACCTGGCCGCCCATGACGTCCTGCATGGCGGGGGCGGCGCCTCGGTAGGGCACGTGGGTGAGCGTGGTGCCGGTCTTGCTCTGGAACAGGGCCATGGCCAGGTGATGCGGTGAGCCATTGCCGACCGAGGCGTAGTCGACCTGGCCGGGCCGGGCGCGCACATAGGCCAGGAACTGGGCGAAGTCCGCGACGGGAAAGGCGGGGCTGGCGACCAGCACCAGGGGGAATCTGCCGATCGCGCCGATGTAGGTGAAGTCGTCGGCGGGGCGGTAGGGCAGCTTCTTGAACAGGTGTTCGTTGAACGCCAGCACGCCGTTGTCGGCGGACATCAGGGTGTAGCCGTCGGGTTTGGCGTGGGCGACCTGCTCGGCGCCGATATTGGTGGCGGCGCCGGGCCGGTTGTCGATGATGATGCGTTGGCCCAGGCCGGGGCGGATGCTCTCGGCCAGGGTGCGCGCCAGGGTGTCGGTGCCGCCGCCAGCCGGGTAGGGCACGACCCATTTGATGAGTTGGTCGGGGTAGGCGGACTGGGCTTGCACGGGCGTGGCAACGGCCCACTGGGCGGCGGCGACGGCCAGGGCCGCGGCCATGAATGTTCTTCGGTTCAAGGTTGTCTCCATTGGGGGGGCGGGGCAGGCTTCTTGGCCTGTCTTGGGGATCGAGGCAGAAAACGCCGACGAGGTGCCGGTCGGGCGGGGGCAGGCGGCGTCAGCCGGCCGACAGTGACGGCAGCGGCAGGTCTTGCAGCGCCTGCTCGATGGCGTCCAGGCAGCGCTGTTCGTCCTGCACCTGCTCGAACAGCAGCAGCGCCAGGCGGGCCAGGAACAGGGATTCGCGTTCGCGCCCGGCGCTGGCGATGGCGTTGCTGCAGCGGGCGTAGAGACGGTCTTGGACGGCGGCGTCGTAGGTCATTGCAGGGCTCCTTGGGCGCCGCAGGCGTGTGCGAGGGCGGTCAGTACGTCAGGCAGGTCGGGTGCAGGCCAATGGGCGCTGTGATGGCCATCGGGGCGTATCAGGAAGGCCATGCCGGCCAGGGCTTCTTGCGGTAAGCCGAAGCACCGGGCCAGGTTGGCATCGGGCGCCAACGTCACCACGTGACACGGCAGCCAGGGCCAGTCGGGCGCTTGCGTTTGTGTTTCAAGGGCGTCGGCTTGCGGCCAGGGGCCGAATGCCAACAGGGTGAAGCCGTCGGGCCTCAGCCGTTCGGTCAGGTAGCGCCCGTCAGGCAGGCGGCCGTCGACCAAGGGCGCGCCAGGGGAGTACGGGGTTGCGTTCGCTGTGGTGTCGAGCGGCGGGCCGTTCGTGCCTTCCGGCACATCGGCCATCGCTTGCGGCACGGGGCATTCGGCATACGTGATCGCATGCGTCTGGCGCGGATTGATCAGCCGCGCGATGCCGGGGTGGTGCGCGGCCAGCGACAGGCAAGCCTCGCGCATCAGGTCAAAGCCCCGGTTGGGCGGCGACATGAATTCGGTGCTGCGCATGGCGTTCTCGGCGTTGACGTGGAAGGCGTGCAGGCGTTCGGCGCTGTAGCGGTCCAGCAGGGCATCGCTGCCCTTGCGTTGCAGCACCGCAGCCAGCTTCCACGCCAGGTTGTCGGCGTCGTCGAAGCCGGAGTTCAGGCCGCGCACGCCGAAGATGGGCATGGCGTGCGCGGCGTTGCCGGCGAACAGGACGCGGCCGTGGCGGTAGGCGTCCAGCGTCATGGCGCCGGCGCGGTAGACGGACGACCAGACCGGGGTCCAGGGCAGGTGGCCTTCGCCGATGGCGTCCAGGTGCGTCTGCACGAAGCGTTGAATCTGCTCGGGCTGCATGGCCTGGGCGGCATCCACGCTGCCGGCGAGCTGGAAGTCGACGCGCCAGATGTCGTCAGGTTGGCGGTGCATGAGGATGGTGGTGCCGCGGGCCCAGGGCGGGTCGAACCAGGCGCGGCGTTCGGTGGGGTAGCCGCTGGCCAGTTCGATGTCGACGATGGCGTAGCGGCCCTGGTAGCCGGTGCCTGCCAGTTTCAGGCCCAGGCTGGACCGGATGAAGCTCTGCCCGCCATCGCACGCCACCAGCCAGTCGGCCTGAGCGGCGTAGCTGCCCAGCGCGTTGTCGATGCGCACGGCCACGCCGTCGGCGGCGGGCGTGCAGGCGGTGATCTTGCTGGCCCAGCGGATGTGGACGCGGCCGGGATGCTGCGCGTTGACGGCTGCGATGGCGTCGAGCAGGAACTGTTCGATGTAGTACTGCTGCAGATTGATCATGGGCGGAAAACGATCGTCCGCGCGGGTGGGCATCTCGAACACCAGGACCTCGTCGGTGCCGTAATAGCTGCGGCCGCGCGCCCAGGGCAGGCCCTTGCCCAGAAAGGCGGACGCCACGCCCAGCCGGTCCATGATCTCCAGGCTGCGCCGCGAGATGCAGGCGGCGCGGCTGCCTTCGCAGACCGAGTCGTCGGCCTCGATGACGACGCTGTCGATGCCGCGCCGGGCCAGGCCCAGCGCCACGGCCAGGCCGACGGGGCCGCCGCCGGCAATCATGACGCGATGGCGTTGGGCGTCGGCGCCGTTCGCATCCCGGGGCGGCAGCGATGGTGCATAGCGTGAATAGTGGAAGGGGCCGATTCGTTCAAGCGGCATGCGGATGTCCTGTTCTTATGGCGTTGTCTCTGGGTATATTCTGGCGTCTTGGAATCGATAATTTGTCCTAATTAATCAGGACAGGAATACCCGTCATGAAATTGCTGCCGGTGGTGCAGGACACGCCCGCTGCCGCGTTTGCGGTGGCGGCGGCCTTGATGGACGCGATCGGCGCCGACGACTTTGCCGCGCAGGTGCTGCGGGCGCTGGGCGGCATGTTTCCAGCCAGCCACTGCACGGTGTTCGCACTGCGCAGCAGCGGCCGGGTGCAGGCCGTGTCCAGCGCCAGCGCCATTGGCGAGGTGGCGACCCTGACCGCCGTTCAATACATGCGGCTGGGGTTCGACCGCAAGGACTCCAACATGGTGTGGCTGTCGCGGCGCAAGCCGGGCAAGGCGACGCAGTTGTGGATCGGTCTGCAGCAAGCAGAGGATGTGGCCGATGAGCACTACCGCCGCGTCTGCTATGGCGACCCGGGCATTCGTGAGCGGCTGTCGCTGCTGGCGGTGTTCGCCGACGGCTATCGGGTGTCGGTCAGCCTGTACCGCAATCTGGCGTATCCGGCGTTCCTGCCGCAGGACATCGAACGCCTGGCGCTGCATGCGCCGTTGATCGCCACCGCGGTCATGCGCCACGTGCAGGTGACGCGGCGTTCACCGGCAGACCATGCGCCACAGGCGCGGCTCATGGAACAGTTGTCGGGCCGCGAGCGGCAGATCGTGACGCATGTGCTGGAAGGGCTGACGACCAAGCAAGCGGCGCGCGAGATGGGGGTGTCGGACACGACGGCGTTGACCTATCGCTACCGCGCGTTCCAGCATCTGGGCGTGCGCAACCACCAGGAACTGTTGGCGCTGGTGGGCGCGGGCATGCCCAGGCGAGCGCCGGCGCGCGCCGGCGCCATCAAGCCCCGGAAAGCCTGATCTCGCGGCCGCCCAGGCGGATGGGTTGCCCGGGCGCAAGACGCCATTGCGCCGGGCCTGCAACGTGCAGGTTCCCGCCTTCCGCATCGACTGCCACCGTCACCGGCATGTCGACCACGTCAAATTCGTAAATGGCTTCCATGCCCAGGTCTTCGAAGGCCACGACGCGGGCGTGGCGGATGGCTCGGGACACGAGAACCGCCGCGCCGCCCACGGCGATCAGGTAGGCCGCCCGGTGCCGCTGGATGGCGGCGACGGCATCGGGGCCGCGTTCGGCCTTGCCGATCATGGCGATCAGGCCGGTGTGCGCCAGCATCATGTCGGTATAGCCATCCATGCGGGTGGAGGTGGTGGGGCCGGCGGGGCCGACGGCCTCGTCCCGTACCGCGTCCACCGGCCCGACGTAGTAGATGATACGGTTGCGGAAGTCGGCGGGCAGAGGCAGGCCCTGGGCGAGCCGTTCGCGGATGCGCTGGTGCGCGGCGTCGCGACCGGTCAGCATGCGGCCGGTCAGCAGCAAGGTGTCGCCCGCGCGCCAGGTGGCGACCTCTTCCCGGGTGAGCGTGTCCAGGTGCACGCGTCGGCCGGCCTGCGGCAGCGCGGCATCGCCCAGGTCGGGCCAGAGATCCAGCGACGGAGGCTCCAGGTGCACGGGGCCGCTGCCGTCCAGCACGAAGCGGGCGTGACGGGTGGCGGCGCAGTTGGGGATCAGGGCGACGGGTTTGGCGGCGGCGTGCGTGGGGTAGGTCTTGAGCTTGACGTCCAGCACCGTCGTCAGGCCGCCCAGGCCTTGCGCGCCGATGCCCAGCGCGTTGACGCGTGCATGCAGCTCCACCCGCAGGGCGTCTTCGGGGGCGAGCGCGTCGCCGCGTGCGGCGCGTTCCTGCAGCGTATGCATGTCCAGCGGCTGCATCAGGCTTTCCTTGGCGAGCAGCACGGCCTTTTCCGCGGTGCCGCCCACGCCGATGCCCAGCATGCCGGGCGGACACCAGCCCGCGCCCAGCGTCGGCACCTGCGCCAGCACCCAGTCCACCACGCTGTCGCCCGGGTTCAGCATGGCCAGCCGCGCCTTGTTCTCCGATCCGCCGCCTTTGGCGGCGACGATGACTTCCAGCGTTGCGCCGGGCACGATCCGCATGCTGATGACGGCGGGCGTGTTGTCGCGGGTATTGGGGCGGCCAAACAGCGGGTCGGCCACCACCGATGCCCGCAGCGGATTGTCGGCGTCCAGATAGGCGCGGCGCACACCTTCATTGACGGCGTCTTCCAGATTGCCGGTGAAACCTGTCCAGCGCACGTCCATGCCGACGTTCAGGAAGACATTGACGATGCCGGTGTCCTGGCAGAGGGGGCGCCGGCCGATGGCGGCCAGGCGCGAGCTGGCCAGTATCTGGGCCATGGCGTCGCGGGCGGGCGCGCTGGCCTCGCGGCGGTAGGCGGCGGCCAGGTGCGCGAGGTAGTCGGGGCTGTGATAGTGGCTGATGTATTGCAGGGCGTGGGCGACGGAATCGACCAGGTCTTGTTGGCGGATGCAGGCGGTCATGGGTGCAGGAATGGGTGACAAGGGGGGGTGCGCCGCCGCGATGCCGAGCGGCGGCGCGGGGCGTCAGTCGGCGTGCAGCGTCGTGCCGGGCTTGTCCTTGACCAGCGTGACGGCGATGAACGAGATGGCCGCCATGACGACGACGTACACCCCCACCAGCCACGATTGCCCGGTGGCCGAGATGATCGATTGCGCGATCATCGCGGCGAAGGCGCCGCCCAGGATGGACCCCAGCGCGTAGCCGGCCGACACGCCGGAATAGCGCACGTCGGCGGGGAACATCTCGGCATACAGGGCGGCCTGCGGCCCATAGGTCAGGCCCAGCGGCACCGACAGTACCGCCAGCGCCAGCGTGAACAGCGCCGGGTTGCCCGATTCGATCAGCCCCCACATCGGAATGGCCCACAGGGCCAGCAGCACATAGCCCACCTGGAAGGTGCGCACGCGGCCGATGCGGTCGCCCAGCCAGCCGCCCAGAAGCGTGGTGCCCAGCCAGCAGGCGGCGGCCAGCGTGCAGATCATCAGCACCTGCTGCGCCGGCATGTGCAGGGCGCGGCTGCCGTAGCTGATGAAAAACCCCACCAGCAGGTAGCCGGCGGTGCTGTTGCCCACGAAGATCAGCGTCGTCAGCGCAATCTGGCGCGGATGTTGGCGCAGCAGCGTGCCCAGCGGCGCCGATGAATGGCTGCGCCGCGACCGCATCTGCAGGAACACCGGCGATTCCTCGACGGCGCGGCGGATGAAGACGCCCACAATGATCAGCGCAATGGACAGCAGGAACGAGATGCGCCAGCCCCAGGCCATGAAGTTGTCGGCGCCGACCAGCGCCGTGATGCACCACAGCACGCCCGTGGCGACGATCATGCCCAGCGGCACGCCGATCTGCGGAAAGGCGCCGAACAACGACCGTCGGTCGACCGGGGCGTGTTCGACGGCCATGAGCGCCGCGCCGCCCCATTCGCCGCCTGCCGAGAAACCTTGCAGCACGCGCAGCCCGACCAGGATGACTGGCGCCCACAGCCCGATCTGCGCATAGGTGGGCAGTACGCCGATCAGCGCGGTCGAGACGCCCATGAGGATGAGCGTGGCGGCCAGTACGCGTTTACGGCCATAGCGGTCGCCCAGGTGGCCACAGACAATGGCGCCCAGGGGCCGGAACAGGAACGCCACGCCGACGGTGGCAAACGACAGGATCAGCGACAGCTCGGGATTCTCGCGGGCGAAAGGGGCAAAGAACAGGCTGCCCAGCACCAGGCCCGCGGCCTGGACGTAGATGAAGTAGTCGTACCACTCGATGGCCGAGCCGACCAGCGTGGCCGCGAGCACCTTGCGGTCTTCGACGCTGACCAAGGGGGCTGCCGCCGGCCGGTCGGCCAGCGGGGCGGGCGCAACGGCGCCCTGTCCGGAAAGGTCTGTCTGCATGCATGTCTCCTGGGGGGCGCGGTCTGGGCCGCTTTTTATGTGGGGGGTAGGGTGAGGGTTCAGGCAGCCTGCGCGGGGCGTGGCGCGTCGGGCTGGTTTTCGGGCCGTGCCGCGTCGAAGGCAGGCAGCGATTCGCAGGCCTGCACGATGGCGCGCACGCGGGCAAACGGCGTCAGGTCGACCGCGTAGCGCCGGGCGTTGTAGACCTGCGGCACCAGGCAGCACTCCACCAGCGACGGCGCCGCGCCCAGCGCGTAGTCGCCATGGCCGGCGCCCAATGCCGCCTCAAATGCGCGAAAGCCTTCCTCGCACCAATGGCGATACCAGTCCTGCACTTGCGCGTCATCGGCGCCGAACTGGCTGCGCAGCCGGTTCAAGGTGCGCAGGTTGTTCAGCGGATGCATCTCGCAGGCCACCAGTTGCGCCAGGGCGCGGGCCTGTGCCCGCTGTGCGGGGGCGCTGGGCAGCAGGGCGGGCTCGGGGTGGCGCGCATCCAGGTATTCGATGATGGCCAGCGACTGCTGCAAGCGCAGGCCGTCGATCTCCAGCATGGGCACCAGGCCGAACGGCGCGATCTGGCGGTAGGCGGGCTGCTGGTGTTCGCCTTTGGCCATGTGCCAGGCGACCTGCCGATACGGCAGGCGCTTGATGGCCAGGGCAAGGCGGACCCGATAGGCCGCCGAGCTGCGCCAGTAGCTGTGCAGGGTGGGTATGGGCGTGTCGGCCATGGCGGCGTCCTGTTCAGGCGGTGACGGCGTGACGGGCCAGGGCCGGCGGCAGCGGGCGGGTGCCGGGGATGCGGACCTGCTGGTCGATGTCGCCAAACAGGCTGTGGCCGGCGTCGTCCTGCATGGCGATGCGCACCTGGTCGCCATGCTTGAGGAAGGGCGTGCGCATCTGGCCTTCGCGCAGTTGCTCACGCACCCGCGCTTCGACCAGGCAGCACACGCCGACGGCATCGCTGGCGTTCGAGATGGTGCCGCTGCCTACGAGGGTGCCGGCGCCCAGGCGGCGGGTGCGCGCCGCGTGCGCGATCAACTCGCCGAAATGAAACTGCATTTCCTCGCCGGCCTGGGGCTGGCCCAGCAGTTGGCCGTTCAACCACACCTGCATCGGCCGGTGCAGCTTGCCGTCCCGCCAATAGGGGGCGAGTTCGTCGGGGGTGACCAGCACGGGCGACAGCGCCGACGCCGGCTTGCCTTGCAGAAAGCCAAAGCCCTTGGTCAATTCCGGCAGCACCACGTTGCGCAGCGTGACGTCGTTGACCAGGCCCAGCAGCACCACATGATTCAGCGCCGTGTCGGCGTCCACGCCCAGCGGCACGTCGTCGGTGACCACCACGATCTCGGCTTCAAGGTCGACCCCCAGATCTTCGCTGGCGGCGGTGATCGGGTCGCAGGGACCCATGAAGTCGTCAGAGGCGCCCTGGTACATCAGCGGGTCGGTGCGAAACGACGGCGGCATTTCGCCGCCGCGCGCGCGCCGCGTCAGGTCGACATGGTTGAGGTAGGCGGATGCGTCCAGCCACTGGTAGGCGCGCGGCAGCGGCGCGGCGCACTGGGCGGCATCGAACGGCTGGCCGGCGCCGCCGGCTTGCAGGTCGTCATATTCCGCTTGCAGGCGCGGTGCGCAGCGGGCCCAGTCGTCCAGGGCTTGCTGCAAGGTGGCGGCGATGTGCGGCACGGGGCGCTGGCGGGCGAGCGCGCGGTCGACGACGACCAGCTGGCCGTCGCGGGTGCCGTGGTTCAGGGTGGCAAGTTTCATGGTCGGGTTCCGTGGTGGTGGCGTCAGGCGGTGAGCTCGGCCCACATTTCGCGGTCGCGTTGAGCGGTCCAGACGCGCGGCTCGGCGATGCCGCTGGCTTCGTCGAAGGCGCGCGAGATGTCAAAGGGAATGGCGTGTTCATAGATGACGACGTGGCCGAATTCCGGGTCCATCACGCGGCGGGTGTCTTCGTAGACTTGCTTGAGGCCCTTGCCTTCGCTGACGCCCTGGCGGGCGCAGCCGTACAGCGTCTCTACCCAACGCTTCGTGTAGCCGATGGCCTCGCGGCAGGCGTCGGGATGCGTGAGCGCGGGGCCGCGCCCCGGTACCAGCTGGCGCGGCTGCAAGGCTTGCAGCGCATCCAGCGTGGCCGGCCAGTCGGCCAGGTAGGCGTCGCCGGTGTAGACGCCGGCATTGAATTCGACCAGATCGCCGGAAAAGCAGATGCCCTGCGACGGAATCCATACGATCGAATCGCCGCGGGTGTGGCCGGCGCCCAGATGCATCATGCGCACTTCCAGATTGCCCAGGTTCACGGTCAGTTCGCGCTCGAACACCACCGTGGGCCAGGTCAGCCCGGGGATGCCTTCGGCGGATTGGAACAGTCGGGGAAAGCGGCCGATCTCGGAGTCCATGTCGGCCTGGCCGCGCTCGGCGATCAGTTCGTAGGTGCCGCGGCTGGCGAAGGTGTTGACAGCGCCTTCGGCGGCAAAGGCGGACGCGCCCAGCACGCGCACGGCGTGGTAGTGGGTCAGGGCGACGTGGTGGATGGGCTTGTCGGTGACGCCGCGAATCGCGCGGATCAGGGGCTGGGCCATGACCGGCGTGGCGGTCGCGTCGACCACCATCACGCAGTCGTCGCCGATGATGACGCCGGAGTTGGGGTCACCGTCGGCGAGGTAGGCATAGGCGTTGTCGGATAGGCGGACGAAAGACGTTTTCTTTTCGGCTACGTCGGCCTGGGAGGCAAAGGGCTTGGTCATCGTGTTCCTGTATCGGGTGGGAATGAAGGGGTCAGCGGGCCTGGCGGGCCTGGCTGCTGGTGCCCGAGGCGCCGGGCCGCAGGCCGGCGGCCTTGTCGCGGGTCCAGTCGGCCAGGTCGTCATGGGCGCTGCGGCGTTTGCCGGCCACGTAGTCGGGGACGGGCAGGCGGGTGGTCAGTTCCAGCCGGATGCCGTTGGGGTCGAAGAAATAGAGCGAGCGGATGAAGTGGTGGTCGGTCGGGCCGACCACCTCGATGCCCTGGGCCAACAGGCGTTGGCGCATCCGTTCCAGTTCGGCTTCGCCGCGGATTTCCATGGCGAAGTGGTTGACCCAGCGCGGGGTGGCGGGGTCGGGCTGGCTCACGGCGTTGTCGCCCAGGTCGAAGAAGGCGATGTGCGAACGGTCGGCGAATTCAAAGAACAGGTGTACGAAGGGGCAGTGTTCGCCGGTGGACGGCACCCGTTCTTCCTTGACCACGTGCACCAGTGGCAGGCCCAGGATGTCTTCGTAGAAATGCCGGGTTTCCTCGGCGTCGCGGCAGCGCCAGGCGAAGTGGTGCAGGCCCTGAATGGGCGGGCAGGCGGCGTCGGGCCGCGGGGTTTCAGTGGAATGCGTCATGGCGCCGTCTCCGTGGGTCAAGGGATGTGCAGGGCAGGCGGCTCGGCACGCGCCGCGAGGATTTCTTCGACGGCCGACTGCACCCGGGCTGCGTCGTCCACGGCTTCGATGAGCAGCAGCGACAGCCGCGCCAGGCTGTCGCGCTGGTCCACGGGGTCGGGCTGGTCGGTCAACGCGATCAGACGTTCGAGCAGGTCATCAAGCTGTTGCTGTGAGGGCGGCATGTAGCGGGTCTCCGGGGAAATGCTGCAGGCCGTGGGCCGGGGCAGCGGGGAACGTCGGGCGGGCGGCCTGGCCCAGCGCGGCGTCGAGCCAGGTCGTGATCTGGGCGGGGGGCAAGGCCTGCGCGTCGCCCGCCGCCATGACATGCTGATCGGGGCGCACGAGCCAGGTTGCGCCGTCCAGGGCCACGCCAAGCTGATGCGCCAGCGCGGCGCGGCCGCGCGCATCGCACAGCGGTCCGACCGCCGCCCAGCGCACCCGGCCATCGGCGTGCGTTGCGCCTGTGGCGTCGGGCGGCAAGGCGTCGCCGAAGACCAGCGCCGTGAACCAGGGGCCCAGCAGCGCATGCAAAGACAGCCCGTCCGCCTGCCGCAGCACGATGTTGGGCAGCGCGCGTCCGGCGTGGGCATGGCTGCCGCGCACCAGCGGCGACGGGGGATAGACCGCAGGCATGCACAGGCGGCCGGTGTTGATCAGGCGGGCGGCGGCCTGGTGGTGCGGCGCGAGCGCGATGATGGCGTCGCGCCACAGCGCGGCCGATCGGGCGGCGCCCGGATACACGAAGCGGGATGAGCGCCGCGCCTGGCGGATGTTCTCCATGGCCGCGTGCTTGCGCTCGGCGCTGTAGCTGTCCAGCAGGCAGGCATCGGCGCTCCCTTGCAGCAGCAGCGCCAGTTTCCAGCCCAGGTTGTCGGCGTCCTGGATGCCGCCGTTGCCGCCGCGCGCGCCAAAGGGCGCGACCAGGTGGGCCGAATCGCCCGCGAACAGCACGCGGCCATGGCGCAGGCTGTCCAGGCATTCGTGGCGGTAGGCCCAGACGCCGTGCCACGCGATGTCGAAATCGACCGGGTCGCCCACCAGGTCCAGCACGCGCCGGCGCATGCCGGCTTCCGTTGCCGCCGCCTCGGCGTCTTCGTCGGGCCGCAGCTGGAAATCCAGCCGCCAGGTGTCGTCGGCCATCTTGTGGCGCCAGACCGCGCGGCCATGGTTGCTGCCCGCGTCCAGCCAGGTCCAGCGTTCTTCGGGCCAGGCCGTGCCGCGCAGGACGATATCGATGATGATCCAGCGGTCTTCGGTGCGGTCGTAGACGCGCGGTTGCAGGCCCAGCATGCCGCGCACCGCGCTGTGCGCGCCGTCGCAGGCCACCACCCATTGGGCGCGCGTGGCGTAGATGCCGTCGGGCGTCTGCACGCGCAGCGTGGCGGGGCCATCCGTACCGGGTTCGACGCCGACGACGGCATTTAGCCAGCGCAGGTCGGCCAGCGGCTCGCGCTGCAAGGCGTCGACCAGGAAGGCTTCCAGATAGTATTGCTGCAGGTTCACGAAGCCGTTGTGGCGCATGTCCGGCTGGTCTTGCAACGTGAACGACGCCACCGCCTTGTCGCGGCACAGGACGCGCCCGACGTTCCAGCGCACGCCCTTGTCCACCACCGCGCCCGCCATGCCCAACCGGTCGAAGATGTCCAGCGTGCGCTGGGCCCAGACCATGCCGCGCGAGGCCAGGCCGCGCACGCCCACCGTGTTGTCATCGTCCAGCACCACCACGGGAATGCCGCGGCGTACCAGGTCCAGTGCCAGCGTCAGGCCGGAAAGCCCGGCGCCGACGATGGCGACGGGGTGCGGCTCGGCGCGCGCGCCATCCATCTCGGCGGGCCGGATGTAGGGGTAGAGGGGAAGCTCTGTCATCGTTTTCCCTAGTGCTCTGTGGCACGGCGTGTTTGTCTCAGGGCCAAACTCTAGAAGCGCGGCGCGGGCCCGTCATGTCCTCACGGAAGAGGACACACGGACGGCCGGGGTTGACCGTAGAATCGGGAAAAACACGTCCGTACGAGGACCCAGAACCATGGAAGAGACAAGCACGCCGCTGGCTGCGGCCGGGGGGACGGACCAATGGGCCGCGTCCGCCGTGATGGACCTGGGCGGGCCGATGTTCCATGCCGCGCTGCTGCTGGCCCTGCGCGAAACGGTGGCGGCCGATCATGTCGCCCACGTGTTCTACGGGCACGACGGCTCGGTGCAGTATTCGTCGGCCGCCAGCCTCCTGAACCAGTCCCTCATCGAATGGACCACCAACGTCTACGTCGATGACCAGTTCTACCGCCGCGATCCCAACTACGCGCTGCTGCGCGACCTGGCCTGTCGGCCCGAGGGACAGCCGGACCTGATCATCCAGACGCCCGCGCCTGGTCACATCCTGGATGCCGAATACCGCCGCCTGCTGTTCGAGCGGCCCGGCTTTGCCAGCAAGATTTCATTGATCGGCGCGCGCAGCGAAGGCATCAGCTACCTGAACCTGTACTTTTCGCGCACGCATTCGGCGGACGTGACCGACCTGATGCGCGGCCGCGCGCCGCTGCTGATCGCGTTGGCGCGGCGCCATCACCAGCTATGTCGGCGCGAGGCCGCGCCGGCACCGGTGGCCGCCTGGCCGGCGGACCTGTCGTTTCGTGAGATCCAGGTGGCGAACCTGCTGCGCCAGGGCCACACGGCCAAGGAAGTGGGCCGTGCGCTGGGCCTGTCGCCCACCACGGTCGTGACCTACAAGAACCGCATCTTCAAGAAGAGCAAGGTCGCCAGCCTGAAGGAATTCCTGGTCAAGGCGCCTGGCGATCGAGCGGCCTTGGACGGCACGTAGGCGCGGCCCATAGCGGTGCTGATGACATCCGTCGGGCGCTGCCGATCGGCCTTCACGCCATCTTCGCGTACAGCCGGATCAAATCGTCGAACGACGCGGCGACGGGCATGAACCAGCCGTCGTCGATGAAGCCGTCGACCAGGGTGTCGACGTCCTGGCCTCGGATATCCAGGTCTTCGTACTCCGAGGCCATCTCTCCATCGGTGTACATGATGCGGCCCTGGTGCGTGCCCTGGCTGATTTCCACGTAGGTACAGAAGTCGCCGCCCAATCCCAGCACCGGGGCGAAAGGCAGGAAGGCGCGGTTGTGAAAGCCCATTTTCGGGGTCAGCAACGCCAGGTCCAGGTGCGGGTTGCCATTGCCGATACCGAAAAACGTATTCATGTCGGCCAGCGCGGGCGACACGCCGGCCCGGTGCGCCTGGTCGAAATCGAAGCCGAAGCGCAGGCCGTTGCTGCGCGTCAGAAATGCCTTGTAGCCATCGGAAAAACGCGTCTGCCAGGCTTGCTCGTAAGCCTGGATCGCGGCGCGGTTGGCGCCCGGGAACGATTGCAGGATCTTGTCCGAACGCAGGAATTTCTCTAGCGGGTCCATGAAGTGGGAGTCCTTTCGAGGGGGGGCGCGGGATTCCGCCGGGCAGGCAACCGAACAGCAGCCCCAGGATAACGCGCCTTGTGGGACCCCTGTGTTTCACGATTTTTCACAAATCCCCCACAAATGGCGGCGGATCGCCACCCCGCTTTCTCCCTATGATCCCAAGCCGCCGGCTGTCGGCGCCTGGGCCTTCAATGTTCAAATTCTTCGTTCGATTCTTCATCGTTGTCGTGATCAGTCTGTGCCTGGCGTACCAACTGGTGGACAAGGGCCTGGGCAAGCTGTTCAAGCCGACGGTTGACGAGATCGCCTACCAGTCGCTGCGGGGCCAGGTCTACGAGCTGCACCAGCGGCTCGATGGCGTGGCGCCGGCCGAGCGCGAGGCCGCGCTGCGCGAACAGGTGTTGCCGCATTACGGCCTGCTGCTGCGGCTGCTGCGCCAGGACCAGGTCCGGCTGAGCGGCAACGAACGCGAGCAGCTGGAAAGCCAGGGCTTTGTCATGCGCGACGAATACAACACGCACCTGGTGCCGCTGCCCGGCGAGCCCGCGCAATGGCTGGAAGTGCGCCTGCCGGGCGAGGGCCTGGTCGATACGGTGCTGACCTGGACCCTGTGGACCTTCCTGACGGTGATGGTGGGCGTGGGGCTGCTGGCGTTGTGGGCGCTGCCGATGTGGCGCGACATGGACCGGCTGCGCAATGCCGCGGTGCGGATGGGCCAGGGCGAGCTGGGCATGCGGGTGCATCTGTCGCGCATCACGGGCATCCGGCATGTCGGGGAAAGCTTCAACGCCATGGCCAGCCGCATCGCCACGCTGATCGATAACCAGCGCAGCCTGACCAATGCGGTGTCGCATGAATTGCGTACGCCCTTGGCGAGATTGTCGTTCGAGGTGGATGTGCTGGATCGCAGCGGCCTGCCGCGTGAGCATGGCCGCGTGCTGCGCGACATGCGCGCCGACATTTCCGAACTGGAAAGCATGGTGGCCGAACTGCTGGTGTACGCGCGGCTGGAGCGGCCGGCCGACGACGCGGTCAAGCAGGAAACCGTGGACACGCGCGACTGGCTGGGCGAGGCGCTGGCCCAGGTGGCACACCAGGCCGATGCGCGCAATGTGCGCTGCGTGGTGGTGGAGGGGCACCCGCCGCATGTCAGCCTGAACCCGCGCTACATGAGCCGCGCGCTGTTGAACCTGGTGCAGAATGCGGTGCGCTATGCACGCGGCCGCATCGAGATCGCGCTGGCGCACTGTCCGCAAGGCGGTTTCGAGTTGATCGTCGATGACGACGGGCCGGGCATTCCCGCCGCAGACCGCGACAGGGTCTTCGAACCCTTCACCCGCCTGGATGAAAGCCGCGACCGCGGCACGGGCGGCGCGGGCCTGGGGCTGGCGATCGTGCAGCGCGTGGCGGCCAGTCACCGGGGCACCATTCAGGTGTGCGACAGCCCGCTGGGCGGTGCGCGTTTCGTGCTGCGCTGGGCAGTGCCCCCGGGCCTGTCGGAATAATTGCATTTTGATCTAAGTCCGAGCAAAAATGGCGCTTGGCATCGGGGGCTTCCCCGGCCGACTCTCTTTCCCATAACGAGAACGCCATGAGACATTTCCTGCCCGCCCTGGGCGCAGCCCTTGTTTTTTCCCTTGGCAGCCAGGCCGCCCTGGCCCAGCAGGCGCCCGCCGCGCCGGCCGCCGCCAAGCCGCCCGCGCATGATCCGTTCTTCTGGCTGGGCGAGATCAACAAGGCCACGGCCGTGATCAACACCGACGAAGGGCTGCTGGACAAGTCCATGGCACCGCGCCTGGCGGCTGGCGTGGCCAAGGTGATCAACGACGGCAACCAGCCCGGCGCCAAGCGGCCGGCCAGCGTCATCACGTTCGAGCCGCTGCTGATCAAGGCGGCGGGCGAAGACGTGACGCTGCTGCACGCGGGCCGTTCCAGCCAGGACATGCACGCGACCTACCGCAGCGCGATCCTGCGCGACAAGCTGCTGGAACTGGCGGACCAGCTGAACGCCACGTCGACCACGCTGGTGGAACTGGCGGCCAGGCACGCCGGCACCATCGTGCCGAACTACACCAATGGCGTGGCGGCGCAGCCGAACAGCTACGGCCACTATTTGCTGGGTCAGGCGGCAGGTCTTGCGCGCGATGCCCAGCGCATTCGCGAGGCCTATGTGCGCATCGACCGTTCGCCCATGGGCACCACGGTGCTGAACGGCACCAGCTGGCCGCTGGACAGAAAGCGCATGGCGCAATACCTGGGCTTCACGGCGCTGGTGGACAACGCCTATGACGCCTCGCAGATCTCGTCGATGGACCAGCCGGTGGAAGTGGCATCCATCGTGACCAGCATCGCGCTGCGCACGGGCAATTTCGTGGAAGACGTGATGACGCAATATGCGCAGTCGCGTCCGTGGATCCTGCTGGAAGAGGGCGGCGGCAATACCTATGTGTCCAGCGCCATGCCGCAAAAGCGCAACCCGGGCTTGCTGAACGACACGCGCAGCGACGCGTCGACGGCGGTGACGCTGGCGATGGGGCCGGTGATCCAGACGCACAACATCACCCCGGGCATGAGCGACCCCAAGGACGTGAAGCAGAATTCGGCGATGGTCGACAGCGGTATTTCGGCGCTGAAACGCTGGGATCGCGTCCTCAAGGCCATGGTGATCAGCCCGGATCGCGCGCTGGAAGAACTGAACAGCGACTGGACGGCTTCGCAGGAACTGGCCGACGTGCTGATGCGCAAGTACAAGCTGCCGTTCCGCGACGGTCACCACTTCGCCTCGGAAGTCGTGAGCTACGCCAAGACCAACAACATCAAGCCGCTGGACTTCCCGTATGACCAGGCGCGTCGTATCTACGCCGAGGCGATGAAGGGATCGAAGTATCCGAACGAACTGCCGATGAGCGAAGCCGAGTTCCGCTCGACGCTGGACCCGGTGGCCATCGTGAAGAACCGCGCCACCAGTGGCGGCCCGCAGCCGGCCGAGATGGATCGCATGATCAAGGAAGCCCGCGAGCAGCTGGCGTCGCAGGACAAGTGGATCAAGGATCGCCGCGCCCATATCGCCGATTCGCTGGCCAGCCTGGACAAGGCCTTTGACGCGCTGGTGGCCAGCGCGCCGAAAGAGCAGGCCAAGTAAGGCGAGGCTTGCCGGCCTTGCTGCCGTGGCCGGCTGTTGACGGCACCCGGCAAGCCAGGCGGCGTGCATGCTGCCACGCAACGACGCCCCGAGTGGGCGTCGTTGCGTTTCAGCGGCATTCCATCGAATACCCGCAGCGCAACTGATCAGGGATGTCCAGCCCCTGTGCGGCATCGCGCAGGTCTGCCGGCACGTCCCAGCTGAGCAACCGCGCGGGGCCATTGTTGCCCACGGGCCGGGCGTAGATCCACAACCGGTCGCCTGCCCACGAGAAGGCCATGGCGCTGACGCTGTAGTCCTTGGGGGCGCGCAGGTTGAGCCGCATCTTTGCTTCGGCCATATCCATGACCACCACGGTGGTGTCGGCACCGCTGACGGCAAGCAGGCGGCCGTGGGCGCTGCGCGCCGCGCTGGAGGTGTAGTAGACGGCCGGGGTTTCCAGATCGAAGCGGGCCTGGCCGGTGGCCAGGTCGATGGCGCGCAGACGCCGGCCGTCGGGCGTTTCGGCCAGGGCCAGGGCCCAATTGCCGCGGCGGCTGCCGAAAAAGAGCTTGTCGGCGGTGGTCTTGAAGCTGGCGGCCACCTGGGCGGTGGCGGGATCGATGCCGTAGCCGTCGCGGTCGGCGCCCCAGAACAGGCCATCGCCGAATTGAATGGCTTCGCTGTAGCGCCACGGCAGGGCCTGTTCGAGCGCGTCGCTGGCGGCGCGGCGCAACGACGCATCCCAGGGGCGCTGGCTCCAGCGGCCCTGGGGCGTCATGGTGTACAGCGTGTCGCCCACGCGCAACGCGACGCCGCCACGGGCGGGCAGGGTCCAGTCGTCGATGCGTCGGTCGGGCATCGCGGTTGCCAGCGCGAACGGCGTGGCCTGGCGCTGGCCGGGCCGCCAGGCAAGCAGGACGGCTGAGCCGTCTTCGCGCAGGCCCTGGGCCCAGACCTGGCCGTCGGGGGCGATTTTCAAGGTGCGCGCCATGCCGAAGCCCGCGGGGCCGCTTTCGCGATCGATGGCTGTGCCGGCGCGCGGCACGTAGCGGTGCACGGCGGCGCCCGACGCCAGCAGGCTGCCGTCAGGCAGGGCGATGAGGCGCCAGCTGTCGTTGTCGTAGCGCCGCAGGTCGGATTCGTCGGCCGGCAAGGGAGTGCCGGGCAGGGTGGTTTCCGGCAACGCGGCGTCGGCGGGGGCGGGCTGGGCGGTGGCGGCGGACGCGCCGCGCGCATAGGCGTCGAAGTAGGCCTGCATGATCCGGTCGGCATCTCCCTGGGGCAGGGCTTGCTGCCGTTGCGTCAGGCTGTTGACGTAGTGGGCCAGCGCCGGATCGGCATGTTCGACCGTCTGGGCATTGCGTTCGATATGCGGGTCGGGAAAGCAGGCCACGCCGACCATGCAGCGGGTCATGCGGAAATGGCGGGTCACGGTGGTGGCCGCGCCACCGTACCAGACCAGCGTCAATGGCGCGCGGCCGGCCAGGGTGGAGACGTCCATGACGGTGCCGTAGTCGGCCTGGGTACGGCGGGATTTCTCGCGTTCGCGCTCGAACGACCAGCGCGCCACCGGCTGCGAGAAGAACGGCAGCGACTTGATGACTTCGTCGGCATATTCGGGTTGGCGGGCGATGGCCTGGCGGAAGGCGTCGCGTTCGTCGGCAGTGATGACGCCCGCGGCCAGGGCCTTGTCCAGGACCGGGGTGGCATGGCCGCTGGCCTGGTCGTCCAGCGCCTGTTTCACGGCGGGCAGGTGGCGCGCTGCGACCTGTGCCCAGTAGAACTCCATGGCCGATACGGGGGCGCTGTCGTCGCGCTGGCTGAAGCCGCCCAGGCTGGGGTCAGACAGGCCTTTTTCAAGGTCGGCCTTGACCGCTGCGTAGGGCTGGGGAATCAGGTAATAGCGGCCGTGGACGTAGGTGGCGCCCGGCGCGGGCTGCATCAGGATCGGGGTGGCGTCGGCGGCGGCAGTGGCCGACGCGACAAGTGCGGCGCTGGCCAGGCCAGCCTTGATTCCGCGCAGCGCGCGCGGGGCGCGAGGAAATGCCATGGAGGAGTCCGTCGATGAGGGCTGCGGCAGAGAATACCGCAGCCCGGACCTTAGAACCCGACGCGCGGCACGTGCACGCGGCCTTCCATCAGCACGCGGGCGCTGCGGCTCATGATGGCCTTGGTGACGGTCCATTCGCCGTCGACCAATTGGGCTTCGGCGCCCACACGCAGCGTGCCCGACGGGTGGCCGAAGCAGACCTGGTCGCGCTGGCCGCCGCCGGCCGCCAGGTTGACCAGCGTACCGGGTACGGCGGCGGCGGTGGCGATGGCGACCGACGCGGTGCCCATCATGGCGTGGTGCAGCTTGCCCATGGACAGGGCGCGCACCAGCACGTCGATGTCACCGGCGCCGATCTGCTTGCCGCTGGACGCGGTGTAGGCCTTGGGGCCGGCCACGAAGGCGACCTTGGGGGTGTGCTGGCGGGCGGCGGCTTCTTCCAGGGACTTGATCAGGCCCATGCGCAGCGCGCCGTGGGCGCGGATGGTCTCGAAGCGGGCCAGCGCGGCGGCGTCGCCATTGATGTCGTCCTGCAGTTCGGCGCCGCTGTAGCCCAGCGCGTCGGCGTTCAGGAAGATGGTGGGAATGCCCGAGTTGATCAGGGTGGCCTTGAAGGTGCCCACGCCGGGCACTTCCAGGTCGTCCACCAGGTTGCCGGTGGGGAACATCGAGCCGCCGTCGCCTTCTTCGGCCGGGTTCATGAATTCCAGCTGCAACTCGGCGGCGGGGAAGGTCACGCCGTCCAGTTCGAAGTCGCCGGTTTCCTGCACGGCGCCGTCGGTGATGGGCACGTGGGCGATGATGGTCTTCTGGATGTTGGCCTGCCAGATGCGCACCACGGCGATGCCGTTTTGAGGAATGCGGGCTGGGTCGATCAGGCCGTTGGTGATGGCGAAGGGGCCGACCGCGGCGGACAGGTTGCCGCAGTTGCCGCTCCAGTCCACGAACGCCTGGTCGATGGAGACCTGGCCGAACAGGTAATCCACGTCGTGGTCGGGGCGGGTGCTCTTGCCGACGATGACGGTCTTGCTGGTGCTGGAGGTGGCCGCGCCCATGCCGTCGATCTGCTTGCCGTAGGGGTCGGGGCTGCCGATGACGCGCATCAGCAGCGCATCGCGGGCCGGGCCCGCCACGCGGGCGGATTCGGGCAGGTCGTCCAGCTTGAAGAACACGCCTTTGCTGGTGCCGCCGCGCATGTAGGTGGCGGCAATCTTGATCTGGGGTGCGTGGGCCATGGGGCAGTCCTGATGTCTTGAATGTGGGCGGCGGGCGCGCGGGGCGCCCGCCTGGGTGTTGGATGCGGGGATCAGCCGGCCTGCTTGGCCGAGCCGGCCGATTCGGCCTCCAGGAAGTCCTGGGCAAAGCGCTGCAGCACGCCGCCGGCCTCGTAGATGGAGACTTCCTCGGCGGTGTCCAGGCGGCAGGTCATCGGCACCTGCAGCGTTTCGCCGTTGCGCCGGTGCACGACCAGCGTCAGGTCGGCGCGCGGCTTGCGTTCGCCGACCACGTCGTAGCTTTCGGTGCCGTCCAGGCCCAGCGTCTTGCGGTTCACGCCCGGCTTGAATTCCAGCGGCAGCACGCCCATGCCGATGAGGTTGGTGCGGTGGATGCGTTCGAAGCCTTCGGCGGCGATGGCTTGCACGCCAGCCAGGCGCACGCCCTTGGCGGCCCAGTCGCGCGACGAACCCTGGCCGTAGTCGGCGCCGGCCACGATGATGAGCGGCTGCTTGCGGTCCATGTAGGTTTCGATGGCTTCCCACATGCGCATCTCTTTGCCTTCGGGTTCCACGCGCGCCAGCGAGCCCTGTTTGACCGTGCCGTCGGCGTTCTTCACCATTTCGTTGAAGAGCTTGGGGTTGGCGAAGGTGGCGCGCTGCGCCGTCAGGTGGTCGCCGCGGTGGGTGGCGTACGAGTTGAAGTCCTCTTCGGGCAGGCCCATCTTGTGCAGGTATTCGCCCGCCGCGCTGTCCATCAGGATGGCGTTGGACGGCGACAGGTGGTCGGTGGTGATGTTGTCGCCCAGCACGGCCAGCGGCAGCATGCCGCGCAGCGTGCGTTCGCCGGCCAGCGCGCCTTCCCAGTACGGCGGACGGCGGATGTAGGTGCTTTGCGGGCGCCAGGCATACAAGGGGCTGATGCCGGCGGCGCGTTCTTTCTGGATGCCGAACATGGGCGCATAGACCTTGCGGAACTGTTCGGGTTTGACGGCGGCCTTTACCGTGGCGTCGATCTCGGCATCCGTCGGCCAGATGTCCTTCAGGCGGATCTCGCGGCCATCGGCGGTGGTGCCCAGCACGTCGCGTTCGATGTCGAAGCGGATGGTGCCGGCGATGGCGTAGGCCACCACCAACGGCGGCGAGGCCAGGAAGGCCTGCTTGGCGTAGGGGTGGATGCGGCCGTCGAAGTTACGGTTGCCGGACAGCACGGCGGTGGCGTACAGGTCGCGGTCGATGATTTCCTGCTGGATCACGGGGTCCAGCGCGCCCGACATGCCATTGCACGTGGTACAGGCAAACGCCACCACGCCGAAGCCGAGCTTTTCCAGGTCTTCGGTCAGGCCGGCTTCGTCCAGGTACAGGGCCACGGCCTTCGAGCCGGGGGCCAGCGAACTCTTGACCCAGGGCTTGCGGGTCAGGCCGGCGCGGTTGGCGTTGCGCGCCAAGAGGCCCGCGGCGATGACGTTGCGCGGGTTGCTGGTGTTGGTGCAGCTGGTGATGGCGGCGATGATGACGGCGCCGTCGGGCATCAGGCCTGGCTGGTTCTCGACCACGCCGGAAATGCCGCGTTCGGCCAGGTCGGCCACCGGCAGGCGGCGATGCGGGTTGGACGGGCCGGCCAGGGTGCGCACCACGGTCGACAGGTCAAAGCGCAGCACGCGTTCGTATTCGGCGGTCTTCAGGCTGTCGGACCACAGGCCGGTGGTCTTGGCGTAGGTTTCCACCAGCGCGATCTGCTCGTCTTCGCGGCCGGTCAGGCGCAGGTAGTCGATGGTCTGCTGGTCGATGGAGAACATCGCGGCCGTGGCGCCGTATTCCGGGGCCATGTTCGAGATGGTGGCGCGGTCGCCCAGCGTCAGGCTGGCGGCGCCTTCGCCGTAGAACTCCAGGTAGGCGCCCACGACCTTTTCCTTGCGCAGGAACTCGGTCAGGGTCAGCACCACGTCGGTGGCGGTGATGCCGGGCTGCGCGCGGCCCGAGAGTTCGACGCCGATGATGTCGGGCAGGCGCATCCACGAGGCGCGGCCCAGCATGACGTTTTCGGCTTCCAGGCCGCCCACGCCGATGGCGATGACGCCCAGCGCGTCCACGTGCGGGGTGTGGCTGTCGGTGCCGACCAGGGTGTCGGGGAAGGCCACGCCGTCTTGCGTGTAGATCACCGGGGACATCCGCTCCAGGTTGATCTGGTGCATGATGCCGTTGCCCGGGGGCACGACTTCGATGTTGCGAAAGGCCTGCTTGGTCCAGTCGATGAAGTGGAAGCGGTCTTCGTTGCGGCGGTCTTCGACGGCGCGGTTCTTCTCGAAGGCGTCGGGGTCGTTGCCGCCGTATTCCACGGCCAGCGAGTGGTCCACGATCAGTTGCACCGGCACCACCGGGTTGACCTTGGCAGGGTCGCCGCCCATGTCGGCGATGGCATCGCGCAGGCCGGCCAGGTCGACCAGCGCGGTCTGGCCCAGGATGTCATGACAGACCACGCGGGCCGGATACCACGGGAAGTCCAGGTCGCGGCGGCGTTCGATCAGCTGCTTGAGCGCATCGGTCAGCATCGCGGGGTCGCAGCGGCGCACCAGGTTCTCGGCGTGCACGCGCGAGGTATAGGGCAGGCGGTCGTAGGCGCCGGGCGAAATGGCGTCCACGGCGGCGCGGGTGTCGAAGTAGTCCAGGCGGGTGCCGGGCAGGGGCTTGCGATAGGATTTGTTCATGCCTCGGTGCGCTTCAGGTTGCCCTGAGCGATCTGATTTTCAATGTTGAGACGGGATGCGCGGATGTGGCGGCGCATCAGGAGTTCAGCCAGCTCGCCATCGCGGTCGGCGATGGCGTCAAGAATGCGGTGGTGCTCGGCATACGACTGCCGTGGGCGGTTCGGGGTGGTCGAATACTGGATGCGGTACATGCGCGCCAGTTGGTAGAGCTCGTCGCACAGCATGCGAAACAGCATTTCATTGCCGCTGCCTTTGACGATGCGGTAGTGAAAGTCGTAGTCGCCCTCCTGCTGGTAGTAGCCGATGCCTGCCTGGAAGGCCGCGTCTTTTTCGTGGGCAAGCAGCACCTGGCGCAGTTCTTCGATTTCCGCGGACGGCATGCGATCGGCGGCCAGGCGGCAGGCCATGCCTTCCAGGGATTCGCGGATTTCATACAACTCGGCCAGCTCTTTGGGACTGAGCGACACGACGCGGGCGCCGGCGTGTGGCACGCGCACCAGCAGCCTCTGGCCTTCCAGCCGGTGCAGGGCCTCGCGCAGCGGGCCCCGGCTGACGCCGTGGATGCGCGCCAGTTCCGGTTCGGAGATCTTGCTGCCGGGGGCGATTTCGCCTTTGACGATGGCGGACTGGATCTTGCGGAAGATGTGTTCCGCCAGGGTCTCGTTATCGCCAGGCTCGGCGCTGGGTAGCGTCAGCACTTTGCTCATTGTGTCAACAATCTGGTCTTTATCTGGGTGAAAACCCGGTGTAGGTCGCCTTTGGGCGATGGATTGTCAACAATTTACCCGTGAGGCGGGATGGCTGCAAGCTCTGGGTTTGAATGCGGCGTGACAAATAGAATGTTATTACATATCATTATTGTCTGGCCGCTGATCCCGCTGGCGCGAGATCGGGGCCTGCATTCCCATTCCTTCCGGAGCCCCGCATGAAAGTACTTTCCTCTCTCAAAGACGCCAAGACCCGCCACCGGGACTGCCAGGTCGTCAAGCGCCGCGGGCGCATCTACGTGATCTGCAAGTCCAACCCGCGCTTCAAGGCGCGCCAGGGCGGCGCGAAACACAAGTAACGGCGCCTCGTGCAATCGAACGTGCTTGACGTTGCCGTGGTGGGCGCCGGCCCCGCCGCGGGTGTCGGCGTGGTTGCAGGCGCAGGTGTTGATCTGATGCGGCCAAGCCAGCGGCCGGCTGACGCCGCAGAAGGCGGGCCGGCGCAGGCAAAGGCGTGTGATTACGGACCGGTATCCGGATAGTTCGGGCCGGCGTCGCGGAAGCCGCCGCTGCTGTAGGGGTTGACGGCGCCGGGATGCGGCGGGCCGCCAGGGCCCAGGGACGAACAGCCGCCCAGGATAAGCAGGGCGGCCAGCAAAGCCAGCGCGCGTGTCGTGGTGGGTTTCATGGTGATCTCCGGCGGCTGCCCCTCGGCGGCCGCGTACAGCCTATGGATGCGCTTCCAGTTTACGCCTGAGTCAGGGTTTGGGCATGATGCCGTGGCGGGCCATCAGGGTCAGGTTTCCGCCCAGCCGGGGGTCCTTGAATGGCCCGTCGGCGTGCATGGCGTCGAAGTCGTGCGGATCGGCGGCATGCTGACGGTAGAACTCGACCCAGCCGCTGCTGCCATGTGGCCGTTCGGCCTCTTGCGGCGCGCCGGCGCGCTGGGCGAACCAGGCGCTGTCGCGATAGCCATCTGCCACGCGGCGCGCCAGCCGGCCCAGCGCGCCATCGCGGTACGTGTACCAGTCGTGGCCGGTTTCGTTGGCCAGTTCGGCCATCATGACCAGCGGGGCGGCGGCGTAGTCGTGATAGTGCAGGGCGCGGCGGCCGCGCGCCATTTCCATGGGCAGGCTGCCGTCGGGCTGGATGTCGTCCACGCCCTTGCGGTAAATGGCCTGCGCGGTGCGCAGCAGGTCGGCATCGTGGGTTGCCACTGCCGTGGCCATGATGCCGACGCCGGTCCAGTAATAGTGGTTGTTGCGCTTGTGCCGGGCATCGTCCCAGTAGGCCAGGTTGGCGCGGGACAGTTGCTTGAGCCAGGGCTCGATGACGCCGCGCTGCGCCGGCGTGGTCAGCGGCAAGGTCTTCAGGTAGGCCAGCGCAACGGCGCCGTGGGTCCATTGGCGCAGGTAGTCGGGCTGGTCATTGTTGTCGCGGATCATCCGGCCCATCATCGCGCCATCTTGCGCCCACGCGGCCAGCCAGGCCTGGGCGCAGCGGCCGGCGGCGGCATCGTTGTCGGCCAGGTAGGCGTCGGACATCGTGGCGATGCGCTGCGCGTAGTCGTCCAGGGGGCGCGTCTGGGCGCGGTTGCGGGCCTGCAATTGCGGATCGATCTTTGAGTGGGCCGCATCGGTGTAGTAGCCCGTGCCTTGCAGGTCGCGCGGCCCGGGAGGCGGCGTTGGGCATTGTGTGGCGGCCGCCAGCGCCTGCGCGCCGGCCAGGGCCAGCAGCAGACCGGTTGCGTATCGCCAGCGGGGCAGGCGGCGCGAGGGGGCCGGCGGGATGCCTGCAATGGGGCGGTGCAAGGGCGGAGTCATCATGCGAACCTGTATTGAAGCGTCGCGACGCGTTCCGAATAGACCGCCCTTCGCGATTTAAGTTGCGTGACGGCTTGGCGCGTCGGCCGCCGTTGCGGCCAGGGTTCGCCGCGGCGCCTAGCGCGCCAGATGGGCGTCGATATAGCGCGAGATGGCGCGGGTTTCGTCGTTGTCCGCGCCCACGTCCGCATTGATCTGGGCGTGGTTGCGCGCGACGCCCAGGATTTCCGCCTGGTTGCCGTGCGCGGCGAGCTGGTCGGCGTAGCTGCGCGACCGGCGGCAGGGGTCCGGCCGCAGGGTCGAGCACACCAGCAGGGTTGGCGATACCGGGCCGCGCAGTTGGGCGGCGGGCGAGGCCTGGGCCCACTGGGCCGGGTCGGCGCCGAAGGCGTCGTCGTAGAAGGGGGCGTGGGGTCGGGGCATGACGTCCAGCAGGTCGAAGCCGGCGCCGTCCAGGATCACGCTGGCGCGCCAGGGCTGCGCGCCGGTGCGTTGGCGCATGGCGGCGTCGGCCGCCAGCAGCGCCAGCAGGTGGCCGCCGGACGAATGGCCCATGACGATGATGCGGTCTGGATCGGCCCCCCAGCCGGGCGCCTGGCGCCGGATCCAGGCCAGCGCCAGGCCCAGGTCCTGCGCCTGGGCTTCGGGGCGCGCTTCTGGCAGCACCCGGGTATTGACCGAGACGATCGCAAAGCCCTTGGGCAGCCAGTAGTCGAGCTTGTTGTCGACGACATCCGGGGCGGCCTTGTCACCGCCTTTCCAGGCGCCGCCGTGCACCATGACGAGGATGGGGGCGGCCGGTCCGGATGAACGACCGGGGAGATAGACGTCCGCCCGTTGCGCCGCGTCCGGGCCGTAGTGCTGATCGATCAGCGGCGCGGCGGGGGCGGCGCGGGCCGGGCTTGCCACGGCGCAGGCCAGGACGAGGGCGATCAACAGGTGGGGCAGGCGCATGGCGGCGGGTGGGATCCAGGATGCCGGCTACTGTAGCGCGGGCGGACGGCCATGGCGACCCGGCGCCGGTTTGTGGCATGCTGCGCCGCTCCTGTCTCTTGCCCCTTGCTGCCATGCCCACCAGACTGTTGTCGCGGCTTTGCGATTTCCTGCTGCTGTTTGCCGCCGCCGCGCTGTTCGGCGCCTGCCTGACGGCCAAGCTGCAGACCGGGTCGTATGGCCTGGCGATTCCCAATGCGCCTTATCTGTATGAGCGACGGGATTTCCTGCTGGATGCCGCGTTTGCGGCGCTGGCGGCCGGGGTGGCGTTGGGTGTGGCCGAGCGGTTCACCCGGCTGGGCCGGTCAGCCATCGGTCGCGCCGCGGCGGGTTTTGTCGCGGCGTTGCTGGCTGTCTATCTCGGGCCGCCGGATCCCATCGTGTTCGGCAACACCTGGGCGCGCTGGGAGCCGACCTTTGAATTGTTCCTGGCCCAGTGGGATATCGCGTTGCCGCTGGCGGTGGCGGTCGTGGCGGCGCGCCAGGGCATTCGCAGGCTGGCGTCCGTCAGTTAGCCGCGCAGCACGCGATCCAATTCAAGCACCGTCTGGTACAGCACGCGCGTCCCGTCCAGCAGCTGGGCCGGTTCGATCCATTCTTCGGGGCAGTGACTGCGGCCGTTCAGGCAGGGGATGAAGATCATGCCGATGGGGCCGGTGGGCGCCATGTAGACCGCGTCGTGGCCCGCGCCGCTGGGCAGGCGCATGCTGGCGTAGCCCAGCTGGTCGGCAGCGGCCTTCACCGCGTCCATCACCAGCGGCGCGCAGTCGGTGGGCTGGGCGCGGCTCAGCTGGGTGAAGCCGGCGGTCAGGCGCAGCGCCTTCAGGTCGTTGGCCACCGAGGCCATCAGCGTTTCGGGAAATGCGTCCAGCACCGCATTGCTGTCGCTGCGCATTTCCAGCGTCAGTTCGACGCGGCCGGGTACGGCGTTGGCGGCGTTGGGCGTCATGGCCAGCTTGCCCACGGTGGCCACCACGTAATGCGGATTGCCGCTGGCGGCACTGGCCTGGCGGCTGGCGGCGTCGATGAGGCGGGCCGCGCCCACCAGGGCATCGCGGCGGATGTCCATGGGCGTGGTGCCGGCGTGGTCGGGCTGGCCTTCGACCACGATCTGCACGCGGCGGATACCGACGATGTTGGTGACCACGCCGATGGGCAACTGGCGGCTTTCCAGCACGGGGCCTTGTTCGATGTGCAGTTCGACGAATGCGGCGGTGCCGTGGGCGCCGCGCAAGGGGGCGTTCAGCGCGGCCGGGTCGCCGCCGATGCGGGCGATGCCCTGCGCCAGCGTTTCGCCATCGGGGTTGCGGGCGGCCAGCATGTCGGCGCTGAGCTGGCCGCTGAGCGCGCGGCTGCCGACACAGGAAATGCCGTAGTCGCTGGGTTCTTCGGACAGGAAGTCGATGACTTCGAAGTCGTGTTCCAGTTCGATGCCGTGTTCCTGCAGGGTGTGGGCGACTTCGATGCCGGCCAGCACGCCGATGATGCCGTCAAAGCGGCCGCCGCTGGGCACGGTGTCGCAATGCGAGCCGGTGGCAATCGGCTTGCGGCCAGGGTTGCGGCCGGCGCGGGTGCCGATCAGGTTGCCGCCGGCATCCACACGCGTGGTCAGGCCCGCGGCTTCGAATTCGGCGCGCAGCCACTGGCGGGCTTGCTGGAACAGCGGCGAGAACGCGCGGCGGGTCCAGGGCTGGTCGGGCAGGGTGAGGCGCGACAGGGTCTGGACGCGAGCCCACAGGCGGTCGGCGTTCAGGGGCGGAAAAGGCTGGGACATGGGCGCGGCCTTCACGCCTGGCGCGGGCGCAGGAAGCGGCCGTCGCCTTGCTGGTTGACGATGCGCTGGCCGTCGTAGACCTGCTGGCCGCGGCACCAGGTGCCGGCCACGCGGACGGTGAATTCACGGCCTTCGAACGAGCTCCAGTTCACGGCGGCCAGGCTGCCGGAGGGATCGAAGGCGTAGCGTTCCGGCGTGAGAATGACGATGTCGGCGTCCTTGCCGATATCCAGCGTGCCCTTGCGGTCGTCGAGCAGGAAGTGCTTGGCGGGGTTGCTGCACAGCTGGCGCACCACCATGGTGGGCGAAATGCCGTGTTCTTCGCAGCCGGTCCAGAAGGCGGGCAGCAGGGTTTCCAGGCCGGGGCCGCCGGATGCGTTCTTGAAGACGTTGGGATTCTGCTTGCGTTCGAGGCCCCAGCTGACGTGGTCGGACGAGACGAAGGTGCATTCGTCGTTGGCGATGTGGGTCCAGAGCAGGTCGACCTCGGCCTTGGGGCGGATGGGCGGGTAGTGCTTGGTCTTGGCGCCGAAGCGGCGGGTGTGCTCTTCGTGGTTCAGCATCAGGTACTGCACGCAGGTCTCGATGCTGGCGCGGTGGCCGTTGCGGCGGTACATGTTGCAGATCTCGAAGCCGCGCGAGGTGGACACGTGCACGGCATGGGCGCGGGCGCCGGTTTCAGCGCCGATCTCGTAGATCAGGGCGGTGGCCAGGTTTTCGATCAGCGGCGTGTGGGCGCGCATGAAGGCGTCCCAGCCGGTGTCGCCGGCATCGACCAGGCGCGCGATGTTCTTGCGCGTCATTTCCTGCATCTGGTTGTGCACGCCGCAGGCCAGGCCCGACGGCGCGATCAGGCGAAAGGCGTCGTACAGATCGTCTTCTTCGATGCGCGGAAAGCGGCCGGGCGTGGCTTCGAAGGTCGAGAACTTGAAGGCACAGACGCCGCCCTCGATCAGGCCGGCCGCGGCCGCCAGGCCGTGTTGCGTGTTCAGCGTGCCGAACAGGGCCACGTCGACATGGCAGTCGCGTTCGACCTCGGCGATCTTGGCGTCCAGGTGCGGGCGCGAGGCCACGGGTTCGGGGTCGTCGTAGGGCATGTCGACCATGACGGTGACGCCGCCCGCCGCCGCGGCGCGGGACGCCCAGCCCAGGCCTTCCTGGTTGGCCTGGCTGCCGGAATGCACCTGGCCGTCGACCACGCCGGGAATGATCCATTGGCCGGTGGCGTCGACGCTCTCGCGCGCCGCGGGGGCCGCGCCGGTACCGCGCGCGGCGATCTTGCCGCCTTGCACCGCCAGCCAGCCGTTTTCCACAATGCCGTGCGGATCGACGATATTGCCGCGCACCACCCAATCGAAATCGCTCATGACCACTTCCATTCAGACTAAGGATTGAAGGGCAGTGTAGTAACCGCAGATCAAAACGTCTTATGCTTATATGTACATGGGAATTAACATCAGGTTAAGCATATGAAATTGAATCTGCGGCAGATCGAGGTGTTCCGCGCCATCATGATCAGCGGCTCGATCAGCGGCGCCTCGAAGCTGTTGTTCGTGTCGCAGCCCGCCGTCAGCCGGCTCATCGCCTATACCGAGCAGCGCCTGGGGCTGATGCTGTTCGAACGCATCAAGGGTCGGCTGTACCCCACGCCGGAAGCGCGCCGGCTGTTCGTGGAAGTGACTGCGCTTTATCAGAACGTGCAGCGCGTGAACGAGGTGGCCGACAACCTGGCCGAGAATCGCGAGGGCCAGTTGCGGCTGTCTTGCAGCCCCAGCCTGGGGCAGTCGCTGCTGCCGCGCGCCATCGCCCGGTTCCGCCGCCAGTTTCCCGAGATCCGCATCGTGTTGCAGACGCTGATCCCGGCGGTGATGGAGCAGTCGCTGCTGACCCAGCAGGTCGAGCTGGGGGTGGCCTACATGCCGGTGAACCACCCCAGCCTGGCCACCCGGCCGCTTTATGAAAACAAGATCGTGGCGGTGCTGCCGGCGGGGCATCCGCTGGCCGCGCGGCGCCAGGTCACGGCGGCCGAACTGGCGCGTGAACCGCTGATCGGCTACAGCGCCGACATTCCGTTCGGCATGCTGGTGCACAAGCTGTTCGGCACCGAAGACGCCCAGCCCGAACCGCGCATCGAGGTGCAGCAGGCGCACGTGGCCTGTGCGCTGGTGCAGGCTGGCGCCGGGGTGGCGCTGGTGGATGAGATCACCGTGGCGGGGCCGATCTGGTCCGACGTGGTGACGGTGCCGATCGTGGATACGGTGCATGCGCCGGTGAATGTGTTCCACCTGCAATTGCAGCCCTTGTCGCGGTTGGCGCAGGCGTTCATCGACGTGTTGCACAAGCTGGACCTGCCGGCTTCCCTCGAATCCGACTGATATCTCGCCTGGGGATATCCCTAGGTGCGGCGCGGCCCCGGATCGCGCCTCTCTCTGGGCGCGGCCAACGATTAACACGGCGTTATATACAAGGCATAAAAGGTAATACGACATTAACAAGATTGCTTCCTATGATTCCCCGAAATCTCCAGCGCCATGCGTCGCTGGACCAGCTAAACCGCTATCGGGAAAGGAAGGGCGAAATGGGAAGAATCTTGACGATGAAAGACGTCGAAGCCGCGGTCAGGGGCGGTTCGGTGTTTGCCTGTGGCGGGGGCGGCTGGGCCGATCATGGCCGCGAACTGGGGTCGCTGGCGGTGACCATCGGCCGGCCCGAGCTGGTCTCGATGGACGAAGTACCTGACGACGCCTGGATCGCCACCGCCGCCGCCATCGGCGCGCCGGGCGGCCTGACCGACTGGCAGATGCTGGGCATCGACTACGTCAAGGCGGCCGAGCGCCTGCAAGATGCCCTGGGCGAACGCCTGTACGGGCTGATCATCGGCCAGAACGGCATGTCCAGCACGCTCAACGGCTGGTTGCCGTCGGCGGTGCTGGGCACCAAGGTGGTGGACGCGGTGGGCGACATCCGCGCCCATCCCACGGGCGACATGGGGTCGCTGGGCCTGGCCGGCAGCCCCGAGCCCATGATCCAGTGCGCCGTGGGCGGCAACCGCGCCAACAACGCCTATATGGAACTGACCGTGCACGGCGCCACCGGCAAGGTGTCGCCGGTGCTGCGCCGCGCCGCCGACATGGCCGGCGGCTTCATTGCCAGCTGCCGCAACCCGATCCGCGCGTCGTACGTGCGGCGTCATGCGGCGCTGGGCGGCATCAGCCGCGCGCTGGCGCTGGGCGAGGCGATCCTGGCGGCGCAGCCCAAGGGCGGCAGCGCCGTGATCGACGCTATCTGCAAGGCCACGCAGGGCGAGATCATCGGCTCGGGCCGGGTGGTGCGCAACACGCTCAAGTACACCGAAGAAGCCTTCGACATCGGCACGGTCGAGATCGGCGAAGGCGCGGGCAAGCGCGTCATCCACGTGATGAACGAACACATGGCCGTGACCGATGCGCAAGGCGAACGCATCGCCTGCTATCCCGACGTCATCACCACGCTGGACGCCGACGGCAACCCGGTCAGCGCGGGCAAGCTCAAGGAAGGCCTGCAGGTGTCCATCCTGCACGTGTCCAAGCAGCACATTCCGCTGTCTTCCAGCGTCACCGATGCGTCGGTGTACCCCATCGTCGAAAAGGCGCTGGGCATGGATTTCACCGGCTACGCGCTGGCGCGCTGAAGGACCTTACGATGAAACGCGAATTCAACGTTCCCGGCGGTGCGGTGCTGCGTTGCAAGGGCTGGCGCCAGGAGGCCCTGCTGCGCCTTCTGGAAAACGTGCTGGCGGTGGGCGAAGACCCGGACAACCTGGTGGTCTACGCCGCGCTGGGCCGCGCCGCGCGCGACTGGCCGTCGCATGATGCGATCGTGCGCGCGCTGCTCGAACTGGAAGAAGACCAGACCCTGATCGTGCAGTCGGGCAAGCCCATCGGCGTGCTGCGCACCCATCCGCAGGCGCCCATCGTCATCATGGCCAACTGCAATATGGTGGGGCAGTGGGCCCACGCCGAGAACTTCTACCAGCTGCAGGACGACAACCTGATCTGCTGGGGCGGGCTGACTGCCGGCGATTGGCAATACATCGGCTCGCAGGGCGTCATCCAGGGCACCTACGAAATCTTTTGCCGCATCGCCGAACGCCACTTCGGCAACGACCTGCGCGGCCGTTTCATCCTGACCGCCGGCATGGGTGGCATGGGCGGGGCCCAGCCCCTGGCCGGCCGCATGGCCAACGCCGCCATCCTGACCATCGAGATCAACCCGGAACGCATCGAAAAGCGCCTGAAGGCGGGCTTCCTGGAGCGCCGCGCCGAGTCGCTGGACGAGGCGCTGGCCCTGATCCGCGAGGCCCAGGCGGCACGCCGCCCGATTTCCGTGGGGCTGCTGGGCAACGCGGCCGACATCTATCCGGAAATCCTGGCGCGCGGCATCGTGCCGGACATCGTCACCGACCAGACGTCCGCGCATGACCTGGTGTACGGCTATGTGCCCTCGGGCTACACGCTGGACCAGGTGGCGCGCATGCGCCAGGACGACATGGCCGGGCTGATGAACGCCAGCCGCCAGTCCATCGTGCGCCACGTCACCGCGATGCTGGGCTTCAAGGACCGCGGCGCCGTGGTGTTCGATAACGGCAACCTGATCCGCACCCACGCCAGGCAGGGCGGGGTGGACCGTGCGTTCGAGATTCCGGTGTTCACCGAGGCCTTCCTGCGGCCGCTGTTCGCGCGCGCCATCGGCCCGTTCCGCTGGATTGCGTTGTCCAACGACCCCGACGACATCCGCAAGATCGACGACTTCCTGCTGCAGCGCTTCCCGGACAACCTGATCGTGTCCAACTGGATTCGCCTGGCGCGCCAGGAAGTGCCGTTCGAAGGCCTGCCGGCGCGCATCGCCTGGCTGGGCCACGGCGAACGCACCGAGCTGGCGCTGGAAGTGAACCGTATGGTGCGGGAAGGCATCCTGGCCGCGCCGGTGGCATTCACCCGCGACCACCTGGATGCCGGCGCCATGGCGCACCCCAACATCATGACCGAGAACATGCGCGACGGCTCGGACGCCATCGCCGACTGGCCCTTGCTGAACGCAATGATCAACTGCGCCTCCAGCGCCGACTTGGTTGCGATTCATTCCGGGGGCGGCGGCTACAGCGGCTACATGACCAGCGCGGGCGTCACGGTGGTGGCGGACGGCACCGACGCGGCGGCGCAGCGCCTGTCGCTGTCGCTGACCAACGACACGGCCAGCGGCGTACTGCGCTATGCGGACGCCGGCTACGAAGAGGCGCTGGACGAGGTCCGCAAAAAAGGCATAGGCCGCATCGACACGTCGGTGCGGGCTTGAACGGCAGGACATAACAGCCCCGGATACGGGGCGATTCAATGGGAACGTCAATGAAGAACATCGCAATCAACCCGGGCGCCGGGGTATTGGGGGGCAATCCCCCCCATGCCGGCGCCGACGAACACAAGGGCGCCAAGAAGGCCGTCATCGCCGCATCCATCGGCAATGCGCTGGAATGGTATGACTTCTCGGTCTACGCGCTGTTCGCGGTGTACATCGGGCAGAACTTCTTTCACAACGCGGACCCGACGGTGCAGCTGATGGCCTCTTTCCTGGCCTTCGGGCTGGGTTTCATCGTGCGGCCGCTGGGCGCGCTGGTGCTGGGGTCCTATGGCGACCGCGCCGGACGCAAGGCCGCGTTGACCATGACCATCATGCTGATGGCGCTGGGCACGTTGCTGATCGCCATTGCGCCGCCGTACGCGGCCATCGGCGTGGGCGCGCCGCTCTTGATCGTCTGCGGCCGCATGCTGCAGGGCTTTTCGGCCGGCGGCGAAGTGGGCGGCGCCACCGCTTTCCTGGTCGAGCATGCACCCGAAGGCAAGCGCGGCCAGTATGCGTCGTGGCTGCAGGCCAGCATGGGTATTTCCAACCTGCTGGGCGCGCTGGTCGCCACGCTGGTGACCACGTTCCTGACCGAAGACCAGGTGGGCGAGTGGGGCTGGCGCATTCCGTTCATCGTGGGCCTGTCGATTGCCCCGGTGGGGCTATGGATGCGCCGCACGCTCGACGAAACGCCGCATTTCCGCGAAGAACAGGCCCGCCAGGCGGCTACCAGGAACCACGTCAAGGCCCCGCTGCTGGCGGTGCTGCGCGACTACCCGCGTGAATTGTTCACCGGCCTGTGCATGTCGGTGCTGTGGGCGATCGGCCCGTACGCGCTGATCATCTTCATGCCGATCTACGTGCAGAAAAGCATGGGCTTCACCAGCTCGCAGGCGTTTCTGGGGGCGCTGGTGGGCAACCTGTTCCTGATCGGCGGCTGCTTCTTTTCGGGCACGCTGTCCGACCGCTACGGCCGCCGCACGGTGCTGCGCGGGTCGGCGTTGCTGCTGCTGGTGACGGTGTACCCGCTGATGATGTGGCTGCAGGCCAACCACACGCAATTCGCGCTGATCGTGGTGCAGTCGCTGTTCTGCCTGCTGGTGGCGCTGTATGTGGGCACGGCGCCGGCAGCCCTGTCCGAGGTCTTCCCGACCGCCGTGCGTTCGTCGGGCATGTCCCTGTCGTACAACACGGCGGTGACGGTGCTGGGCGGCTTTGCGCCGGCCATCCTGACCTGGATCACCTACACCACCGGCGTGTCGTTCGCGCCGGCCCTGTATGTGATGGGCGCTTGCGTGGTGGCGCTGGTGGCGTTGACCGTGTTGCCGCAGGGCCGTCATGTCTGACGGCCGGGTGACGCTGGTGCGAAAGGTGGCGCAGCGGGCGGTGCAAAAAGTGATGCGAAAGGCGGCGCCGGGCAGGTTGGCGGCGGTCGCCGCGACGCTGGTCTTGTCGGGGTTGGGCAGCGCAGCCGCTCTGGCTGCGCCGACCGCCACGTCTCCCGCCGCCGCGCCGGTTGCCGCGACGACCGTCGCAACGACGGCCGCGCCCGCCGCCGAACTCGTGCTGCTGGGCGTGGCCGGCGGGCCCACCTGGTACGGCGCCGATTCGCCGCACGGCATCTCGTCGGCGCTGGTGGTGGACGGCAAGGCCTACATCGTCGACCTGGGGTCGGGCGCCTATCGGCAACTGCGCCGCGCGGGCATCAAGCCGGGCGCCGAGCAGGCCGTGTTCCTGACCCACCTGCATACCGACCACATCATCGACCTGGCCAGCCTGCTGATGTACGACCCCAGTGCGCGTCGCCGGGCCAAGGCCTCGTTGCAGATCTTCGGGCCGGGCCGGCGCGGGTTGTTGCCGCCCCTGGCGGCGGGCCTGGCGGGCGACCCGGTGATACACGCCGAGAACCCCGGCGCGGGCACGGCGGACCTGGTGGATTCGGTGGTGGCCGGCATGGCCGCCGACCTGAACATCCGCGTGCGCAGCGAAGGCGTGCCCGACGTGCGCGGCTTTTTCCAGGCGCACGACATCCCGGTGCCGCCCGGCGTGGTGCACGACCCCAACACGAATCCGGCGCCGCCGATGGACCCCTTCGAGGTCTGGCGCGACGAGCGCGTGACGGTCACGGCCATCCTGGTGCCGCATGGACTGGTGTATCCCAACTTCGCCTATCGCTTCGATACTGCCGCGGGGTCGGTGGTGTTCTCGGGCGATACGGCGGTCAGCCCCAACCTGGAGCGCCTGGCGCGCGGCGCCGACATCCTGGTGCACGAGGCCATCGACCCCGCGTGGGTCGACCACATCGTCGGCCCCAAGCCCTGGGATGCGCGCCAGCAGGCGTTGGCGCGGCAACTGCTCGAAGCCCACACCACGCCGCAGCAGGCCGGCGAGGCGGCAACGCGGGCGGGCGTGAAGCGCCTGGTGCTGTCGCACCTGGTGCCCGGTGATGCCCCGGCGGCGCATTGGCTGTCGGCGCGAGACACCTTCAAGGGGCCGGTCGTGTTGGGGCAGGACCTGATGCGTATTCCCCTGGTGCAAATTCCCTTGACGCAGGCAGTCAAGCAACCTTGAGCGGAGACGGCGGGATGACGGCTTTTCAAGCGGTGTTGAAGGGCGGGGCACGGCGCGGACGGGGCCGGCTGTGCAAGGTGGTGGCAGTGTCGCTGCTGGCCTGTGGCCTGGCTGCCGGGCAGGCCGAGGCAGCTTCCGCGGCGGCGACCGGGTCGGCCGCCGTGGCCAAGTCCACCGAATGCACCGTCACCCTGGACGGCCGCTCGCTGACCGCCGCCCAGGTCGTGGCGGTGGCGCGGCAGGACTGCGCCGTCGCCATCGCCCCGCAAGCCGTCCAACGCGCGGCCCGCGCCTACGACCTGCTGCTGGCCTACGCCCGCCTGGACAAGCCGGTGTACGGCCTGAACCGGGGCGTGGGCCTGAACAAGGACCAGACCATTTTCCAGGGCGGCGACATTTCGCCCGAGGTGCGGCGCCTGTCCGAGCAGTTCAACCGCAACCTGCTGCATTCGCACAGTGCTGCCTACGGCAACGAGGCGCCGCGCGATGTGACCCGCGCGGCCATGCTGATCCGCCTGAACACCGCGCTGTTCGGCGGGGCGGGCATGCAGCCCGCGGTGCTGGACCAATACGCCGCCTTCCTGAACCGCGATGTCACGCCGGTGATGCTGGGCGAAGGCTCGGTCGGCGAAGCCGACATCACCATCCTGCCGCAGATCGGCCTGGTCATGATGGGCGAAGGCGAGGCCTGGCGCGGCGGGCGGCGCCTGGGCGCCGAGCAGGCGCTGCACGAGGCCGGGCTGGCGCCGGTGCGGCCGTTCGGCAAGGATGCGCTGTCCATGGTCAGTTCCAACGCCTACGGCGCCGCCGTGGCGGTGCTGGCCGCGCACGATGCGCGGGCGCTGCTGGCCCAGGCCGATGCGGTGGCGGCGCTGTCGCTGGAAGGGCTGGACGGCAATCTGGCGCCGTTACTGGCCCCCGCGCAGTCGCAGCGGCCCTACGCCGGCCAGCGCGCCACCGCCGAGCGCATGCTGGGGCTGCTGCAAGGCAGCGTATTGTGGAGAACCGATGCGCAGCGGCCGCTGCAGGATCCGCTCAGCTTTCGCACCGTCAGCCAGGCCCACGGCGCCGCCCGTGACATGCTGGCGCTGCTGGACAGCCAGTTGCAGGTGCAGATCAACAGTTCCGATGACAACCCGACCGTGGTGCTGGACGCCACGCCCGGCCCCGGCGCATCTGCCTATGAAACCCAGTATTTCGTGACCGACGGGCCGGTGCGCGGGGCCGTGCTGCCCAGCGCCGGGTTTGACCCCAGCGCCTGGGTATTGCCGTTGCAGGGCACGGCGGTGGCCCTGTCGCAGGTGGCGCAGCTGTCGGCGCAGCGCACCTTGCGCCTGACCGACCCGGCGTTTACCCGGCTGCCGCGCTTTCTCAGCCCGGGCAACGGCGCCATCGGCTACGGCCCGATCCAGAAGACCGTGTCGGCGCTGGCGGCCGACGTGCGGGCCCTGTCCGGCCCGGTCGTGACCGACGTGCAGGCACAGGCCGGCAACATCGAAGACGTGGGTACCAACGCGCCGCTGACCGGGCTGCGCGTCACCGGGCAGATCACCGCCTTGACCCGGTTGCTGGCCGTGGAACTGATGCATGCGGCCCAGGCCGTGGACCTGCGCTATCCGCAAGGGCCGGCAGCCGCCCTGGGGCAGGGCACCGCCATCCTGTGGCGGGATTTCCGCAAGCAGGTGCCGTACCTGGCCGAAGACCGCCGCAACGACGCCGACATCATCGCGGCCACGGCATTCCTGCGGCAGAACCGGGACGCCCGATCCGCCTGGGCGCCTGACCTGTAGGCGTGGAACAGTCTGTTGCGCGTCGGCCGCCCACGGGCCGGCCGCCGAACGCTTGCCAAGCAGGTGATTTGCGTTAAATTTGCGCGACGCCCGCAGGCGCCGGATCGCCCGTCGCCCGCGCCGCCACCGCGTTCCCCATCGCCACCCCCCCGGATCTCCAGGAGTTCCTACGCATGTCTTCCCTAGACTCGTTCGCCATCACCCAAAAATGGCCCGCCCAGCACCCCGACCGCATCCAGCTCTATTCGCTGCCCACGCCCAATGGCGTGAAGGTGTCGATCCTGCTGGAAGAGCTGGGCCTGCCCTATGAGCCGCACCGGGTCAGCTTCGATTCCCAGGACCAGTTTTCGCCGGAATTCCTGTCGCTCAGCCCGAACAACAAGATCCCGGCGATCCTGGACCCCAACGGTCCCGACGGCAAACCGCTGGCGCTGTTCGAGTCCGGCGCCATCCTGGTCTACCTGGCCAGCAAGACGGGCCAGTTCATCCCCGCCGACACCGCCGGCCGCTATGAAACGCTGCAATGGGTGATGTTCCAGATGGGCGGCATCGGCCCGATGTTCGGCCAGCTGGGCTTTTTCCATAAGTTCGCCGGCAAGGACTACGAAGACAAGCGCCCGCGCGACCGTTATGTGGCCGAATCCAAGCGCCTGCTGGGCGTGCTGGACAAGCGCCTGGAAGGCCGCGCCTGGGTCATGGGCGACCAATACACCATCGCCGACATCGCGATCCTGCCGTGGGTGCGCAACCTGATCGGCTTCTACGGCGCCGGCGACCTGGTCGAGTTCTCGCAATTCAAGAACGTCGCCCGCGTGCTGGAAGCCTTCGTGGCGCGTCCGGCAGTGGTAAAGGGTCTGACTATTCCAACTTGAGCAGGGCAATGGGTTGCTCATCACGCGGATTTGGGCAACGATCTTCCCTAACGCAATAGCTGGTGAGCCTTCGGGCAAAAGCGTTGACTGCCGCGATAGCGGTTCCGCCAAAAGCGGAGGTAACAGACGCCAGACTACGGGGCCCCTTCGGGGGCCTTCGCTTTGCAGTCTGACAGGTGCGAGTGAAGCAATGCATGGCGAAGGTGACGCGGATTTCGACATTGCAGCCGTGACTGACAGTGAGTGAGTAGCGAAACGGGTGTAAGTGACTCAGCGGATAGGCCTGGCCTTGCGAGTCGACGTACGACACCCAGCGCATCATGCCTTCGTGCCAATTGGCCCCCATCTTTCATTCCGCTGGCTCTGGTTCCACGAGGCGCAGAGTATGCATCGCCAGCTTGTGCCTGATGGCATGTAGCGTGCGCTTTATGTCTCGCTTTACTCCCACTGTAGTCAGTCGCCCATGGCGTGCCTCTTTCCGTGACCGCCCTTTGCGCCCGATCAAACAAGCCCGATACTTTCATGCTTTTCAGTCATATGCTTATTACCAAAACGCGTAAGCTGGCCTCATAAGCTGGACAACGCAGTACGAACACCCGACGTACGCGCTTGCCGGCGCGTAACGGAGGGTCAGATGAAGAAGTTCGGGATCAAGGCGGTGGTGGCGCTGCTGGTATTGGCAGGCGGGGCCATCGGTGGCGCCCAGGTGCTTACCGCCCATCGCAAGACGGAAACGACGGCCACCGTCGATCCGCAGGATCGGCGCCTGGCCGAGGTCGGCGCCTATATCGCGCGCACGGCCGATTGCGTGGCCTGTCACAGCGTGCCCGGTGACAAGCCCTTTGCGGGCGGCCTGGCGATGCAGACGCCGGTGGGCACGATCTACTCGTCCAACATCACGCCCGACAAGACTGCCGGCATCGGCGCCTACAGCTACGCCGATTTCAAGAACGCGGTGCAGTACGGCATCCGCAAGGACGGCACGCCGCTCTATCCGGCCATGCCGTATCCGTCGTACGCCATCATGCCCGACGCCGACGTGCAGGCGCTGTACGCCTATTTCATGGCCGACGTGAAGCCCGACAGCAAGCCCAGCGCCGATTCCACCATTCCGTGGCCGCTGAACATGCGCTGGCCCATGGCCTGGTGGCAGGCGCTGTTTGCCGGCAAGCGGCAGTTTGCGGCGCCGGCCGGCGCCGACGAAATGCTGACGCGCGGCGCCTATCTGGTGGAAGGGCCGGGGCATTGCGGCGCCTGCCATACGCCGCGCGGCCTGGCTTACCAGGAAAAGGCGCTGTCCATGGCGGATGGCGATGCCTTCCTGTCGGGCGCGGTGATCGACGGCTGGCGCGCCAAGAGCCTGCGCGGCGAAGCCCAGGGCCTGCAATCGTGGACGGCGGCCGACATTGCGCTGTTCCTGAAGACGGGCCGCACCGACAAGGTGGCGGCGTTTGGCGCGATGGCCGACGTGGTCGAGCACAGCACGCGCCATTTCAGCGACAACGACCTGGCCAGCATCGCGGCCTACCTGAAGCAATTGCCGCCGGTGCAAGGCAAACTGCCGGTGTTCGCCGCCAAGGCCGACACCACCACGGCGGCCCTGCTCGATGGCCGCTACGACTCGCGCGGCGCGGTGATCTACATGGAGCAGTGCGTGGTCTGCCACCGCGCGGACGGCCAGGGCATGCCGCGCATTTTCCCGGCACTGGCGGGCAATTCGGCCATCTTCGCGCAGAACCCGCAGTCCATCATCCAGATCACCCTGGAAGGCGGCAAGATGCCCGCCAACGACCATGACGCCATGGCCTTCGCCATGCCCGGGTTCAACCACCTGAGCGACCGCGACATCACCGACGTCATCAATTTCATCCGCACGGCCTGGACCAACCAGGCGCCGGCCATCGCCGATGGCGACGTGGCGCACATCCGCGACTTCCTGGCAGGCAAGAAACCGAACATCGTGTCGGGAGGCAAACATGAATAACAGGCTCAAGATCGCCGCGGCGCTGGTGCTGGCGGCCACGGTCGGAGGCGGCATGGCCGCGATGGCGGCGCAGGATGCGCCGGCTGCGGACCCCAACGGCAAGACCTTCGCCGTGCTGGACAAGGACGGCAAGCGGCTGGCCGACTACACCATTCCGTCCGACACGCTGATTGCCAAGGAACCCAACGCCGACCAGATCAACTACGGCAAGCGCCTGCTCAACGAAACCCGGCGCCTGCTGCCGCAGAACACCGGCGCCAGCATGAACTGCAACAGCTGCCACGTGCAGCAGGGCAAGAAGCCGCTGGGGGCGCCGTACATCAACACGGTCAATTCGTTTCCGCAGTTCAACCCGCGCGCCAACCGCGTGGTGACGCTGGAAGACCGCATCAATGGCTGTTTCATGCGGTCGATGAATGGCAAGCCGCTGGACAAGACGTCGCCGGAAATGCAGGCCATGGTGGCCTACATGAAGTGGCTGGCGCAGGACGTGCCGCACGGCGCCAAGGTGCAGATCGAAAACGCCTGGCCGATCGACACCAAGCTGATCGGCGACCCCGTGCGTGGGAAGAACCTGTATGCGGCGCAGTGCGCCGCCTGCCACGGCGCCAACGGCGAAGGCAAGAAGGACCGTGCGGGCGATGTCGTGTTTCCGCCGCTGTGGGGCGACGAGTCGTTCAACATCGGCGCGGGCCTGGCGCGCACCTACAAGGCCGCGGCCTTCATCCGCAACAGCATGCCGATGGGCGTGAACACCCACGGCACCTGGGGCGAGGGCGGCGTGCTGTCAGACCAGGACGCGGTGGACGTGGCGGAATACTTCACCCACATGCCGCGCCCGGACTTCCCCGGCAAGGAAAAGGACTGGCCGAACGGCAAGAAGCCCAAGGACGCGCGGTATTGAGGTGATCCTGGCCGAAGACCATCACGGGTCGTCCCCACGGGGGACCTTGTGATGGCCTCTTCGGAGGCCTGCCTGCACAGGCAGCCCTGTGCGGCCCGCCCTACAATCGGCTGATCTTCATTCTGATCATCCGGCCCCATGGAACTGCGCCAGCTGCGTTATTTCGTCCGCGTCGTCGAAGCCGGCAGCATCGGCCGCGCGGCCGCGTCCCTGGATATGGTGACGTCCGCCCTCAGCCAGCAGATCAGCCGCCTGGAAGGCGAGCTGGCCACGCGGCTGTTGCAGCGCAGCGCCAGCGGCGTGGTGCCCACCGACGCGGGGCTGGCGTTCTTTCGCCAGGCCCAGCTGGCGCTGCGCCATGCCGACGATGCCGTGCGCGCCGCCCAGCAGGCGCGGCTGGCCGGGCACGTCAGCGTGGGGCTGTCGTCCACCACCGCCTCGATCCTGGGGGCGCCGTTCGTGCAGGCCATGAACGAGCGTTACCCGGACATCCGGCTGCACCTGGTCGAAGCGCTGTCGGGCCATCTGGCCGACATGCTCAACGGCCGCCTGCTGGACCTGGCCATCGTGTTCCACGCCGAGGCCGCGCGCCGCTGGAGCGTGATGCCGCTGCTGGACGAACCGCTGTACCTGTGCGCCCGGCGAGGCATGCCCGGCCTGCCGGCGGGGGCGACCACCCGGCTGGAAGACATTGCCGACCTGCCGCTGGCGCTGCCTAGCGGCCGCCATGGGCTGCGGGCCCTGGTCAATCACGCGTTCCAGAAGTCTGGCCTGACGCCACGGGTAGTGGCCGAGGTCGATGGCCTGGCGTTGCTGATGGACGTGGTGCAGCTGGGCTACGCCGCCACTATCCAGCCCAGCTCGGCCACTGCCCGCATCGCGCCCGGCCAGTTGGCCATGGCCCGCATCGACGATGCGGACCTGTTCCGGCCCAACCTGCTGGCCAGCCTGTCCGAAGACGAACTGTCGCCCGCGGCGCTGGCCGCGCGGCTGGTGCTGGCGGATGTGTCGCGCAGCCTGGCGCGCGCGGGCACCTGGGCGGTCACGACCCTTCACGAATCGTGAATACCTGTTGACGCCGCCGGGATATCGCGGCGCGGCCTGTAGACCTACAGTGCATTCCTTGATTCAGGAAATGCGGTCATGGTCGACGTTCTGGTGGTGGGTGGGGGCAATGCGGCGCTGTGCGCGGCCCTGATGGCGCGCGAAGCCGGCGCCAGCGTGTTGCTGCTGGAAGCCGCGCCGCGCGAATGGCGCGGCGGCAATTCGCAGCACACGCGCAATCTGCGCTGCATGCACGATGCGCCGCAGGACGTGCTGGTCGATGCCTATCCCGAAGAGGAATACTGGCAGGACCTGCTCAAGGTCACCGGCGGCCAGACCAACGAATACCTGGCGCGGCTGGTGATCCGCGAGTCGTCCACCTGTCGCGACTGGATGCGGCGCCACGGCGTGAACTTCCAGCCGCCGCTGTCGGGTGCGTTGCACGTGGCCCGCACCAATGCGTTCTTCATGGGCGGCGGCAAGGCGCTGGTCAATGCCTACTACCGCAGCGCCGAAGCGCTGGGCGTGCAGATACGCTACGACGCGCCGGTGGATGCGCTGGAACTGCAAGACGGCCGCTTCATCGCCGCGCGCATCGGCGCCGAACGCATCGAGGCGCGCGCCTGTGTGCTGGCCGCCGGCGGCTTCGAGTCCAACCGCGAATGGCTGCGCGAGGCCTGGGGCCAGAACGAATGCGGCGAATGGCCTGCCGACAACTTTTTGATCCGCGGCACGCGCTTCAACCAGGGTGTGCTGCTCAAGTTCATGCTGGACGCGGGCGCGGACCGCATCGGCGATCCGTCGCAGTCGCATTGCGTGGCCATCGACGCCCGCGCGCCGCTGTATGACGGCGGCATCTGTACCCGCATCGATTGTGTGTCGCTGGGCGTGGTGGTCAACCGCGACGCCCAGCGCTTCTATGACGAAGGCGAGGATTTCTGGCCCAAGCGCTATGCCATCTGGGGCCGCCTGACGGCCATGCAGCCGGGGCAGATTGCCTATTCGATCATCGACGCCAAGGCCATCGGCCGCTTCATGCCGCCGGTTTTTCCGGGCGTCCAGGCCGACACGCTGCCCGCACTGGCCACGCAGCTGGGCCTGGACCCCGTGGCGTTCGAACGTACCGTGCGCGACTACAACCAGGCCTGTCGGGTCGGCAAGTTCGACCACACCGCGCTGGACGACTGCCATACCGAAGGCCTGACGCCCGCCAAGACCCACTGGGCCCGGCCCCTCGACACCGCGCCGTTCTACGGCTATGCGCTGCGTCCCGGCATCACGTTCACTTACCTGGGCCTGAAGGTCGATGAGACCGCCGCGGTGCGCTTTGGTGATGTTCCCAGCGACAACCTGTTCGTTGCCGGTGAAATGATGGCCGGCAACGTGCTGGGCAAGGGCTACACGGCGGGGGTGGGCATGTCCATCGGCACGGCGTTCGGTCGCATCGCCGGCACCCGCGCCGCCGCCGCCGCGCGCCACGCCCATTTCGAAGGAGCCCGCCATGCGGCAGCTTGAAGCCCTGGCCCAGCAGGCCCAGTCGTTCAACCCGCCGCAAGCGGCGATGACCGAGCAGGTCGTCACATGGCATGGCCGTGGCGCCGCGCCGGCTTCTTCGCCGGTTGCCGCCGCGCCCGATGCGCTCAGCGGCGGCGAGGCCGAAGTGGCCCGCGTCATGCAGATCTGCAACGCCTGCCGCTATTGCGAAGGGTTCTGCGCGGTGTTTCCCGCCATGACCCGGCGCCTGGAATTCGGCAAGGCCGACCTGAACTACCTGGCCAATCTGTGCCACAACTGCGGCGCCTGTCTGCATGCCTGCCAATACGCGCCGCCGCACGAGTTCGCGGTGAACGTGCCGCAGGCCATGGCCAAGGTGCGCATGCAGACGTACACCGACTACGCCTGGCCACCCGCGCTGGACCAGCTGTACCGCCGCAACGGGCTGACGCTGTCGCTGGCTGCCGCGGCGAGTCTTGCGCTGTTTCTGACACTGGCGGTGCTGCTGACCGGCAGCCTGTGGCATGCGCCGATGGCGGGCAATTTCTATGCGGTGTTTCCGCACAACACGCTGGCGCTGATGTTCGGCGCGGTATTCGGCTTTGCCATGCTGGCGCTGGGCGTGGGGGTGACGAAGTTCTGGCGCGACGTCAGTCCGGGCGCGGCCAGCGGCGCGGCGGTCGCCGAGGCCGCGCACGATGCGCTGCGGCTGCGCTATCTGGATGGCGGCCACGGCAAGGGCTGCAACAACGCCGACGATGCTTTCACGCTGTGGCGTCGCCGCTTTCACCATTTCACGTTCTACGGCTTCATGCTGTGCTTTGCCGCCACGGTCGTGGCCACGCTGTACCACTACCTGCTGGGCCAGCAGGCGCCATATCCGTTCTGGAGCGCGCCGGTGCTGCTGGGCACGGTGGGCGGCATCGGCCTGCTGGTCGGACCGGCGGGGCTGCTGTGGTTGAACCTCAAACGCCATCCGCAGCATGGCGACGCCGCGCAAAAGCCGATGGACCGCGGCTTCATCGCGCTGCTGTTCCTGACCAGCGCCACGGGCCTGGCGCTGCTGGCCGGTCGCGACACCGGCGCCATGGCGCTGCTGCTGGCGGTGCACCTGGGCGTGGTGATGGCGCTCTTCCTGACGCTGCCCTACGGCAAGTTCGCGCACGGCATCTACCGATCGGCCGCGTTGCTCAAGTGGTCGATCGAAAAACGCCAGCCCAACAAGCTGCAACTGGGGGCCGACTGAAAGCCGGACCCGCGCGGCGCCGGGACGCCAGTCCGGACGCCGCGCATCGATTCGTTGTACCCGCTCGCATGACGGCGCCCTCGATGGCGCCGCAAACCATATCCATCAGGAGACCTGCATGTTCCCTTCCCGCATCGCCCGCGCGGCGCTTGCCGCCTGTCTGTTGTCGGCCCTGCCGACCGTGCACGCACAGACCTTTCCCGCCAAGCCCATCACGCTGGTGGTGCCACATTCGGCGGGGGGCACGTCCGACATCCTGGCGCGCACCGTGGCGGCCGAAGCCGCCAAGACGCTGGGCCAGACCATCGTGATCGACAACAAGGGCGGCGCCAACGGCACCATCGCGGCCAAGCAGGTGGCCTCGGCCGCGCCGGACGGCTACATGCTACTGCTGGCCACCGCCAGCACGCACGGCATCAACCCGTCGCTGTACTCGCGCATCTCGTACGACGCGGCCAAGGATTTCACGCCCGTCACGCTGCTGGCCACGGTGCCCAATGTGCTGGTGATCGGCCCCAACGTGAAGGCCGCCGATGTGCAGGCGTTGATCGCCCACATCAAGGCGCAGGGCGACCGCAGCAACATGGGCTCGGCCGGCGCGGGCACCCCCGGGCACCTGGCCGGCGAGATGTTCAAGCGCGCGGCCGGCCTGCAGTTCACCCACGTGCCCTATAAGGGCGGCAGCCCAGCCATCACCGACCTGATCGGCGGCCAGATCGATTTCCTGTTCACGACCATTCCCGGCGCGTTGCCGCATATCAAGGCGGGTACGTTGCGTGCACTGGCGGTGACCTCGCCCCAGCGTTCGCCCGCGCTGCCTGATATTCCGACCATGGCCGAATCCGGTTTGCCCGGCTTCCAGGCCTTGTCGTGGCATGGCGTGGTGGCGCCGGCGGGCACGCCCGACGCGGTGGTGCAGAAATTGAATGCCGCGTTGAGCGGCGCATTGGCCGCACCCGCCGTGCGCCAACGCCTGATGGAAGAAGGCGCGCAGGCATCGAATGTGAACACGGCTGCGTTCGGCGCTTTCATCCAGTCAGAGATCGTGGCGTGGGCACAGGCTGTGAAGGACTCGGGCGCCACGGCGAACTGACGATCGTCATGTGAGTCACGCAGGGTCGCATGCCAGGATTTCGCGCATGCTGACGACCCTGCTGTTTGCCCTGCTGGCGCACGCGCCGCTGGCGGCCTGCGACCTTGATCTGACGTGCCCGTCAGCCGTGTTTCAACGCGCCTGGTAGGCGTCGCACAACGCCAGGTATTCGTCGCCGTTGATCTCCAGCGCCATGGCCTGGATCATCACGCGCTTCTTGTTCGGCAGCGAGGTCTTCAGCTGGATCTGCCTGGCGGTGGGAATGCCGACGTAGCTTTGATTGACGTAGGTGTTCTCGTTGATGGCGTCCCACGGAATGACGGTGCCGTCGGTGATCTTCAGCCCGCCGCGGGTGAAGGTGATCACGGGCGTGGCGGGGCCGAAGGCGCGCGTCAGGCATTTGACGACCAGCCAGACGCCGATGGCGGCGATGGCGGCAAAGAACGCCAGGGCGCCCATGCTGTCGTGCGAGCGCGCGGCCAGGAAACCGAAGACCAGTGCCGCGACCGTCCAGATGACCGCGCCCGCGATCAGGCGGTTGCGGGAGAAATACACGGGACGGTCGGCCAGCGTTTGCGATTGTTGGGCGGGGGAGCTGTAGATTTCCATGTCGAGGCTGCGCAAAAAGGGGAAAGGGGCCGCCGTCCTGTGACGGGGCGGAATCGAAGTCAGGCGCCGGGCAGGTATTGGCGTAGACAGGCCAGCATCACCGATTCATTGACGATCCTGGACCGGTCGATCTTGTGGGTCTTGCCCTGGGCGACGATGATCAGCGTCTCGTCGGTTTCCATGTCTTCGCTGTCCGATTGCGTACGGATGGTGTCGATGGCGGTCCAGGGAATCTGCTGGCCCTTGTGCACCAGGCCGGCGGCGTTCATGCCCAGCGGGCCGAACGCCACGGTGGCGCCGGCTTGCAGCTGGCGCCGGGTATCGGCTTCGAGATTGCCGCCTACCGCGTCTTCCAGGTGCTCGGCCAGTGCATAGCCGTCTTGCCAGATCGGCAGGCGCAGCCGGATGCGTTCGCCGCTGTGCAGGGTCAGCAGCAGATGGTCGCGGTTGTGCAGGTGGCGCATCGACGCAATGTCGGTATAGGGCACGGTGCGCGTGCCCAGATGCAGCGCGTGGCCGTCAAGTGCGAGCGAGGCCGGAGCGCGCCACCATGCGACCAGATCCGACCCCCGCCACAGCAGGTAGCCCACGGTGGGCAGCGTCAGGAAGAACACCAGCCACATGGCGCGATAGCGCAGCATCTCGACGAGCAGGCTGCGGGGCAGCAGCCAGATGTCGATGGCGGCCAGCAGCTGCGCGCAGAACAGGTACAGCAGGGCCGCGGCGCCCAGGTAGCAACCCAGCGCGTGGCGCGGCAAAACTCGGGGGAACGAAGCAGTCATGAGAAACGCGCCGCGACGCGGCACCGTCCAGATGTCGAAGGCTTCGCACTCTAAGGGATGTGGGTCGGGGCGGGGTTTCTATCTGTATCAATATGGCGGATTTCATGTCCCCATGAGCTTGCCCAGCGTCGCCATGCCCTGTTCCATCCCGGCATTCCAGGGGTGTCCGTAATTCAAGCGCAGAAAGTTGCCGAAGGCGCCCGACGACGAGAACAGCGGCCCCGGCGCGATGCTGATGCCGTGGCCCAGCGCCGCGCGATGCAGCTGCAGCGTGTCGATGTGCGCGGGCAGTTCGACCCAGGTGAAGTAGCCGCCCAGCGGCCGCGTGGCGCGGGTGCCCTTGGGAAAGTAGCGTGCCACGGCTTGCAGTACCTCGCCTTGTTGCAGCGCCAGCGTCTGGCGGAACTGGCGCAGGTGGCGATCGTAGCCGCCCTGGGCCAGATAGGCGGCAATGGCGGCCTGGGTGGGCGCGGCGGTGGCCAGGCTGGTGGTGAGCTTGTTGCGCATGATGGCGCGGGTATGGCGCCCGGCGGCCACCCAGCCCACGCGGTAGCCGGGCGCCAGCGTTTTCGAGAACGACGAGCAATGCATCACGATGCCTTCGCGGTCGAAGGCCTTGGCGGGGCGCGGCCGGGTGTCGCCGAAATAGAGCTCGCCATAGACGTCGTCTTCGATCAGCGCGACGCCGTGTTCGGTCAGGAGCCGCACCAGCGCTTCTTTCTTGGCCTCGGGCATCAGGCTGCCCAAGGGATTCTGGAAGGTGGTCATCAGCCAGCACGCGCGCGGCGTGTGCTGCACGATGGCGCGTTCCAGGGCCTGCAAATCGATGCCTTCGCGTGGATGCGTGGCCACTTCGATGGCGTGCAGCTGGTTGCGTTCCAGCGATTGCAGCGCGGCGTAGAAGGTGGGCGATTCGACGATGACGGCATCGCCGGGCTGTGTCACGGCGGCCAGCGACAGGTTCAGCGCGTCCAGCGCGCCGTTGGTGATGATGATGTCGTCCACCGGCACCGTCAGGCCGTCGGCCAGGTAGCGCAGCGCGATGGCGCGGCGCAGCGCGGCATCGCCCGGGCTGAGGTCGTCGATGGAACTCCAGGGGTCCAGCTGCTGCACCGCGCTTGCCATGAACTTGGCCAGCCGGCCGTAGGGCAGCAGCGACGGGCTGGGAAAGGCCGACCCGAACGGCAGCATGTCGCGCCGCAGGGTGGCGTTGAGCACTTGCAGCACGTTGTCGCTGACATCCACCGGATGGCGGCCCGCGCTGGCGCTGGACAGACCGTCGGGTTCGGGTAGCGCTGCATGGGGCGCGTGCAGCACGTAGTAACCGGACCGGTCGCGTGCGCGGATCAGGCCGCGCGCTTCCAGCAGGTAGTAGGCCTTGAACACCGTCGACGGACTGACCCCGCGGCTGGCGCTGGTCTGGCGCACCGAGGGCAGGCGGTCGCCGGCCTGCAACAGGCCCGAGAGGATCGAGGCGGTGATATCTTCGGTCAGGCGTTCATAGCGCTTCATGGCGGGTCCGTGAAAAGCGGGAAATCAAGTCGACATGCCGACGGCGCGCATGATGAGGCGCAAGGCGCAGGCCGCCACGCCCAGCGCGGCCACGCTGCCGGCCCAGATCAGCGCCAGCCACAACAAGCGGCTGCGCCACGAGGTGGGGGAAGGTGAGGCATGCATCAATGGAACTCCTCGCCCGCGCGCACCTTGCCGCGAAACACGTAGTAGGACCAGGCGGTGTACATCAGGATAATCGGAATGATGACCAGCGCCCCGACCAGCGCAAAGCCCAGGCTTTGCGGCGGCGCGGCGGCGGTCCAGATGGACACGTCGGGTGGAATGATGGCGGGCCAGATGCTGATGCCCAGGCCGCTGTAACCCAGAAATACCAGGCACAGCGCCAGCACGAAGGGGCCGGCGTTGGGCGTACCGCGCACGCGCCGCACCAGGTCGAAGCCGGCGGCCGCCACCAGCAACGGCACGGGCAGGAACCAGAACATGTTCGGCAGGCTGAACCAGCGCTGCGCGATCTGCGGCTGCGCCAGCGGCGTCCACAGACTGAGCACGGCGATCACGCCCAGCAGCGCCAGCGTCAGCGGCCGGGCCAGCGTGCACATGTGGCGATGCAGGCGGCCTTCGGTCTTCATGATCAGCCAGGTGCAGCCCAGCAGCGCGTAGCCCGCGACCAGGCCCACGCCGGTGAAGAGCGAAAACGGGCTGATCCAGTCCCACGCGCCGCCTTGATACGCGCGGTCTACGACCGGTATGCCTTCGATGTAGGCGCCCAGCGTCACGCCTTGGAAGAACGTCGCGCACAGCGACCCCAGCACGAACGCGCGGTCCCACAGCGGACGGTGGTGCGGGTCCGCCTTGAAGCGGAATTCGAACGCCACGCCGCGAAAGATCAGCCCCAGCAGCATGAACACCAGCGGCAGGTGCAGCGCGCTCAGGATCACCGAATACGCCAACGGAAATGCCGCCAACAGACCCGCGCCGCCCAGCACCAGCCAGGTCTCGTTCCCATCCCACACGGGCGCCACGGTGTTGACCATGACGTCGCGTTCCTCGGCATCGGGGATCAGCGGGAACAGGATGCCGATGCCCAGGTCGAAGCCGTCCATCACCACGTACATCATCACGCCGAACAGGATGATGACGGCCCATATCAGTGCAAGATCGATACCCATGGCGTCAGGCTCCCTTGGCGTTGCGTGAGGCGGACGGAACATCCGCCGAGGTGGAGGCGGCCGACAGCGGCCGCGACGGCTGGCGCGGTTCGCCCGGGCCGCCGGACAGCGGCGCATGGCCAGGCGCCGGCGTGGGACCCATGCGGATCAGGCGCAGCATGTACGACACGCCGGCGCCAAACACGAACAGGTACACCACCACGAACAGCGCCAGCGTCAGCGTCAGTTCGCCGATGCCATGGCGGGTGGCAGCGTCTGCCGTGCGCATCACGCCGTAGACGATCCACGGCTGTCGGCCGATCTCGGTGACATACCAGCCCGCCAGGATCGCCAGCAGGCCGGAGGGCCCCATCCACAGCGCAAAGCGCTGCAAGGCCCGCGACTGGTACAGCTTGCCGCGCCAGCGCGCCCACAGCGCCCAGGCTGCCAGGGCGATCATCAGCATGCCCAGCCCGGCCATCACGCGAAACGACCAGAACACCACGGTGGCGTTGGGCCGGTCCTGGGGCGGATACGATTTCAGGCCGGGAAACTGGCCGTCCCAGCTGTGGGTCAGGATCAAGCTGCCCAGGCGCGGGATGTTGACGGCGTAGCGGGTTTCCTCGCGTTCCATGTCGGGAATGCCGAACAGCGTCAGCGGCACGCCCGCACCGGGTTCGTTGTCCCAGTGGCCTTCGATGGCGGCGATCTTGGCCGGCTGGTGCTTGAGCGTGTTCAGGCCATGGAAGTCGCCCACCACGGCTTGCAGCGGCGCCGATATGGCCAGCATGGCCATCGCCATCGCGAACATCTTCTTCACGGCCGGGCTGCGGTCGCCGCGCAACAGGTGCCAGGCGCCGGACGCGCCCACCATCAACGCGGTGGCCAGGAAGGCGGCGATGCCCATGTGCGCCAGACGATAGGGGAAAGACGGGTTGAAGATCACGGCCAGCCAGTCGGTCGGCACCACGCGGCCATCCAGGATCTCGTAGCCTGCGGGTGTCTGCATCCAGCTGTTGGACGCCAGGATCCAGGTGGCCGACACCAACGTGCCCAGCGCCACCATGATGGTCGAGAAAAAGTGCAGGCCCGGCCCCACGCGTGACCAGCCGAACAGCATCACGCCCAGGAAGCCGGCTTCCAGGAAGAAAGCGGTCAAGACTTCGTAGGCCAGCAGCGGCCCGGTCACGCTGCCGGCGAAATCGGAGAAGAAGCTCCAGTTGGTGCCGAACTGGTAGGCCATCACCAGGCCGGACACGACCCCCATGCCGAAATTGACGGCGAAGATCTTGGTCCAGAAGTGGTAGAGGTCGCGGTAGACGGTGTTGCGGGTACGCAGCCAACAGCCTTCCAGCACGGCCAGGTAGCTGGCCAGCCCGATGGTGATGGCGGGAAAGAGGATGTGAAAAGAGATGGTGAAACCGAACTGTATTCGGGCAAGCAGTAGCGCGTCGCTATCCATGGCGGAGTTTTCCTGACTTCAAGGCCCGCGCGGGGAAACCGCTGGTAGGCGGCGCGCGCGGACAGGCTGGTGCCTGTAGCGTCAAGGTAGGCCGGCGACGATAGTTAGTACAGATTCAGAAACTGCTGAAAAAAGCGGATCAGTTTGCGGACGGCGAAGGCCGTTACCGCCGTATTTCATAGGGAAACGGGCAGTTTTTTGCGGAAGGGGACAGACTGGCGGGTTACAAAAAAAGCAGCACAGCCGGATGACTGTGCTGCTTGATCCGAGTCACCCGCTAGGCGCGCGCCGCCTCGTCGATCAGCGCGGCCACGTCATCGGCGCGCGACTGTGTATGGAGCCACGATCATGCTATGGCCACTCCTGGCGCGCCATGGCGTGGGATTGTTTCAGGCCTATCGCTTCACGGTGCAGGACGACCTGCGGCGCTAGCCGCGGCGCGGCGCTGCACGTGCTGGCTGAGCCAGACGCTGCCCACCACGATCACCATGCCGGTCATCTGCGCCGCGCTCAGGCGCTGGTCCAGCAGCGCCCAGCCCAGCAGCACGGCGGTGACCGGGCTCAGGAATCCCAGCGACGACACCACTGCGGGTTCCAGCCGGGCGATGCCGCGAAACCAGATCACGTAGGTCAGCGCCGCGCCGATCAGCCCCAGGTAGGCGATGCCCAGCACGTTCAGGGCCGTGACTGGCGGCAGGGCGGGTTCGGCCAGCAGCGCCACCGGCAACAGCAGCACGCCACCCGCCGTCAGTTGCCACGAGGTAAAGGTCAGCGCCGACACCGGCGGCTGCCAGCGGCGGCTGAGCACGGTGCCCAGGGCCATGGACGCCGCGCTGAACAGGCCGGCCGTGACGCCCACCGGGTCCAGCGCCGCCTTGGGGCCCAGCACCAGCAGGGCCACGCCACCGATGCCGGCCAGCGCCGCCAGCACCGCCAGGCCGCGCACGGGCGAGCCCAGCAAGGCGCGCGCCAGCAGGATGACCACCAGCGGCTGGATCGCGCCCAGCGTCGCGGCCACGCCGCCCGGCAGGCGGTAGGCGGCCACGAACAGCAGCGCCCAGAACACCGAGAAGTTCAGCGCACCCAGGACAAAGGCGCGCAGCCACCAGATGCCCTGCGGCAGTTGCCGCACGGCCAGCAACAGCAGGATGCCGGCGGGCAGGGCGCGCAGCATGGCCACCATCAGCGGGTAGCCCTGCGGCAGCATCAAGGTGGTGACGACATAGGTGCTGCCCCAGATGGCGGGGGCCACCGCGGTCAGGAGCAGGTCGGCGCTGCGGCTCATGGCGAGAATTCCTTGGAAGGGCAAGACGGGCCGGGCGCGGGCGCGGCATCCATACCGACAGGCTAATTGAATCGCCAGGCCGCGATAATATCCATTCCAATGGCAACATCATTCACTGGCAGTGAATGATCATCCGGGGAATCCATGGATCATCTCACCGCGCTCAAGGTGTTTCGCCAGGTGGTGGAGCAGGGCGGTTTTGCGGCGGCCTCGCGCCAGTTGGGGCTGTCGCCGGCCGCCGTCAGCAAGAACATCGCCGAACTCGAAAGCCATGTGTCGGCGCGCCTGTTGAACCGCACCACCCGCCGCATGAGCCTGACCGAGGCGGGGCGGCAGTACTACGACCAGGTCGCCCGCATCCTGGACGACCTGCACGAGGCCGAGTCGTCACTGGGGCCGCTGCAGCAGGAACCCGCCGGCACGCTGCGCGTGAGCGCGCCGCTGTCGCTCAGCCTGACGCTGCTGGCGGGCGCCATGCCGCGCTTTCTGGCGCGCTATCCGCGCCTGTCGCTGGACCTGCACCTGGAAGACCGCCGCATCGACCTGGTGAAGGAAGGCTTCGACGTGGCCATTCGCGGCAGCGACCGGCTGGAAGACTCCAGTCTGGTGGCCCGCAAGCTGCTGACGCTGGAACACGTGCTGTGCGGCGCGCCAGCGTATTTCCAGCAGCATGGGGTACCGGTCCAGCCCGCCGACCTGCGGCGCCTGGAATGCGTGCGCTTCACCCTGTCGGGGCATGCCGATGAATGGACTTTCCAACGGGCGGGGCAGGTCGAACGCATCCCGGCGCGGGACCGCTACCAGGTCAGTTCCAGCCTGGCAGTCTGCGATGCCTTGCGGGCAGGGTTTGGTGTGAGCCTGGTGCCACGCGCATATGTGCAGGCCGACCTGGACCGCGGCGCCTTGCAGGCGGTGCTGCCAGATTGGGTGCCCGTGTAGACGGAGGTCTACGCGGTGTATCCGTCGCGCCGCCACATGGTGGCCAAGGTGCGGGCGCTGGTGGATTTCCTGGTCGAGGAATTGGGCGCGCCGGCGGCGTGAGCCGGCGCACGGGCGCGTGCCGTCGCAAGCGCCCGTGCTCCAGGCAGGCGGGCAGGCTTCAGTACATGTGCTGCCCGCCGTTCATGGCGACATTGCTGCCCGTCATGAACGCCGCCGCATCGCTGCAGATGAACGCCACCAGCGCGGCGATTTCATCAGGTTCCCCCAGCCGCCCCAGCGGAATCTGCGGCAGGATCTTTTCCTTCAATACGTCTTCGGGCACGGCCTTGACCATCGCCGTGGCCAGGTAGCCCGGCGACACGGTATTGACCGTGACGTTCTTCTTGGCCAATTCCAGCGCCAACGCCTTGGTGAACCCGTGGATGCCGGCCTTGGATGCCGCGTAGTTGGTCTGCCCGAACGCGCCCTTGGACCCGTTCACCGACGAGATGTTGACGATGCGGCCCCAACCACGGTCGGCCATCGGCCCGCACAGCGGCTGCGTCATGTTGAACATGGAATCGAGGTTGCTGCGCATGACCTCGTTCCAGTTCTCATAGCTCATTTTGCGCAGGCTGGCGTCGCGCGTGATGCCGGCGTTGTTGATCAGGATGTCGATCTGGCGGCCGTCATCTTCCAGGCGTCGGGCCAGCGCCTGGCACGACGCATAGTCGGCCACGTCAACCTTGACCATGTCGTAGCGCCGGCCCTTGGCCGCCTCGTCGGTCAGCCAGGCACGGGTGGCTTCTTCGCTGGAGTGGTACGTGACGATCACGTCGTGGCCGGCGTCGTGCAACGCCCGGGCGATGGCGCGGCCCAGGCAGCCCGCGCCGCCGGTGACGAGCGCCGTGCGCTTAGCGCCCATGGCGCGCCCCGACCTGGGTGGCTTCCTGCATGGCCGAGCACGCCGAGGTCATCTGCTCGGAAAAGCTGGACCACATGCGCGTCAGCGGCGAGGCCGTGAGGCCGCCCGTGGCCGCGGCCGAGGCATTGCTGAGCCAGCCGCTGAAGGCTTCGCTGACGCCGGCGGCCAGCGCCGCCTGGTCTTCGAGCGCGGCATGGGTGATGGCCTGGCTGGCTTCCAGCTGGCATTGCCAGTGCTTGCGCGTGGCTTCGCCCAGGGCCGGGGCGATGGCCTGCCAATTGCCGTCGACCTTCAGCGGTCCGAACGAGGCGAAATATTGGCCTGCGGTGTCGCCGGCCAGGCGTTGGCTCAGTTGCAGCCAGCGCTGCTGGCTTTCCTGGGCCAGTTCGGCCAGGCGCTTGCAATAGGCGACATTGGCGCCGGCGAGATCCGGGGGCGTGGGGGCGGTTGTCTTCTTCATCATGCGTCCTTTTAAGAGAGTAATAAGGGCCAACGAATACACAGGCCTCACGCCATCTGGCTGAGGGTCTTGCGAAAGCGCGTCAAAGAGAAGGCGAACAGGACGCTGCCGATCAGCGCCAACGCCAGGAAAGGTTGCCAGACGACGCTTAATCCCGCGCCGCGAAAGAGAATGGCCTGGCCGAGTTCCACGAAGTGGGTGGTGGGGGCGGCCAGCATGATGTTCTGCACGAAGTCGGGCATGCTTTCGCGCGGCGTGGTGCCGCCGGACAGCATCTGCAAGGGCAGCAGCACCAGTACGAGCAACATGCCGAATTGCGGCATGCTGCGCGCCAGCGTCGCCATGAAGATGCCCATGGCGGTGGTCGCGAACAGGTGCAGCGCCACGCCCACCAGGAACAGGGCCACCGATCCTTCGACCGGCACTTGCAACAGGCCGCGCACCACGAATGTCAACGATAGCGCAGCGGACACCAGTACGACCAGCCCCATCGACCAGACTTTCGCCAGCATGATCTCGGTAGGTGTTACAGGCATCACCAGCAAGTGTTCGATGGTGCCGTGTTCGCGCTCGCGGATCAGCGCGGCGCCGGTCAGGATGATCGACAGCATCGTGACGTTGTTGATGATTTCCATCAGGCTGCCGAACCACGCCTGCGTCAGGTTCGGGTTGAAACGCATGCGCACCGCCAGGTCCACCGGCAGCTCGGTCGGCTTGCGGTAGCGCTGCACGAATTCGTTGATCTCGTCGGTGATGATCTGCTGGATGTAGTTGCTGCCCGTGAAGGCCTGGCTCATGCGGGTGGCGTCCACGTTCAGCTGGATCTGCGCGGGGCGGCCCGCCAGCACGTCGCGCTGGAAATTCGGCGGGATGTTGACGGCAAAGGTATAGCGTCCGGCGTCCATGCCGGCGTCGGCCTCGGCCGAATCGATCATCTGCGGCCGGGTGAAGTGCGGCGGATAGAACGCCGATTCGATGCGCGAGGACAGGGGCGATACATCTTCGTCGACCACGGCGATAGCGGCGTTGTGCAGCGATTCGGGTACGGCCGTCGCGGCGGTGTAGATCATCAGCGTGAACGACACGCCGATCAGCACCAGCATCATCGGATCGCGCGCCAGGCTCCAGAGCTCTTTCACGCCCAGCCGGAAGATATTGGCGGCATGTCGCAGCATGATCAGGTCTCCTGCTTCTTCAACAACAGCACCGACGCGCCCAGGATGACGGGAATCGCCACCAGCAAGGGCCAGAACGCGCCTTGCAGGTTCGAGAAATCCAGCGCCTTGCTGAAGACGCCGCGGCTGATGGTGAGCATGTGGGTGGCGGGGTAGACCTGGCCGATCAGCTTGCCGCCGCCTTCCAGCGACGACACCGGATTGAGCAGCCCGGCGAACTGCACGGCCGGCACCAGCGTGCCGATCATGGTGAAGAACAGCGCCGCGATCTGGCTGCGGGTGAAGGTCGATGCCAACAGGCCGATGGCGGTGGCGACCACGTTGTAGATCAGCGCGGCGGCCAGCAAGGTCAGGAAACTGCCGTTGATGGGCACGCCGAACAGCGTCACCGCCAGCAGCGTCATCAACAGGAAGTTCAGCATCGCCAGCGCCACGTATGGCCCCTGCTTGCCCAACAGGAATTCCAGCCGCGTTACCGGCGTGACGTACAGGTTGATGATCGAGCCCAGTTCCTTTTCGCGCACCACCGCCAGCGCCGTCAGCATCGCCGGCATCATCAGGAGCAGCAGCGGGATCACGGCCGGCACCATGGCGGGCAGGCTGCGCACGTCGGGGTTGTAGCGAAAGCGCGTTTCGATGCTGAAGGGCTGCGTCGCGCCCGCGCCCAGCCGTTCGCGCGCCTGCTGCTGCAGCCAGCCCTGGTGCATGCCCAGCACATAGCCGCGGATGGTCTCGGCGCGTTGCGGCATGGCGCCGTCGATCCAGACGCCGATCTGCGCGTTGCGGCCGCGTTCGGCGTCGCGCGCAAAACCTTGTGGAATCTCGATCGCCAGCGACAGCTCGCCGCTGCGCATGCGGGCGTCCATGTCCTGGTAGTCGCTGATGGGCGGCTGCTCGATGAAGTAGCGCGAGCCGGCCAGGTTCAGGCTGTAGTTCTGGCTCAGCGTGGTCTGGTCGCGGTCCATCACGGCGTAGCGCAGGTCTTCCACGTCCAGGCTGATGCCAAAGCCGATGACGAACATCAGCAGCAGCGAACCGGCCAGCGCCAGCGTGGCGCGCACCGGGTCGCGGCGCAGTTCCAGCGTTTCGCGCCACATGTAGCTGAACATGCGTTGCAGATTGAAGCCGCGATGTTCCGGGTGGACCACGGGCGCCGCGGGATCCCCCGTGTTTTCCGCCGCTGCCGTCGAGATATCCCCCGCCGTGCCAGGCTGCGTTCCCGCGCCCGCGTCGATCAGGTAGGCAATGAAGGCCTCTTCCAGCGTCTTGGCGCCGCGCAGCCGGATGATCTCCTCCGGCGATGCGCTCACCAGCACCTTGCCTGCGTGCATCAGCGACATGCGGTCGCAGCGCTGGGCCTCGTTCATGAAGTGGGTGGAAATGAAGATCGTGACCTGGTCCTGCCGCGCCAGTGCGATCAGCAGGCGCCAGAAATTGTCGCGCGCCACCGGGTCCACGCCCGAGGTCGGTTCGTCCAGGATCAGCAGTTCGGGCTTGTGCACCATGGCCACCGCCAGCGACAGGCGCTGGCGCACGCCCATCGGCAGCGTGTCCGGCAGGTCGTCCAGCGCGTCGGCCAGGTCAAAGCGCGCCACCATCTCGTCGACGCGGGCGGGGATGTCGGCCTCGGGTACGTGGAACAGCCGCGCGTGCAGCACCAGGTTCTGCCGCACCGTCAGTTCGCCGTATAGCGAGAATGCCTGCGACATGTAGCCGACGCGGCGGCGCGTGTCGATGTTCTTCGGGTCGACCTCGGCGCCGAACAGCCAGGCCTGGCCCTCGCTGGCCGGCAGCAGGCCGGTCAGCATTTTCATGGTGGTGGACTTGCCGCAGCCGTTCGACCCCAGGAAGCCGAAGATTTCGCCTTTGCGGATGCGGAAGTTGACGTGGTCTACCGCCACGAAGTCGCCAAAGCGCATGGTCAGGTCGCGCGCCTCGATGGCGATGGGGGCGTTGTCCTCCAGCGCCAGCGGCGTGATTTCCACGGGTTGGTGGCCACGCCGCTTTTCTTCGGGCAGCAAGGCGATGAACGCGGCTTCGAGCGAATCGGTGCCGGTGCGAGCGCGCAGTTCGTCGGGCGTGCCGGTGGCCAGCACGCGGCCTTCGTCCATGGCGATCAGCCAGTCAAAGCGCTGCGCCTCGTCCATGTAGGCGGTGGCGACGATGACGCTCATGCCGCTGCGTTCGCGGCGGATCTGGTTGATCAGGTCCCAGAACTGGGCGCGCGCCAAGGGGTCGACGCCGGTGGTGGGCTCGTCCAGGATCAGCAGGTCGGGGTCATGGATCAGCGCGCAGCACAGGCCCAGTTTCTGCTTCATGCCGCCGGACAGCTTGCCCGCGGGCCGCGACAGGAAGGCGTCCATGCCGGTGCTGCGGGTCAGGCTGTCGATGCGGCGGCGGCGCTCGGCCTCGCTGTGGCCGAACAGGCGGCCGAAGAACTGCAGGTTCTCTTCCACCGACAGGGTGGGGTACAGGTTCTTGCCCAGTCCTTGCGGCATGTAGGCGATGCGCGGGCAGACCTCGTCGCGGTGGCGCTTGCTGGCCATGTCGCCGTCCAGTACGCGCACCGAGCCTTCCTGCACCGCACGCGAGCCGGCCACCAGGGCCAGCAGGCTCGACTTGCCCACGCCGTCGGGGCCGATCAGGCCCACCATGCGGCCGGCGGGGATGTCCAGCGTGATGCCGTCCAGCGCCACGGTCTTGCCATAGCGCAATGCCACCCCCGACAGCTGCACCACCGGGGCGGGGGACGAGGCTGTCGTGGCGGTGTTCATCAGGGCACCTTGACTTCAAGCGTGGCGGGCCAGGCGGCCTCGCCGTCCAGCTTCAGCCAGGCCACGCCGGGCAGGCCGGTCTTGACCTGGGTCAGGTGCTGCTGCAGCAGCGCCGGGTCGATCTGCGCCTTGACGCGGAACATCAGCTTCTGGCGTTCGGTGGCCGTCTCGACCGTCTTGGGCGTGAACTGCGCGGTGCTGGCCACGAACGACACCTTGGCCGGAATCACGTATTGCGGCGCGGCGTCCAGGATGATGCGCACGTCCTGGCCCAGCGCGACGCGGCCGGCGGCCTGCTCGGGCAGGAAGAAGGTCATGTAGACGTCGGCCAGGTCCACCATGTTCAGCACCTTGCCGCCCGCGCCCAGCACTTCGCCGGACTGCGCCACGCGATACTGCACACGGCCGGCGCGCGGGGCGCGCAGTTCGCTGTCGGCAATGTCGGCGTCGATGCGGGCAATGGTGGCCTGCGCGGCGTTCACGGCCGACTGCGCGCCTACCTGGGCGGCGCGGGCCGCATCGATGGCGGCTGCGGCGGCCTTGACCTGCGCGCGCGCCGCGTTGACGGCGGCCTGGGCGCTGCGCACGCGGGCGCGGTCGTCATCCAGCTCCTGGATCGACGATGCGCCTTCGCGCGACAGCGTTTCCGAGCGCGCCAGGCGGCGGCGAGCAGCATCCAGTTCGCTTTCGCGCTGCACCACCACGGCTTCGGCGGCGAGCTTGTCGCTTTCGCGCTGCGCGATCTGGGCGCTGGCGCTGGCGGCGTTGTTGATGGCCTGCTGGTGCTGGGCGCGCGCTTCTTCGCGTTGCGCGGTCAGCGTATCGATCTGCATGCGCGCCAGCGGCTGGCCGGCGGCGACGAAATCGCCTTCGGCGGCCAGCACGTCCTGCACGCGGCCGGCCAGTTTGGTGGCCACGTCGATCTCGGTGGCTTCGATGCGGCCGTTGCCGCTGATGAAGCCTTCGCCAGGGCCGTTGTCGGACAGCATGCGCCAGCCGCCATAGCCGGCGGCGGCGACAGCCAGGACGATCAGGACGGGAATCAGTTTGCGGGTAGGCAGCTTCATGATGCGTTTCCGGGGGGTATCGAGGAGGGCGTGGCGGGCGCCTGGGTGCCGCCGCCCAGCGCGGCATACAGGCCGACGCGGGCCGACAGCAGCGCGCGGCGGGTCTGCACCAGCGTCTGCTGCGCCGCCAGCAGGTCGCGCTGGGCGTCCAGCACTTCCAGGTAGGGCGAGGCGCCATGGTCATAGCGCAGCTTGGCCAGGCGCGCGCGCTCGGCCTGGGCGGCCACGGTGGCGCGCAGCACCTGCACCTGCTCGGCCAGCCAGCGGCGCGCCGACAGCGCGTCGGACACGTCCTTGAACGCGCTCTGGATGGATTGTTCGTAGCCGGCCACGGCCTGGTCGCGACGCACTTCGGCCAGGTCCAGGTTGGCGCTGCGGCGGCCGGCATCGAAGATCGGCAGGTCCAGGCTGGGCGTGAAGTTCCAGGCGCGGCTGCCGGTGCCGAACAGGCCGTCGAGTTCGGCGCTGGCGGTGCCGAAGGCGCCCGTCAGCGTGATGCGGGGAAAGAACGCGGCGCGGGCCGCGCCGATGTTGGCATTGGCGGCACGCAACTGGTGTTCGGCCGCGACGATGTCGGGGCGGTTGGCCAGCAGGTCCGACGGCAATCCGGCCGGCAGGTCGCGCATCACTGCGTCGTCGTCCAGGCCGGCCTGCGGCAGGGGCAGGTCCAGCGGCTTGCCGACCAGCAATTCCAGGGCGTGGGCCTGCGTGGCGCGGGCCTGTTCCAGGTCGGCGCCCAGCGCGCGGGCCTGTTGCCACAGCGTCTCCACCTGGGTCAGGTCCAGCTTGGAGATCGAGCCGACTTCGTAGCGGCGGCGGAAGATGCGCAGGGATTCCTCGCGCGATGCAATCGTGGCGCGGGTCAGGGCCAGGCGCTCGTCCAGCTCGCGCAGCGACAGGTAACTGTCGGCCACCTGGGTGACCAGGCTGAGCGTGGCGGCGCGGGCGGCGGCATCGGAGGCCAGGTAGTTTTCCAGCGCGGCGTCCTTCAGGCTGCGCACGCGGCCCCAGAAGTCCAGCTCCCAGGTCGCCATGCCCACCCCGGCCTGGTATTGGCTGGCCACCTGGGGCCGGCCGGTCAGGTTCAGGTCGCCCGGCGTGCGGGCACGGGTGCCTTCGGCTTGCACCCCGATCGTCGGAAACTGGTCGGCGCGCTGGATACCGTAGAGCGCGCGCGCCTCTTCGACCCGCAGCAGCGCCACGCGCAGGTCGCGGTTATGCGCCAACGCCTCGCCGATCAGGCCTTGCAAGGTGGGGTCCGAAAAGTAGTCGCGCCAGTCGACCTGCGCGGCCGGCGTTGACGTTGGCGCAGCAGAGGCGGGCCCGGCAGTCTCGGCGGCATAGGTGGCCGCCACCGGCAGCGCCGGGCGGTCGTATTGCGGGGCCATCGACACGCAGCCCTGCACCAGCAGCACGGCCAGGGCGGCCGGCGCCAGGCGGGCGACGCTCCATGGCGCAAGGGAGGGGCGGGTCATGCTTCATTTCTCCATCACGTAGGCGCCGGGGGCATCGCCCAGCACCGGGTAACCCTGGCGTGCGGCGCCCAGGGCGGGCGGCTTGGCCGGCTTGCCCGAACGCGCGGCCAGCCAGGCTTGCCAATGCGGCCACCAAGAGCCCTCGTACTTGGGCGCCGCGTCAAACCATTGCTCGGGCGTCAAGGCCGGCTGGTCCGCCGGCCGCGTCAGGCTGCGAAAGTGGCGGCGCGGATGGCCGGGTTCGCTGACGATGCCGGCGTTGTGGCCGCCGCGGGTCAGCACGAAGGTCAGCGGCGCGAGCGTCAGGCCGTGCAGCTTGTAGACCGAGCGCCAGGGGGCCACGTGGTCGGTTTCGGTGCCGACGCCGAACAGCGGCAGGCGCAGGTCGGCCAGCTTCACGGGCTGGCCATCCACGGCATGACGGCCGGCGGCCAGGTCGTTGTTCAAGTACAGGCCGCGCAGGTATTGGCCATGCATGCGTGCCGGCAGGCGGGTCGCATCGGCATTCCAGGCCTGCAGGTCCGTCATCGGCCGCCGCTGGCCCAGCCAGTAGTCGTTGATCATCCGGCCCCACACCAGCTGCTGCGAACGCAACAGCTGGAACGCGCCGCTCATTTGCTGCGCCGGAAAGTAGCCCAGCGCCTGCATTTCGGCCTGCAGCAGCGCCACCTGGAACTCGTCGATGAACAGGCCCAGCTCGCCGGGTTCGGAAAAGTCGGTCTGCGCGGCCAGCAGGCTCAGGCTGGCCAGGCGCGTGTCGCCCTCGCGCGCCATCGCGGCGGCGGCCATGGCCAGCAGCGTGCCGCCCAGGCAGTAGCCGGTGGCATGCACGGCGGCGCCCGGCACGATGGCATTGATCGCCGCCAGCGGTTCGCGCACGCCCAGGCGCAGGTAGTCGTTCATGCCCAGGTCGCGATCGGCGGCGGCGGGGTTCTTCCATGACACGCAGAACACGGTGTGGCCCTGTTCGACCAGGTAGCGGATCAGCGAGTTGTGGGGCGACAGGTCCAGGATGTAGTACTTCATGATCCAGGCCGGCACGATGAAGATGGGTTCGGGCCGGACCCGCGCCGTGGCGGGCTGGTACTGGATCAGCTCGGCCAGGCGATTGCGCAGCACCACCTTGCCGGGCGTCAGCGCCACCTCGTGGCCGGGCCGGAAGTGTTCTGCGCCGGCCGGCGGCAGGCCGCCCCATTGGCGCAGCCCGTCTTCCCAGGCGGCCTGCGCGCCACGCAGCAGGTTGGCGCCGCCTTCCTGCCAGGTCTGGCGCAGCACCAGGGGGTGGGTGAACGGTTGGTTGTCGGGGGCCAGCGGTTCGAGCCATTGGTGCGCGGCAAAGGCAGCCAGCGCGCGTTGGTGGTCGTTGGCCAGGGGCAGCAGGCGGGCCTGGGCGTCCCAGGCGCTGCGGGCCTGCATGAAGGCCTGGCTCCACCAGGAATACGGCCATTGCCCCCAGGCGGCGTCATCGAACCGGCCTGCGGTCATCGCCATGTCCTTGCGTGCTGGCTGGGTCGTATCCGACATGTGGGCTCCGTGGCGTTCGGGCGGCGCAATCGCCGCGCTCAAGGGGGCGGACCGTCACGGGGCCAGGCTTGTGGCCCGGCGCGGGATCGATCCGACGGCAAACGTCTTGAATTGATTGTGCGCCGCCCGCCCTGCGCGCTCATTGATCCAGATCAAGCTAGCGACTGACCGGTCGGTTTTTAATGAGGCTGTTGGCGGGCCTTGATGCCGCGCCAATTCGCACAGGGAGCAGTGGTGATGGGTACGCAGCGTCAGCGTCTCCCCCCGACCGTGCGCGTCGGGCAGATCCTCGACGCCGCGTTGCAGGAATTCTCGGCCGCCGGCTATGCCGGTGCGCGGATGGATGACATCGCCTTGCGGGCCGGGCTGTCCAAGGGCGGCCTGTACGCCCATTTTTCCAGCAAGGAAGAGGTCTTCGAAGCCTTGCTCGCACGTCACCTTTGCCCGCCGCGCCTGGACGCCCACGCTCTGGTTGCGGGCGCAGCCACGCCCAGGCACCTGGCCGAGCGCCTGGTCAACCATCTCTATGCCAGCCTGGCCAATCCGGCCATGGTCGCCACCATGCGGCTGCTGCTGGCCGAAAGCGACCGCGTGCCGCATCTGGCGCGCCGCTGGCGCGAGGACACGGCCGATGCCCACCAGGCCGACATCGCCCACTTGCTGCAGCTGGCCCGCGAACGCGGCCTGTGCGGCGACGGCGTGGCGCTGCGGCATCCGTGGCTGTTGCTGTCGCCGGTGGTCCATGCGATTTTCATGGCGATCCTGCTGGGGCCGGACGAACGCATCAACCTGCCGGAGCGGCGCGAGGCGCACGTGGCGCTGATCTGCGGCCTGCTATAGCCGCCGCGCCACACCGCCCTGTATCCTTGCGTCACTTCCACGACTCAAGCAGCGAGGGCGCTTTGCCTAACTCCGGAATGACCGTCCGTGTGCCCTCCTGGCGATATTTTCCGGTGGCGTTGGCCTTGATGCTGCCGGTGCTGGGCTGCGTCGCCTGGACCTGGCTGCATGCCCAGTCCACCGAACGCGCCGAAGCCGCCACCGTGGCGCGCATCGTGCGGGTCCAGACCGAGCAGATCGTGGCCCGCGCCGTCGACATCCTGCCGCGCGTGGCGGCGCTGACCGACAAGTCCTGTGAAGAGGCGCTGCCCGACCTGTACCGCTGGGGCACGCTCAACCCGTACTTCCGCGCGCTGATCCTGGTCGAACGCGACCACATCTATTGCTCGTCGGTGCTGGGTGAGGTCGATTACCTTACCGGCGAATTCCGCAAATGGCCGGTGGACGTGCCGCCTGCGCAGTGGTTCTTCAGCGTGGCGGGCACGCCCCTGGCGCCCGAGCGGCCGGCGCTGCTGCTGGGCATGCCGGCCGCCGATGGCCGCGGCGGCGTGGTCGCCATCGACGGGCGTTATGTGCAGGACATCCTCAATTCGGTGGCCTCGCTGGGTGAATACCAGCTGGAAGTCACGCTGGGGCAGGGGGCGCCCATCCGCAGCGATTCCTGGGGCCATGCGTCGGCGGTGCCTGAATTGCTGTTCCAGCAGGCAGACAGGGTGGCCGACCGGGCCGATCTGGATGTGCGCGTGCTGGCTCCGGCCGAGGCCGTGGTGCGGGCCTGGCAGCAATTGCTGGTGACCTACCTGCCCGTGGCCTTGCTGCTCGGCGCGCTGCTGGCCTTTGGGGCCTACCGCTTGCAGGTGAACCGGCAGTCCTTCAAAGAGCAGTTGCGCCGCGCCATGGCGGCCGACGAATTCCACGTCGAATACCAGCCGGTCTATGGCAAGGCCACGGGCCGCTGCGAGGGTGTCGAGGCGCTGATGCGCTGGAACCGTCCTGGCGTGGGGCCGGTGCGTCCGGACATCTTCATTGCGGCGGCCGAGGTCGAGGACATGATCGTGCCGCTGACCCAGCATCTGCTCAAGCTGATCCAGCGCGACATGCGCGATTGGGCCACGCCGCCCGAATTCCATATCGCGGTCAACTTCGCGCCCGCACACCTGTCCAGCCCGACGTTGCTGGCCGACGTGCAGGCCTTTCGCGCCGGCATCCGGCCATCGCTGATGGTGCTGGAAATCACCGAACGCAGCCTCATCGCCGACAACGGCCAGGCCCGCCGCAACATCGACGCGCTGCGGGCCGAGGGCGTGTTCGTGGCCATCGACGATTTCGGCACGGGCCATTGCTCGCTGTCGTACCTGCAGAAATTCCCGGTCGATTACCTGAAGATCGACAAGGGCTTTGTGCATGCGATCCAACCCACCGGCGAAGACGCGCCGGTGCTGGACGTGATCATCACGCTGTCGCATCGCCTGGGCCTGGCGGTGGTGGCCGAAGGGGTGGAAACGCCCGAGCAGTTCGCCTACCTGACGCAGCGCGGCGTGGCCTTCATTCAGGGCTATCTGTTTGCCCGGCCCATGCCGTCGGCCGACTTCGTGCGCTGGTATGCCGAGAAGGCAGCGCTGCCGCCGGTGCCCGCGGCGTCATAGCGCGCGCAGCGGCAGGCTCAACAACGAAAAGCGGTTGCCCAGCGACCACAGGCTGGCGCCGCGCGCCGCCTGCGGGCACGTCGTGTCGCGGCAGATCCGTTCGCCGGGGGCGGCGGCGCATGCGCAGGAGTCTGAAAGCATGAAGTACAGCAGCGCGGCAAGCAGCGACGCGACCACCAGGGGGATCCGCATGACTTTCCTCTTTGGGATAAAAAATTATTGTAAAACGATAATTTGTTGCTACACTACAGCAACTTCATAGCCCCAGCAACGCCATCCGGAGACCGCCATGGCAGCCGCACCGACCTTTTCATCCGTCCACGAGACCTCGCCATCTGCCGGCGGCGCCCGCCGCCTGGCCCGCATCCGCGGGCTGTCGCGCTGGATGCGCGGCCTGCTCGTTGTTGCCGCGGTGTTGCTCGTGGCCGCGCTGGTCGGCATGTGGTTCTTCACGTCCGAGGCCGTGCTGGCCCGCGGCCTGTATTCCTTTCTTGGCGTGACGGCGCCGGCCTATGCCGAACCGGCCGCGCCCGTCACCCTGCCGCGCCTGAACCTGGGGCCCGCGTATCGGGTGCTGGGCTTTGCCTTGTTCGGGGTGTTGGCGGCGCTGGCGTTGCGCGCCATTGCCCATGCCCACGCGATGTTTTCCGACTTCAGCCGTGGCGATGTGCTGACCGTGGCCACGGCCAGGCGCCTGCGCGGCATCGCCTTGCTGATCACGGTGTTCAGCGTTGCGATGCCGGCCTTGAAGACCGTATTGATGCTGGTGCTGACGCTGGCCAATGGGCCGGGCGAGCGCTACATGATGATCGGCATCGATATCAGCGACATCCTGCTTGGCCTGCTCGGCGGCCTGTTGTTCACGCTGGCCTGGGCCATGGAAGAAGCGGCCCAGGTCGCCGAAGAAAACCGGGGATTCATCTGATGGCGATCGTGGTCAGGCTGGACGTGATGCTGGCGCAGCGCAAGATGAAGGCGCGCCAATTGGCCCAGGAGATCGGCATTACCGAGCCGAACCTGTCGCTGCTCAAATCGGGCAAGGTCAAGGGCATGCGCTTTGACACGCTGGAGCGCATTTGCGAGGTGCTGCAATGCCAGCCCGGCGACTTGCTCGAGTACCAACCCGGCGAGCCCGCGGCCAGCGACGACACCGGCATCGACTAGCCCTGGCGGCCGGCGTCGATCACCGCGTCGAGCCACGTTCGCGGCGGGCGGCCGTCGCGTGATCCGCACCGGGCCGCCCGACCTCTGCGCGGCGGCCGCAATTCGACCTTCTCTTTTTTCACCGCCTGTCGCGCGGGGTTCGCCCGCGCGCCGGGTTCCCACGTCCTTTTGATGGATGCTTGCCATGCACTACCTGCCTGCGATCTCCCGCGATGCATTGCGTGTCGCTTCCCTGTTGGCCTCGGCCTGCGCGCTGGCTGCCTGCGCGCCCACGGCGCTGTCGCCCGGCGCTTCCTCCAACGTGCGCATCACGCACAACGAACCGGGCAAGGACTGCGCCTTCCTGGGTGACGTGACCGGCAGCCAGGGCAATTTCCTGGCGGGCGTGATCACCTCGAACGCGGATCTGGAAACGGGGGCGCGCAACGACCTGAAGAACAAGGCCGCTGCGCTCGGCGGCAACGTGGTCTACCTGTTGACGCAGCGCGCGGGGCAGACGGGCGGCAAGGATCACCTGGAGCAGACCAACGTCACGCTCTCGGGCAACGTCTATCGCTGCGGCTAGGGGTCGTGCAGGGCGCCGTGGCGGGTTGACGCGCCCAGGGCCTGTCAACCTGGCAGGGCCGCCTGATCAGGTCTTGGCCTGGGGCGTCGCCTTGGCGAAGAACAGGTCCGTGATGGACTGGCTGTCCAGCGCTTCGCCGTTGATGGCGCGCGCCAGCAGTTCGGCGCCCAGCAATTGCACCGAGAACACCAGGTCGGGCTGCACCCGGCGGATCTTTTCCAGGTGTTTGCTGGTGTTGACCAGCGCGACCGTCTTGGCGCCCTGGTCGCCCACGGCCTCTTTGGCGGCCAGCACGATGAAGGCGTTCTCGGCGTCGTCCTCGCGCAGCGCCAGCACATAACGCGCGCGGGTCACGCCCGCGCTGCGCAGCACTTCCACGCTGGACGGGTCGCCTTCGATCAGATCGGTGGCGGCCGGGTATTCCTGCGGCGCGCCAGGCGGCACGATGACGGTGACCTCGTCGCCGCGGCGACGCAAGCCTTCGTAGACGCTCATGGCCAGGGGCGTGGCGCCGGCGATGATGATGTGGTTTTTTCTCATGGCGCTGGAAAACCGGCCTTTGACCAGCCGTTTCAGGTTGCCGCCGATCACCGGGCCGGCGATCGCACTGATGGAAGTGGCAAAGACGGTGATGCCCAGAATGATAATCGACGCAGTGAACAGCCTGGCCGCGTTGCTGTGCGGGGTGATGTCGCCATAGCCCACCGTGGACATCGACACGATCGAAAAGTACAGCGCCGTTGCCGCGTCCTTGATGGGCGGATTGAATTCCTCGCCCAGGTACAGCGTGCCGAAGATCGCGTAGATCAGCAGCGACGCCATGCTGACCAGCGCGAACAGCGAGCCGGCCGTGACGCTGGCCCGGTCAAAGCGCCGCCAGTAGGCGATCAGCGCGATCACCAATACCAGGGTATAGACGCCCAGCCCCGCGCGCCCGCTGTCGCCCAGGATGGCGAAGGTGCCCACGCCGATCAGCAGCACCAGCGAAAACGCCCACGCGATGCGCGCCTTCAGGATCAGGCCCAGCGCGATGATCTGCAGGCCCACGCCCAGCACCAGGCGCGGAATCTCGAGCAGGCCCACCACCTGCATCACGTCGTGCCAGTTATCCAGCGCCAGCCAGAATGAATACTCGCGCGCGCGCACTTCGCGCAGCACGGGATGCATGAAGGCATAGCCGTCCAGCGCCACGAGAATGGCAAGGCACCAATTGGGGGGAATGCGGGTCAGCGCAAGGCGCAATCGGCGCGCAAGGCCGGACAGGGAATGGGGCATGGCAGGGGCGTCCTTTTGCCGCTCATTCTATAGGGCAGCGCGATGGGCTTCCTATATCCAATATGTATAGAAGGCTATCAACAAAGAATTACTTGAATTGCGCCCGACGTCCTAAACTTCTTTCATCACGCGGCTATCCGAGAGGAACACCGCTGATACGGGCGACAAGCCCGCCAGCTGCCAGGGCGGACGAATCACCCGGGCGTTGATCACGCTGCAGCTTGAGTGGGGACTAGAGACCCCGCCCGGGCTCACGGCCAGTCCGTGCGTGAGTAGTATGAGGCACGAATGTTGGAATCGCGTGATCTAGGTAGAAGGCATCAGTGCCGGCTGATGACTCCAGGCTCACGTGTTGTTTTAGCGCGGCGTCTTACCTTCGGGGCAGCGCCGCGTTTTTTTCGTCTGGCGCCAGCGTCCTGGCCCGTAGCGTATCAGTAAGACGGCGCGTTGGCATCCAGCGCATAACGCCGTGAATCTTCCAGTCCGTCCGGACGCCCTTCCTCTGCCTCCTCCCGATTGTCCAGTTCCAGCGCGATATCCGCCGCGAACATATAGCCCCAGCCATGCACGGCGCGGATCGGCAGCGCCATGTGGTTGGCGGTCGCCTTGCGCCGCAGCCGGCTGATCATCACGTCGACGAAGCGGCGCCGGGTGATGGCGCCGTCCGCGTCTTCGGCGCCGTCGGGGTAGAAGGCGTCGCGGCTGATCTTGCGGTCCGGCGCCTTGACCAGCTTGGTCAGGAAGTCGCGCTCGCCCGTGGTCAGGCCCAGCTGGCGGCCGGTGGGGCTGATCAGCGTCCAGCCCTTGTTGGCCAGCCGCCAGGTTTCCTGCAGCGGCTCGTCGGGCAGCGGCGGCTCCACACCGTTATCAGCCCCGTCCAGCCCCACCGCGCGCCGCACCAACGCCTGCAACACGGCGGCCAATTCCAGCCCGGTCACTTCCGGCGGCAGGCAGGCGTCGGCGCCGCACAGCAGCGTGCGGATGCGATTTTCCTCGGCGGCAAAGGGCGCGATGGCGACGATGCCCAGGCTGCGGTCGATGGCGCGCAGCCGCACCGCGGCGTTATGGATGTCGGGCAGAGGCGCTTCCAGGATCACCAGGGGGCTGGGGCGGCGCGAGTAGCGGTCGTAGACGTCGGCCAGGTCATGGCAGCGGCGCACGCTGAAACCCAGATGGGACAAGGCCTCGACCAGCCGGGCATGCCGGGCGTCGTCCTGGCCAAGAAAGATGACATCCAGTGTGTTGTTCATGGATGCCCGCCTGCGCCAACCACAGCGTGATCATTGCGTGTCATGCCCCTCTCCCTTTGCTGCGCGCCATGATGTGGCGGCATCTGGCGGTGTTGTTGGTGGCGGGCTAGGGCTTTCAGTGTTCAACAGCCCCTGAAAAGGATTGGACTGTCGATCAGCGTCTGGGCCGCGGCCGGTCGAGGCCGCAGTCGGGGTCTGGGGCGGCGCCTGGCTCAAGCGTGTTGCGCTCTGGCCGCCGATGATCCGATTCCGCATGGAAGTCACGCCCGTGTTTCATTTAAACACGGGCGTGTTTTTTTGTGAAGATACGTTTCTGTAGTTTCTGGTAGTAACAATGATGTCAGCCCTGATCCGGGGAAAACGCCTGAAACGCTGTTCGTTCACGTGTTTGCGACCATAAGATATTAAGTATTACCGATACATTATTTTTTATTTTTTATGGCGAGGCGACATAAACTCGGGCGGGTTTTAATGGCGTGGTCGCCCGGGCCTGATCAGGGCCGGGGCGGCGGGCCAAGCGCCCGCCTTAACCCGCAAGCCGATGATAGCAATGGCTTTTTTGCAAGATGTCGTGTGTGCTCGGCGAGGCCGCGGTCGCGCCGTGGCAGGCGGGTGGGAGTGCGCGCCGCGATTTACGGATTAGCCCGGGAATTGGGGTGTAATCCGTTTATTTGACGCCAGTATTGAGATGTTTTAATCAAATAAATAAATTCATATTAATGTCTCAGGTTGATCGATTGGACACGTTTAGCCATCGTCTGCGCAACGCAAGAATGCTTCAGGGATGGACACAGAAGGACTTGGCAGTCGCGAGCAACCTGTCGCAAAGCGCCATCGGCAACTACGAAAGTGGCCAGCGCCTGCAGCCTTCCAGCGACGCACTCATCAAGCTGACCCGGGCGCTGCGGGTCAATCCCATGTGGCTCAGCACCGGCGAAGGCCCGATGGCCAGTCCGGCCTATGCCGAACCGCCGTCCAATGTGGGGGAGTACGTCGCACCCCCGCCTCCCTGGCCCTTCGAAACCGTCTCCTACGCCACCTATGCCCGCCTGAGCCTGCAGGAAAAGCGCCAGATCGAGCAGGTGCTGGCGGCCTACATCAAGGCGCGCGGCGAATAGTCCCCACGGTGCGGCCGGAAGGGACCGCGCGGGCGTGCGACGCGGGCGTCATCCTGCGCGCCGTTTCCGCCTTGCAGGGCGGGTGGACGACATCCGCACGCCCTTCGCGGCTGCCTGCGGCCACTGCCGTCTCGGCCGCCTCGCCGCGGGCGCGCAGCCGGCGCCGCAGCCGTTCGACCGGGTCCGCGATCAGTGCGTTCAGCAGCGCTGCAAAGCCTATACAGCCCACGACCACCAGCACCGTGAACATCGCCGGCTGGCGCTGTTGCGCACCGTCCAGCAGCCAGCCGAAGAACAGGATGACCAGTGCGTGGCAGATGTAGATCGGGTAGCTCAGTTCGCCGATGGCCTTGTCCAGCCGATGGCGCGACTGGAACAGGAAGGCCAGCGGCAGTAGGGCGGCAAACAACGCCACCGCCAGCGCATCGCGCACCGTATGCGGCAGGCCGATGGAAAAGTGGGCCAGCGCATAAAGCAGCAGCAAGCCGGTGCCGATTTCGGGCAGCCGCGGCAAGCGGCGGGTCCAGGCCTGCCAGCGCGGCAGCAGCACTTGATGCGACAGCGACCCGATCAGGAACAGCGCCAGCTCGGTGGGAAAGAAGCGATAGGTCCACGGATCGGCCAGGCCCACGCCGGTGGCCACCAGCGCCGCACGCAGCGCCAGCGAGGCCGCCAGCAGCACCAGCAGGCGGCGCGGCGAATGCAGCACGAAGGGCGCGATCAGGTAGAAGCTCATCTCCACGCCCAGCGTCCAGGCCTGCGGCACCAACAGGCCCTGGTAGAGCGGCACCTCGCTGTGGGCGAAGCTGCCGGTGAATGCCAGCGCACCATGCTCGATGCCGAAGAACATCAGCCAGTCCTGCCCCATGATCAGCAGGTTCGACACGCCCAGGAACAGTTCCGCCGCAAAGGGCAGGTGGTCGTAGAAGCGCCAGAACGCGCCGCCGCCCGCCGCATGCGCCAGCAGGGTCAGCGCTGCCACCGCCAGGTACACCGGATACAGGCGCAGGGCCCGATTGGCATAGAACCGCCCGACCGATCCTTGATAGTGATCGGTGGCGGTCAGCACATAGGAAATCAGGAAGCCGGAGATCACGTAGAAAAGCTGCACGGCCAGGCGGCCGCCCACCAGCCAATCGGTCGTGCCGCCGCCCAGGTGGTCCAGCACCACGGACAGCGCCAACAAAGTTCTTAAGAAGCCCATCGCCGTGTCTCCGGTCGTCGTTGTTATGTGCTGCCGGGCCCGCCGCCAGCTTCACGCCAGACGCGTACGGGTGTGAGCCGATTCTGCGCGCAGCAGAGGGCCGCCGCCATGCGGCGTACGATGCAGGCCCCCCTGCGCAGGGAGGACGGCGCTTGCCGCTTTCGGATTCGGCTGTCAGGGGGAGGCCCCGGGACGCGTCGGCCTCATGGCGGTTACAGTTGGGGGGTGTCCATTCAGGAGTGCTGTTCCATGTCTTCCTTCCTGTCTTCGCATTGCCGCCTGTTGGGCGTCGGGCTGCTGGCCGCGGCGCTGGCGGGCTGCGCCGGTTCCACGGGCGGTGCGCGCGCCCAGGGCGCGGCTGCGGCCAACGCGGCCAGCAGCGCCGATTCGTTGGCCCAGACCAGCTGGGAACTGGTGCGCTGGACCCAGTCTTCCGGCGGGTTGCGCAACATTCCCCATGGCGACAACGGTGAACCGATACAACTGACCTTCCTGGCGCAAGGCAAGGAATACCGCGCGGACGGTTTTTCGGGCTGCAACCGCTACATGGGCACGTACAAGCTCGAAGCCGGCAAGCTGTTCATCCAGGCGCGCGGCGCCAGCCGCATGGCCTGCGTGCCGGCCGAGCGCGCGGCCCTTGAAAACGACTACCTGCGCAGCCTGGGCGCCATCGACACCTTCACGCTGGACAGCGGCGGCGCCCCGCGTCACCTGACCTTCAACCTGCGCGGCGGCGACGTGCTGGAATTCGAACGCCGCCAGGACCCGCCCACGCCTTGAGGCGCGCCGGGCCAGGTGTTTCAGTCTGTTTTGCGCACAGCGGTGCGGGCTTGGGGCGCGCCTACAATGGGCGCTGCCCGGGGCCCCGGCCGACTGCCGCAATGGCGCCGTGCAAGGGGCCGCCGGCTTTGACCAAGCCCTAGTTTCTTGCGGGAGAATCCCATGCCCTTGTCTTCATCCCTGCGCTGGATCGCGCCTTGCGTGCTCAGTCTTGGCCTGGCGGCCTGCGCGGCGCCGCCGCAGCGCACCGCGGATGGACGGGACCCGCGCTTCCAGCCCGCCTCGGCCTCTGACGTGCTGGCGCAGACGAGCTGGGACCTGGCACGCTGGACCCGCCCGGGCGGCGCGCTGCGTGAAATCCCGCACCCCTCGTCCAATTCGCGTCCGCTCACCATCAGCTTCATCCACGACCAGGGCGCCACGCGCGCCAGCGGCTTTTCCGGCTGCAACGCGTACAACGCGCCCTACACCGTGGCCAACGGCCAATTGATCATCACGTCCAACCCCGTGGCGACAATGATGGCCTGCGCACCTGTGAACATGCAGCTCGAACAGGAATTCCTGGCCAGCCTGACGCGCATCACCGCCACGTCGTTCGACAACACCAACAACCCGCAGCGCATGAGCTGGGTGCTCAGCACCGGCGATACGCTGGACTTCGGCCGCCGCATCGACCCCGTCGGGGGCGGCCAGGTCGGGCCGACCAAGCTGGTGTACGTCAACGCCGAACGCGTGCCTTGCATTGCCGGCGCCGGCCGCACCACCTGCTACCAGGTGCGCGACAGCCAGTCGCAGCCCTGGCAGCTCTGGTATGGCGACATCACCGGCTTCAACTTCCAGCCGGGCATCCGCTACCGCCTGCGCGTAGTCGAAATCAAGGACCCGAATCCGCCCGCCGACACGTCCGGCTTGCGCTGGGTGCTGGATGCCGTGGTGGAACAGGAAATCGTCCGGCGCTGATCCGTCCGTTTGACCTGCGGCAAGCGGGCAGGGCGGGGCAGCGATTACTATTACGGCCTTCGCCGTCCTACGCCCCGCTTTGCCATGTCTTCCGTCGTCAATATCGCCGCTTACAAATTCGTCTCGCTGGACGCCCTGCCCGAGCTGCGCGCCCGGCTGCTGGCGCAGGCGGGCGAGGCCGCCCTGAAGGGCACCGTGCTGCTGGCCGAAGAGGGCATCAACCTGTTCCTGGCCGGATCGGCCGACGGCATCGACGCGTTCCTGCAGGCCTTGCGGGCCGACGCGCGTTTTGCCGACCTGGAAGTCAAGTTCAGCCAGAGCGCGCAGGTGCCGTTTCGCAAGCTGCTGGTCAAGATCAAGCGCGAGATCATCCGCATGGATCACCCCACGATCCGGCCCGAGGCTGGCCGTGCCCCGGGCGTGGATGCGCGCACGCTGGCCCGCTGGCTTGAGCAGGGCGTCGACGACGATGGCCGCCCCGTGGTCATGCTGGACACCCGCAACGCGTTCGAGGTCGACGAAGGCACCTTCAAGAACGCCATCGACTGGCGCATCGACCGCTTCACCCAGTTTCCCGCCGCCGTGCAGGCGCACCGCGCCGAACTCGACGGCAAGACCGTGGTCAGTTTCTGCACCGGCGGCATCCGCTGCGAGAAGGCCGCCATCTACATGAACGAGGCGGGCATCCCCAACGTCTACCAGCTCGACGGCGGCATTCTCAAGTACTTCGAGGAAACCGGCGGCCCGGGCTTTGACGGCAAGTGCTTCGTGTTCGACGAGCGCATCTCGCTGGACCCGGCGCTGGCCCCCAGCAAGGACTGACCCCGGGGCCGCAGCTGCCACGCTGACCGCGCCCGCTGACTGCCCTGCGCGGGCCGCCCTACGCGGGCCGCCCCAAATACAGCAAGCCCGCCGAGTGGCGGGCTTGTCGTTTGTCTGGTGCCGAAAACCGGCTTAGCGCACGCGCATGCCGGGCTTGGCGCCGGGGAAGGGCTCCAGCACGTAGATGCCGGCGTCCACGGCTTCATCGGCGTGGCTGGCGGCCAGCACCATGCCTTCGGATACGCCGAACTTCATCTTGCGCGGGGCCAGGTTGGCCACCATGACGGTCAGCTTGCCGATCAGGTCTTCGGGCTTGTAGGCCGACTTGATGCCCGAGAACACGTTGCGGTGGCGGCCTTCGCCCACGTCCAGCGTCAGGCGCAGCAGCTTGGTCGAGCCTTCGACGTGTTCGCAGTTGACGATCTGCGCGATGCGCAGGTCGACGCGGGCGAAATCGTCGATCGAGATGGTCTCGGCCAGCGGCTCGCCGCCGGGCACCACCACGGGGGCGGCGGGTGGCTCGAACAGGTCTTCGAGCATCTGCGGTTCGACGCGCTGCATCAGGTGCTTGAACGGCGCCACGCGCTGCGGCAGCACCGCGGCGTCGGCCCAGGTGAAGTTGGCGTCGGCCGCAAACAGTTCGCGCGCCACGCGCTCGGCCAGGGCCGGCAGCACCGGGGCCAGCATCACCGACAGGGCCTTGAAGCCGGCCAGCGAACGCGAGCAGATGTCCTGCAGGGCGGCCTTCTGGGCGTCGTCGGCGGTGGCGATGCCCTTGGCCAGCACCCAGGGCTGGGCCGTGTCGAACGCCTGGTTGATGCGGTCGGCGTAGGCCATGATTTCGCGGATCGCGCGGTTGTACTCGCGGGCCTCGAACGCGGCGCGGATCGACTCGGCCTGCTCGGCGTATTCGGCCGACAGCGCGGCGGTGTCGCCCGAATAGGCCAGGGCGCCGTCGAAATGCTTGGTGATGAAGCTGGCCGCGCGGCTGGCGATGTTGACGTACTTGCCGACCAGGTCGCTGTTGACGCGGGCGATGAAGTCTTCGGGGTTGAAGTCCATGTCTTCGACCCGGGCGTTGAGCTTGGCGGCGATGTAGTAGCGCATCCATTCGGCGTTCATGCCGATTTCCAGGTAGCGCAGCGGCGAGATGCCGGTGCCGCGGCTCTTGGACATCTTTTCGCCGCTGACGGTGATGAAGCCGTGCACATTGACCGCGTCCGGTGTCTTGCGGCCGGCGAACTTCAGCATTGCAGGCCAGAACAGCGCGTGGAAGTAGACGATGTCTTTCCCGATGAAGTGCACTTGTTCGGTGGTGCCGGCCGGGTCCAGCAGCGCGTCGAAGTCCAGGCCCTTGAGGTCGCAGTACGACTTCAGCGAAGCCAGGTAGCCCACCGGCGCGTCCAGCCAGACGTAGAAGTACTTGCCCGGCGCGTCGGGGATTTCGATGCCGAAGTACGGCGCATCGCGCGAGATGTCCCAGTCGCCCAGCTTGGCCTCGCCGTCTTCGGCGCCCAGCCATTCGCGGGTCTTGGCCAGCATTTCAGGCTGCAGGTGCTTGCCGCCGTTGACGTTGCTGCCGTTGGTCCATTTCTGCAGGAATTCCACGCAGCGCGGGTCCGACAGCTTGAAGAAGAAGTGGTCGGACGACTTCAGCACCGGCGTGGCGCCGGTCAGGGCCGAGTACGGGTTGATCAGGTCGGTGGGCGCGTAGACCGCGCCGCAGACCTCGCAGGAATCGCCGTATTGGTCCTTGGCGTGGCACTTGGGGCATTCGCCCTTGATGTAGCGGTCGGCCAGGAACATGCCCTTGACCGGGTCGTAGAACTGCTCGATGGAGCGGGTCTCGATCAGGTCCTGGGCCTTGAGCTTGCGATAGATGTCATGCGACAGCGCCACGTTTTCGGGCGAATCGGTGCTGTGCCAATGGTCGAAGCGGATGTGAAAGCCGTTCAGGTACTGCGGCCGCTCGGCCGCGTAGCGGGCGACCAGCGCCTGCGGCGTGATGCCTTCTTTTTCGGCCTTCAACATGATCGGCGCGCCGTGCGCGTCGTCCGCACCCACGAAGTGCACCGTGTGGCCCGCCATTCGCATCGAACGAACCCAGATATCGGCCTGGATGTACTCCATGATGTGGCCGATGTGGAAAGATCCGTTGGCGTAGGGCAGCGCAGTGGTGACAAAAAGGGTGCGAGACATGGTTGTCGATAGAGGTTGAGGGAAAAGAGGGGTTGGCCGGCCATTTTAGGGCAACGGCGGCGACGTGCCGGGGCGCGTGCCTGAAACGACACAACCCGCATGGTCGCGGACGGGCGCCAGGCGGGTTGGGGGACGGCAGCGAAAAACGGGCCGGGTGCCGGTCAGGGGGGGGGCGGACCGAGGCCTGGCAGGCGGATGCGGCGCGGCGGCCGGTGCGCGAAAGGCGGGCCGGCTGGGCGCCTGCGAAACCGCGCTTAGCGGATCTCGCGAGCCTCGACGTCGATCACGTCGCCACGGGGCTGCGTGGCGAACGGGGCGCTGGCGGACTGGAAGGGACCCTGGCGGGCGCCCTGGCGCTGGCTCCAATAGGCGCGAACGCCGAAAGGCTTGCCGCGCACCTTGGCGACGACGTACAGGATCGCCACGGCGATGGCCGTGGACAACATGAAGACCAGCGCCATCGCCATGCCGATCAAGGCCAGGGCGGCGAATAAGACGGCACGGAAGAAGCGGATGAGAGTATTGGTCATGAAGGTCGGATGCAAAACGCAGCGAAAGGTTCCCGCGTATTCCGCTATCCTTTAGGGGATGGCGGCCCGCAGAAGCCGCGCTGCCTACGGAACCACAGTGATATGAGTATAACGATAGAACACATCCGCGCTGCGCTGCGCGCCGCGCAAGACCCCAACACCGGCCTGGACCTGGGGGCATCTGTAAAAGATCGTGACATTCAACTGGCGGGCGACCGTGTCGCCCTGACGCTCGAACTGGGCTATCCCGCCGACGCCGTGCGCGACCAGGTGCGTGACGTTGCCGTGGCCGCGCTGGCCGCCGCCGGCGCGCCCGGCGCCCAGGTGACTGTTACCTGGAAAGTGGCGGCGCATGCCGTGCAGAAGGGCCTGAAGCCGCTGCCCAATGTGCGCAACATTATTGCAGTGGCGTCCGGCAAGGGCGGCGTGGGCAAGAGCACCACGGCCGTGAACCTGGCCCTGGCCCTGGCGGCCGAAGGCGCCAAGGTCGGCCTGCTCGACGCCGACATCTACGGCCCCAGCGTGCCGACCATGCTGGGCATTTCGGGCCGTCCCGAAAGCCTGGACAACAAAAGCATGGAACCCCTGACCGGCCACGGCCTGCAGGCGAACTCCATCGGTTTCCTGATCGACGCCGACTCGCCCGCCATCTGGCGCGGCCCGATGGTCACGCAGGCGCTTGAACAGCTGCTGCGCCAGACCAACTGGCGCGACCTGGACTACCTCATCGTCGACATGCCCCCGGGCACGGGCGACGTGGCCCTGACGCTGGCGCAGAAGGTGCCGGTGGTGGGCGCGGTCATCGTCACCACGCCGCAAGACGTGGCGCTGCTCGATGCGCGCAAGGGCCTGCGCATGTTCCAGAAAGTCGACGTGCCGATCCTGGGCGTGGTCGAAAACATGGCGATCCACATCTGCTCGCAGTGCGGCCACGCCGAACACATCTTCGGCGAAGGCGGCGGACGCCGCATGGCCGAACAGTACGAGACCCCCTGGCTGGGCAGCCTGCCTCTGACGCTGGCGATCCGCGAGCAGACCGACGCGGGCACGCCCACGGTGGTGGCCGACTCCGCCAGCGAAGCCGCGGCCCTGTACCGCGGCATCGCCCGGAAACTCGCGGCGGGCGTCGCGGCGCTTCCCCGCGACATGGCCGGGAAATTCCCGTCCATCGTCGTGCAGCAGCCGACCTGACGCATGCGGTGGGCAGCCCGGGCCTTTCTGGCTGGACTTTGCATGGTGGGAGGCGAGGCCGCGGCCAAGCGTCCCGAGATCATCGTGGACCCCGGTGGCGTGCCGCCGGCCGCGTTGCAATCGATCACCGAGGCGGTGGACGCCATCGCGCGCCTGGCCGAAGACCAGGACGGCGGTGAAATCAACCGCCTGCGACGCCGTGCGCGCGACGCCACACTGGCCGCGCTGGCCACCCAGGGCTACTTCAGCCCCACCGTCACGCTCGAAGCCGGCACCGACATCGGCGGCGAAACCTGGGACATCGGCATCGTTCCGGGCAAGCGCACCATGGTGTCGTCGGTCGACCTGACCTTCACCGGCCGCATCACCCGCCCGGAATACGCCGCCCGCGTGCAGAAGCTGCGCGACGACTGGCTGCTCAAGGTGGGCCAGCCGTTCATCAACAGCGACTGGAACAAGGCCAAGTCGGCGCTGCTGGACGAGGTCTCGGTGCGCGACTTCATGTTGGCGCGCATGACCGCATCCGAAGCCGAAGTGCAGGCCGATGCCGCGTTGGCTGCCCTGCGCGTCACCATCGACAGCGGCCCGCAGGTGCGCATGGGCGAACTCAGCACCGAAGGGCTTGAACGCGTGCCGGACAAGCTCATCACGCGCTACGTGCGGTATTCGCCGGGGTCGCCCTACGACCAGAACCGGCTGGATGAATGGCAGCAGGACCTGCAATCCACTGCTTTTTTCCGCGGCGCCTTCGTGGCCTTGCGCCAACCCGGTGGCGCCCAGAAGCCCGCCGAACCCGCGTCGGACCGGGCCCGTGCGCCGGGCGCGGCCAATGCCGCCGAATCCGCGCCGGCCGGCGATCCGGTGGTGTCCGGCGCGATGCCGCCGCCGCCCGCCACCTATGATTCCGACGGCGAAGTGACCCTGCCCGTGCAGGTGCGGGTGGTCGAGGCGCCGCCCAAGCGCTTTTCGTTGTCGCTGGGGGTGGACGACGAGGCCGGCGTGCGGCTGGAATCGCTGTACCGCCAGAACGTGGTGTTCGGCCAGCCCGTCACGATGGAATCGGGCTTCAGCGTTGACCGGCTGCAGCAACGCGTCTACACCGACATCTACTTGCCGCCGACCGAGCGCGGCTACAAGGATTCCATCGGCGTGCTGGCGCAGCATTCCGACATCCAGGGCCTGGATGTGACCCGCTACGCCCTGGGAGCCACCCGCAGCCAGGAACGCAAGGGCGCCGGCGACAGCCGCGTCACCTACGAAACCCGCTGGGGCCTCTTGCTGGCGCAAGACCACGTCAAGATCGACGGCGGCGACGAATACACCTTGCCGACCCTGACCGCCACCGGCGAGTGGCTGCGGCGCGACGTCGACAACAAGTACGATCCGCGCGAAGGCAACCTGATCGCGCTGGGCGGTGGCGTGGGCGTCACGCTGGATACCGGCGAGCCCTATACCCGCGCCCGCTTCCGCGCCCAGAAATGGTGGCCCATCGGCAAGCTGGACGTGCTGACCGTGCGCGGCGAAGTCGGCCGCGTCTGGGCCAATGGCAACGTGCAGGTGCCGGACGACTTCGGCTTTCGCACGGGCGGCGCGCGCTCCATCCGCGGCTACAAGTACCAGAGCATCGGCTTGAAGCGCGACAACGCCACGGTGGGCGCGCCGTCGCTGGTGGTCGGCAGCATCGAGTACGACCACTACTTCAATGAACGTTGGGGCATGGGCGTGTTCGTCGATGCCGGCGACGCGGCCCAATCCTTCAGCGACATGTCGATGTCGGTGGGCTATGGCGTGGGCGCCCGGGTGCGCACGCCGGCCGGCCCGCTGTTCCTGGACGTGGCCTACGGCCAGCGCGAGCGCGACCTGCGCCTGCACTTCTCGCTGGGGATCGCGTTTTGACGGCGCTGCGCAGATTCCTGCGCCATGTGCTGGTCTGGTGGCTGCCGGGCCTGGCCATGCTGGTCGTGCTGGCGTGCAGTTTCGTGTTCTGGCTGCTGGCCTCGCAGACCGGTTCGCGCCTGCTGCTCACCACCGCGGCGCAGCAGCTGGATGGCCAGGCGCTGGAGGTGCGCGGCTCGATCCTGCGCGGCCTGGACGTCGGCCGGCTGGATCTGGAATTTGGCGGCACCCGCATCGGCATCAGCGACCTGCGCCTGGATGTGCATTGGCGTGCGCTGGGCGACCGGCTGCTGCACGTGCGCGAGATCTCGGCGCGCACGGTCGACGTGGCGCTGACGTCCAGCGCCGACGCGCCCGCCGAGCCGTCGTCCGATGAACCCTTCACCCTGCCGTCGCTGCCGGTGACCATCGCGGTGGACCGCCTGGCGCTGGGTGAATTCCAGCTGCTGCAAGACGGCCAGCCGCTGCCGGTGACGCTGGGCGACCTGACCGCCACCTTCGCGGCCGGCCCCAACGGCGCGCAACTGCGCATTGCCAACCTGCGGGTCGGACACGAGGTCGGCCAGGCCCAGGTCAGCGGCCAGGCCGAATTGCTGGGGTTGGCCGACCCGTGGCCCTTCGCCGCGCGCCTGGACGTGACGGCGCGAGGCACGGGCCCGGATTCGCCGTTGTGCCAGGCCGATCAACTGAGCGGCAAGTTCGTGCCGGTCGGTAAAGCGCCCGCGGCTAACGCGCCGGCGGACGCGCCCAAGGCGCAAGGCGCCGCCAAGCCCGCGTCGGGCGCCGCGAAAGCCCAGGGCGGCGCTGCCAAGTCTCAGGCCGCTGCGGCCAAGGCCCAGGCTGACGGCGCGGGCAAGGATAAAAACGAAGGCAAGCCCAACGCCACCGAATTGGCCGGCCCGCCCGCGCCGGCCTGCCAGGTGGTGCTGCGCGCCGATGCGGCCGGCTCGCTCGACAGCATCCAGGCCAAGCTCGATGGCACCGGCGCCGGCCTGGCGCTCGATGTCGTGGCCGACCTGGCGCCGCGCACGCCTTTGGTGCTGCGCAGCGCTCGGGCCGACGCGCAACTGCCGGACAAGTCGTCCCTGTCGGCGCGCCTGGACCTGCAAGCGGTGCCCGACCGCCCCGGCCGTGACCGCATAGCCGGCACGCTGGGCGCGCGGGGCCTGGACCTGTCGCACTGGCTGGGTAACGCGATTCCCCCGGCCGTGGTGAGCGCCAACGCGCAACTGAGCGCCGAACTTGAAAACCTGAGCCAGCTGCGCCAGGCCGCCATCGATCTGCGCTTCGAAGACGGCGCGCGCTGGAACAAGCAGCCGTTGACCGGCACGGTGAAGGCGCAGGTGGATATCGCCGCGCCGCCGGGCCAATCCGCCGCAAACCCCACGGCGGCAGCGAACGCCGCCGCGCAACCCACCGCCAATCCGGCTGCGCCAGCCACAACCCCTGCCAACCCCGCCACGCCCGCCGACGACCTGCTCGCCGGCCTGCGCATTCATGGCCTGGACATCGATCTCAAGCTCGGCGCCAACCGCATCCGGGCACAAGGCGAAGTCGGCGAATCCGACGGCGCCCTGACGCTGGACGCCCAGGCGCCGCAGCTGGACGCCTTCTGGCCCGGCCTGCCGGGCGGGGCTGACCTGAAGGGCAAACTGGCCGGCACGGCGGCCGCGCACAAGGGCGAATTCACCGCGGGCTACAACCCGCCCAAGCCGCGGCCCGGGGTGCTGGGCCAGGCGCGTGCCCAGGCGGCCATTACGTTTGCGGGGGGCTGGGGCAAGGGACCCACGGGGGATGCCGACGCCGCTCTGACCGGCTGGCGCGGCACGTTCTCGCGCCTGTCGGCCGACACCGCCGGATTCACGGTCGCCACCGAGCGCCCCGTGACGCTGTCATACCTGCCGTCGGCGGTGGCGCCGCAATGGCAGTGGCAGGTGGGCCAGACCTCGCTGGCTTTGACGCTGCCCGGCAAGGAAAAACTGGTCATCGCCCACAAGGGCTCGCGCGGCGACGCCAAGCGCTGGGAAACCGCCGGGCAGTCCGACAACCTCATCATCACGGCCGCCATGGCGCGCCAGGTCATCGCCGCGGTCGATCCCGAGGCGGCGGCCAAGTTGAACAAGGGCCCCAAGCGCGTCAACGCGATGGTCGCCGAAGGCCAGCGCCGCATTGCGCTGGACGTGCTGTGGGACCTGAAGTTCGACGGCCGGCTGGCTGGCCGCGCCCGCATCGCGCGGCGCGACGGCGACCTGCTGATTCCGGGCGATCCGCCCATTCCGCTGGGCGTGAAGGCGCTGGTGCTGGACCTGACCGCCACGCCCACCTCGGCCAACGCCAGCCGCCTGGACGCCAAGCTGGACCTGGCCACCGAGAAAATGGGCAAGATATCCGGCAACGCCACCGCGGTGCTGCTGGTCAACGCCCAAGGCGGCATGGCGCTGGACCCGCGCCAGCCCATCCGCGCCAAGCTGGATGCCGACATCGCCGACCTGGCCTGGGTGGGCCTGTTCATCGGCGACTCGATGGAAATCGGCGGCCAGGTCAAGGCCAACCTCGAGGCCCAGGGCACGCTGGCCGGCAAATGGAGCGCCACGGGGGCGATCCGCGGCGACAAGCTGCGCGTGGTGCGGATCGACGACGGCGTGCGCCTGATCGAAGGCAAGCTGTCGGCGCGCCTGGACGGCGACAAGCTGGTGCTGGACAGCCTGCGCTTTCCGGCTTCGCTGCGGGTCATGCCGGCCGAATGGCGCACCAAGGAATGGATCACCACCAACCCCGAGGCCAAGGATGGCTACGCCGAAGCCCGGGGCCAATGGAACCTGATCGACGGCGGCGGCAACGTGCGCCTGACCCTGTATCGCTTCCCGGCGCTGCAGCGGTCCGACCGCTACGCCATGGTGTCCGGCACGGTGGACCTGACCGCGCAGATGCCGCGTATCGACATCGTCGGCGACCTGAAGGCGGATGCCGGCTGGTTCAGCCTGGAGATCCTGCAGGGCGTGCCGTCGCTGGACGACGACGTCAAGGTGCGGCGCGCGGGCGACGACCCGGGCACCGTCTCCACGCCGCTGCAGACCAGCATGAACCTGAAGTTCGACATGGGGCCGCGTTTCTACATCACCGGCATGGGGCTGGACGCCGGCTTGCTCGGGTCGATCCAGATCCTGCTCAACGACGGCCGCCTGACCGGCGTGGGCGCGCTGCGCACCCGCGGCGGCGGCATCGAGGCCTATGGCCAGAAGCTGCGGCTGCGCCGCGGCACGCTGACCTTCCAGGGCCGGCTGGACAACCCGCTGCTCGATATCGAGGCCCTGCGCACGGGCGAGCAGGTCGAGGCCGGCGTGAAGGTCGTGGGCACCGCCCAGCGTCCGCGTATCGACCTGGTGTCCTACCCGGACGTCAGCGACGTCGAAAAGCTCTCGTGGCTGCTGCTGGGCCGCGGTCCGGACGAAAGCGGCAGCGACGCCGCGCTGCTGCTGTCGGTGGGCACGGCCCTGCTGGGCGGTGGCCAGCCGTTCTACAAGCAGTTCGGGCTGGACGATGTCAGCGTGCGCACCGGCAACCTGGGCAGCTCCGGCAGCATCCTGCCCGACCGTACGGTGGCCGGCGACGTCAACCGCGACAGCGACAGCCAGCTGGCAACCCAGTTCCTGGTGGCCAGCAAGTCGTTCGCCAACGGCATCACCCTGAGCGTCGAGCAGGCGCTGGCCGGCAGCGACACCGTCGGGCGGGCCAGTTACCGGCTGGCGCGGGGCCTGTCGCTGGACTTGAAGGGCGGCTCCGTCAACGGCATCGCGCTGGTCTACCGCACCTTCTTTGGCGATTGACGGGGCGTCGCCCCGGCCCTTTGGGGGACGGGGCGGCGCGCTCGGGATAAAATGAGGCCCATTCAATCCCAAGCACTCTGCCACCATGAGCATCAAAAGCGACCGCTGGATCCGCCGCCAGGCCGAAGCCGGCATGATCGAACCCTTTGAAGCGGGTCAGGTCCGCACGGCCAATGGCGGGCGCATCGTCAGCTACGGCACCAGCAGCTACGGCTACGACGTGCGCTGCGCCGACGAATTCAAGATCTTCACCAACATCAACTCCACCATCGTCGATCCGAAGAACTTCGACGAAGGCTCGTTCGTGGATTTCAAGGGCGACGTCTGCATCATTCCGCCCAACTCGTTCGCGCTGGCCCGCACGGTGGAATACTTCCGCATCCCGCGCAGCGTCCTGACCATCTGCCTGGGCAAGAGCACCTACGCGCGCTGCGGCATCATCGTCAACGTGACCCCGCTGGAACCCGAATGGGAAGGCCACGTCACGCTGGAATTCTCCAACACCACGCCGCTGCCGGCCAAGATCTACGCGGGCGAAGGCTGCGCTCAGATGCTGTTCCTGGAAAGCGACGAAGTCTGCGAGACCTCGTACCGCGATCGCGGCGGCAAGTACCAGGGCCAGACCGGCGTCACCCTGCCGCGCACCTGATCGGCGCGCGCCGTCGCCACCCGGGGCCTTGCAGGCCCCGGTCTCGGGCGGTGTATCAGGCTCCGCGCCCCGGCGCAGAGCGCAGATAATCGATATCCCATTCGCTTTCTTCTACCTGCACGAAGCCGTGCCGGCGGTAGAAGCGGTTCGAGTCGCTGCCGCGCAGCGCGCCCACGCGCACCGGCAGGCCCCGGCTGTCGGCATCGCGCAGCAGGCGGTCCAGCACCTGGCCTCCCACCCCCAACCCTTGCACGGCCGGCACCACATACAGGTGATCCAGCCGCAGCCCGTCGCCGTCCGGGCGCAGGGCATAGAAGCCCACGCGTGCGCCGTCCCGCTCGATGATCCAGGTATGTTCAGGGCGGAACGTGCTGCGCAGCCGCGCCCGCGCCCGTTCGGGATCGAAGCGGCCCAGGCGTTCCAGGCTGTCCCGCATGGCCTCGATGCGGATGGCCAGCAGGGCTTCGAAATCGGCATCGGTGACCGGCAGGTCGCGTAGCGCGGCGGGCGCGAGCGCGTCGTAACCGCGGCCCAGGAACTGCAGGATGCAGATGCCGTGGCCGAACGGATCGCTCAGGTGCGCAATGCGGCCCCACGCGTGCGACACGGCGGCATCTTCCAGCCGCGCGCCCGCCGCCACCGCCCGCTGCACCGCGCCATCGACATCGTCGACCACCACGTCCAGGTGCACCGGCGTCCAGTGGCGAGCGTAATCGCGTGGCTGGCGCACGCTGGCCGCGGCCGGGGTGCCGGCGGCCTTTTCCAGCAGGTAGACGGGGGCCGTGGCGCCCAGCATTTCGGCAGCCTGGGGCCCCAGGTGTCGGTGCAGGGCCAGCCCGAAGGCATCCTGGTAGAAGGCGATGGCTTGCTCGAGATCGGGAACGTCGATATTGACCAGGATACGCATGGGGTTTTCCGGGAAAGCGCGTCGCGAAAACATAGCATGGCGCCGACCCCGCGCGGCAGGCCCGGCCAAGATCGTTGCTGCGCTAAAGAACCCCGGGCCGCGACCGTAAAAGGGGATATGTGTTTGCCGATTTGGCGACGTCATCTCTGCAAGCGTGAGCAAGGCCCTATCCGTGCGTTACCCCCATATCCCCTGGCTGCCCCTGTTGTTCTATCCTGCGCTGCCGGTATTCGCGGCGGCCGGGCTGTTGCTATGGCAGCAGTGGCCCCCGGCCCTGATGCAGATCGTGCCGTTCGTGCCCTGGGTCATGGCGCTGGTGGGTGGGGCCATCTGCCTGATGTACCAGCGGTCGCAGACCTTGGCGCTGATGCTCAGCGTGCTGGGGGCGGTGGCCGTGTGGCCGGCGCTGGCCAGCCAGGCGCCCTGGGCGCTGGGGCCGGCGCTGGTGTGGTGGTCGCTGGCCTACAGCATCAATGCGCTCTGGGCCGAGCGGTCCAGCCTGCTGCTGGACATGGCCGCCCGCATCGGCCTGATGGCCGTGGGCGCGGCCGTCATCGCGCTGGCGGGCAAGGACGGCGTGTCAGAGTGGTTCGGTACGCTGGCGGTGCAGGGCATGCTGGCCCGGCTGGGCCTGCCCGTGCAAGCCTTGGCGGCGCTGCTCCTCACCGGCCTGACGTTGACCCTGCTGTTGCTGCGTTATGGCCGCCCGCAACAGGCCGGCCAGTGGCTGGGCTTTGTCTGCATGGCGTGGGCGTTGCCGCGCGGCGCCCAGCATCCGCTGGAGCTGGCCGTGATGGCGTCGGCCGCGCTGACCGCGCTGTCTATTTCGCTGGCGCACGAAGGCTTCCACATGGCCTTTCGCGACGAGCTGACCGGCCTGCCCGGACGCCGCGCGCTCAACGAGCGGCTGCAGCGCATGGGCCGCGTCTACACGTTGGCGATGGCGGACGTGGATCACTTCAAGGCCTTCAACGACACCCATGGCCACGACGTGGGCGACCAGGTGCTGCGCATGGTCGCTTCGCAACTGCGCCGGGTGGCGGGCGGCGGTTACGCCTACCGTTACGGCGGCGAAGAGTTCACGCTGGTGTTTCCTGGCAAGACCGCGGTCGAGGCCATGCCGCATCTGGAAACCGTGCGCCGCGCGATCGAGGCCTACCAGATGCGCCTGCGCGACAAGCCGGCGCGGCCCAAGGCGGACCAGGTCGGCCAGCGCCGCCGCGGCGCGCGCGGGGGCCGCAATTCGCGTCCGCTGCGGGTCACGGTCAGCATCGGGGTGGCCGAGCGCGGCGACGCGCTGCGCGCGCCGGACGCCGTCATCAAGGCAGCCGACCAGGCGCTGTACAAGGCCAAGGACGGCGGCCGCAACCAGGTCTGGGCCTACGGCGCCAGGCGCCGCTCGGGCTGAACGGCCAGCGCGCTACTTGCCGGCCAGCGGCAGCGCCATCAGCAGCTCGTCGTAGAGCTCGCCGTTCACGCACAGGGCCTCGCATTCGTGGCCGTATTCCTCGAACCCCAGCGCGGCATACAGATTGAAGGCGGCCGCATTGTTGGCGGTGACGCTCAATTGCACCTGGCGCACGCCGCGCATGCCGGCGGCATGGTCGATGGCCGCGCGCATCAGCAGCCGGCCCAGGCCCTGGCCGCGGAAGGCGGGCGCCACGTACATGCTCCAGATGTGTGCCTTGTGCCGCATCTTCAGCTTGCGCTGGCGCGCCACGCCCACCATGCCGGCCAGCGCGCCTTGCACGAACACGCCGAACATGGCGCTGTCGTCCGCGGGGGCGATCCAGCCGCGGATGTCGTCCAGTGTCAGCGTGTGTTCCTCTTCGTAACTTGATCCGAATGCTTCCGGGGTTTCCTGCAAGGCATCCAGGCGCAATTGCCGCAGGGACAGGGCGTCCGCGGGGGTAAGACGTCGGACAAGTGGGGCGCTGGAAGGCATGCGGGCAAGTGTTGGGAATAGGGAACGGTTCGGGGGCTACTGGCCAGTATAGGCGGGGGGGCCGCCTATAATGCCCCTAACGCCGCTTGCGGTTTTCACAAAGGAGCCAATGATGTTCGGTTTCCTCAAGATAAACCAGGACGCCAAGCGCGACGAAGTCCAGGAAGAGTTCGTGGCGCGCGTGGCGAATGCCGCGAAAGACTTCGTCCAGGCCGCCGGGTCCGCCGGGGCCACGCTCGACTACTCCCCCTCCAGCATCCACGCGCTCGACGCGGCGCTCGAAGCCGCGCACGTCGGCACCTTGCCCCTGACCCCCATGCAGACCGTAGGCGCCGCCGCCTATCTGTACGAAGTGGCGCGCCGGGCCCACGGCGGCCTGTACGAGGTCTGCGACGACGAAGACCCGGTCGTGCTGGTCTGCGGCGAGCCCGACGCCGAGGTCTGCTTCGGCGCCATTGCCAAGGTCGAACGGCGCATCCGCTATGGTGACGCCGAGGCCATCCCGCCGTACTTCGACGCCTTCACCGCCGCGCTGCGGGCCGGCGAAGCGCGCACCATCCGCTAGCGCTTGCCGCCTTGGGCGGGCCCGGGAAAGGGCCTGTCGCGGGCCCCATCGGGGCCCGTGTGCGGCCATCTTCGGGAAAACCATAGGGCCTGGGGAAAATCCGCCCTACAATTCCGCCATTCCCGCCATCCTGGCGGGGCCTCCGCGCCGCCTGTCATCAGACGGTTTTTCACTAGAAGTACACTCGCGTCCGCCATAACGGTCCGATTCGCTTGCCCCAGGAGCGCCTGCATGAAATTTCGCTTCCCTATTTTCATCATCGACGAGGACTACCGTTCCGAGAACGCGTCCGGTTTGGGTATTCGTGCCTTGTCTGAAGCGATCGAGGCCGAGGGCGTCGAGGTGATCGGGGTGACCAGTTATGGCGACTTGAGTTCATTCGCCCAGCAGCAAAGTCGCGCCAGCGCCTTCATCCTGTCGATCGACGATGAGGAGTTCGACGTCGATTCGCCCGAGGACGTGGCCAGCGCGATCAAGAACCTGCGCATGTTCATCGGCGAACTGCGTTTCCGCAACGCCGACATCCCCATCTACCTGTACGGCGAAACGCGCACCTCGGAACACATCCCGAACGACATCCTGCGCGAACTGCACGGCTTCATCCACATGTTCGAGGACACCCCCGAATTCGTGGCGCGCCACATCATCCGCGAAGCCCGCAGCTACGTGGACAGCCTGCCGCCGCCGTTCTTTCGCGAGCTGGTCAAGTACGCGCAGGACGGTTCCTATTCCTGGCACTGCCCCGGCCACTCGGGCGGCGTGGCGTTCCTGAAGAGCCCGGTGGGCCGGATGTTCCACCAGTTCTTCGGCGAGAACATGCTGCGCGCCGACGTCTGCAATGCCGTGGACGAACTGGGCCAGCTGCTGGACCACACCGGCCCGGTCGCCGAATCGGAACTGAACGCCGCGCGCATCTTCCACGCCGACCACTGCTATTTCGTGACCAACGGCACGTCCACCTCCAACAAGGTGGTGTGGCACGCCAACGTGGCCGCTGGCGACGTGGTCGTGGTGGACCGCAACTGCCACAAGTCGATCCTGCACGCCATCACGATGACGGGCGCGATCCCGGTGTTCCTGCGCCCCACGCGCAACCACCTGGGCATCATCGGCCCGATCCCGCTGGAAGAATTCCACCCGGACAACATCCGCAAGAAGATCGAGGCCAACCCCTTCGCGCGCGAAGCGGTGAACAAGAACCCGCGCATCCTGACGCTGACGCAAAGCACGTACGACGGCGTCATCTACAACGTGGAAATGATCAAAGAGCAGCTCGGCAGCTACGTCGACACGCTGCACTTCGACGAAGCCTGGCTGCCGCACGCCGCGTTCCACGAGTTCTACAAGGACATGCACGCCATCGGCCAGGACCGCCCGCGCAGCCAGGATGCGATGGTGTTCGCCACTCACTCCACGCACAAGCTGCTGGCCGGCATTTCGCAGGCCTCGCAGATCATCGTGCAGGAATCCGAGACCCGCAAACTGGACCGCAACGTCTTCAACGAGGCGTACCTGATGCACACGTCGACCTCGCCGCAGTACGCGATCATCGCGTCGTGCGACGTGGCCGCCGCCATGATGGAACCCCCGGGCGGCACCGCGCTGGTCGAGGAAAGCATCCGCGAAGCGCTGGACTTCCGCCGCGCCATGCGCAAGGTGGAATCCGAATTCGGCAAGAACGACTGGTGGTTCAAGGTCTGGGGCCCGAACCGCCTGGTGTCCGAAGGCATCGGCAATCGCGACGAGTGGGTGCTGGAAGCCAACGACCACTGGCACGGCTTCGGTGAAATGGCCGAAGGCTTCAACATGCTGGACCCGATCAAGGCCACGGTCATCACCCCGGGGCTGGACATGTCGGGCAGCTTCGGCGAAACCGGCATCCCCGCGGCGCTGGTGTCCAAGTACCTGACCGAGCACGGCGTGGTGGTCGAGAAGACCGGCCTGTATTCGTTCTTCATCCTGTTCACCATCGGCATCACCAAGGGCCGCTGGAACACGCTCTTGACCGCGCTGCAGCAGTTCAAGGACGACTACGACCGCAACCAGCCGCTGTGGCGCATCCTGCCGGACTTCTGCAAGGTGCATCGCCGCTACGAGCGCATGGGCCTGCGCGATCTGTGCCAGCAGATCCACGAAGCCTACCGCGAGCGTGACGTGGCCCGCCTGACCACCGAGATGTACCTGAGCGACATGGTGCCGGCATTGAAACCGTCCGATGCCTTCGCCCGCATGGCGCACCGCGAGGTTGAGCGCGTCGATATCGACCAGCTCGAAGGCCGCGTCACGGGCGTGCTGCTGACGCCGTACCCGCCGGGCATTCCGCTGCTGATTCCGGGCGAACGCTTCAACCGCACCATCGTCCAGTACCTGCAGTTCGCGCGCGAGTTCAACGAACGCTTCCCGGGCTTCGAAACCTACATCCACGGCCTGGCCGACGAAGTGGGTCCGGACGGCGAGAAGCGTTACTACGTCGACTGCCTGATCGAAGACTGATACGGGCAGACTGTTCCGATGTTCGATGTTGCCGTTCTCGGCGCCGGCGCCGCTGGCATGATGTGTGCAGCGGTCGCCGGCCAGCGTGGCTTGCGGGTGGTGCTGGTCGACCATGCCGAGCGCCTGGCCGAAAAGATCCGCATTTCCGGCGGCGGTCGCTGCAACTTCACCAACATCGGGGCGGGCCCGGCCAACTTCCTGTCCGACAATCCGCATTTCTGTCGCTCGGCCCTGTCGGGCTATACGCCGCAGGACTTCCTGGCGCTGCTCAAGCGCCACCATATCGCCTGGCACGAGAAGCATCGCGGGCAGCTGTTCTGTGACGATTCCAGCGAATCCATCATCGAGATGCTGCGCGCCGAATGCGACGCGGGCAGCGTGCAGTGGCGCATGGGCTGCCAGGTCGCCGAGGTGGCCCACGGCGAAGCCGGCTTTGAACTGCGCACCAGCCAGGGCCCCATCCGGGCTGCCAAGCTGGTGGTGGCCACTGGCGGCATGGCGATCCCGCAGCTGGGCGCCACCGACTTCGGCCTGAAGCTGGCGCGCCAGTTCGGCCTTAAGGTGGTCGAGCCGCGCCCCGCGCTGGTGCCGCTGACCTTCGATGCGGCCCAGTGGCAGCCCCTGGCGGAATTGTCCGGCGTGGCGCTGGAGGTCAATCTGCAGACAGGGCAGGGCAAGACCCGCGGTGAATTCCTCGAAGACCTGCTGTTCACGCACCGCGGCCTGTCGGGTCCGGCGATCCTGCAGATCTCCAGTTTCTGGAAACCGGGCGAACCCATCGTCATCGACCTGGCGCCGGGGCGCGACCTGGCCGACGAACTGCTGGCGTCCAAGTCCGGCAACCGCCAGCAATTGCACACGGTGCTGGCCGGCCTGTGGCCCAAGCGCCTGGCGGATCGCTGGCTGCACCTGGCCGAGCAGGGCGGCAAGCCTGGCCTGGCGGCGTTGCGCCTGGCCGATGCGCCCGACAAGACCCTGCGCGCCCTGGCGCAGGACATCCACCAGTGGACGCTGGTGCCCAGCGGCACCGCCGGCTACAAGAAGGCCGAAGTCATGCGCGGCGGCGTCGACACCCGCGGGCTGGACCAGAAGTCCATGCAGGCCAAGACCACCCCCGGGCTGTACTTCGTTGGCGAAGCCGTGGACGTCACCGGCTGGCTGGGCGGCTACAACTTCCAGTGGGCCTGGGCCTCGGGCGTGGCCTGCGGCAAGGCGCTCTAGGGCCGGCGCCCGCGTCGGCGGGCGGCCATTTCTCTTTCATTCTCGGACGATTTCCCGACGGCCATCTGCCACGCGGCGCCTTGGTGCGTCTGCGCCGTGCAGCCGACGGCAGCGCATAGCCCGCTTCTATGACAGCCATTGCAACGCAGCCATTGTGATATCAAATAAAAATACATATCATTTATGTTTTCGATAATCAATACGGCCCCGCATTCCGCGGCGCCGTCCTGACGGAGACATCTCATGGCCTACACCCTGCCGACCCTGCCATACGCCTATGACGCGCTCGAACCCCATATCGACGCCATGACGATGGAAATCCACTACAGCAAGCACCACCAGACCTACGTCACCAGCCTGAACGCGGCCCTGGACGGCGCGGGCATCGCCACGGACGAGCCGGTCGAAGCCCTGGTGGCCCGCCTGGACCAGTTGCCCGAGGCGATTCGCGGCGCGGTGCGCAACCACGGCGGCGGCCATGCCAACCACAGCCTGTTCTGGTCCGTCATGTCGCCGCAGGGCGGTGGTGAGCCCGAGGGCGCGCTGGCCCGCGCGATCGACGCGGAACTGGGTGGCCTGGCCGCGTTCCGCGAGGCCTTCACCAAGGCAGCGCTGACCCGCTTCGGCAGCGGTTGGGCCTGGCTGTCCGTCACCCCGGCCGGCAAGCTGGTGGTGGAAAGCAGCGCCAACCAGGACAGCCCGCTGATGCAGGGCAACACCCCGATCCTGGGCCTGGACGTCTGGGAGCACGCCTACTACCTGAAGTACCAGAATCGCCGGCCGGAATACATCGGCGCCTTCTACAATGTCGTCAATTGGCCCGAGGTGGCGCGCCGCTACGCCGCCGCCATCGGCTGATCCGGCATTGCGCGAGGGCAGCGTTCCATGAACACATTCAGCCGTCATCGCATCCGGCCCGCAGCCACCAGCGTCAGTGTATGGACGCTGGCGGTGCTGGTCGCCTGCCTGGGCCTGCATCAGTTGTGGGTCTACTTCGACGCGAACGCGCCGCATGTGGCGGACGCGCTGCTGGGCGGCATGGTCGCCGCCGGCGCCACCGCGGCGGGCACGCTGCCCATACTTTTCGCGCGCACCATTCCCCAGAAAATGCAGGACAGCATGTTCGGCTTCGGCGCCGGCGTGATGCTGGCGGCCAGTGCGTTCTCGCTGGTCGCCCCGGGCATCGCGGCAGCCGAATCGCAGGGCGCCGGCCCCTGGGGGGCCGGGCTGACCGTCGGCGCGGCCATCCTGCTGGGCGCGGCCGCGCTGCTGCTGATGGATCGGCTGCTGCCGCATGAACACTTCATCAAGGGCCGCGAGGGCATCGAGGCGCACCGGCTGCGCCGCACCTGGCTGTTCGTCTTCGCCATTACCTTGCACAACCTGCCCGAAGGCCTGGCCATCGGCGTGGGCTACGCCGGCAACGATCCGGTGCGCGGCACCGCGCTGGCCACTGGCATCGCCATCCAGGACATTCCCGAAGGGCTGGTGGTGGCCGTGGCGCTGATTGCGGCCGGCTACAAGCGCTCGTTCGCGGTGGCGCTGGGCATGTTGTCCGGGCTGGTCGAGCCCGTCGGCGCCGTGCTGGGCGCCGCCGTCGTGGGCTGGTCGGCGGCCATGTTGCCCTGGGGGCTGGGGTTCGCGGCGGGAGCCATGCTGTTCGTGATCAGCCATGAAATCATTCCCGAATCGCACCGCAAGGGGCATGAGGTCTACGCCACCTGCGGCTTGATGCTGGGTTTCGTGCTGATGATGCTGCTGGACACGGCGCTGGGCTAGGGGCCGGGAGCCGGTTGCACGCCGGGGGCGCGCGCCGCGGTTGCAGGCCGCGCGGCGCTGGGCGAAGCCGGCGTTTCGCGGTATGCTTTCGGCGCTGTCACGCATGTTGCGGGAGAGAGCGGCTGTTAACCCGGCCGCCGCCGAAGGCGCAATTCGCCCGGAATCGCTCAGGTATCCCATACCGCACATGTTTGCCCTGTCGCGGTTTTCGCCGTGCGGATGGGCAAAACAGCACTCTGGAGAGACCTGGCGCCGCTGCCCAATCAGGGACATAGCGCGCAGCCCAGGCGCCGAAGGTGCAAACCCGCCACGCGGGGCAACTCTCAGGCAAAAGGACAGAGGGGCGGAAGATTCAGCCGTTGCGCGGGGGCTCATCGCCCGTCCGCCAGCGGCATTCCGTAACCCTGGCACCGCTGCCGCTCCGGAGTACCCGCGCATGTCCGCAACCCTCAAACGCACCCCGCTGGCCGACGAACACATCGCCTCTGGCGCCCGCATGGTCGATTTCGGCGGCTGGGACATGCCCCTGGCCTACGGCTCGCAACTGGAAGAACACCACGCGGTGCGCCAGGATGCCGGCATGTTCGACGTCTCGCACATGCTCAACGCCGACGTCACCGGCCCGGATGCCTTTGCCTTCCTGCAGTACCTGGTCGCCAACGACGTGGCCAAGCTGACGGTGCCGGGCAAGGCGCTCTATACCTGCATGCTGAACCCGCAGGGCGGCGTCATCGACGACCTGATCGTCTATTTCTTCGCCGCCGACCAATGGCGCGTGGTGGTCAATGCCGGCACCGCCGACAAGGACATGGCCTGGATGCAGCGCGTCAAGCAGGCTGGCAAGTTCGACGTCACCATCACGCCGCGCCGCGACCTGGCCATGATCGCCGTGCAGGGCCCCAATGCCCGCGCCAAGGTCTGGGCTGCGCGCCCCGCCTGGCAGGCCGCCAGCGAGCCGCTGACCCCGTTCGTGGCCGCCCGCATCGGCGACGACACCCTGGTGGCCCGTACCGGCTACACCGGCGAAGACGGTTTTGAAATCGTGCTGCCTGCTACGGAGGCCGTGCAGCTGTGGCGCGACCTGGTCGCCCAGGGCGTGCGCCCGGCTGGCCTGGGCGCGCGCGACACGCTGCGCCTGGAAGCCGGCATGAACCTGTACGGCCAGGACATGGACGAACTGACCCAGCCCGGGCAAGCCGCGCTGACCTGGACGGTTTCCCTGAAAAACCCCGAGCGCCGCTTCATCGGTCGCGATGCGCTGGAACAATTCGCCACGCCCGCCGCCTTCGTCGGCCTGAAGCTGCAGGAGCGCGGCGTCATGCGCGCCCACATGGCCGTGCGCACCGCGCAGGGCACCGGCGAGCTCACCAGCGGCACCATGTCGCCCACGCTGGGCGTATCGATCGGCTTTGCCCGCCTGCCGCAAGGCGTGGCCGTGGGCGATACGGTCGAGGTCGACATCCGCGGCAAATGGGTGCCCGCCCTGGTCTGCAAACTGCCGTTTGTCCGTAACGGCAAAGCCGTCGAACACTCGTAAACTCGAAGCTTCGCGCCGCAGGCCCCCGTGACGGGCGGGCCGCCGGCGCGAGGCGCGCAACACCATTCTTCTACTCGAATCCCTCAGGAGTTCCCATGAGTCTGCCCACCGATCGCAAGTACACCCAGTCCCATGAATGGGTCAAAGCCGAAGGCGACGTGTTTGTCGTCGGCATCACCGATACCGCCCAGGACCAACTGGGCGACCTGGTCTTCGTCGGCGACGTCAAGGTCGGCGCCAAGCTGAACGCGGGCGAAACCGCCGGGGTGGTCGAGTCGGTCAAGGCCGCCTCGGACATCTACGCCCCGGTCGCCGGCGAGATCGTTGCATTCAACGACGAACTCGAAAGCAACCCCAACCTGATCAACGAATCGGCCTTCACCGCCTGGATCTTCAAGATCAAGCCGGTCAACGCCGCCGATGCCGACAAGCTGCTGGACGCTGCCGGCTACGAAGCCGTCGCCAACGGCTAAGCCTGTCCGGACGGGCGGCGGCGCCAGGCGCCGCGCCCGTCCGCAAGATGCATCACCGTTCGTCCCCCGACGACACCTGCTACCCCGAGATCCCTCCATGTCGCGCGCCCTAGACACCCACACCGACTTCATTCCCCGCCACATCGGCCCCTCCGACGCCGACCAGGCCGCCATGCTCGCCGTGATCGGCAGCGCCAGCCTGGACGCCCTGATCGAAGAAGTCGTGCCGCCCAAGATCCGCAGCCAGGCCCCGCTGGCGCTGCCGCCCTCGCGCAGCGAAGCCGACGTGCTGGCCGAACTGAAGCAGATCGCCGGCCGCAACAAGGTCTTTCGCAACTACATCGGCCAGGGTTACTACGGCACGCAGACCCCCAACGTGGTCCTGCGCAACATTCTCGAGAATCCCGCCTGGTACACGGCCTACACGCCCTACCAGCCCGAGATCTCGCAGGGCCGCCTCGAGGCCCTGCTGAACTACCAGACCATGGTCGCCGACCTGACCGGGCTGGACATCTCCAACGCCTCGCTGCTGGACGAAAGCACCGCCGCCGCCGAAGCCATGACGCTGGCCCGCCGCGGCGCCAAGTCGCAGAGCCCGGTGTTCTTCATCTCGCGCCACGTGCATCCCCAGACCATCGAAGTCGTGCGCACGCGCGCCGAAGGCCTGGACATCGAAATCGCCATTGGCGACGAAGCCGAGGGCCTGCCGGAGTGCTTCGGCGTGCTGCTGCAATACCCGCACAGCACCGGTTCGGTGTCGGACTATCGCAAGCTGGCTGACGCCGCCCACGCCCAAGGCGCCGTGGTGGCCGTTGCCACCGACCTGCTGGCCCTGGCGCTGTTGGCCGCGCCCGGTGAGTGGGGCGCCGACATCGCCGTCGGTTCGGCCCAGCGCTTTGGCGTGCCGTTCGGCTTTGGCGGCCCGCACGCCGGCTTCATGGCCTGCAAGGACGCCTTCAAGCGCAACATGGCCGGCCGCCTGGTCGGCGTGTCCAAGGACGCCCAGGGCAACCCGGCGATGCGCCTGGCGCTGCAAACGCGCGAACAGCACATCCGCCGCGAGAAGGCCACGTCCAACATCTGCACGGCCCAAGTGCTGCTGGCCGTCATGGCCGGCATGTACGCTGTGTGGCACGGCCCGGCCGGCCTGCGCCGCATCGCCCATCGCGTGCAGCGCTACACCGCCATCCTGCGCGCCGAACTCGGCAAGCTGGGCATCAAGGTCGCCAACGACACCTTCTTTGACACGCTGCTGCTGGAAACCGGCGCCGCCACCCCGGCCATCCTGACGGCCGCCGAGTGCGAGCACATCAACTTGCGCCGCGTCGACGGTGCCCGCCTGGCCGTCTCGCTGGACGAAACCGTCACCGCCGCCGACCTGCAAGCGCTGGTCAACGTGTTCGCCGCCGGCCTGGAGCGCGATGACGTCGAACTCGACGTCGACGCGCTCGACGCCGTGGCCGCCAGCGGCATTCCCGCCGCCGTGGCCCGCGAAAGCGCCATCCTGAAGCACCCGGTGTTCTCCAGCGTGCAATCCGAAACCGACATGCTGCGCTACTTGCGCAAGCTGGCCGACAAGGATCTGGCGCTGGACCGCACGATGATCCCGCTGGGCTCGTGCACCATGAAGCTGAACGCCACGGCCGAGATGATCCCCATCACCTGGCCCGAATTCGCGCTGGTCCACCCGTTCGCGCCCGGCTCGCAAAGCCAGGGCTACAACGAGCTGATCTCCCGCCTGTCGGCCGCGCTGTGCGAAATCACCGGCTACGACAACATCAGCCTGCAGCCCAACTCGGGCGCGCAAGGCGAGTACGCCGGCCTGCTGGCCATCCGTGGCTACCACCAGGCCAACGGCCAGCACCAGCGCAACATCTGCCTGATCCCGTCGTCGGCGCACGGCACCAACCCGGCCTCGGCCCAGTTGGCCGGCATGGAAGTCGTGGTCGTGGCCTCGGATGCCAACGGCAACGTCGACCTGACCGACCTGCGCGCCAAGATCGAACAGGTCGGCGACAAGCTGGCCGCGCTGATGATCACCTACCCGTCCACGCATGGCGTGTTCGAGGAAGCCGTGACTGAAATCTGCGACCTGGTCCACCAGGCCGGCGGCCAGGTCTACCTGGACGGCGCCAACATGAACGCCATGGTCGGCGTGGCGCAGCCGGGCAAGTTCGGCTCCGACGTGTCGCACCTGAACCTGCACAAGACCTTCTGCATCCCGCACGGCGGCGGCGGCCCGGGCGTGGGCCCCGTGGCGGTGCGCGCCCACCTGGCGCCGTACCTGCCGGGCGTGGTCAACGAACAGGGCAAGCTGCCCGGTGAAGCGAAGGTCGGCCCGGTTTCGGCCGCGCCGTTCGGTTCGGCCGGCATCCTGCCGATTCCGTTCGTGTACATCGCGCTGATGGGCGCCGATGGCCTGCGCCGCGCCACCGAAGTGGCCATCCTGAACGCCAACTACATCGCCACCCGCCTGCGCGACCACTACCCGGTGCTGTACGCGGGCCGTAACGGCCGCGTGGCGCACGAGTGCATCCTGGATGTGCGTCCGCTCAAGGAAACCAGCGGCATCAGCGCCGAAGACATCGCCAAGCGCCTGATGGACTACGGCTTCCATGCCCCCACCATGAGCTTCCCGGTGGCCGGCACGCTGATGGTCGAACCGACGGAATCCGAAGGCGTGGCCGAACTGGATCGCTTCATCGAAGCCATGATCTCGATCCGCGAGGAAATCGCCCAGGTCGAACGCGGCGAACGCGATCGCGAAGACAACGTCCTGAAGAACGCGCCGCACACCGCGCAGATGCTGCTGGCCGAAGAGTGGCTGCACGCCTACCCGCGCCAGCAGGCCGCCTACCCGGTGGCTTCCCTGCGCGACGCCAAGTACTGGCCGCCGGTGGCCCGTGTGGACAACGCCTACGGCGACCGCAACCTGGTGTGCGCGTGCCTGCCGATCGAAGCCTACGCGTAAACCTGTGACGGGCCTGCCGCGAGGCGGGTCCGGCCGGCAATGCCAAAGCCCCTGCTTGTTTCAAGCCGGGGCTTTTTCATGCGTGGCGTCCAGGCTGCTGCGCGCCGATGCAAAAAGGGCCGCACTTGCGTGCGGCCCTGGGTCTGTCGTGCCAGCCGCCGCGAGGGGCGGATGACGGCGGGCGGCTTACTTCGCCGGCGCAGCCGTCAAGGTCTTGGCGAAGTCTTCGGTGATGCTGAAGTACGTGTTGATCAGGATCTGCAGGTTGTTCTTGCCGATCCCGCCTTCCGCGTTCATATCCATCTGCAGCACGGCCTGGTTCTTGTCGTCCAGGTAGGCGCGGGTCCAGCGGTATTCGCGGTTCCAGGCGTTGATGGCTTTCAGCGAGGCGGGCTTCTTGGTGGCGTACGTGGCGGTGACGACCAGGTCGTAGCACTTCTCGGTGAAGTCATTGCACAGGAATTCCATGCGCAGGTCGGTGGCACCGGTGCTGCCGGCGTCCAGGATCAGCACGGGGCCTTCGTCGCCGTCGGTCTTGCGCGTGGTGTAGCCCATGTCGTCGAGCATGCTGACGACCATGTCGACGTTGAATTCCTGCAGCGTCTCGCCGGCCGAGGCCGACGCGGTGTCGCCGTCCATCGACGTGGCGCCGACGGCGGGCTCGGACTCTTCTTCTTCGTCGTCCGTCATGCTCGGGTTCATGCCCACGGAGCCCAGCAGGCCCGAGAACAGTTCGTCGGCGGGGATCTTCTTGCCGTTCAGGTCGCCCATGCCGTCGGCAAAGTGGAACTTGCCGACGATGTTGTCGCCTTCGTTCTTGCCCACGTTGAACATCTCGGCCATGCCGGACATGCTGCGCACGTTGTCGGCGGCTTCCTCGGCGGCCTTGTCGGCGGCCAGGCCTTCCTTCTTGACGGCGTACTGCACCATCAGGTCTTGCACCATCGGCTTGGAGATCACCAGGGTGGCGTCGATCTGCTTGATGGCCTTGACGATGATTTCCTGCGGCGTCAGGTCCTTGGCGTTGGGCGGGTTGGCCAGGTCCAGCGAGAACGTCAGCTTGCTTTCGCCCTTGGCGGTCTTCCAGCTGATCGGATCGATGCTGAACGACGGGTTGCCCGACAGCAGCTTGCCGGCGTTGTCCAGCAGCACCTGGAACTGTTCGTCGTTCAGGCCTTCGTCGCGCGTATCGGCCATGTACTGGCGGATCAGTTGGTTGTAGGTGTCCGACAGCTGCTTGACTGCAGCGCCGTCCAGCTTGGCCAGCTTGATCACGGCCTGGGCATTGCCCAGCGCCACGTCGTTCACGATGATGTCGCCGCTTTGGTAGGCGGCCTGCACGTTGATGGTCTTGTCGTCTTCGGCGACCTTGACGGTGTAGCCGAAGTTGTCCAGGCTGAGCTTGACGTCGGCATCAGGCTTGACGACCTCGGTGCGCTTGATCTTGAAGCCCGAATCGCCGACGGACAGGCCGAACTTGCCCATGCGGCTGTCGACGTCGATCGACAGGCCCGACAGCAGCAGCTTGATCGGGTCATTGCCCTTGGTGCCGTCCACGGCCAGCGTGTCGGTCTGCGCGTGGGCGGTGACGCCCTGCAGGCTGCGGTCGAAGGCGCCGGTGATGGTCATGCCGCTGAAGTCGACCGAGTTGCCTTCGTGGGTGATCTTGACCGGCGCGATCTTCGAGGTCGACGCGGTGTTGCCGCCGAAGCTGACCACGGCGTCCGTGATCAGGGGCGAGACGTCGCGGGTCAGCTCGAACACGGGCTTGACGTTGTCCGTCTTGGCCAGTTCGGCATGGAAGAACGCCAGCTTGGGGGCGATGGCGCCGCGCGCCAGGGCGCTCTTGGGGAACGGGCCGTGTTCGATCTTGGCATCGAATTCGACCATGCCGTCGGGCATTTCCTGCGGGCTCTTGTCGTTCTTGACGAACGACAGGCCGTAACGGGCCTGGGTGGAGAACAGGCCGCGCTCGTATTTGAGCTGGTCGATGCGCAGGCCGAACAAAGGCGTGATCTTGGCCAGCTTTTCGTTGGTTTCGGCCAGGTGGCGCTGGGCGCTTTCTTCAATGCGCTTGCCGGTGTACCACGTGGCGCCAACCCAGCTACCCGCTCCCACTATGACCACGGCTAAGGTGATCGCTACGCTCTTTTTCATCGTTTTGCTTTGTCGTTGATTATCGAGTCTGATCCGACCGCGGCCGAACGCCGTGAAACAGGCGGGCAGCGGCAATGTCGGATTCATCGCCCTGTAAGGACCGGGGCGAGTATAACGAGGCAAATCGCGCGCGGAGAGTGCGCCCAGTTACCGAAGATTTCAAAATGAAAGCCGGCGCCCTCGGGCGCCGGCCATATTGTCGACAAAACCGGTTTCAGAGCGGATCGAGCGGGTAGATGGGGCGTCGCACGTGCTTGAATTCCAGCTGGCCGTAGTCGGACGTGGTGACGCCCACCCCGGTGCATTCGATGACGTCGGTGGCCATGTCGGAAAAACCCGCGCGCCAGTGCACCCGGCTTTTCAGTACCACGTAGTGCTTTTGCAGCGGGTCGATGCCGGCCGACAGCAGGCAATTGATGTCGAAGGGCTCCTGGTGGCGCGACACCACCACGATCTCGACCCGGCCCGTATCGATCACCACCGTCAGGCCGGTGTCGTTGCGCACGCCGCGGTACATGGGGCCGCGATTCAGATAGACGCCATCGAACACCAGCTTGACCCGGCCCGTGACCGTCAGCGGCTCGCTCGCCTGCTTGATGGCGGGCATCGGCACCTTGCCGCCCAGCGCCAGGGTGATCGTGTTGCCCACGCCGGCCGCGGCCGCCTCGCGGGCCGCCTGCGGGTCGCAAATCGCGTAGAAGACGACGTTGTCCAGTTCCTGGCGCAGCACCTCGGCCAGCACGGCGGTGGTGTCCATGGTGCCGCCCGAGCCGGTATTGTCGAAGTGATCCAACAGCACGACGGGGCCGTGTTCGATCGCCTTGGCACGGGTGACGGTGGGGGCCAGCGGTTCGGGGTGGAAGACCCACTTGGCGCGATCGTTCCAGGCACGGTCCAGCAGTTCGTCGCGGTATTGCTCGGCCTGGCCCAGGTTGCCGTCCGTACAGACCACGGCGCTCAGGCCCGCTTCGCGGATGTCCGCATGCGGAAAGCCCACAAAGACCGAGGCGGCCAGTACGCCGCCAGCCTCGAGCTGTTTGCAGCGGTCCTGCAGCGACTTGTTGGGTTCGGCATGGGTGCCCTGGCACATCACGTGCGGCAGCATCGGCTTGCTGGCCCAGGTCATGACCGGTTTGATCTCGCCCTTGAGCGTGCGCACGATGACGTTGGCGGCACGCACGCCGGCCTCGCGGATATCGACGTGCGGGTAGGTGTGAAAGCCGCTGATGACGGTGGCATGGTCGACGATGTCCGCGTAGATGTTGGCGTGCATGTCCAGCGTCACGGCCACGGGCGTCTTCGGGTCGATCTCGCGCAGCCGGCGCAAGAGGTCGCCTTCGGCGTCTTCCACGCCCTCGGCCACCATGGCGCCGTGCAGGTCCAGCAGGATGGCGTCGAAGCCGCCGCGCTTGACCTGGTCCAGCACCAGCTTGCACAGCGCTTCGTGGGTGTCGCTGCTGGCCGGCCCGCTGGGCCAGGATTCGGCGGCCACCGGCACCACGATCTCGGCGCCGACACGCCGCGCCACTTCGATGTAGCCGCCCAGGCCGCTATCGGTGTTTTCGTAGGCGCGGATGGCGCGCTCGCCTTCGAGGATGTCAGGGGCGCCGCGGAAAAAACGCGACAGCGGGGTCGGCACGGGCGAAAAGGTGTTCGTCTCGTGCTTGATCATTGCCAGAAGCCAACGCATGGGGATTCCTGTGGTTGCCAAAGGGGAAAGACCGGAAAGTGACGGGGCCGGCGGAAAGGCCGGCCCACGGAAGGAATCAGGCCGCGCCGGGCGGCTGGGGCCACGGGTGCTGTGCCGGGCGCATGCGCTCCCAGGCGTGCGCCACACGCAGCACGCCCAGGTCGTCAAAGCGCGCGCCCGCGATCTGCAAGCCGATGGGCAGGCCTGCGCGGGTGTAGCCGCAATTGACGGACGCGGCGGGCTGCTCGCTCATGTTGTAGGGCAGGGTGTAGCCGATGTGATGCATGGTGGTGGCCACTTCATTGGTGGGCGCGGCCCACTCGGCGTTGTAGGCCACCACGGGCGCCACGGGCGACAGCACGTAGTCGTAGGGGGCGCATGCGGCCACGGTCTTGGCGCGCACGTTGAGGGTGTCGTAGTAGCTGCGGAACACGGCTTCGCCGGACTGGCCGCCGCCGCTTTCGGCCCAGGTGCGGATGAAGGGCAGGATCTTGGCGCGGCGGGCTTCGGGTAGCGCGCCCAGGTCGATGGCCGAGCGGGTGCGCCAGAAGCGGTCGACGCCGTCCAGCATGTCGGGCGTCATCCAGGGATTCATGGGCGTGACGATGGCGCCGGCGGCCTCGAACAGGCGGGCGGCCGCCTCGACGGCCTGGCGAATTTCCGGGTCCAGCGGCAGGCCGCAGCCGGCGTCCAGCAACAGGCCGATGCGCAGCCCGCGCACGTCCTGGGTCAGGTTGAGCCAGTCGAAATCCTGGAACGGCAGGCTCATGTGGTCGCGCACGTCGGGCTGCGACAGCACGCCCATCATCAGCGCGGCGTCGGTGATGGTGCGGGTCATGGGGCCGGCGCAGCGGCCCATGAACGGCGGGTCGATGGGAATGCGGCCCAGGCTGGGCTTGAGCGTGGCGATGCCGCACCAGGCGGCCGGCAGGCGCACCGAGCCGCCGATGTCCGTGCCGATGTGCAACGGGCCGTAGCCCGCGGCGGCCGCCGCGCCCGCGCCGGCGCTGGAACCGCCGGGGTTCTTGGTGATGTCCCAGGGGTTGCGCGTCAGTTCATGAAAGCTCGACAGGCCCGAAGACAGCATGCCGTAGTCGGGCATGGTGGTCTTGCCCAGCACGACCGCGCCGGCCTCGCGCATGCGGGCCGCGGGCGGCGCGTCCGCCGTGGCGGGCGTCAAATCCGTGGCGGCGGTGCCCAGCGGCACCGGCACACCGCGGGTGGCGATGTTTTCCTTGATGGTGGCGGGCACGCCGTCCAGCGTGTAGCCGCCGCAGACCTGGGGTTCGCCCTTCATCCAGCGCGCTTCCGAGGCGCGGGCCTGGGTCAGCGCCTGTTCCGGGTCCAGTGCGTAGGTGGCGTGGATGTGCGGTTCCCAGCGCTCGATATGGTCAAGCACCGAACGCGTGGCCTCGACGGGCGACAGCGTCTTGTTGCGATAGGCCGAGAGCAGTTCCTGGGCCGAGAGTTCGTGCGGTTGCGGCATGGCGGGTTCCAGTGGGTGAGGGCGCGTCAGGCGGTGGCCACGGGCGTCTGGCCGGCCGCGACGGGCCGGAAATTGCGGAAGTCCCAGTCGCGTCCGGGTGCCGCGTCGATCAGGGCGCGGGTGTACTCGTGGCGGGGGTCCGTCAGCACGGTTTCGGCGGTGCCGGTCTCGACGACTTTGCCGCGCTGCATGACCATGATGGTGTCGCAGATCTGCGCGGCCACGCGCAGGTCATGCGTGATGAACAGCACGCCCACGCCGGTGCGCTGCCGCACCTGTTCGAGCAGCTCCAGCACCTGCGCCTGCACGGACACGTCCAGCGCGGACACGGCTTCGTCGGCCACCAGGATTTCCGGGTCCATCACCAGCGCGCGCGCGATGCAGATGCGCTGGCGCTGGCCGCCCGAGAACTGGTGCGGATAGCGCCGCATCGCGTCGGGGCTCAGGCCGACCACGGTCAGCGTTTCGCCCGCGCGCTTTAGGGCCTCTTCGCGCGGCATGCCGAAATTGAGCAGGCCTTCGATGATGGATTCGCCCACGGTGCGGCGTGGGTTCAGCGACCGATACGGGTCCTGGAACACGATCTGGATGCGGCGGCGCACCGGTCGCAGCGCCGCGCCGGACAAGGTGCTGAGGTCTTCGCCGCCCATCATCATGTGGCCGGCGGTGGGCTCGATCAGGCGCACGATGCAGCGCGCCACCGTGGACTTGCCCGAGCCGGACTCGCCGACGATGCCCAGGATCTCGCCCTTGCGCAGCGTCAGGTTGACGTCCGAAGCGGCGATGACGTTCTGCGGCGCGCGGCGCGACAGCAGCGCGCGCTTGCCGCCATAGGTGCGGCCCAGTCCCTTGACGTGCAGCACCGGCTGGCCGGCGGGCGCGTCGCGCCGCGACGGCACCAGGCTGGGCACGGACGACACCAGGCGCCGCGTATACGACTGCTTGGGTTCCGCCAGGATCTCATGGCGCGTGCCGCTTTCGATCAGGTCGCCGCGGTTCATCACCACGATGCGGTCGGCAATCTCGGCCACCACGCCGAAGTCGTGCGTGATGAACAGCACGGCCGTCTTGTGCTTGACCTGCAGTTCCTTGATGAGCAGCAGGATCTGCTTCTGCGTGGTGACGTCCAGCGCCGTGGTGGGTTCGTCGGCGATCAGCAGCTTGGGCTCGAGGATCAGCGCCATGGCGATAACGATGCGCTGGCGCTGGCCGCCCGACAACTGGTGCGGGTAGGCGTCGAAAATGCGTTCGACATCGGGCAGGTGCACCGAACGGAACATCTCCAGCACCTTGGCGCGGCGTTCGGCGGCCGACATGCGGCGATGCAGCCGCAGCACTTCGTCGACCTGTTTGCCCACCGTGTGCACAGGATTCAGCGCGGTCATGGGTTCCTGGAACACCATGGCCATGCGGGTGGCGCGCAGCTCGCGCAGGCGGCGCGGCGTGGCGGTGGCGACGTCTTCGCCTTCGACGCGGATGGAACCCGCGCTGATGCGCAGCACGCCGGGCGGCAACAGGCCCATGACGGCCAGCGAGGTCACTGATTTGCCCGAGCCGGATTCGCCGACCACGCAGACGGTTTCGCCGGCGTGCACGTCCAGGCTCAGGTTGCGCACGACCCGGTTGCCGGCGCCGGCGACTTCCACCGACAGGTTGCGGATGGCCAGGACGGCGGACGAGGTATCGCCCGCGGGGGGAGTAGGAGAGTAGGTCATCGGCATCAGATCCTGCGCACCATTTTCGGGTCCAGCGCATCGCGCAGCGCGTCGCCCAGGATGTTCACGCTGAGCACGGTCAGCGACAGGAACAGGCCCGGGAACAGGATCAGGCCAGGCAGCATGCGGAAATACATGCGGCCTTCGGACATGATGTTGCCCCAGGAGGCGATCTCGGGCGGAATGCCCGCGCCCAGGAAGCTCAGGATGGCTTCGGTCAGCATGGCCGAGGCGAACACGTAGGTGCCCTGCACGGTCAGGGGCGCCACGGTGCTGGGCACCATGTGGCGCCACAGCAGCAGCGGCAGCGGCGTACCCAGGGCCAGCGCGGCCTCGACATAGGGTTCGCCGCGCACGGTCAGGATCTGGCCGCGCACCAGCCGCACCACCCGTGGAATTTCCGGGATGGTGATGGCGATCAGCACGGTCATCAGGCTGGCGCCGGTGGCCGACACCAGGGCAATCGCCAGCAGAATGCCGGGAATCGCCATGATGGCATCCATGGTGCGCATGATGAAGCCGTCCAGCGACCGGAACCAGCCCGCGATCACACCGATCACCAGGCCGATGGCCACGCTGACGACGGCGGCGCCCAGGCCCGCGATGAGCGAGATGCGGGCGCCGTAGGCCACCCGCGACCAGACGTCGCGGCCAAAGGCATCGGTGCCAAAGAGATAATCGGTGAAGGGCTGCTTCAGGCGCGCGCCCGGGTTGATCTGGGTCGGGTCCACGGTGCCCAGCAGCGGGGCGAACAGGGCGATGGCGACGATCAGTGCCAGCACCACCAGGGCCAGCATGACTGGCCAGCTGCGCAGACCCTGGCGGATCTGGCGCCAGGCGGTGACGTGGGGATTGCCGCCTCCGGGGAGGTCGGCGGCCGCTTGCGCGGCGGCGTCGGTTGGCGTTTGCATGGCGTGGCCTCAGTATCGGATACGGGGGTCGAACACCGTGTAGGCGCAATCGACAACCAGATTGATGAACACGTAGACGAACGCGAAGAACAGCGTCAGCCCCTGGATCACGGGGTAGTCGCGCGCCAGCACGGCTTCGACCACCAGCCGGCCCAGGCCGGGAATGTTGAAGACCGATTCGGTCACGACCACGCCGCTGATCAAGAGCGCGATGCCCAGGCCCACCACCGTGGCGATGGGCACGGCCGCATTGCGCAGCGCGTGGCCCAGCAGCACGCCGGTTTCGGTCAGGCCCTTGGAGCGCGCGGTTCGGATGAAGTCTTCGCCCATGACTTCGATGACGCTGGTGCGCGTGATGCGCGCGATCAGCGCGATGTACACCGTGGACAGCGCGAGCGACGGCAGGATCAGCCGGTGCAGGAAGGGCCAGAAGCCGTTGGCCAGTGGCGCGTAGCCCTGCACGTTGAACCAGCCCAGCTTGATGGCGAAGGTCCAGATCAGCAGGTAGCCGGTGACGAACACCGGCACCGAGAAGCCCAGCACTGAAAAACCCATCACGGCGCGGTCCAGCAGCCGGCCCTGGCGCCAGGCCGCCAGCACGCCCAGCGGAATCGCCACGATCAGGGTGAAGATCAGTGTCAGTATCGCCAGGCTGAGCGACGGTTCGAGCCGTTGGCTGATGAGCTTGGTGACCGGCACGCCGGACATCAGCGAGGTACCCAGGTCGCCCTGCAACAGCCGGCCGCCCCAGATGAAGAATTGTTGGACCACCGGTTTATCCAGGCCCATCGTCTGACGTATCAGTTCGACACGTTCAGGCGTGGCGCCGTCGCCGGCCATGATGATGGCCGGATCGCCCGAGCCCGCACGCAATATCGCAAAGACCACCACCGCGACCATCACCAGTACGGGGATGGTCGCGAGGAGCCGGCGTGAAACGAATGCCAGCATGTAATTCCCCCAGAATCCGGGCCTGCCCGAAGGCAGGCCCTAATCGCTCCTCAAGGAGCTTTTTTCACATTCCAGAACGCGAACACCGGTGCATGCACCAGGCCGGACAGCTTGGTCGTGTACACGGTGGGCACGGACATCTGGCCCAGCGGCACGTACAGGCCTTCGTCGATGCCGATGCGCTGCAGCTCGTCGGCGATCTTCTTCTGCTCGGCCGGGTCGGAAGTCAGCGCGAACTTGGTGCGCAGTTCCTCGACCTGGGGGAAGTCGGGCCAACCGAACCAGGCATTGTCGCCGTTGGCCGCGGCGGGGGCCGAGCGCACCGGGTCCATCACGTCGGTGGCGTACCAGTTGGTGTTGTGGATGTTCCAGCCGCCTTCGGCCGGCGCCGCCTTCGAGGCGCGGCGGGTGGCCACGCTCTGCCAGTCCATCGCCGCCAGGTTGACGTTGAAGCCGGCCTTGCGCAGGGCCTGGGCCATCACCACCGGCTGGGCCGACAGCGTGCCCACGTCCGTGGCGTGCATCACCAGGATGGGGGTGTTGTCGTAGCCGGCTTCCTTCAGCAGGGCCTTGGCCTTCTCGATGTTCGAGGGCACCACGACGTCCTTGCCGATGTCGGATTCCAGCGGCGTGCCGCAGCCCCACAGCGATGCGCAGGTTTTCCAGTACTTGGGATTACCCACCAGCGCCTTCATCACGTCTTCCTGGCCGATGGCGTACATGGCGGCCTGGCGGATCTTTTTGTTGTTGAAGGGCGGGTACTTGAAGTTGAAGCGGTACATCGTGAAGTAGCCGACCGGGCTGAGCGATTCTTCCTTCAGGTCCTTGTTGCCTTCGATCATCGGCAACAGGTCATAGGGGAACTGCTCGACGAAGTCGATTTCGCCGCCCAGGAGCGCATTGGCGGTGGTCAGGGCGTCGGGCATGACGTCCCATTCGACCTTGTCCACGTTCACGACCTTGCCACCGGCCAGGCCGCTGGCGGGTTCCTTGCGCGGCACGTAGTCGGTGTTCTTGGCGTAGACGGTCTTCACGCCCGGCTTGAACTCGATGACCTTGAACGGGCCCGAGCCGGTCATGTCGGTGATGGGCTGGCCAATGGCGAGGTCGGCGATGCGCTTGGGCATCATGAACGGCGCCGTGCCGGTGGGCTTGGACAGGGCGCGCAGCGCCAGGTCCGTGGGTTCTTTCATGACGATACGGAAGCTGTTGTCGTCGATGACTTCGATCTTGTCCGTGAACTTGAGCAGGGTGCGGCCCATGCCATCGCCCGCGGCCCAGCGCTTGATGGACGCCACGCAGTCTTCGGCCGTCACCGGCTTGCCGTCATGCCATTTCTGGCCCGGGCGCAGCGTCATGGTGTAGGTCTTGCCGTCGGCCGAGACATCCCACTTTTCCAGCATCTGCGGCTGGATCTTGTTGTCGGCATCGGTGGCCAGCAACGTGTCGTAGATCATGTAGCCGTGCCACGTCGTGATGTACGCGGTGGTGGCGTGCGGGTCGGTCAGGCGCAAAGGCGAGTGCATCACCGACTTGATGACGGTCTCGGCGTAGGCGCCGTGAGCCATCAGCAGGGTGGCGCTGGCCAATGCGGCCGCGCGGACAAACTTGAGCATGAAAATCCCCTTGATGCGTAGTGAGCGGCATGTCGAGCCGCTACGTCGTTAACGCGCCGCGCCAGGGGCGCGGCGTGCGAGGGTCAGGCTGTAGCGGGTCCGGCGAAGACCGGGCCGCAAGGCGCCATTCTGATGCCCGGACGCAGCCGTGTCCATGGTTGTTTAGCCGCATCCATCAGCATCGAGCCCGGTGCCGCGCAGACCAGAATCGTGTGCGCGATGGGGGTGAAATCGGCGCGGAAATGCGCCGAACTCTTCACCGCCAGGATCGCCGCGCGGCGCGGGTCCACGCCGGCGAAGCGAAACATTTCCTGGTCGGCCATCTGCACCTTGCTGGACGCCACCACGATGCGCACGCCGCCGATCCGCAGGCAGGCGCTGGGGCCCAGATCCATGTGGAAACCACGGTAGAACGCGCCGTGCGTATCGAAGCGCCCATTCGAAGTTTTCTCTACGATGAACTCGGCGTCCAGGGGTTCGTCATCAGGAATACCCGAATGTCCACCCAATGAAATTCGGACCGTCTTACCGACACCGGCGCGATGCGCGGCCAGTGCCGCCGCCGGATCGACGATCAGGCCGATGGCGGCGTCGCGGACGTTGTGGCGGATCAGTGCGCGCAGCAGGCCGGTGGTGTCGGAGCTGCCGCCGGCGCCCGGGTTGTCTTGCGCGTCGGCGATGACGACGGGCGCGCTGGCGTCCTGCGCCAACCGCAAGGCGGTGGCAACGGCATCGTCCGGGGTGTACAGCGTGCCGCCGAAATCGCGCTCGGCATCCAGCACCGCGCGGGTCAGCGCATCGGCGGCCGCATCGGCCTCGTCTTGCGTTGCGCCGTAGGCCCAGACGGCGGGCAGGCAGTCGGGAAAATCGGCTGCTGGAAAGCCGGTGGCAAACGACACGCTCTGCGCGCCACGCGTTTCGAGTTCGCCCACCAGCTGGTACAGGCTGCGGGACGGCTCGATGTCGGTGGACTGCCAGCACAGCGGGATCAGGTAGGGCAGCTGGCGCAGCGCGACGTGACTGCGCGGCGCGCCCGCCAGGCGCCGCGCCAGCAAGGCGGCGGCGCGTTGGCCGGTTTCGGCCATGTCGATGTGCGGATAGGTGCGATAGCAGACCAGCGCGTCTGCATGTTGCACCATGGCCCGCGTGACGTTGGCGTGCAGGTCCAGGCTGGCGACCACCGGCACGTCTGGCCCCACCAGCGCGCGCACGCGCTTGAGCAGTTCGCCTTCGCCATCGTCCAGGTGCTCGGTGACCATCGCGCCGTGCAGGTCCAGGTAGACGCCGTCCAGCGGCATGGCCTGCGACAGCCCCTGCAGGATCAGCGCGCTGATGCGTTCAAATGCGTCTTCGGTGACCAGGCCGGAAGGGCTGGCCGCGGCCCAGGTGGCGGGCAGCAGCGTGTGGTTGCCCATCGCCTCGATGAAGCCGGCCACTGGAATGTTGGCGCCGGCCACCGCCTGGAACATCGCCGGGCCGCTGACCAGCTTGGGCCAGCCGCCGCCCTTGTCGGCGAAGTCTTCCCACGTCGCGCGTGACGGCGCGAACGTATTGGTTTCATGCTGAAAGCCGCCTATCCCGATGCGCATCAGGATTCCCCTTGTTGTGTCTTTCGGCAAGCCCCGGCCGCCGCGGCCGGGGCGGTGTGGACGCGCGTGGCGCGTTTACTTGGCCACGGGCATGGTGAATTCCGCGCCCTTGGCGATGCTGTCCGGCCAGCGCTGCATCACGCTCTTGTAGCGCGAATAGAAGCGGATGCCTTCTTCGCCGTAGGCATGGTGGTCGCCGAACAGCGAGCGCTTCCAGCCGCCGAACGAATGCCAGGCCATGGGTACCGGGATCGGCACGTTGATGCCGACCATGCCGACCTTGATCTGGCGCGCAAATGCGCGTGCCACGCCGCCGTCGGACGTGAAGCAGGCCACGCCGTTGCCGAATTCATGGGCGTTGATGAGTTCCACCGCCGACGCGAAGTCAGGCACGCGCACGATGCACAGCACCGGTCCGAAGATTTCTTCGCGGTAGATGTTCATGGCCGGCTTGACGTTGTCGAACAGCGTGCCGCCCAGGAAGAAGCCCTTTTCGTTGCCCGGCACCGTCAGGCCGCGGCCGTCGACCAGCATGTCGGCGCCGGCGGCAACGCCGTCCTCGATGTAGCCGATGACCTTGTTGCGGTGCTGGGCGGTGACCAGCGGGCCCATTTCGGCGTCGCCGTTCATGCCGTCCTTGACCACCAGGGCCTTGACGCGCGGGATCAGGCGCTCGACCACCTTGTCGGCCACGTCGCCCACCGCCACGGCCACCGAGATGGCCATGCAGCGTTCGCCGGCAGAGCCGTAAGCTGCGCCCATCAGGGCGTCGGTGACCTGGTCCAGGTCGGCATCGGGCATCACCACCAGGTGGTTCTTGGCGCCGCCCAGGGCCTGCACGCGCTTGCCGCGGCGGGTGCCTTCGGCGTAGATGTATTCGGCGATGGGGGTCGAACCGACGAAGGACAGGGCCTCGACGTCGGGGTGCGCGATCAGTGCGTCCACGGCCTGCTTGTCGCCATGCACCACGTTGAAGACGCCGGGGGGCAGGCCGGCTTCGGTCAGCAGTTCGGCCAGGCGCAGCGACGCCGACGGGTCGCGTTCGGACGGCTTGAGCACGAAGGTGTTGCCGCAGGCGATGGCCACCGGGAACATCCAGCACGGCACCATCATGGGGAAGTTGAACGGCGTGATGCCGGCCACCACGCCCAAGGCCTGGCGCATGCTCCAGTTGTCGATGCCGCCGCCGATCTGGTCGGAATACTGGCCCTTGAGCAATTGCGGAATGCCGCAGGCGAATTCCACGATCTCGATGCCGCGCATGACTTCGCCCTTGGCGTCCGAGAACACCTTGCCGTGTTCGCGGGTGATCAGCTCGGCCAGCTCGTCCTGATGCTTGTCCAGCAGCGCCTTGAAGTTGAACAGCACGCGCGAACGCTTGAGTGCGGGCGTTTCGGACCAGGCGGGAAAGGCGGCCTTGGCCGAGGCCACGGCCAGCGCTACTTCGTCGGTGGACGCCAGCGGAACCGAGGTGGTCACTTCGCCGGTGGCCGGATTGAAGCCGTCGGCGTAGCGGTTGCTGCGGCCGTCGTAGTGCTGGCCGTTGATGTAGTGGGGAATCTTCTTCATGGGAAAGGCTCGGAACGGGTTCTTTGAAAATGCCGGAGGGCGGCCCAGGGCCGCCCGCGAGTGTGTGTCAGTGCGCGCGGGCCTGCCCCGCGCGCAGGTGGGAGCAACGGCCCCGTCGGCGCCGCGTGCGCGCAGCGGCGGGGCGCCCCGTCATGCGACTTCCTTGAGCACCTTGCCGATCTGCTCGAACAGCTGCCCGATCTGGGCTTCTTCTATGATCAGCGGGGGCGAGACGGCGATGATGTCACCGGTGTAGCGCACCATCAGGCCGCTGTCGAAGCATTTCTGGAACACTTCGGCGGCGCGGGCGCCCGGGGCGCCAGCGCGCGGCGCCAGTTCGATGCCGGACACCAGGCCCAGGTTGCGTACGTCGATGACGTGCGGTGCGCCCTTCAGGCTGTGGGCCGCCTGTTCGAACGCGCCCGACAGCTTGCGGGCGCGGCTGAACAGGTCTTCGCGGCGGTAGATGTCCAGCGTCGCCAGGATGGCGGCGGCGGCCAGCGGGTGGGCCGAATAGGTATAGCCGTGGAAGAACTCGATGCCGCCGGCCGGGCCGTTGACGATGGCGTCGTGCACTTCGCGGCGCACGGCGACGGCGCCCGCGGGCACGGCGGCGTTGCTCACGCCCTTGGCCATGGCGATCAGGTCGGGCGTGACGCCGAAGAATTCGGACGCGGTGGCGGCGCCCAGGCGACCGTAGGCGGTGATGACTTCGTCAAAAATCAGCAGGATGCCGTGCTTGGACGTAATTTCGCGCAGCTTTTCCAGGTAGCCCTTCGGCGGAATCAGCACGCCGGTGGAGCCGGCCATGGGCTCGACGATCACGGCGGCGATGGTGGACGCGTCGTGCAGCGCGATGATGCGTTCCAGTTCGTCGGCCAGGTGGGCGCCCCAGGCGGGCTGGCCCTTGGAATAGGCGTTCTGCTCCAGGTTGTGGGTGTGGGGCAGGTGGTCCACGGCGGGCAGCAGCGCGCCGGAGAAGGTCTTGCGGTTGGTCGAGATGCCGCCCACCGAGATGCCGCCAAAGCCCACGCCGTGGTAGCCGCGTTCGCGGCCGATCAGGCGGGTGCGCTGGCCTTCGCCGCGGGCGCGGTGATAGGCCAGGGCGATCTTCAGGGAGGTGTCGACGGACTCGGAACCCGAGTTGGTGAAGAAGACGCGGTCCAGGCCCTGCGGCATGAAGCTGGCCACGGCGGTGGCGGCTTCGAAGGCCAGCGGGTGGCCCAGCTGGAAGCCCGGGGCGTAGTCCATGATGCCGGCCTGGCGGGAAATCGCATCGACGATTTCCTGGCGGCCGTGGCCGGCGTTCACGCACCACAGGCCGGCCGTGCCGTCCAGGATCTGGCGACCGTCGGCCGACGTGTAGTACATGCCTTTCGCTGCCGCCAGCATGCGGGGATGCGCCTTGAACTGTTTATTGGCGGTAAAGGGCATCCAGAGATGGGACAGGTCGGGCAACTCGGCGGGGGCGTTCATGGCGGCTCCAGGGGGTGACAGGCCCGGCTTTGCTTGCGTCGCGTGCAGGCAGCCGGCGGATGCAAATGATTCTGGTGCGTCCCGCGCGGATTGAAAATATACAATCCGCGCAAAGCGGGCTAACTGTATAGTTGCAAGCATGACAACTGTACAGTTAGCTTTCCTGCCGTGATCGATTTCCAGCCCGTGCGTGCCCGCGGCCAGGCCCCCACGCTGGTGGACCAGCTGGTGGCGGCCATTCTGCAAGCCATCGAGGCCCAACTGCTGCGTCCGGGTATGTCCCTACCCTCGGTGCGCGAGTTCGCGCGCCAGCACGCCGTCAGCACCTTCACGGTCGCCAGCGCCTACAGCCGCCTGGTGTCGCTGGGCTGGCTGGCCGCAAGGCCGGGCGCCGGCTATCGGGTGGCCCAGCCAGACGCGCCCGCGCGCCGGGGCGAGCCGCAATCCTGGGAGCCGCCCCGCTTAAACGCAAGCTGGCTGCTGTCGGACATCTTCGCGGACCACTCCATCCCCATCAAGTCGGGTTGCGGCTGGCTGCCCGGCGAATGGCTGAATGAAGAAGGCCTGCACGTGGCGCTGCGCCACATGGGCCGGGTGCCGGCCATGCGCATTGCCCACTACGGGCATCCGTACGGCTACGCGCCGCTGCGCGAAACCATCGCCGCCACGCTCAGCGCGCAGGGCATGGAGGTCGAGGTCTCCCAGGTGCTCTTGACCCAGGGCGTGACCCACGGGCTGGACATGGTGATCCGCACCCTGCTGCGGCCGGGCGACACCGTACTGGTCGAGCAGCCGGCCTACGCCAATCTGTTGCAGATGCTGCGCCTGGCCGGCCTGCGGGTGGTGCCGGTGGCGCGCACCCTGGACGGCCTGGATTGCGATGCGCTGGAGCGCGCGGCCGTGCAACACCGGCCGCGGGCGCTGTTCGTCAATACCGCGCTGCAGAACCCCTCGGGGGCCAGCATCAGCATGGCCAACGCCTTTCGCATCCTGCAACTGGCCGAGCGCCATGGACTTTGGGTGGTGGAAGACGACATCTCGCGCGAACTCGCGCCGGGTGTCACGCCCATGCTGGCGGCGCTGGATGGCGGACGCCGGGTGGTCTACCTGGGCGGCTATTCCAAGGTCATCAGCCCGTCGGTGCGGGTGGGTTACGTGGTGGCGCATCGCGACCTGACCCGCGACATCGCCCGCACTAAGATGGCGGTCGGCCTGACGTCGCCCGAGATCATGGAGCGCATCGTCCATCAGGTCATTCGCGAAGGCCGCTACCGGGCACATATCGAGCGCACCCGCGAACGCCTGGCCCAGGCCCACGCCAATGTGGCCGGCCAGATGGCGCAGCATGGCTTCGAGGTCTATGCGCGGCCCCAGGCCGGTTTGTTCCTGTGGGCGAAGGTGGCCGGCCAGTGGCGCGAACGCGGCGCCAATGGCCTGGCCGAGCTGGCCTTGAAAGACGGTATCTGGCTGGCGCCGGGTTCCTATTTCGAGGCCGACGAGGCCGATACGCCCTGGGTGCGCTTCAACGTGGCGTATTCCGAGGCGTCGGCGCTGTGGCGCTTCATGCGCAATGCGGGCGCGGCCTAGGCCGTGCGGGGTCAGGCGCGCTCGTACGTGACGAAGTCGTAGTCGTAGCCATTCTCGGCGGGCTGCGCGTCGCGCGCCGTTTCCTTCCACTGGAAGCCCGGCAGCAGCGGAAAGAAGGCGTCGCCCTCGACCTCGGCATGAACCTCGGTGGCCAGGATGCGGCGGGCCAGCGGCAATGCCTGCGTGTAGATCTGCGCACCACCGATAACGAAGGCCTCGGCGCTGTCGCCGCAGGCGGCGATGGCCGCTTCCAGCGAAGGCACGAGCGTGGCGCCGGCGGCGCTGAAGTCCGGATTGCGGCTGACCACGATATTGGTGCGCCCGGGCAGGGGGCGGCCCAGCGATTCCCAGGTCTTGCGCCCCATGATGATGGGGTGTCCCAGCGTGCTGCGCTTGAAATGCGCCAGGTCGCCCGGCAATTTCCAGGGCAGGGCGTTGTCGCGCCCGATGGCGCGGTTGGTGGAATAGGCGACGATCAAGGTAAGGCTGGCGGACATGCGGTCGGGAGGCTTGGGGAAGTCGGCCGGCAGGGCCGGCGGGAAGGCCCCAAGCGTAGCAAATTCAGCCCGCCGCGTGTTCCAGGAATTCGCTGGCCGGCATCGGCTTGCCCAGCAGGAAGCCCTGCAGCGAGTCGCAGCCCAGCCCGGTCAGGAATTTCTGCTGCGCCGTCGTTTCCACGCCCTCGGCCACGATGCGCAGGTTCAGTTGCTGGGCCAGCGCGACGATGGCCGAGACAATGGCGGCATCTTCGTTGTCGTTTTCCAGCTGGTTGACGAAGCCGCGGTCGATCTTCAATTCGGTGGCGGGCAGCCGCTTCAGGTAGAGCAGGCTGGAATAACCGGTGCCGAAGTCGTCGATGGAGATGGTCACGCCCAACCCCGACAGGCGCTTGAGCACGGTCAGGCTGGCCTCGGCGTCGCGCATGGCGGTGGATTCGGTCACTTCCAGCGTCAGGCAGGACGGCGGCACGTCGTGCCGGGCCAGCGCGCTGCGCACCGTCTCGACCAGCCCGGCGTGGGCGAACTGCAGCGCCGAGATGTTCACGGCGATGGTCCAGTGGCCCTGGCCCGCGTTGATCCACTCGCGCATCTGGCGGCAGGCTTCGTTGATGACCCATTCGCCGATCGACAGGATCAGCCCGGTCTTTTCCGCCGTGGGGATGAACTGGTCCGGGCCCACCAGGCCGCGGGTGGGGTGGTTCCAGCGCAGCAGCGCCTCGGCGCCCATGATGGGGCCGGCCGGCGCTTCGTACTTGGGCTGGTAGTGCAGCACGAACTGGTCGCGCTCCTGTGCCAGGCGCAGGTCGTGCAGCAGCTCGATCTGCTCGTGCGCGTCGGCGTTCATGGACGGCTCGAAGAAGCTGTAGCCGGTGCCGCCCAGGCGCTTGGCGTGGTACATCGCGGCGTCCGCGTTGGTCAGCAGCGCGTGCGTGTCTTCGCCGTCATTCGGATAGATGGCGATGCCCACGCTGGAGGTCACCAGCACTTCGTGGCCGTACACCATGACCGGGCGCGCAATGGCCTCGATCAGGCGGTCCGCCACATTGGCGGCGTCGGTGGGTTCCACCACCTCGCTCAGCACGATGAATTCGTCGCCGCCCAGGCGCGCCACGGTGTCCTGCGTGCGCAGCGTCTGGCGAATGCGCTGGGCCAGGTCGATCAGCAGGGCGTCGCCGGTATGGTGGCCGTAGGCGTCGTTGACCGCCTTGAAGCCGTCCAGGTCGAAGAACAGCACGGCGAAATAGCCCTTGCGGCGGCTGGCGCTTTCAATGGCCTGTTCCAGCCGGTCTTCGAGCAGGATGCGGTTGGGCAGCTTGGTCAGGGTGTCGTGCAACGCCAGTTGCACCAGTTCTTCGTTGGCCTCGGCCAGCGACGAGGCCAGGGCGGACGTGCGGGCTTCCAGGCGGTTGTCCAGCACGGCGACCACCAGGGCGATGGCCAGCACGCTCAGGGTCACGGCGGTCACGGCAATGGCCAGCCAGCCCGCCGAAATGCCGCTGTTGGCGGCCATGCAGATGCTGCCTTCCGGGAAGCCGGCCGCTTCCATGCCGGTGTAGTGCATGCCGACAATGGCCATGCCCATGACCACGGCCGCCAGCGGCCGCGACAGCGCCACCCGCGGGCCGTCCTGGCGCAGGCGGTAGGTGATCCAGAGCGCGGCGCCCGAGGCCGCCACGGCAATGCCGATGGACAGCGCGAACCAGGCCGGGTTGTAGGAGATGCCGGGCGTCATCTGCATCGCAGCCATGCCGATATAGTGCATCGCCGCAATGCCCGCGCCCATCAGCAGCGCGCCCGCGATCAGCCGCGGCCAGGGCAGCTCGTCCTTGCAGACGATCCACAGCGCGAAGGCCGAGCAGCCGATCGCGATCACCAGCGACAGCAGGGTCAGCGGCAGGTCGTATCCCATGGGAATCGGCAGGCTGAACGCCAGCATGCCGACGAAATGCATGGCCCAGATGCCGATGCCCATGGCCAATGCGCCGCCGGCCAACCAGTAACGCGCCGCCGGCAGTCCGTTCGCGGCCCGCACGCGGTTGGCCATGCCCAGCGCCGTATACGACGCCAGGATGGCGACCCCTAGGGATACGAGGACGAGCGAAGGGTTATATATTCCAACGAGCATTTTTGGGGTCCTGTCCTGAGCGCATACAGCCGCCGCGCCGGCCTCAATTCAAATCAATTAGTAGTCAACAGTTGCATTCGGGCCGCAAGGGGGTCCTGCTGTCGACGCTGGCGATTCACGTACTCTCTTTTCTGGATAGGGGGTGCGGCGCTGCGGTGCAGGCGGCCGGGAAGGCCGGGCGGGGTGCCCGGTTTCGCGGCGAGCGGCAGGCACGGCGCGGCATGGGCCGTTCAGAAGCAACGGCGCGCGAGGCTTGCTGGACGCGCGTCCGAGGCTAAGGGATGGGTTATACCGAAAACGCGCTTCCAGAAGCTCACCAATCTTCACCTGCGTGTTCCGGCATGGCGGACGGCCGCCAGGCGGCCGCACCGCCATGGCCTCAAACGGCCATCGGCGCGGTGAGGGGCGCGTGGTGGGTGTAGCCCGCCAGCGAGAAATCGCCCGGTTCGACCTTCTCGAGCCACTCGGGCTCGTAGCGGCCGGTCTGGGCAAAATCGGGAATGCGATCGGACAGCACGAGCTGGGGCGCTTCATACGGCGTGCGCGTCAGCTGTTCGCGCAGCATCGGCAGGTGGTTCTCGTAGATGTGGGCGTCGCCAATGAAATACGTGAACCAGCGCGGCTTATAGCCCGTCAGCCGGCCCACCAGGTGCAGCAGCGCCGCGCCTTCGGTCAGGTTGAACGGCGTGCCCAGCCCGACATCGTTCGAGCGGATGTACAGGCACAGGGAAATTTCGCGGGTGGTCGCGTTGGGCAGGAATTGATAGAGCAGGTGGCAGGGCGGCAGCGCCATTTCCTCGATCTGCGCCCAGTTCCAGCCGTGGAACAGGATGCGGCGGTCGCCCGGGCGCTCGTGGATGGCGTCCAGGCATAGTCGCAACTGGTCGACGGCTTTATAGAGCAGCACCTTGGGGGCGCCGTTTTCCCGCAGGTCGGCAACCTTCGTGTAACCGCGGCCCAGCGCGTCGGCGATCTGTTCCTGGCGGTGGGCGTCCAGCACCTTGTAGGCCGGCCACTGGCGCCATTGCACGCCATAGACCGGGCCCAGGTCGTCAGGGCCTTCGCGGTACGGGTTGGCCAGCCACTGGCTGTTCTCGTTGGCGTTCTGGTCCCAGACCTTGCACCCCAGCTCGCGGAATTCGGCGGCGCTGCGCGAGGCGCGCAGGAAGCCGACCATCTCGCCGATGGCCGACTTGAAGGCCAGCTTCTTGGTGGTCACGGCGGGAAAGCCTTGCTGCAGGTCAAAGCGCAGCGAGGCACCCGGCATGCTCAGGGTGCGTATGCCCGTCCGATTTTCCTGCCACGCGCCGGTGTCCAGGATGGATTGAACGAGGTCCAGGTATTGTTTCATGGGTACAGAATGAGTAAGGGCTGAAAGGGCGCGGTCGCGTCAGGCCGTCGCAGGGGCTTCCTGGGTGTCGACGATGTCGACCGAGAACGTCAGTTCGGCGGTCTTTTCCAGCATGGCCGAGGCCGAGCAGTATTTTTCGTGCGACAGCTGCACCGCGCGCTCGACGGCGGCGCGCGGCAGGTTGCGGCCGGTGACGGTGAAAGCGAAATGGATGCGGGTGAACACCTTGGGGTCGACGTCGGCGCGGTCGGCCTGCAGCTTGACGCTGCAACCGCTCACGGCGTGGCGGCCGCGCTTGAGGATCAGCACCACATCATAGGCGGTGCAGCCGCCGGTGCCGGCCAGCAGCATTTCCATGGGGCGAGGCGCCAGGTTATGGCCGCCGCCGTCCACCGCGCCGTCCATCACCGCGACGTGGCCGCTGCCGGTGCTGGCGGTAAAGAGCATGCCGTTGGGGCCGCCCCAGTCGATCGTGCATTCCATTTGTCAGTGTCCTTGTGCTTGAGCGCAGTCAATGGCTGATGATACCCGTTGCGTACAATTCCAGGCACGAGAGCCCCGCCCCGCATCAGGGGTGTGCGCGCCCCAATTCCAGGAGTTGTCCATGTCCACCGCCCTGTTCCAATCCGGCCCCGCTTCTTTCCTGCGTCGCGCCAGTCCGCTGGACGCCCTGCTGGCCGAAGCCGACCGCGCGCTGCGCGTGCTGTCCGGCAGCGCCAGCGCCGGCCGGCCGAATCCGGCCACCGCCGACGAGGCGCCCGACACGCTGTCGGCACAGGAAAAGCGCCACGCGGCAGGACTGATGCGGGTCAACCACGTCGGCGAGGTCTGCGCCCAGGCGCTGTACCGGGGGCAGGCGGCGGCCTGCCGCGAGCCCGGCCCGCGCGCCTTGCTGCTGGAAGCGGCCGGCGAAGAGGTCGACCACCTGGTCTGGTGCAATCAGCGCCTGGCCGAGCTGGGCAGCCGGCCCAGCCTGCTCAACCCGGTCTGGTACGCCGGCTCGTTTGCGCTGGGCGTGCTGGCCAGCTATGCCGGCGTGCCGCGCAACCTGGGTTTCATGGCCGAAACCGAACGGCAGGTCGAGGCCCACCTGGACGGCCACCTGCGCACCTTGCCGGAACAGGATGCCCGTTCGCGCCAGATCGTGCAGAAGATGAAGGAAGACGAAGCCCAGCATCGCGCCAGCGCCGAGGCGGCCGGCGGCGTGCCGCTACCGGGGCCGGTCAAGACGGCGATGCGGGCGATGTCCAAGGTCATGACCACCACGGCGTACTGGATCTGAACGCGCGCTGCCCCGCGGTGGGGAGCAAAAAATGTTGCAATGCGCAAAAATTGCCGCATATTGGTGCCGGATGCACCTTTCTGGTGCCAATCATAGGGCGGGATTACCCGGCAAGGTCTAGGGTAAGTCCGCAAGGGGTTAACCCGTTCGGCAAAAACCCGCCATGTCGCAAGGTCATTGCTGGCTGCGGCTTTCCAGGCAGGTGACCCGCAACGTGCGGCAAAAATGCAACGTGGAATGTCATGTCGCCGCGAGCGTGAAAAAATTCTTGCATCGCACAAAAAAACCCGATACTATGCATCTCATCGGATGTTGAAACGCAGTCGGCGCGGTACCAAGGCAAGCACAATCCGCAAGCCAAACCCCGACAGCGTAGCGAGCGAAACCTCCAGGCCGCTCCCAACATGCCACGGTTGTCTCCTCCACCCTCCTCCTTTGGTGGATTTAGCCCGAGATCTTACGATCTCGGGCTTTTTTTTATCCTGGAATAATCCGTCCCTATTTAGCGAGGATACTGTGCGGATTGCCTGAGTGGAGGCCGGTGCCGCCAGGGTCGGTTTCCCCGGGAAGTTCTTGGCGTTTTCCCTTGGATATTTCGCGTGCGCCAAGACGGAAAGCTCTACAATTAATCCATGAAATCCGTATTTCCACGGGTGTTACGTTCTGTCCCGGTGCATTGCACTTCCTTATTCCTCCCATATATGGGCGTTACACCTGCCGCCGATAATGGCGGGCCTGTCTCGATAGACCAACCAAAGGTGACCTTGTGACCTGGCTGTACATATGCGTGGTCGCGTTCATGGTGGGCGGAATCATCGTGGCGTCGGAGCGCTGGCATGGCGCCTTCACCGGCGACAGCGACCTCAACAAACCGCAAGCGAACCATTCGCGCGCCACGCCTCGCGTCGGCGGCCTGGCCGTGCTGGCCGGCACGCTCCTGGGCCTGTTGGTGCTCGGGCCCGACAACATGACCCTGACCTGGTTGTGGCCGGCCCTGTTCGTCTCGGCGCTACCGGTGTTCGTGGCGGGCCTGCTCGAAGACATCACCAAAGATATCGGCGCCAGCAAGCGCTTGCTGGCTGCCTTCCTGTCCGCCGCGATCGCCTGGTGGCTGCTGGGCGGCGTCAGCCGCGTCGGCATGGCGCCGGTGGATTACGTCCTGTCTTATTGGCCCGTTTCCCTGCTTTTCACGATGTTCGCCGTGGGCGGCTGTACCCATGCCCTGAACATCGTCGATGGCATGAACGGCCTGGCCGGCATGGTCGCCACGCTGATGGCCGTTTCCATCAGCCTGGTGGCGCTGCAAGTGGGCGACGTGCCGATCTTCCTGATTTCGGCGGCGCTGGCGTCGGCCACGCTGGGCTTCCTGGTCTGGAACTTCCCGTTCGGCCGCGTCTTCCTGGGCGACGGCGGAGCGTATTTCCTGGGCTTCATGCTGGCCGAACTGGCTGTGCTGCTGGTGGTGCGCAACCCCTCGGTGTCGCCGTTCTACGCGCTGGCCGTGCTGTTCTACCCCGTCTTTGAAACCGGGTTCTCCATCTGGCGCCGCCGCTTCAAGCGTGGCGTGCCGGTGGACCAGCCCGATGCGCTGCACCTGCATCAACTGGTGTTCCGTCGCCTGGTCCGCGTGACCTTCAGCCGCGGCCGCCGCCATGCCGTGCCCGCGCTGTGCAACGCCCTGGCGTCGCCGTACATGTGGGTGCTGGCCCTGATCGGCCTGGTGCCCGCCACCATCTGGTGGGACAACGCCTGGGCGCTTGGCGCCAGTCTGGTGGTGTTCGCCAGCGTCTATATCTGGCTGTACGCGCGGCTGGTGTCCTGGCGCCGTCCGGGGTGGCTGTTGCTGCCTTCCGTCTTGCGGGCCGATTAAGTCTTGGGCGCCCCGGCGATATCCGCCGGGGGCCCGGTTATCCATTACCCCGACCATATTTAAAATGCCGTAATCGTTTTACGGTGAAGGGAGAGTTATGTTGCGTATTCAGGATGTGAAACTCGCGGTTGTCGGCCTGGGTTATGTCGGCCTGCCGCTGGCGGTCGAGTTCGGCAAGAAGCGCTCGGTCATCGGTTTTGATATCAACACGCGCCGGATCGACGCCCTGAAGGCCGGGCACGACCACACGCTGGAAGTCAGCGATGCCGAGCTGGTCGAAGCCAGTCACCTGAGCTACACCGCCGACCGCGCCGAGCTGGGCCAGACCAACGTGTTCATCGTCACCGTGCCCACCCCGATCGACGAATACAAGCAACCCGACCTGACCCCGCTGGTGAAGGCCAGCGAGACCATCGGCGCCGTGCTCAAGCGCGGCGACATCGTCATCTACGAATCCACCGTCTACCCCGGCGCCACCGAAGAAGATTGCGTGCCGGTGCTGGAACGCGTGTCGGGCCTGAAGTTCAACGTCGACTTCTACGCCGGCTACAGCCCCGAGCGCATCAACCCGGGCGACAAGGAACACCGCGTCAGTACCATCAAGAAGGTCACCTCGGGCTCGACCCCGGAAGTCGCCGAACTGGTGGACCAGCTGTACAAGCAGATCATCACCGCCGGCACGCACAAGGCGTCCAGCATCCGCGTGGCCGAGGCCGCCAAGGTGATCGAGAACACCCAGCGCGACGTCAACATCGCGCTGATCAACGAGCTGGCCCTGATCTTCAACAAGATGGGCATCGACACCGAGGCCGTGCTGCAAGCTGCGGGCACCAAGTGGAACTTCCTGCCGTTCCGTCCGGGCCTGGTGGGCGGCCACTGCATCGGCGTGGATCCGTACTACCTGACGCACAAGGCGCAGTCCATCGGCTACCACCCCGAGATCATCCTGGCGGGCCGCCGCCTGAACGACTCGATGGGCGGCTACGTGGTGTCGCAACTGGTCAAAGCCATGACCAAGCGCCGCATTCACGTGCAGGGCGCACGCGTGCTGGTGATGGGCCTGACCTTCAAGGAAAACTGCCCCGACCTGCGCAACACGCGCATCGTGGACATCGTCAAGGAACTGGGCGACTACAACGTCGACGTGGACGTGTACGACCCGTGGGTCGAACCCGAAGAAGCCGTGCACGAATACGGCATCACGCCGGTCGCCAAGCCCGAAGAGGGCAAGTACGACGCCGTGATCCTGGCCGTCGCGCACAATCAGTTCAAGGCCCTGGGCGCCGAAGGCATCCGCAAGCTGGGCAAGGCCGAGCACATCCTGTACGACTTGAAGTACGTGCTGTCGCCCGCCGAATCCGATCTGCGTCTGTAAGAGGATACGGCCATGACCACTCGCTACGAAACCGTTACCCGTGAACTTTCCGCCGCGCCGCGCAAGTGGCTGGTGACCGGCTGCGCCGGCTTCATCGGCTCGAACCTGCTGGAAACGCTGCTCAAGCTGGGCCAGACCGTGGTCGGCCTGGACAACTTCGCCACCGGCCACCAGCGCAACCTGGACGAAGTGCGCGGCGCCGTGACGCCCGAGCAATGGAGCCGCTTGAGCTTCATCGAAGGCGACATCCGTGACCTGGAAGCCTGCCGCCGCGCCACCGCGGGCGTGGACTTCGTGCTGCACCAGGCGGCCCTGGGTTCGGTGCCGCGTTCGCTGAAAGACCCGATCACCACCAACGAGGTGAACATCGGCGGCTTCCTGAACATGCTGGTCGCTGCACGCGACGCCGAAGTGAAATCCTTCGTCTACGCGGCTTCCAGCTCCACCTACGGCGACCACCCGGCGTTGCCCAAGGTCGAAGAGAACATCGGCAATCCGCTGTCGCCGTACGCCGTCACCAAGTACGTCAACGAACTGTACGCCAGCGTGTTTGCGCGCTCGTATGGCTTCGAGACGGTGGGGCTGCGCTACTTCAACGTGTTCGGCAAGCGCCAGGACCCGGACGGCGCCTATGCCGCCGTGATCCCGAAGTGGACCGCCGCCATGATCAAGGGCGACGACGTCACCATCAATGGCGACGGTGAGACCAGCCGCGACTTCTGCTTCGTGGACAACGCCGTGCAGGCCAATATCCTGGCCGCCATGGCGCCGCCCGAGGCACGCAACCAGGTCTACAACGTGGCCGTCAGCGGCCGCAGCACCCTGAACGATCTGTTCGGTTTCCTGGTGCAGGCGCTGGGCAAGCAAGACGTTGCCTATGGCAAGAAGCCGGTCTACGGCGACTTCCGCGCCGGCGACGTGCGCCATTCGCAGGCTGATGTCAGCAAGGGCAGCCGCCTGCTGGGTTACCAGCCCACGCACACCGTGCTGCAGGGCCTGGAAGTGGCAATGCCCTGGTACACGCAATTCCTGCGTTGATTTGAAAGCACTCATCCGAAAACTCGGCACCATCCACCCGGACCACCAGCGCATCTTCAAGGGCGCGTTCCGGGTGGCGGTGTTCCTGCTGCTGGGCAAGGCCGCCGGCGCCGTCAAGGAAATGGCGGTGGCGTACCGCTACGGCGTCAGCGACGCCGTCGACGCCTACCAATTCACGATGACCATGGCTACCTGGCTGCCGGTCACGATCGTGGGCGTGCTGTCGGTGGTGCTGATTCCGGTGCTGGTGCGCCTGCGCCGCGCCGACGATGCCGAACGGGAACAATTCATCCGTGAACTGCAGGGCTGGGTGGCGGCGGCCGGCATTGCGCTGGCGCTCCTGACCTGGTTCGCCTGGCCGCATGTGCTGGGCAGCCTGGGCCAGGGCCTGTCCGCGCGAGTCGGCGGCATGACCGGCGACCTGCTGGTGGCCTTTGCGCCGGTCTCGGCCCTGCTGCTAGTGGCCGGCATCAGCGCCGCGCGGCTGCGGTCGCACGAACGCCACGTCAATACCTTGCTGGACAGCGTGCCCGCGGTCGCCACGTTGGCATGGGTGATGCTGGCGGCCAGCGCCGATGGCGTCGGGCCGCTGCTGTGGGGCACGCTGGTGGGCTACGCGATCCAGACCGTCTGGCTGGCCTGGCTGGCCGCGCGCGCCGACGGCGGCTTCTGGGGTTCGCCCCGGTTGACGTGGCGGTCGCCGCACTGGCCCGAACTGATGAGCGCCGCGGGCGTGATGCTGATCGGCCAGGTGGCCATGAGCTTCGTCGGCCCGCTGGACCAATACGCGGCCGCCAACCTGGGCGCCAATGCCAACGCCACGCTGGGCTACGCCAGCCGATTGCTGTCGCTGGTGCTCGGTATCGGCGCGGTATCGGTTGGCCGCGCGGCCTTGCCGGTGCTGGCCGATGTACAGGCGCGGGGCGATACCGCGCGTGCGCGCGCCATGGCGCTGAAATGGTCGATGCTGATGGTGCTGGCTGGCGCTGCCGCCGTGGCCGTGGGTTGGCTGCTGGCGCCGTGGGGCGTGTCGGTGCTGTTCCAGCGCGGCGCCTTCACCGCCGAAAACACTGAGGCCGTGGCGCACGTGCTGCGCTGGGGCCTGTTGCAACTGCCCTTCTATTTCGGCGTGCTGATCCTGGTGCAACTGTTGGCCAGCCAGAACCGCTACCGCATCATGTCCGCCATCGCGGTGGGCAATTTTGCTCTGAAGGCGGGGCTGAACGTGGTGCTGGCGCCCAAGATGGGCGCGGCCGGCATCATGCTGGCGACCAGCCTGATGTACCTGCTTTCCTATGCCTGCTACCTGGTGGTGGCCCTGCGCCGCGCTGAACCCCAAGAGGCCGACTGAATGCCCGTAGCCGACTCCGCCCGCGCGCAACGCGTGCTGCTGTTCATCCATTCGCTGCACGGCGGCGGCGCCGAACGCGTGGCCGCCGACCTGAGCGGGCATTGGGCCGACATGGGGCGCGAGGTGATGGTGGTGACGCAGGCCGGCACCGAAGGCGACGTCTATACCCTGCACCCCAACGTGCGCCGCGAAGTGCTGCACACGGCGGGCGAGGGCGGGGGCTTGCGCGGCATCCTGAGCAATGTGCAGCGGGTGCGCGCGCTGCGCCGCGTGATCAAGGCGTTTCGCCCCGATATCGTGCTGGGCATGATGACGACGGCGTCGGTCCTGTCCGTGCTGGCCTCGACCGGGCTGTCCACGCGCGTCATCGCCACCGAACATACCCATCCGCCGTCGCAGGCCATGTCCGGTTTCTGGCAGCGCCTGCGCCGGTTTACGTACCCCCGGGCCGCGCGTGTCGTGGCCCTGACGCGCGGCACTGCCGACTGGCTGGCGCAGCACGTGCCGGGGTCGCGGTTGGCCGTCATCCCCAATCCGGTGCATTGGCCCCTGCCCAAGGGCGAACCGATGCTGGCGCCGCGGGCGGGCGATGGCCGCAAGCGCCTGTTGGCCGTGGGCCGGCTGCACGCGGACAAGGGCTTCGACCTGCTGGTGCAGGCTTATGCCCGGTTGGCGGCGTCGCATCCGGACTGGGATCTGGTTATCCTGGGCGAAGGCGACGAGCGGCGCGCACTGGAGGCGCAAGTGCAAGGCGCCGGCCTGCAAGACCGCGTCAGCCTGCCCGGGCGGGCAGGCAACGTGGGCGACTGGTATCAAAGCGCCGATCTGTATGTGCTGACCTCGCGTTTCGAGGGGCTGTCCAACACGCTGCTGGAATCCATGGCCAGCGGCCTGGCCGCGGTGGCATTCGATTGCGACACCGGTCCGCGCGAGATCGTGCGCGAAGGCGTGGACGGCGTGCTGGTAAGGCCCAACGGCGATGTGGATGCGCTGTGCCGCGCGCTGGATGCGGTCATGACCGACGAGGCCGGCCGCCAGCGCATGGCGCAGGCGGCCACGGCCGTGCGCGAGCGGTTTTCGGCCGAGCGGGTGCTGGGCCTATGGGAAGAACTTTTTGACGGCGTGCGTGGATCGGGCCGATAGGCCACGCGCCACGCCGTTGCTGCGGTGACCACGAGAACCTAGATCATGTGTGGAATTGTCGGAATTTGGGGCCCCCTGGGCGATAAGGCGCAAGTGCTGGCGGAGAGCTGCCGCCGCATTCGCCACCGCGGGCCGGACAGCAACGGCTTCTGGGAAGACACCGGCGCCGAGCTGGCACTGGCGCACGTGCGCCTGGCGATCCAGGACCTGACCGAGGCCGGCCATCAGCCGATGGTGTCCGCCTGCGGCCGCTACGTCATGGTGTTCAACGGCGAGGTCTACAACCACCTGGACATGCGCCAGCAGCTGGAACAGTCCGGCCTGGCGCCGGCCTGGCGCGGCCATTCGGATACCGAGACGCTGCTGGCGGGCTTCACCGCCCTGGGCATCGAGGCCACCTTGCAGGCGTCGGTGGGCATGTTCGCCATCGCGCTGTGGGACCGGGCCTCGCGCAAGCTGATGCTGGCGCGCGACCGCATGGGTGAAAAGCCGCTGTACTACGGTTATTCTGGCGCCGAACTGGTGTTCGCCTCCGAGCTCAAGGGCCTGATGCCGATCCCGGGATTCGGCCGCGACCTGAACCGCAATGCGTTGGCCTCGTTCATGCGGCACAACTACATTCCGGCGCCGCAATCCATCTATGAAGGCATCGCCAAGCTGCCGCCGGGCACCTGGATCGAGTTCACCGCCGACGATACCCGCAGCCGCCGCATGCCGGAACCGCGCGTGTATTGGTCGGCACGTGAAGCCGCCGACGCCGCGGCGCAATCGCGCTTGTCGTTCGGGTCCGATGCCGAAGCGACCGATGCGCTGGAAAGCGTGCTGTCCAAGGCCGTGGGCGGCCAGATGCTGTCGGATGTCAGCCTGGGTGCGTTTCTGTCGGGCGGCATCGACTCGTCGACCATCGTGTCGCTGATGCAGGCGCAGAGCTCGCAGCCAGTGCGCACCTTTGCCATCGGCTTCCATGAAAAGGGCTACGACGAGGCGCAGCACGCCAAAGCCGTGGCCATGCACCTGGGCACCGACCACACCGAACTGTATGTCACCGCGGACGATGCGCTGGCCGTGGTGCCGGGGCTGGCCGACATGTACGACGAACCGTTCGCCGATTCGTCGCAGATTCCGACGTCGCTGGTGACACGCATGGCGCGCCAGCACGTGACCGTGGCCCTGTCGGGTGACGGCGGCGACGAATTGTTCGGCGGCTATTCGCGCTATTTCCGGGTCAACAACTGGTGGCAGAAGTTCGGACGGATTCCGCCGCTGCTGCGTACGCCCGCGGGCGCGCTGCTCAGCGCGTCCACCCATCTGCCGGGCCGGGGCGCCTGGCGCGGCAAGGTCGGCAAGCTGGGCGAGTTGCTGCGCGCCGATACGCGCGGTGACTTCTATCGCCTGTTCGTGTCGTACTGGTCCGATCCGGCCCGCGTGGTCAAGGGCGGCGTCGAGCCGGTCTCCGAGTTCGCGCAGGCGATGCGCGGTTCGACCTTTGAATCCATGATGAAGCTGGACACGATCACGTACCTGCCGGACGACATCCTGGTCAAGGTGGACCGCGCCGCGATGGCGGTGAGCCTTGAGACGCGCGTGCCGCTGATCGACCACCGCGTCTACGAATTCGCCTGGAGCCTGCCGCACCAGTACAAGGTGCGCGGCGCCACCGGCAAGTGGCTGCTGCGCCAGGTGCTGTACCGACATGTGCCGCAGGCGCTGGTGGACCGCCCCAAGCGCGGCTTCGCCGTACCGCTGGCCGCCTGGCTGCGCGGCCCGCTGCGCGATTGGGCCGAGGCCCTGCTGGACCCGGCGCGCCTGCGCCAGGAAGGCTGGTTCGAGCCGGAACCCATTTTGCGCAAGTGGCGCGAGCATGTATCCGGCCATCGCAATTGGGATAGCCATCTGTGGGGCGTGCTGATGATGCAAGCCTGGTTGGACCGCTACCGCGCAGGCGGTGAGCAAGGAGGAACGTTTGGGAGTCGCTGACGAATGAAGATATTGATGCTGGTCAGTTCCATGCACGCCGGGGGCGCCGAGCGCGTGGCCGCCACGCTGGTCAACGCCTGGGCCGAACGCGGTGACGATGTCACCCTGACGCCGACGTATTCGTCCAAGGGGACCTGCTTTTATCCCCTGTCGGACAAGGTCAAGCTGGACTGGCTAGCAGACCTGGCGGGCACCCGGGTGTCGGGTCCGCTGGCCGCATTCCGGCGCCTGTTGGCGCTGCGTCGGCATATCCGCGATACCCAGCCGGATGTCGTCGTGTCCTTTCTGACCAACGTCAATGTCGCCGCGATCCTGGCCACGCGCGGGTTGCGCGCGCCGCTGATCGTCTGCGAGCGTACCAACCCCGTGGCCGAGACCACCACGGGCACGGTGTGGCGCCGGCTGCGCCGCCTGCTGTATCCGCGCGCGGACATGGTGACGGTGCAGGCAGCCGACACGGCTGGCCCGTTTTCGCGCCAGGTGCCAGGCATCAAACGCCTGGCGGTCATTCCCAACCCCTTGCCCGCGCCCCTGCTGGATGCGCCGCTGGTGATGCAGACCGATGACGGCTCGCCGCGTACGCTCCTGGCGATGGGGCGCCTGGTGACCGACAAGCAGTTCGACCTGCTGATCGATGTCTTTGCGCAGCTGGCGCCCGATTTCCCCGACTGGAACCTGCGCATCTGGGGCGAAGGCCCCGAGCGCGGCGCGCTTGAGCAGCAGGTCGCGCAGCTGGGCCTGCAATCGCGCGTCGAACTGCCTGGCCGTACCGAAACACCGTGGGAAGAACTGGCTCGTGGCCAGGCCTTCGTGCTGAGTTCGCTGGTGGAAGGGTTTCCCAATGTGCTGCTGGAATCCATGGCGCTGGGCTTGCCCTGCGCCGCGTTCGATTGCCCCAGCGGCCCGCGCGAAATGACCCGCGACGGCCAGGATGCCTTGCTGGTGCCTGCCGGGGACCGCGACGCCTTGCGCGAGGCGCTGCGGCGCCTGTTGAGCGATCCGGTGCTGCGCCAGCAGATGGGCGTGCGCGCCGCGGCTGCCGTGCGGCAGCGCTATGCGCTGGCCAGCGTGCTGTCCGAATGGGATGAATTGTTCGAAGCCGTAAGGGAAGGGCGATGACCCAAGCCGCATTGCGCGTCCTGCATGTGATCACCGGCCTGGGGCAGGGCGGTGCGGAATCCGTGCTGTGGCGCCTGGCCACCTATCCGGATCAGGCCGTCGAACACGTGGTGGTGTCGCTGACCGATGACGGTGTGTACGGCGAACGGTTGCGTGCGGCGGGCGTCGCCGTGCATACGCTGGGCATGCCGCGCGGCCGTATCACGCTGGGCGGCTTCATGGCGTTGCGCCGGCTGATCGCGCAGACCCAGCCGCAGGCCGTGCAGACCTGGATGTACCACGCCGACCTGATCGGCGGCGTCGCGGCCCGCCTGGCCGGCGTGCGCGCGATTGCCTGGGGCATCCGCAATTCGGGTGCGCACCTTGAGCGCAGCAGCCGTTCGGCGCGCATGGTGTTGCGCGCGTGCGCGGCGCTGTCGGGCGTTTTGCCGCGCGCCATCGTCTGCGCCGCGCAGAACGCCGCCGAACGCCATGCCGCCAAGGGCTACCGGCGCGATCGCATGGTGGTGATCTCCAATGGCTATGACCTGTCGCGCTACGCCCCGGACCCGGCAGCGCGCGAACGCGTGCGGGCCCAATGGGGCCTGGCTGGCGACGTGCCGGTGATTGGCTGCGTGGCCCGCTGGGACCCGCTGAAAGACCATGCCAACCTGCTGCGTGCCGTGGCCGCGCTGGTGCGCGATGGCCGGGATGCCGGCCTGCGCTGCGTGCTGGTGGGGCGCGGCATGACCGCGGACAACTCGGACCTGATGGCGCTGGTCGACAAGCTGAATCTGCGCGACCGGCTGGTGCTGGCCGGCCCCAGCGACGACGTACCCGCCGTGATGAACGGGCTGGACCTGCACGTGCTGTCCAGCTGCGCGGAGGGCTTCCCCAATGTGGTGGCCGAAGCCATGGCCTGCGGCGTCTATTGCGTGGCGACCGACGTGGGCGATGCCGCCTACATCATCGGCGAGACCGGCGTGGTGGTGCCGCCCGAGCAGCCCGAGGCGCTGGCGCGCGGCATCGAATCCGGCCTGCGTGAAGTGGCTTCGCGCGGTCAGGGGCGTGCGGGCGAAGCCGGACGGGCCCGGGTGCTGGAAAACTTCGACCTGGCGCGCATGGTGCAATGCTACATCGCGGTCTGGCGCCGCATTTCCGGAGCGCCGGCATGAGCGCCGCCCGTCGTTTGCTGTTCGTCGTCAACAACCCCGCGTTCTTCATGTCGCACCGGGTGCCGCTGGCGCTGGCCGCGCAGCGCGCCGGCTACGACGTGCATGTGGCCACGATGGACGGCCCCGCGGTGGCGGATATCCAGGCGCTGGGCATGACGCACCACGCCATTCCCATGACGCGCAGCGGCAAGCATCCGTTGCAGGAGCTGGGCACGCTGATGGCGCTGCTGCGGCTGTTCCGCCGCTTGCGGCCGCAGGTCGTGCACCTGGTGACCATCAAGCCGGTCCTGTATGGCGGCATCGCCGCGCGCCTGGCTCGCGTGCCGGGCATGGTCGCGGCGATCTCCGGGCTGGGGTTCGTGTTCCTGTCCAATTCACTCAAGATGCGGCTGGTGCGCGCCGTGGTGGCGCGGCTGTACCGCATCGCGCTGGGGCACCCCAACAGCCGCGTGATTTTCCAGAACGCCAGCGACCGCGACATGCTCAAGTCGCTGGGGGCGGTGCGTGACGAACAGGTGGTGCTGATCCGCGGCGCCGGGGTGGACCTGAACGACTACCGGGCGCAGCCCGAACCTGCCACCCCGCCCGTGGTGGCGACCATGGTGGCGCGGTTGCTGCGCGACAAGGGCGTGCAGGAATTCGTGCAGGCCGCCAGGCTGCTGCGCGAGCGCGGCGTGCCCGTGACGATGCGCCTGGTGGGCGGCGTGGACGCCGGCAATCCCGCATCGGCCACCCAGGCCGAGGTGGACGCCTGGCAACGCGAGGGGTGTGTCGAGGCACTGGGCGAGCGCTCGGATGTGCCGCAGCTGTATGCGGCCTCGCACATCGCGGTGCTGCCGTCGTATCGCGAGGGCCTGCCCAAGTCGTTGATCGAAGCTGCTGCGTGCGGCCGCGCCGTGGTGACCACCGATGTGCCCGGTTGCCGCGATGCGATCGATCCGGATAAGACTGGGCTGCTCGTGCCGGTGCGCGACCCGCAGGCGCTGGCCGACGCGATTGCCCGCCTGGCTGGCGATCCGGCGTTGCGGCAGGCCATGGGCGCGGCTGGCAGGGCCTTGGCCGAGCGTGAGTTCAACATCGAACGCGTCGCCCGAATCCACGTGGACCTGTACGACACGCTCAGCGCGTAGCGTACCGGCGGGCCTGCGCGCGGCGCCGTCGGACGCCGCCAGGCCTGGATCCTAGCCGCCCAGCGCGGCGCCATCGCGGCGTGGGTCTGCCGCGCCATCCAGCCCTTGCGGCGTCACGCGGATCGCGGCGGCGCCGCTTTTCATTTCAACCTGCTCGATCTTGTGGCCCTGCGCGGCCAGTTGTGCCGCCGATTCGAGCGGCACGCGGTCTTTTTCGACCTGGCTGCGGCCGGTGTTGCCCGCGACGTGCGGCAGCGCCAGCGCATCGGCCGGGCGCAGGCCCCAGGCCAGCGTACCCACCACGGCCTGCGCGATGTAATCGACGATGTAGCCGCCGCCGGCCGACCCCGTGACCAGCACCAGCTTGCCGTCGTGGTCGAACACCATGGTGGGTGCCATCGACGTTACCGGCCGCTTGTTGGGCGCCATGGCATTGGGCGCATCCTTGCCGTGGCTTGACGAGAAGTTGGTCAGCGCGTTGTTCAGGAAGAAGCCATGCGGCATCAGCCAGGAACCGAAGTTCAGGTTGATGGTGGTGGTCATGGACAAGGCGTTGCCATGGGCATCGACGATGGCGACCTGGCTGGTCTCGGTGGTGCCGGGGGCTTCGGCGCCGGCCGGCGCCGGCACGCCCGCGAATACGCCGGGGCGCGGGTGCACGGCCGCCTTGCCGGACAGCAGGGCGGCGCGCTGATCGACATAGGCAGGCGAGATCAACTGGCGCACGGGCGCCTTGATCTGGTCGGGATCGCCGATGTAGGCCAGCCGGTCGGCGCGGGCGATACGAGCCGTATCGATGAGCAGATGGTCGGCCGCGGTCGAGCCGGGCGCCAGCGTGTCGATGCGGCGCTGCGACAGCATGCCCAGTTGCTGCAAGACCGAGACGCCGCCAAAGCTGGGGGGCGGAAAGGTGCAGACCTTCCAGGACAGGAACGGGCCGCAGATCGGCGTGCGTTCGGCCGGGCGATAGGCGGCCAGGTCCTGGGCCTGGATCAGGCTGGGATACTTGCCGGCGCCGGTCACGGCCAGGATGTCGGCGGTGAGCGCGCCCTGGTTGATGGCTTCGGGGTCGGCCGCGACCTTGCGGAGCGCGTCGGCCAGCAGCGGGTTGCGCACCGTGGCGCCCACCGGCAGCAGTTGCCCCTGGGCGTCGTAGAACACGCCTCGAACGGCGGGGTTCTCGGCCAGTTGCGGCAAGCGCTGCAGGCTGTCGTGCAGGTAGGGCGACATCGGGAAGCCGTCTTCGGCGCTGTGGATGCCGGCCTGGAACAGGCTGGCCCAGGGCAGCTTGCCGTAGCGCTGATGCGCCAAGGCCATCACGCGCACGGTGCCCGGTATGCCCACCGGCCGGCCAAAACGCGCAACGTCTTTCAAGGGCAGGGTGTCGCCATTGACGTCGGTGCGCAGGCTGGGGGTGGTTCGCGCCGGCGCGGCGGCCAGGCCATCCAGCGCCGACAGGGTGGCGTTGCCCTGATCCCACACCAGCATGAGCGAACCGCCGCCCAGGCCCGAGGATTGCGGCTCGACCACGGTCAGCACCATCTGCACGGCGATGGCCGCGTCGACCACGCTGCCACCGCGTTTCAGGGCATCCAGGCCCGCGGCGGCGGCCAGCGGATTGGCGGCGGCGACCATGCCCGAGGCAGTTTGCGCCTGGGCACTGACTGCGGCGGCGGTCAGCGCCAGGGCGGCGAGGAACCGGGAGGTGCTGCGAACTGGCGACGGCATGGGACGCTCCGGAAAGGACGACGGGCCATTATTGGCCCGTCGTTCCACGCTGTCCATAGGGGCGCCCGCAGGGGCGGCGTCAGTTGCGGCGCGAGATGGCGTCGATCCAGAATCGGGTGGAAGGGTCCTGGGGGGCGGCCTGCGAGGCAGGCGCGTCCAGTTCGCGGATGATGTTCTTGGCCAGCGCCTTGCCGAATTCCACGCCCCATTGATCGAAGGGGTTGATGCCCCAGATCACGCCCTGCGTGAAGACCTTGTGCTCGTACAGCGCCAACAGCGCGCCCAGCGTATAGGCCTCGAGGCGGGGCAGCACGATCAGCGAAGACGGCCGCCCGCCCGGGTGCACTTTGTGCTGCGCCAGCACACGCGCCTTGGTCGGATCTTTCTCGGTGAGCGAGGTTTCAGCCAGTGCATCGTCGAACGATTTGCCGCGCAGCAACGCGGCGCGCTGGGCCAGGCAATTGGCGATCAGCAGTTCGTGGTGGCGTGCGTAGTCGTGGTCGGGCTGTTCGCACAGGATGAAATCCACCGGCGCGCCGGTGGTCTCCTGGTGCAGCCATTGGAAGAAGGTGTGCTGGCAATCGGTGCCCGACATGCCCCATACCGCTGGCCCGGTCGGGACGCCCGCTGCACTGCCATCGGCCGTGGCGACCTTGCCCAGGGATTCCATTTCGAGCTGCTGCGCCCATGGCACGATGTGGTACAGGCGCGAGTCGTATGGCGAAATGACCAGCGAGTCGTAGCCCAGCACGCTGCGGTTGACGACGCCGGCCAGCGCCAGTTGCAGGGGCGCGTTCTCGGCGAAGGGGGCGTGACGGAAGTGGTCGTCCATGGCGGCAGCGCCGGCCAGCAACTGGTCGAACGCATCATTGCCCAGGGCCAGCGCCACGGGCAGGCCGATGGCGGACCAGAGCGAATAGCGGCCGCCCACCCAGTCCCAGATCTGGAAGATATGGTCGGGCGAGATGCCCAGGTTGAGCGCCGCTTCGACGTTGGCGGTAATGGCGACGACCTGCTTGATCGGGTCGGCCACGCCAGCATCGCGCAGCCAGTTCATGGCGACTTCGGCGTTGGCCAGCGGCTCGGTGGTGGTGAAGGACTTGGACGCGACGATGACCAGCGTGTTGTGCGGATCGAGCCGGCTCATGGCGTCGGCGACGGAGTGCGAGTCGACGTTGGACGCGAATCGCACTTCACGCCGGGCGGCACCGTAGCGCAGGGCGCGCGTGACCAGACGGGGCCCCCAGTCGCTGCCGCCGATGCCCAGGTGCAGTACGCAGGTGTACCGCTTGGCGGCGTCTGCCTCGCGCACGAACTGACGCACGCGTTCGCGCTCAGCCAGGACGGCGCCGGCGACCAGGGCCGGCGGCTGCGATGCGCGCAGGGCGGTGTGCCAGGCAGGGCGCTGCTCGGTCCAGTTGGCGTTGCCGCCGTCGAACAGTTGGGCGCGCGCCGCCTCGAATCCTTGCTGCGTCAGCAAGGATTGCGCGGCTTGCGCAAGCTCGGGCGAATGCGCTTGCGCGCTCAGGTCCAGGCGCAGCCCGGGGGCGTTGATCAGGCGGAGATGCTCGCCATCCAGGTTGGCGTGTTTGGCAGCGGCGGTGAATTGCTGCCATGCGGGACTGTTGGACAGTGACATGGTCAGTCTAGAAGGGCAAAGTTGCATCGGGAGCGAGTTTAGCCAGTTCTCGGCGGAAATCACCCTGGATTCGGGCCAGCGCCTCGGCGGTCTGTGCCTCGAAACGCAGGACCACGACCGGCGTGGTGTTGGACGGCCGCGCCAGGCCAAAGCCGTCAGCGTATTCCGCCCGTACGCCGTCGATAGTGATGACGCGCGCCGCGCCGGGGAATTGGCCTTGCTCTTGCAATGCCTGCACCAGCGCGAAAGGCTGGCCTTCTTCCATTTCCAGTTTCAGTTCGGGCGTGGAAACGTCTTGCGGCAAGGCTTCCAGCGGCGCGCCGGCGTCGGCAAAGCGAGACACGATCTCGAGCAGGCGGGCGCCGGTGTAGAGGCCGTCGTCAAAGCCGTACCAGCGTTCCTTGAAGAAGATATGGCCGCTCATTTCGCCGGCCAGCGGCGCACCGGTTTCGGCCAGTTTGGCCTTGACCAGCGAGTGGCCGGTCTTCCACATCAGCGGTTCGCCGCCCGCGGCCTGCACCGACAGGCCCACGTGCCGGCTGCACTTGACGTCATAGATGATGGTGGCGCCGGGATTGCGCTCGAGCACGTCGCGGGCGAACAGCACCAGTTGGCGGTCCGGCCAGATGATCTGGCCCGATTTGGTGACCACGCCGAGGCGGTCGCCGTCGCCGTCGAAAGCCAGGCCCAGCTCGCAGTCGGTCGTGGCCAGGCAGTGGATCAGGTCCTGCAGGTTTTTGGGCTCGGCCGGATCGGGATGATGGTTGGGGAAGGTGCCGTCGACTTCGCAGAACAGTTCGGTGACTTCACAGCCCAGGGCGCGGAACAGCTGCGGTGCGATGGCACCGGCCACGCCGTTGCCGCAGTCGATGGCGATCTTCATGGGGCGGGCCAGCTTGACGCCCGAGGCCACGCGCGCAATGTAGGACGCGACCAGGTCCAGCTCGCGGCGCACGCCGGGCCGTGCGGCCGGGGCGGCCGGGGCGCCATTCATGGTGCGGGCCAGGGCCTGCACGTCTTCGCCGTACAGCGCGCGTCCGCCCATCATCATCTTGAAGCCGTTGTACTTGGGCGGATTGTGGCTGCCGGTGATGGCGACGCCCGAGCCGGTCTGCATGGTGTTCGCGGCGAAATAGACCAGCGGCGTGGGGACCTGGCCGATATCCAGGGTGTCGACGCCGCCTTCCAGCATGCCTTCCTGCAGCGCCTGCGACAGCATTTCGCTGCTCAGGCGGCCGTCGCGGCCCACCACCAGCGTCTGGATGCCTTGTGCCTGTGCAAGCGCGGCCAGCGCCACGCCCAGCGAGCGGGCGAAGCGGGCATCGATCAGATCCGGGACGGTGCCGCGGATGTCATAGGCCTTGAATACCGAGGCGGGAAATTGCGTGTTGTCGGCCACGACGGTTCCTTATTCTAGTAACGATACTGGCATGCAGCTGGCAGGCCCCGCCGGGGATGCCGGGGCAGGTTCTGCTGGTTAACCCCTAGGCCGGTCGGGCCGGCAAGGCGGGGTGAAAAGAAGGATTATCCCCCATTGGGGCGGGGCGCATCATCCGGCGGCCGCCGTAGGACGTCAAGGGCCTTGCGCGGCGACCGAACTTGCTCGTCATCCGAAGGTGATACGCTTGCCATGCAAGCAGAAAGACCGGAGGGGCCATGGGAGCCAAAGTATCCACAGTCATGTCATCGGGCGGCGCCAGGCGCAGGCGGGGGCCGCCCACGGACTTCGCCGGCCCCGCCGCCGGGCGGGAGCGCCGGCTCGACATCCACGTGTTCGTTTCGCCCGAGGGCGAGCTGGCGACCGGCCGGGCCTGGGAACGCTGCGTCTGGCGCGATGCCCGGGTGCTGATCGCCGAATGCCCGGCGCCGCACCTGCCGTCCTCCATTGAAAGCGCGCTGCGCGCCATAGCGGCCAGCGTCGCACGCGACCTGGCCTGGCAAGGCATGGGCACCGTGGCCTTTTCGCTGGACGACCGCAGCGGCGTCTTTCGCGTGATCTGCGCCGAATCAACGCCCCGTTCCGGGGCGGCAGTGGCCGATTTCGAACCGGTCGCCGCGCATGCACTGGAAGTGCGCATCGACGGCTGCGCCGAGCGTCGCAAGCCCTGCACCCGCCTGCTGGTGTGCGGCGCCACGCGCGGCGAGGCCCTGCGCCGCGCGTACCGCGCATTGTCTGAAATGCCCGGCCCCGCCGGCGTGGACCGGGCGTTCCTGATGAATCGCATCGCGTCGCGGGCCTACTGCACGGGCCTGACGGGCACCCGGCTGGACCAGGCCCTAGGGCGGGCCGGGCGGGCGGCCTGGGCGCCGCAGCCTCTACAATAGGCCGTATATCCCTTGAACAGCGCCCGGGCGCGGCCCGGCGCGATTTCCTGTGCGGCGCCTATGAATTTGCTGAGCGATTTGCAGTCCCTCCTGGGCGCGTCCCATGTGCTGACCGGCGCGGACGCCGATTCCTACGTGCTGGACTGGCGCCGGCGCTATCGGGGCGCGGCGCTGGCGGTGATCCGCCCGGGGTCCGCCCAGGAAGTGGCTGATGCCATCAAGCTGTGCGCCCGCCACGGCGTGCCGGTGGTGCCGCAGGGCGGCAACACCGGCCTGTGCGGCGGCGCCACGCCCGACGACTCCGGCAACGCCGTGGTGCTGTCCACCGCCCGCCTGACCCGGGTGCGCGCGCTGGACACCGACAACGACACCATCACGGTGGAAGCCGGCTGCATCCTGCAAGCGGTGCAAGAGGCCGCGGCCAACGCGGGCCGCCTGTTCCCGCTGAGTCTCGCGGCCGAAGGCAGCTGCACCATCGGCGGCAACCTGGCCACCAATGCCGGCGGCACGCAGGTGCTGCGCTACGGCAACACGCGCGACCTGACCCTGGGGCTGGAAGTCGTGACGGCCGAAGGCGAGATCTGGGACGGGCTGCGTGGCCTGCGCAAGGACAACACCGGCTATGACCTGCGCGATCTGTACATCGGTAGCGAGGGCACGCTGGGCATCATCACCGCGGCCACACTCAAGCTGTTTCCGCGGCCGGTCGCCTCGTGTACGGCGCTGCTCACGCTGGACAGCATCGACAACGCGGTGGAATTGCTGTCACGCGCCCGCGCCGGATTTGGCGCGGCGCTGACCGGCTTCGAATTGATGAGCGGCGATTGCCTGCAGGCGGTGGTGCGGCTGTTTCCGCAACAGCGCTTGCCTTTCGACGGTGAATCCGCCGCGTCGCCCTGGTTCGCGCTGCTGGAACTGTCCGACAGCGAAAGCGAGACCCATGCGCGCGAGCGCTTTGAAACCGTGCTGGGCGATGCCATCGAAGCCGGCCTGGTGAACGACGCGGCCATCGCCGCCAATGTGGCGCAGAGCAAGGCGCTGTGGCACCTGCGCGAGAGCATCCCGCTGGCCGAGGCCGAGCTGGGCAAGTCCGTCAAGCACGACGTGTCGATTCCCATTTCCGGCATCGCCGGTTTCGTGCACAAGACCAATGCATTGCTGCAGGCGCGCTTTCCGGGCGTGCGGCACGTGATCTTCGGCCATCTGGGCGACGGCAACCTGCATTACAACGTGGCCAACGCCCCGGGCCAGACCGAAGCCGAGCTGCTGGCGCTGCAAAGCGAGATCTACGGCGTGGTGCACGACAGCGTGCATGGCCACGCGGGGTCGATCAGCGCCGAGCATGGCGTCGGCCAGCTCAAGCGCGACGAGCTGCCGCGTTACAAGAGTCCGGTCGAGCTGGCGCTGATGCGACGCATCAAGCGCGCGCTCGACCCGCAAGGCCTGATGAATCCCGGCAAGGTGCTGCAAGCCTGACGCGGGACGCTCAACCTTTCTTTCCATGGGGAATGCAAACATGGCGGCCAGTCCCGCAGCGGGTGCGAATCAGCGGATCCTGATCGTCGAAGACGATCACATCATCGCCGGCAACCTGTACACCTTCCTGGAAGCGCGCAAGTTCCTGCCGGACGTGGCCTACAGCGGTCCGGCCGCGCTCAAGCGCCTGCAAGAGCAGCGTTTCGACGCGATGATCCTGGACATCGGCCTGCCCGGCATGGACGGCAACGCGGTGCTGCACGCCTTGCGCAACGAGAAACGCCTGCCGCTGCCGGTGCTGGTGCTGACCGCGCGTGACAGCCTGGAAGACAAGCTGGCCGGTTTTTCGCATGGCGCCGACGACTACCTGACCAAGCCGTTCGCGCTGCTGGAGGTCGAAGCCCGCCTGCTGGCCCTGATCCAGCGCGCCAAGGGCTCCACCGTCGACACGGTGCGGGTGTTCGGCGACCTGCAATACGACACGCGCAGCCGCATGGTGTCCATCGCCGGCAAGCCGGTGCATCTGACGCGCAAAGCGACCATCATTCTTGAAGCGCTGCTGCGCGATCCGGGCCGGGTGGTGTCGCGCGAAGAACTCGAAGCGCAGCTGTGGGGCAGCGAGCCGCCGTCTTCCGATGCCTTGCGCAGCCAGGTTCACCTGCTGCGCCGCGCACTGGCCGATGCCGGCTTCGATGGCATCGAAACGCTGCATGGCACCGGCTGGCGGCTGGTGGCGAGCGGAGCGGCCGCATGAGTCGGCCCTCGACAGGGGCTGGCACCCTGACTCAACGCGTGGTGTGGGCGCTGACGGGCACCGTGGCGCTTTTCGTCACGGCGCTGGCGCTGCTGGCCTACCTGACGTTCGACCAGATGGAAGACGATCTGGTCAACGACATCCTCAACACCGAAATGGACCGGCTGGTGCAGCACGCGCGCACCAGCGACCAGTTCCTGCCGCGCCGCGGCGCCCGCGAGCTGGGCGGGTCCATGCGCGCCTGGCTCAGCGTCGATGGCCAGCCGCCCATCGGCATGCCTGAAGAAATCCGCGGGCTGGACAACGGCCTGCACCTGATCGAACCCGGCGCCTATACCTGGCATGTGATGGTGGCCGAAACCGGCACCGGCAAGGTTTATCTGCTGTACGACGCGACCGACAACGAAGAGCGGGTGCACGATTTCGGCCTGATCGTCCTGGGCGTGGGGGCCATCTGCGTAGTGGGGGCCTACGCCCTGTCGCGGCGGGTGGCGGCGGTGGCGGTGGGGCCATTGCTGGACCTGACCGACCGATTGTCGACCTGGGCGCCGGGGGCGCCCGACCTGGCGGTGACCCGCGACGACGAGGCGGGCCGGCTGATCGAAGCCTTCAACCGGGTGCAGAATCAGGTCGACCGGTCGATCGCGCGCGAACGCGAATTTGCCGGCAATCTCAGCCACGAGGTCCGTACTCCGCTTGCGGCCATCCGGTCCGACAGCGAACTGATGTTGCTGACCCAGGAACTGACTCCGGACCAACGCCAGCGGCTGACGCGGGTGGTGGATAACGTCGACGACGTCATCGTGTGCCTGGAAAGCGCGCGCGCCATGGCTCGCGACCAGATGCGGCCGCCAGAACCTGTCGACCTGGGCGAATGCATGCTGGATGCCTGGCGGGGGTATGAAACGCAGGCCGGCCTGGCCGAACTGCGCTTTGACAACCGCATCGAGCCCGACCACATCCGCATCCTGGACCGCTACGCGCTGCTGACCGTGCTGCGCAATCTGGTCCGCAATGCCGTCGAGCATGCCGCGCCGGCCACCCTGACGGCCAGCCTGGACGCTGACGGCGCCTTGCTGCTCAGCGACGACGGCAAGGGCATTGCGGCGGATGACCTGCCGTTTCTGTTCCGCCGTTACTACAGCGGACGAATGCGCGATTCGGGCACGGCCGGACGCGACGAGACGGCGCGTGGCCTGGGGCTGGCGATTGCCAAGCGCGTATGCGACATGCAGGGCTGGACGCTGACGGTCGATTCCGCTCGCGAGGGCGAGCAGCGCGGCACGCGCTTCACGTTGCGGCTGGAAACAGCCACTGCCACGGCCTGAACGGATGGCGTGAACCGGGCGTGCGAATTTGACGAATTTTCGACTATCGCACGCCTAAGCTGTCCGCTCCGGCCGACCGCCACCGCACCGCCTCCTACATGTCCCCGTTATCCCTGCCTGCGGCCACCCGGCCGACGCCAGCTGCCTATTTCTTCACGCACGTCCTGGGCGTGACCCTGATCCTGGCCTGCCTGGCCTGGTGGGCGAACGCCTCCGGGCTGGACCTGGCGATCGGGCGGGCGCTGTTCAGCCCGGCGCTGGACGATTTTCCGTTGCACTCGAACCGGTGGCTGGAACTGGTCGGGCACCGCATGGTGCTGGCCCTGCCCATCGGCATCGGGCTGGGTGCGGTGGCAGTGGCCGCCGCCAGCTACCGCATTCCGGCCTGGCGACCCCTGCGGGGCCCGGCCTTGGCCATTGCCCTGACCTGCCTGGTGGGGCAACTGCTGGTCAACCAGCTCAAGCACTACACCACCTTGCCGCGGCCCTACGACCTGGACACGCTGGGCGGCTACACGCCGTATCCGACGTCATGGTGGACCTGGGACCGCACCAAGGCCGGCGGCGCCTTGCCCAGCGGCCATGCCGGCGCCGGTTATTCCATGCTGGCTCTGTACTTCGCCGGCTGGGCCGCGGGTCGACCGAACTGGCGCTGGGGCGGGTTGGCGGTAGGGATTACCGCCGGGGTGGGGTTTTCGGTCGTGCGCATCCTGCAAGGCGCGCACTTCCTGAGCCAGACGCTCTGGTCCGCGGCCTTGATGTGGCTGCTGGCCGCGCTGTTCTTCTGGCCGGTGCTGCGGGGACGGAACGCTGGCGGACCGTCCCCGGTGGCGACGGTTCAGTTGAGCAGCACGCCGGGCAGCCATAGCGAGAACGCGGGCACGTAGGTCACCAGCCCCAGGGCCGCGATCAGCGCCCCGTAGAAGGGCCAGATCGTCCGCATCACCGTGCCCACCGAAACGCCGCCGATGGCGCAGCCCACGAACTGGGTGGTGCCTACCGGCGGCGTGTTCAGCCCCAGGGCGCAGTTCAGCAGCATCACGATGCCAAACTGCACCGGCCCCATCCCGTACTGCATGCAGATCGGCAGGAAGATCGGCGTGCAGATCAGGATGGTGGCGGCCATGTCCAGGAAGGTCCCCAGCACGAACAGGATGACGTTGACCATCAGGAAGATGGCCCAGGGGCTGGTGGACACGGACGCCATCAGTTCGCCGGTCTTTTCGGCCACGCCGTAGAAGCTGATCAGGTAGCCGAAGGTGGCTGAAATGCCGATCAGCAGCAACACCACGCCCGTGGTCTTGACCGCCTTGCTGGCGGCGCGCACGAACTGGTCCCAGGTCAGCGAGCGGTAGACGAAGATGGTCAGCGCCAGCGCATACAGCACCGCCACCGCCGCCGATTCCGTCGCGGTGAACACGCCGCTCAGGATGCCCGCGATGATCAGCACCACCACGAACAGGCCCGGCGTCGCGGCGACCAGCGAGCGCCCGACGATGGCCCAGCCCGGAAACGTGCCTGCCGGGTAGCCGCGGCTGCGCGCCACGAAGTAGGCCGCGGCCAGGTTGCACAGCGTCAGGATCAGCGCGGGGATGACGCCTGCGGCGATCAGGGCGGCAATCGATACCTTGCCGCCCGCCGCCAGCGTATAGATGATGATGTTGTGGCTGGTGGGCATCAGCGCGCCGACCAGCGCCGCGTGGGTCGTGACGTTGACGGCGTAGTCGGCGTGGTAGCCCTCGCGTTTCATCATGGGGATCATCACTGAGCCCATTGCCGACACGTCCGCCACCGGCGAACCCGACACGCCGCCGAACAGCGTGCAGGCCACCACGTTGGACATGCCCAGGCCGCCGCGCACGTGCCCCACCAGCGATTTGGCGAAGGCCACGATGCGGTCGGCGATGCCGCCGTACAGCATCAGTTCGCCGGTGAAGATGAAGAACGGGATGGCCAGGAACGAGAACGCGTTCATGCCCGAGGTCATCTGCTGGAAGGCGACCGCCAGCGGCAGGTCTTCATACATGATGGCCGTGATGGACGACAGGCCGATGGCGAAGGCCACCGGCACGCCGATCACCAGAAAGCCCATGAAGGTGAATGAGAGTAGGGTCAGCGCCATGCCGGTACCACCTTCTGGTTGCGCAGCAGGGCGATGACGTGCTCGATGGAAAAGAGCGCAATCAGCGTGCCGGACAGGGCCGCGGGGATGTATTTCCAGCCGTTGGAGATGCCCAGGTTGGGAATCTTGTAGGGCCACACGGACTCGGCGAGCAGGGCGCAGTTCCAGGCCATCAGCACGCCGAACAACAGCACCAGCAGGTGGATGAATATCTTCAGGCGCCGCTGGCCGGCCGCGGGCAATGCGTCCACCAGCGATTCGAAGCCGATGTGGCCGGCATCGCGCACGCCGACCGCCGCGCCCAGCATGGTGACGTACAGCACCAGCAGCAAGGCCAGGCTTTCAGCCCAGGTGGGCGTGCTGTTGAGCACGTGGCGGCCGAAGATCTGCAGCGACACGGCGATGATCAGGCAGACCAGCCCGAACACGCTGGTCCACATGCACAGGCGCGCCAGCCGGGCGCAGGCGCGGGTGTAGGCGTCCAGCGGGGCAGCCAGGGCATGCGCCCGGCCCCCCGCCGCGACATCCGGGTCATTCGTGGAGGTAGCCAACATGATGTTCCCTTACTGGACGGCCTGGATCTTGGCGACCAGGTCTTTCATGTCGGGGGTGGTGACGTAGCGGTCATAGACCGGCTTCATCGCCGCCTGGAACGAGGCCTTGTCGACCTCGACGATCTGCGAGCCGGCCTTCTCGACCACGGCGCGGGATTTCTGTTCGCGCTCGTCCCACAGCTTGCGCATGTAGGGCACCGATTCGCGCGCGGCCTCGCGCAGGATCTTCTGGTCGTCGGCCGACAGCTTGTCCCATTGCCGCTTCGAGAAGATCAGCATCTCGGGCGTCATGGTGTGGTCGGTCATCGCGTAGTACTTGGCCACCTCGTAGTGGTGCGCGCTTTCATAGCTGGGGTAGTTGTTTTCGGCCGCGTCCACCAGCCCGGTCTTGAGCGAGGTATAGACCTCGCCCATCGGCATCGGCGTGGCGTTGCCGCCCATGGCTTCGACCATGGCGACCGACAGGTCCGACTGCTGCACCCGGATCTTCAAGCCCTTGGCGTCGGCCAGCGTCTTGATCGGCTTGTTGCGCGTGTACATCGAGCGCGAGCCGCTGTCGTACCACGCCAGGCCCACGAAGCCGGCCGATTCGCACGACCGCAGGATCTGCTCGCCAATGTCGCTGTCCAGCACCTTGTGCAGGTGGTCCTTGGAGCGGAACAGGAACGGCAGCGACGGCACCCGCGTGGTCTGGCAGATGTTGTGCATGGCGGCGCTGGACACACGCGCCATGGCCAGCGCGCCCATCTTCACTTGTTCGATCGAATCGTCTTCGTTGCCCAATGCGCCGCCTGCGTACACCTTGACGGTGATGCGGCCATTAGTGCGTTGCCTGACCAGTTCGCCGAATTGGCGCACGGCCTGCACGGTGGGGTAATCGTCGGGGTGGATGTCCGCAGAGCGCAGCTCGGCGGCATGGGTGGCGGGAATCAGCGTCAGCAAGGCAGCCGCTGCCAGAATGGCGCGGGTCAGGGTCGGGGCAAGCATGTCTACCTCCGGTAGGGAGTACGGCGTTTCGTTGAGGGCCCGTGGGACCCCGAAGCTCTTTGAGATGTCGGACCTGCCTACTACACGTGCATGGGCGCAAGGCCTGCGCCGCGGTCGGGTGCTAGCCGGTGCTTGCGGTTTCCTCCAGACCCCGCGCGCCGGGGCGCAGAGCAAACACGGCGCCCGCGGCCGAGCCGGGGGCGGCGTCCGCGGGGCGGATGGATGTGACGAACAGGACGTCCAGGTCCGGCCCGCCGAAGGCGCACATCGCGACCCGCGGGGCGGGCACGTCGACGCTGCGGTCCAGCCGGCCGTCCGGCGTGTAGCGGTAGATGCGGCCCGCTTCGTTGCCGCAGATCCAGTAGCCGCCGTCGGCGTCCACCGCCGCGCCGTCGGGCCGGCCCGCGGGCAGCTTCGGGATGAACACGCGGCGGTTGCTCGGCACGCCGGTGTCGGTGTCGTAGTCGTAGGCCCAGATCACCTGCCGCGCGGGATGCGAATCGGACAGGTACAGCGTGCGGCCGTCGGGGCTGAAGGCCAGGCCGTTGGGCACGATCAGGTCATCGACGACGGCTTGCAGCACGTCGCCGCCGTCATGCCGATACAGGCGGCCGGCGTGGCTGGCCAGGCGCATGTCCATGACCATGGTGCCGGCCCAGAAGCGGCCCTGGCGGTCGCAGCGCCCGTCGTTGAAGCGCATGCCTGGCGATCCATGGCGCACGCGGGCCAGCGGCTGCGGCAGGCAGGGCTGCCCAGCGGCCAGCGGGCCGCAGGTATACAGGCCGTCTTCCATGGCCAGCAGCCAGCCCTTGCCGCGCGGCGCGATGCAGCCGGCCATCTGCGGCAGGGCCCAGTGGTCGATGGCGCCGCTGCCCGGCGTCCAGCGCCAGAGCGCGCGGCCAGGGATGTCGGTCCAATAGAAGGATTGGTCGGCGGCGCGCCAGACCGGGCTTTCGCCCACGCCGCAGAGCTGGGTGCCGATGCGTTCAGCGGAGGTCGCCATGGCGCGGGCGGGAATCAGCGGGGCGGAAAGGGGAAGGGGCCGGCCTTGACGAATGCGCCGCCCTGGTAGCGGGCGGCGGGGTCGTCGGCGGGCAAGGGCGGTTGGGCTTCGACCTGGGCGCGGAAGGATTCGGACGAATCCTTGGGCGCGAAACCCAGCGCGGCGGCGCGGGCGTTGTCCCACCAGCTGTCGCGGTTGGCCGAGGCGCCGTAGGCGATCAGGTGGCCGACGGCCGGCGTGAAGAGGGATCGCACCACCAGGTCGGTCAGGTCGTCGTAGCTGAGCCAGGTGACCATCATGCGGCGATCCTTCGGCTCGGGAAACGACGAGCCGATACGCAGGCAGACGGTCTCGATGCCGTAGCGGTCGTAGTAGAAGCGCGACAGGTTTTCGCCGTAGGCTTTGCTCAGGCCGTAGTAGCCGTCGGGGCGCAGCGGCACGTCGGCATCCAGCTGCGCGCCCTGTTCGTAGAAGCCGATGACGTGGTTGGAGCTGGCAAACACCACGCGCTGCACGCCATGGACGCGGGCGGCTTCGTAGACGTGGTACACGCCCTGGATGTTGGCCGGCAGGATTTCTTCGAAAGAACGTTCCACGGAAACGCCGCCCAGGTGCACAATGGCGTCGACGCCGCGCACCAGTTCGGAAACGGCGGCGGCATCGGCCAGGTCGCAGGGGATGACTTCCTCGCCAGGGCCGGCAGGTGCCAGCGCCGCCACGTCGGATACCCGCAGCACGTCGGCATAGGCTTTCAAGCGTGGCCGCAGTACCTTGCCCAGGTTGCCGGCCGCGCCGGTCAATAGCAGGCGATGGCAACGCGGGACAGCGGGCATGCGGTCGACAACTTGGCTCATGGCGCAACACTCGGTGGATGGCGCAGTGGAGAGGACGTATCTGGTACGTTATCGTACAACCTGTCCAAAGTATAATAAGCACGAATTTTTGCAGTCAAGCTCCACGCAACCGCTTTCGGATAATCCCTGATGAACGCTCCTGTCGATACTCCCGTCTTGCCGCAGCGTCGTCCCCGAAACCTGGCCCAGGGCCTGGTCGAAAGCATTTCCGAACGCATCCGCGGCGGCGAGATCCGCCCGGGCGACAAGCTGCCCACGGAATCGGAGATCATGCGGCTGTTCGGCGTCAGCCGCACCGTCGTGCGTGAAGCCCTGTCGCGGTTGCAGGCCTCGGGCCTGGTCGAAACCCACCATGGCGTCGGCACCTACGCCCTGGAACCGAGCGGCGGCGGCGATTTCCGCGTGGACCCGGCCGACATCGCCACCGTGCGCGATGTACTGGTGCTGCTGGAACTGCGCATCTGCCTCGAAAGCGAAGCCGCGGGTCTTGCCGCGATACGCCGCAGCGACGCCCAACTGGCCGACATGCGCCGCGCGCTGGATGCCTTCAAGAGCGCGCTGGACAGCGGCGGCGACACCATCACCCCCGACTTCCAGTTCCACCTGCTGGTGTCCCAAGCCACCGACAACCGCTATTTCGCCGACCTGATGTCGCACCTGGGCTCGGCCATCATTCCCCGCACCCGCATCAACTCGGCCAAATTCGCCCACGAAGACCGCCCCGCCTACCTGGCCCGCGTCAACCTGGAACACGAAGACATCTACAGCGCCATCGTCCGCCAGGACGCCGAAGCCGCCCGCGCCGCGATGCGCACTCACCTGAGCAACAGCCGCGAGCGCTTGCGCAAGGTGCAGTAACGACGACGGGCTGCCTTCCCCAGGGCCAGCATTAGACGAAATATGACGTCATACAACGGTTACCCTGGCTCGGTAAAAATTCAACCGCCGTTCACCGCCGTCGTCTCCGTCAAACCGCGTTAATCTTGGCCGTTTTCATTCACCGGACGGCAAGGCATGGTTTGGCTCGGTCATCGTAGCGACGCATCAACGCAAGGGCTTGGCAGCCGCCAGGGGAGGGCCGCCGCATGCGCCGCCTGACACTTCGGTTCATCCTGTCCGTCCTGGTCCTGCTGACCCTCAGCCGGCTGGGCCTGGCGCTGTGGATGTGGGACCGCGTCGAGGCCGCTGGCGGCCTGTGGCCCGTGTTGTTCGGCGGCCTGCGCATCGACGTCTGCCTGTTGTCCATGGTGATCGCGCTGCCCGCGGTGTTCTCGCCGTGGTTCGGCCACCGCGCCTGGGGCGCCCGTGTGACTGCCTGGTGGTTCCGCATCTGGTGGATGCTGTACGTGCTGCTGGAAGTCTCCACGCCGCAATTCATCGCCGAATACGACACCCGGCCCAACCGCCTGTACTTCATCTACCTGCTCAACCCGAAGGAAGTCGGTTCGATGCTGTGGCAGGGCTACAAGGGTGTGCTGCTCGCCGCCGCCATCGTGCTGATCCTGGCGGCCTGGCTGGCGGTCAAGCTGTTCCCGACACGCGTACGCGACCCGTTCATGGCATGGTGGAAGCGCCCGGTGGCGACGCTGGTCATCCTGGCCCTGGTGGTGCTGGGCGCACGCGGCACGCTGGAACACCGCCCCATCAACCCGGCCAAGGTGGCGTTCAGTTCCGACGCGATGGTCAATTCGCTGGCCCTGAACTCGCTGTACAGCGTGTTCGACGCCGCCTACCGCATGCGCGACGAGCGCTCGTCGGCCGCGATGTACCCGAAGATGCCGGTGGACGAAATGAACGCCATCGTGCGCGAAAAAGCCGGCCTGTCCGGCCCGCCGCTGGACCCGCGCTACCCCAGCCTGCACGAACAGAAAGCCACCGTGCGCCGCGACAAGCCGCTGAACGTGGTGATCATCCTGCAGGAAAGCCTGGGCGCCCAATACGTCGGCAGCCTGGGCGGCAAGGACCTGACGCCCAACATCGATCGCCTGGCCAAGGACGGCTGGATGTTCCACCGCGCCTACGCCACCGGCACCCGCTCGGTACGCGGCATCGAAGCCGTGACGGCCGGCTTTTTGCCCAGTGTGGCCGACGCCGTGGTCAAACTGCCACGCTCGCAGACCGGCTTCTTCACGCTGGCGCAAGTGCTGGGCAAGCACGGCTATCACTCACGTTTTGTCTACGGTGGCGAATCGCATTTCGACAATATGCGAGCATTCTTCCTGGGCAACGGCTTCAACGAAGTCATTGACCGCCCGAAGTTCGTGAACCCGGTGTTCGAAGGCTCGTGGGGCGCTTCCGACGAAGACATGTTCAACCAGGTCGACCGCCTGCTGCGCGAAGACGGCGACAAGCCCGTCTTCACGCTGGCGTTCTCGGTCAGCAACCACTCGCCTTGGGAATACCCCACTGGCCGCATCCAGCCGGTGGGCGACCCGGCCAGCGTGGACAACACGGTGCGCTACGCAGACTGGGCGCTGGGCCAATTCTTCGACAAGGCCCGCCAGGCCCCGTACTGGAACAACACGGTATTCCTGGTGATCGCCGACCACGATTCCCGTGTCTACGGTTCGATCCCGGTCCCGGTGCGCCACTTCCAGATCCCCGCGCTGATCCTGGGCGCCGGCATCACCCCCCGCCAGGACGACCGCATCGTGAGCCAGATCGACATGGCGCCGACGCTGCTGTCATTGATCGGCCTGGACAACGTGAATCCGATGCTGGGCGCAGATCTGACGCAACGAGATCCGAATCGTGCGCTGATGCAGTACGCGGATAACTTCGGATATTTGCGTGGCGACAAGCTGTTGGTTCTGGAACCTTCGAAGGCACCAAAAGAATATCGGTATGAGGCGGCGCCGGTGGGGCGTGATGAAATCTACGAACCTGTTGAGCCGGCAGACGATGCGCTTGTGAAAGAAGCTTTGGCGCATGGATTGTGGGGGAGTTGGGTTTACCGGGAAGAGAAGTACCGGTTGCCTTAATTAGGGCTTGAGTATTGGGTTCTTAAGTCGCGCTTGGCGGTGTCGGTGTGGGGTGGGCGGGGCTACGATTGCGGGCCTATCCGGGATTTTGTGGGCGGGGCATATCATGAGGACTAAAGATCATGGATATGCCGATGAAGAAGAAACGT